>BTVJ01000097.1:0-26732 GCA_045863395.1 Myxococcales bacterium
CCCGCCCCCGCCAAGTCGTACCAGGCCACGGGGTACGGCGAGGACTTACGGTGGATGGGCGAGACCCCGGTGACGCAGGCCCTCTGGACGGCGGTCATGCGCGACAACCCCAGCCGGTTTGCGGAGCAGGGAGCGCAGCGGCCCGTCGAGCACGTGAGCTGGGAAGACTGCCAGCGCTTCCTCGAGCGACTCGGAGGGCTCGTGCCCGGGCTGCGCCCCCGGCTGCCGACGGAGGCCGAGTGGGAGCGCGCCTGCCGGGCGGGAACGGACGCCGCGCGCTACGGCGGGCTCCACCACGTCGCGTGGCATGAGGGGAACAGCGGCGGCGAGACCCACCCGGTCAAGCAGAGGCTCCCGAACGCCCTCGGGCTGTACGACACGCTCGGGAACGTGTGGGAGTGGTGTTCGGACTGGCTTGGTCCGTATCCACCAGCGGCGCGGGTCGACCCGGCAGGCGCGCCTGCGGGCTCGGAGCGGGTCATCCGGGGCGGCTCCTGTCGCAGCCCGGCCAGGAGCGTCCGGGCGGCCTGCCGGCACGGGGCCCCGCCCGAGATCCGGCGCGGGACCCTGGGCTTCCGGCTCGCCCAAGGTCACGACCAGCAGGCCAGCCAGCAGGCGGCGCAGACGACGGCCCCAGCGGAGGGCCAGCGGAGCGGCCCGGAGCCTGGGGCCGTCGTTCGCGCCGCCGGTCGTCGTTCCTCTCGGGGGTGAGAGGAGGCCTCCGCGCGGCAGCGCTCCTCGGGGTGGCTTCGCCTACGACACGGTTCGCGCGAGCCGCAGCCCGATCGAGGCGGCGCCGTTGCCCGGCTCATGGTACCGGCGTGACTCCGACGTCACGCGCTGGCCCGGGAAGCGCTGGGAGCCCCCCCGAACGATGCGATGTGGCATCCCCTGTTGCTGTTGCGCCTGCTCCGGTCCGGCCCAGTCGACCACCGCGCGGTCCGGGTAGGGGGCCGCCCAGTCCCAGCACCACTCGGCGACGTTCCCGATCATGTCGTGCAGCCCCCACGGGTTCGCTCCTCCCTCCCCGACGGGCCGGGTGTCGTCGGCCTTCGGGGCGCGAGTCTGGCCCCCGTCCGCTCCGCCTGCCCCAGCGTTCCTCTGCGCCTGGCATGCGTACTCCCACTCCGCCTCGGTGGGCAGCCGGTAGCCATTCGCTCGTCGATCCCACGACACCGTGCCGTCGTCGACGCCAGCATAGACGGGCGTGCGCCCGGCGATGGCCGACAGCGCGTTGCAGAACTGCACGGCTTCGAGCCAGGACACGCCCACCACGGGATGGTCGGGCTTCGCATCATCTGGTCGATCAAGGCCGGTGATCGCCTCCCACACGGTCCAGGTCAAGGGGACGGCGCCAAGCGCGAATGGCCGGGAGAGCCGGACGCTTCCGCCTCGCTCGCCTCTCCTCAGGGTCCCGGCTTTGACGCAGATCATCTCGATGCGGTCCGACGACGGCACGAAGCTCCCGGGGTCCTGGGCAAGGTACATGGCGTCCAGCATCTCAGCGGGCAGCACCTCGACCGCTGATCGGCGTGGCAGCCGCGAGCGGCCCACCCCAGGGCACGCGGTCAGCAGAGCCAGGTGCATCGCCGCCGCCGACTTGTAGCGCTGCGTAGGATCCAGGCGGAGAGCCATGTCGACGACCGCGCTCAGCTCCGCCGACACGCGCTCGCCGCACTCGACGGCGAGGGGACGCATCTTTTCAGGGGAGCGGGCACGCAGCACGCTGGCGGTCGGCTGCTTTCCCGAAAGCAGCCTCCAGAGGGTGGCGCCCACCCCGTAGACGTCAGTCCAGGGGCCGAGCCGGTCGCCCTCTTTGACGCCCTCCTTACTGTACTTCTCGACGTACTGCTCCGGCGCCGCGTAGCCCTCGCTGCGAAAGCGCGTGGCCGTCTCTGAGCCCCCAGGGCCGACCTCCAGGCGTGCGGCGCCGAAGTCCATGAGCCGCGCGGGCTTGTTCTCGCCCTTGCGGACGTACACGTTCCGCGGCTTCACGTCCTGGTGGACGAGGTGCCTTGTCCCGTCAATGACGTGCAAGGCGGTGAGAACGTCGAGCGCGAGTCCGACCGCCTCTTTCACCGGCACGCGCTTCCCTGCCTTGGCCTGCTCCTCGCACCACGCCTCGGCGTCCCTCCCGTCCTCGTAGGGCATCACGATGTACGCCGTGCCATGGTCCTGCACGATGTCGAGGACCGGCATGAGGTTCTCGTGCGGCGGCAGCGCCTTCCCCCGCTCGGCCTCATTGAAGAACTTCCCAAGCTGCTCGGCGAACTCGGTGGAATTGTTGGGAGTGACGCGGAGGCCGTCCTTGCCGCGATTCACGCCCTCGTCGGGGAAGAACTCCTTGAGCGCGACCCGCGCGCCCGTCTCCCAATGGACGGCGAGGTACACGAACGCGAAGCCTCCCTCCCCGAGCATGCGCACCACCTTGTATTGCTCTTCAGCGACCAGGCTCCCAGGCTTCAGGGACAGGATGCGACGCTCGGCCGCCTCCGAAGGCACCGGGGCACACTCGGTGACGTGCTCGGCGCGCGGCTGGGCACACGTATCACACAAGGCGTCGCTCTCGAACACGGCCACCTCCCCACGATGCGAGGACCATCACGCCCCTCGGCCTCGGAGACCCCCTCACGAGCGTCGGGTTCGCCTCCCGACGATAGCCGATCACGGGTGAGCGGGGTAGAGGAAATGTGGTGCAGAGTCTGGAGGGACGAGGCGGGGAGGCTGGTGGGTCTCTTGGGGGGCGGCCGGCAAGTGGGGCTGCCCCCCCGTAGTGCCTGGCTCAGTAGTAGATGCGTGTAACGGCACCGGAGCCGACCCACCCATCGCCCAGCTTGCGGGTGGTCGCGGTGGTGTCCCAGGGGTCCAGGTAGGTGAAGTGGCTCCACGAAGTGCCGGTGCTCCCGTACCCGCTGACGACCACCCAGTGGTTCGTGAAGCGGTTGGACTTGGCGACGACGAGCGACCCGGCGTCGAGCAGGCTCTTGAGCGCCGAGACCGTGGTGAGCGAGCCCGTGCCCTTCCACTTCAGCCCGCCCGATCCGTCGAAGTCGGCCACCTTGGCCCAGTACACGCTGCAGCCGGAGGCGTAGCCGCCGTTGTTCTTGAGGTAGGTGTTGAGGGTCCCCGGGTTCACGGACGCGCCCCGGGCCTTCAGCGCCATGGCGGCGGCCGTGATCGCGCACCCGGCGGGGGTCTTCGTTCCACACGTGCCGATGGTCGTGTTGGAGCAGGTCCCGAGCCCATTGCAGGCCCAGCTCGTGTTGTTCTGCGAGAAGAACGAGGACACGGAGGTCAGCTTGGCGTACAGGTTGTCGTACGGCGTCGCGGTCTCCTCCGGCTGCTCGTCGGCGGCGTCACCCTCGATGCCGTAGCCCCCGCCCTCGCCGTCGCACCCCGCGACGAAGGCGAAGAGAGCGATGGCGAGCAGGACTCGCCACACGAACGCGAGGCCGAAGGACGCGACAGGGCGTCCACTCTCGGCGGCCGCGCCGCTCGGCTGCGCGGCGCCAGGCGCGGGCGCCAGAGTCAAATGTCGGGACATCATGCGGTCTCTCCTTCCGGTCTCCACCGAAGCCGTGGCAGGGAGAAGCGCAACCACCCGGCTGCGACCGCCCTGTCTGGTGCTGGCAGACAGAGCATGGCCCGTGCCAGGCGACCTCGGGGACGACGTGCCAGCGCGAAGTGGCTCGCAACGCTGCGTACTCACGATGTTTCTTCGGTCGAGGCGGCGCGAAGCGGTCCCCGAGTGAGTCGCCATCTCTGGCCGGAACCCCGCCGTACACGGTTCGCCGTACCGTACGATTTGGTTCGGTGCAGGGTGCTCTGCCTTTGCTACGGGCCCTGATTCGGCTTCTCGAAGGTGCGGTACACGAAGGACTTGAACTGGGGCGAGTACGGTATGCCGAGGAGGTTCGCAGTCGCCAAGTATCGCTGCTCCTTGCCTTTCGTAGCCTCCCAAGCGGCTCTGATCTGCTCCCGATCAAGCTGCTTGTAGGCGTCGAGTTGGAGATTCCCTGGCTCCTGGCGGGTCTCGCCACTGCCCGTGATCGACTCTCCCGTCGATGTCGTCTTGTTGGTCGAGGCCGCGTATGCCGCCGTCTGTTCAGCGATGAGCTGAGAGACATCCAGTCGCCTGCCCCGGACACGGTCGCGGTGCCAGGCTGCTTCGGCTGCCCCCTTGAGCTGACGAACGTTTCCGGGCCAGTCGAAGCTCAACAGCTTGAGGACATCCTCCGGGAGCAGGGGCGGGAGGGTTGCCTCGTCAGGGTTCTCCGGTTCGAAACACGGATCCCAAAGATTGTTCTCGGAGGCTCCAGCACCCATTCGCAGGTAGTGCACGAACAGCGGGGCAATGTCGGGCCGTCTGGATCGCAGCGGCGGCATCTTGACGACAAATGTTGCGAGTCGGGTGAATAGCGCCTTGGGGAACTTTCGCTGCCGGACGAGGTGCGCCAAGTCGTCGTTTGCGGCGGCAACGGCGCGGCACTTCACGGGGAGTGGTTTCTCGGACCCGACTGGGGTGAATTCCGGGCTGTCCGAGATGGCGCGGAGCAGCATCGGCTGCAGCTCTTTAGAGAGCTTGTCAATCTCGTCAAGAAAGACCGTCCCATCGGCCGCCGATTGAAACGCGCCTTTCCTGTCCTTCGCTGCGCCGGTGAAGGAGCCTCGCACGTGGCCGAAGAGTTCCGACCCTGCCACGCCCTCTTGAATCGCCGCGCAGTTCAGGGGCAGGTAGGGCTTCTTGGATCTACTCGACAGATCATGCACTGCGCGAGCGACCAGCTCCTTCCCCGTCCCAGGCTCCCCGACGAGCAGCACTGGACTCGTGGCGTCTTTCACGTCCCGAATCCGACGCCGGAGGTCGTTCACCTCGCAGCTCTCCCCGAGGATGGTATCCGCTGCCGTTGAGCACCGCCGCCTCGGCGCCAGGTGAAGCAGCAGCAGCACGTAGTGCCCGAGCTGGATGCAGACCCCCTCCTTGACCTCGTCCTGCGTCACTGTGACCTGCCCGCTCCGCTCCACGCCGCCGACGATCACCCGGAGCCAGCCGGCTGGCCTCGACGCTGCGTAGGGGCCCGGGGTCAACCTGACGCCGCCAGCGCCGGGCATCCTGAATGTGACCGTCTCGTTGCCCTCCTGCGCCGACACGACGGGCGCCAGCACCTGGCGCTCCTCGGTGCCAGGCCTCGCGAAGACGAGCCGGCCGAGCTTGACTGCCTTGCGCTGGTCAAACTCCTTCCAGAGGTCGTAACGCAGCCCGATCCGCCGGATGTCATAGTCGCACACGATGGTGAGGGCAGGGCCGCTCTGCTCGTCCGGGCTCTCCGCGGGCGCCGGCGGCGGCTTGTCCTGAACGGTCCTCTGGCGTCTCTCCGCCTCGGGCATCCCTCCCGGCGCCTCGCGACGTTCGACGCCCATCGCGCCATGGCCCCGGGCATCGCGTCCTTCTCTCATGGCGCGTCTCCCTTCGTGATGTTGCTGGCGACCCCCGGTACGCGATCCACCCATGCCACTCCCGTCCCACGAAGACCCGATGCAAACACGGCTCGCCGTTGGCCGTCAAGACCCAGCCGCGAGGGGAAGGCCGAGGCAGACACCGACCGCGGCGCCCGCCAGCGTCGGCGCGGTCCACTCCGAGCATCAAGCGGCGTGGCGGAGCTCGGCGCGGATGACGATCTCGTCGAACGGGGCGGAGAGGTGCCCCTGCGTGTCACGCTCCAGGAGGCCCAGCTCCACGAGCTGGGTCACGTCCACGTGGACGTTCTTGTAGTCGCGCTCCAGGTGCTTCGCGAGCTGCCGGATGCTCAGACCCTCCGTGCGGGCGACGAAGCGAAGGAGCTCGAGGCGCCGCTCGGTGATTGCGGCGAAGAGCTCCCGCAGGCTGCCAAAGGCGAGCCGGGGTGTCACGTTCGCACCTGACTCGCTGCGTGTCCATGCTTCAGCGAAGGCTGCGAGGGCTGCCGCGGGCGACTGCACCTCGATCTCGATGCGCTTCATGGTCTCCACCTCCATCTGGTCAGACGCTCGCAGTCCGTCACGAAGTCCTCGATCAGCTGGTCGAGCGACGTGAAGTCGTAGGGCTCTTCGTCGTCGCCGTAGTGACGGTGGTCGCCCTTGCCCCGCTCGTTGTCGTATCGCACGACGCATTGACCCGGCCGAGCGCAGTACAGCCGGTACTTCACGCCCTGCGAACGGGGCGAGCCCGTACCCTCAGGCCGGGCAGGCTTCAGAGGACCATCTCGACGGTGACGTCGTCTTGGCTGCCCTTGAAGCGGTAGAGAAGCCGAGCCTTCATATGGCGTAGGATGCCATAGGGTTCGTTCCGTTCAAGGCCGTTGCTCCGAGGCTCGTTCCTCGCCTTGGGCATCAGAGTCGGCGTGCGACCCCTTGGCTCATGGTTCAGCCGTGCGGTTCGACCGAACCGAACGCGAACCGCGCATGCGACTCCAGCGTACCGCACGCAGGGGTGCGGGGCGGGTGGGGATGCGTCCAACTTATCAGGCGACTGTCTCGTAACATTATGAAATCATGCATGTGTTTCATATCGTCAGGTCTCCGCCACGCGCTGGCACGCCGCTGGCAATCCATGCAGCCATGACCCGGCGGTGTTCGTCGGGGCAGCAGACCCACGGAGGAGACCCATGAAGCGTTGGCGAACTCTCGTTCTGTTCGCGGGTGCCCTGTTCCTGGCCGCGTGCGATGTCCCCGCCGTCGACGGCGACGCCGCGTCGCACGACCTCGCGACCCAGGAGGGGGCGGCGAGCATCCCGAAGCTCCTGTGCCCGCTGGCGTCCTGCACGCAGAGCGGCTTCGGGTTCGGCAGCACGTGGACGTACAACCGCTGCCCGCAGAAGCTGTCGAACGGGCAGGCCGGGCCCTACAAGAAGCACACGGGCGTCGACCTGAAGGCGAGCGCCGGGACCGTGGTGAAGGCCTCGGCAGCGGGCACGGTGAAGCTCGTGTACTCGGCGGGTGCCGGCTGGGGCAGCGCCATCCTCGTCGAGCACAAGGACGCGAGCGGCGCGGCCTACGTGACCCAGTACATGCACGTCAACTCCTCGGTGTCGACCGGGGCGACCGTGAAGGCGGGCCAGAAGCTCGGCACCATCGCCGCGATCACGTCGCCCCACCTGCACTTCGCGGTCTGGAACGCCCCATACGCGTCCACGGCGCAGCGCGGCGCGCTCCCGAACTGCAGCGTCTCGGGCGCATGCAGCAACGGCACGTGCTTCGACGGCAAGTACACGGACCCGGCGTGGCCGTCGAAGTTCGTGAACCCCCTCAGCTACTTGTAGCCCCCCTCCGCGGCGCGGTCGGGCGCCCGCCCGCCGCGTCGCCCCATTCGGGGACGGACCAGCCGCGCACGGTGCGCGGGCCGGCCCGCACCCGACCCGTGGCCCGGAGCGGTCACACGGAGGAACGTGATGAAGACCTTCGCTACCATGATGCTGGCCCTGCTCGTGTTCGCCGGCTGCGAGCCGCCCGAGGAGGGCGACCTCGGCGACCTCGCCACCCTCGAGGGAGAGCTCACCAGCTCCGAGCTGATGAACTTGATCTTGGGCGGCACCTACAAGATCACGCAGAGCTACCAGCCCAACAAGGTCCACGCGGGCATCGACATTGGGGGCGTCGTCACGAACGTGACCAAGGTGCGTTCCCCGGTGTCGGGCACCATCACGGCGAACACGAGCGCCTGTGGCAAGGTGGCGATCTTCGACGGCAAGAACACGTTCATCGCCGCCCACATGAGCAACCGCACCACGCTGCCCGTCGGCAGCGCCGTGAAGATGGGTGACTACCTGGGCACGACGGCGAGCGTGGTCGGCGGCGGCTGCTCATCCACAGGCACCCACCTGCACGTGGAGTTCCGCGTGGGCAACAACACCTCGCTTGCCCTCCCCACCGCGGACAACACGAAGACCACCCTGAACCCGCTGACCTACGCGTACCCGCCGTTCCCGGCGCCGGCGCTCCAGTCGCCGGCCAGCAAGGCGACCGTCAACGCCAAGCAGGCGACGTTCTCATGGCTGCCCATCCAGGGGGCGACGAGCTACCGGCTCCAGGTGGGCACGCTCACCACCCTCTCCGAGAGCTGCACGGGGTGCGCCTACAACGCCGCGGCCTCCACCACGTCTCGGACCATCGCGATCATGCCTGGCAGCTACTACTGGCGCGTCCGTGCTGGCAACTCGGGGCAGGGCGGCGCCTGGAGCGCGGCGCGGGCCGTCACTGCCTGGTAGGCCAGGAGGGGGGGACACCGCAATAGCCGAGGCGCGCACCATCATCGACCAGACCAACCGCTCGGTCCTCACACCCCACGCGACGGCACCTGCCCCCACTCACGGAGAACATGCCATGAACCTGGACACTCCGCGCCAGCCGGAGCTGCCTGCCTCCGAGACGGGCGAGCTCCTCCCACCCAAGCCCCACTGCCGGATCTCGACGGGTCGAGGTGAAGCGCCGCCCCCGCTACGCCGCGGCCGGGGCCACCTGAGCCTCGTCGATCATGCGACTCCCCTGCAGGGCGCCGAGCGCGAGCGGGCCACGGGAGTCTTCACACTCCGACTCGAGGCCACACTGGCCCGCCGGGTAGGCGGCGCATCCCTCGACGCCGCCGAGGGGCGACCCATCCAGCCTCCGGCCGGGCTCGAGGCGGCGTTCCACACCTGGTGGGGTCTCCTCGACTTCCTCGCCACGCGAGACGAGCGGCTGCGGTTCCAGCTCCGGCTCACGAAGCCCCGAGGGGTCGGTCGCCCCACCGCAGTGGCGCTCGCCATCCTTGCGGTAGACCCAGACCCGAGCGCCGTTGCCACGCTGCTCGACGACGCCTGGGGGGACCTGCGCGCGCGGATCCTCGCCATGGCGGAGACCCTGGAGTGGCGCCCAGTGGACGACGTGAGCGAGGCCGCGGCCCTGCTCGGTCCCTTCCCCTTCGAGTCCGTGGGCGAGCTCTTTCAGCAAGAGGCCAAGGAGCCGCGCACCGGCGCCTACCGCGTGCAGCCCTTCCGGCTCCGTGCCGACGACCTGTCCCGTGTGCTCGGTGCGCTCGCGTCCCGAGAGGAGGCCACCCTGTTCGCGGCGACCCTGGCGCCGACCGGGGCGACGACTGCCGAGACGTCCTGTGTCGGCGCTCGGGGCCGTTGCTTCGAGCAACGGGTCCACCTCGCCTCCGACGGCCCCATCCGCGACGACCTGGTCCACGCCGTCGGGAGCGCCGTGGCCGGGTACGAGGGGCTGATGATCCTGGCCGAGCGAGGGCCCGTCGACGCCCCCGGGCAGCCGCGAGGTGGCTTCTGCTGGCACGAGGCGCGGGGGCCTGCGATTCCCCTCGCGCTGGCCAACCTGACGGCGGGAGCGATGATCGCCTGGGAACCCAGTCTTGCCCCACCGGAGCTCGCCCGCGCGCGGCGGCTCGTAGACCCCGTTACCGCGTCGCTGGCCATCCGCCTGCCGGTCCGGTCCATCGACGCCCTGGCCGGCCCCGCTCTGCCCGCACCGGCGGACCTGCCGGAGACTCATGGTGTGCGGCTCGGGATGACGTCGGTGTGCGGGATCCGCCGGCCGCTGCGCCAGTCCGACGCCGACGCGTCGCTCCACACCTACCTGGTCGGGCGCACAGGGACGGGCAAGAGCACGCTGCTCCTTCGGATCGCCCTCGGGCGCATCGCGGAGGGCCACGGCGTGGCGCTCATCGACCCCCACGGCGACCTCGCGGACGCACTGCTCGAGCGCATCCCGGCGCACAGGGCCGACGACGTGCTCGTGTTCGACCCGACCGACGTGGAGCGTCCTGTGGGGCTGAACCTGATGGAGCACGACCCGGCGCGGCCGGAGCAGAAGTCCTTTGTGATCAACGAGGTGCTCGCCATCCTGGACCAGCTCTACGAGATGCGGCTCGTGGCGGGCCCCATCTTCGAGCAGTACTTCCGGTACGCCTTCCTCGCCATGTTCGGCGACCCCAAGACGACCGTGGACATCACCCTGCTCGAGCGCTTCTTCGTGGACGGGAGCTTCCGCGACGGCGTGCTCCGGCGTACCCGCGACGGGCGAGCGGCCGCCTTCTGGCGGCAGATCGCGGAGCGGGCGACGGGCGACACGGGGCTCGTCAACATGGCGGCCTACGTCAGCTCGAAGCTCACGTCCTTCGTGTCCAACGAGTTCATCACGCCCATCGTGGGCCAGAAACGCAGCTCCTTCGACCTGCGCGCCTTGATGGACGAGGGCCGGGTCCTCGTGGTGCGGCTTCCCAAGGGTCGCCTTGGCGGGCTGAACACGCGGCTGCTCGGTATGGTGGTGATCATGCGGGCGCTGCTCGCCGCCTTGAGCCGCGAGGACCTGCCGGCGGCAGAGCGCCGCCCCTTCCACCTCCTGGCCGACGAGTTCCAGACGCTTGTGACGCCGAGCATGGCGGAGCTCCTGGCGGAGGCGCGCAAGTATGGCTTGCGCCTCACCATGGCGAACCAGAACCTGGCGCAGGTGCCAGAGGGTGTGCGGGCCGCGGTCCTCGGCAACGTGGGGACCGTGGTGGCGTTCGGCCTCGGAGTCTGTGACGCGGACGTGATCGCGCAGACCCTCGGCGACCCGAGCCTGGCACAGGCGCTCGTCCGCCTGCCGCCCTACCAGGCGGTGGTCCGCCCGACCATCGGGGGGCGTACCCTGGCGCCCTGCCTCGTTCAGACGCCGCCCCTGCCGGACGGAGCATCTCCGGAGGGGCGCCGCCGCATCGTCGACGCGAGCAGGCGGGCCATCGGACGGCCACGGCAGGCGGTCCTGGCAGAGATCGAGGGGCGCGATGACTGAGGGGCGGAGTGGGTCACCCGGGCGCGCGGGCCAGACGGAAGCCGACGTGACGCTCCCGCCTGGTTCGGGCGAGACCCACGCGCCAGTCTGCGCAGGCAGCACCGGCGCAGATGCCGCCGGTGTCGGCCTCCTGGCACTCCCTCATGGTCCGACCTCCCAGCGCGGACGATCCCCCGGTACGGTCACCCCATCACCGCCCAACTTGCGCCGCGTCTCTGACGCCCCCCACCACCCCAGCCACCTCGGTGACCAGCCGCGCGATGACCTCGCGCAGCGCCGCGCGGACCGGGGCCAGCTCCTCGCGCGGGAAGAACTGGCGCATGCGGCCCGACAGGGCGCGGCAGAAGCGGTGGGCGCTCACCTGCACGGCCTCGGACCCCGCGAGCCAGCCGGCGAGGCGCACCACGTGGACTCTCTCCTCGCCGAGGACGTGGAGCACGGCGCTTCGCCGCTCCCCGTCGAGCAGCGCGGCAAGCGTGTGGAACTGGCAGTGGCCGGCCAGCTCGTTGAAGAGAAGCGACACGAACCAGTGCTCGGGCTGGCGCACCGTCGGGGCGGGGAGCACCACGTCCGGCAGGGCGTCGAGCCAGGACGCGAACAGGGCGACGTGGCGGCCTTCGTCGGCGATCTGGTCCGCGAGCTCTCCCCGAAACTCGACCGGAACCTGCTCCGCGGCTCGCTCCAGGGCGTCTTGCGCCAGGGCCTCGGCGCGATAGAAGCCGCCAATCAGACTGACCAGATCCGCGGCCCCCAGCGCCCCTCGCGGCACCGACGCCGACTCTCGGGCGGCCAAGTCCAGCGCCGCGTGCAGCGCCGCGAGCGCCGATGCCGGCAGGCACTCCACGCTCACGGCCCGTGCACCCGCTCGACGCGCAGCAGGTTCGTGATGCCGCGGTGCTCCAGCGGGACCCCCGCGGTGATCACCACGCGGTCGCCGTACCGAACGAGGCCGGCGCGCTGCACCTCCTCGACGGCGAGGGCCACCATGTCGTCCGTGTCGCGGGCCTCGCGGGTGAGGCGCGGGTAGACCCCGAACGCGAGGGCGAGCTGGTTTCGCACCCGCGGGTCGGGCGTCAGCGCCAGCACGGGCATGGGAGGGCGGTTGCGCGCGATGCGCCACGCGGAGGACCCGCCGAGGGTGAAGGTCACGATGGCCGCGGCCCCCACCGAGCAGGCGACCTCCACCGCCGCCAGCGAGATGGCGTCCTGGGTGTTTGCGAGCGGCGTCGGGCGGGTCGCCACCTGCCGCGATTGGAACTCCGGCGCCAGCTCCACCTGCACGGCCACCCGCTGCATCATCTGCACGGCCTCCGCAGGCCAGTCTCCGGACGCCGTCTCTGCGGAGAGCATCACGGCGTCGGTGCCGTCGAAGATGGCGTTGGCGACGTCCGACGCCTCGGCGCGGGTCGGTCGCGGTGAGTGGATCATCGACTCCAGCATCTGGGTCGCGGTGATCACGGGCTTGCCGGCAGCCCGCGTCATGGCGATGAGGCGCTTCTGGATGACGGGCACCTCTTCCGGGGGCATCTCGACGCCCAGGTCTCCCCGCGCCACCATGACCCCATCGACCACCTCCAGGATCTCACCGAAGCGGGCGACGGCGCCGGGCTTCTCGATCTTCGCCACCAGGCGCGCCGTGGACCCCACCCGCGCCATGTGGTCCCGCGCCACCAGCACGTCGTCGCGGGTGCGCACGAAGCTCACCGCCACCCAGTCCACCTCGATGCTCTCGCCCACCGCGAGGTCGGCGACGTCCTTCTCCGTCAGCGCGGGGATGGACAGGTCCGCCCCAGGGATGTTGACCCCCTTGTGGTCGGAGAGCGGCCCTCCCACCTCGACGACCGTGTGTACGTCGCCCCCGCTCACGCGCTCGACCCGCAGGCGCAGGCGCCCGTCGTCGAGGAGCAGCTCCTGCCCCGGCTTCACGTCGCCGGCCAGATCCTTGTAGGACACGCTGACCCGCCCCTCGTCGCCCACCACCGGGTCTGCGGTGATCACGAAGGGCGCGCCCTCCGCCAAGAGCACGCGCCCCGCTCCGAAGCGCCCCACCCGGATCTTGGGCCCCTGCAGGTCCTGGAGGATGGCGACGGTGCGCCCGAGCCGCTCCGCGACGCGCCGCACGTTTGCGGCCACCGCCCGGTGGTCGTCTGCGGTGCCGTGGCTGAAGTTGAGGCGCACCACGTTGACCCCACCCTCGATGAGCCGCTCCAGCACCGCCGGCTCGCGGCTGGCGGGGCCGATGGTCGCCACGATCTTCGTCCGCTTCGAGTACATCTCCGTCCTTCCCTTGGAGGGTTGCGGCGGGCATCATAGGGCACAACCGACCGCGACGCGAGCAGACCCATGAGACACGCCCCCTGGCTCCTTGTGCTCCTGTTGGCCTGCGCCACCAGCGAGGGCTCCCCGCAGGCGACGACCGACGGCGGCGCCACCGTCGCTCACGACGCGGCCGACGCAACTGGTGACGCCGGCTCGGGCAGCGACGCCTCGGCCGACGTCACCGCCGAACCCGCCCCACAGGTCGAGGATCTGCGCCAGGTGGTCCCCTCCGCGGGCCTCCCTCCGGAGGTCGCTCCCGACAACGCCAACAACAACCTCGACATCGTGCGCCACGAGGGCCGCCTCTATCTGGCCTTCCGTACGGCCCCGACCCACTTCGCCAGCCCCGACGTCAAGCTCCACGTGGTCAGCACCACCGACGAGCAATCCTGGCGGTGGGAGGGCACCTTCGCCCGCGGCACCGACCTGCGGGAGCCACGCTTCCTGTCGTGGAAGGGCGAGCTGCGCCTCACCTTCGCCGTGCTCGGCGCGAGCGTCCTCGACTTCGAGCCGCAGGGGGCCATGGTCACGCGACTGATCGCTCCGGGCCAGTGGACCGAGCCCACCTGGTTCGCAGACGACACCTTCATCCCGTGGCGCACCAAGGTCATAAAGGGCACCCCTCACATGATCGGATACACGGGCGGGGGTAACATCTACGACGAGGGGGCAGAGCCCATCTCCATCCACTGGCTCACCACCGAGGACGGCGACACCTGGACCCCCATGGTCCCCAATCAGCCGGTAGTCCAGACGGGCGGGGGCTCTGAGACCGATCTGGAGATCCTGGACGACGGCACGGTCATCGCAGTCACCCGCAACGAGGCGGGCGACGAGACCGGCTACGGCTCCAAGATCTGCCGTGCCGAGCCGAATTCACCCGGAGACTGGAAGTGCGTCCACGACCCGCGCAAGTTTGACTCCCCCCTGGTCTTTCGCCAGGGCCCGGACGTCTGGCTCATCGCCCGGCGGAACGTCTCCGAGACCGGCGCATACGATCTCGGTCTCGATGACCTCCCGCCCCAGAAGCGCCACCAGGAGTATCAGCTCGCCTACTGGAAGCTCCCGAAGCGCTGCGCCCTCTGGCGCGTAGATCCAGTCTCCCTGACCGTCGATCACGTCCTCGATCTCCCCTCACGAGGAGACACCTGCTTCCCAGGGCTCGTCCGAGAGTCAGACTCCCGCGTCCTGGTCTACAACTACAGCTCCCCCGTCGACGGAGATGACCTGAGCTGGGTGGACGGGCAGTTCGGCCCCACGATGATCTATCGCCAGATCATCGACTTCTGAAGCCACCGTCAAGCAGTCTCAGAGACCTGCGCAGCGCACAGCGCGAGCAGCCGCTCGGTCGCCTCGTAGTCCCGGAACTTGCAGGCCACCTCCCGGCGTCCCACCCAGTACCGCCCGGTCAGCCCTCCCACCTCCGGAGACGTGGCGAGCCACAGCGGCGTGTCCGCGCCTTGCTCGGGCGTCTTGCCGCGCACCTTGGCCCAGCCCGTCATGGCGAGGCCGAGGAGCCCGGACTGATAGCGGAAGAGCTGCGTGTCGACGCTCCCCGGGTGGCACGCGTTGACCGTGACGCCCTGGAGTCTCTCGGCCATGCCCCACGACAACATGCGCTCCGCCTGCTTGCTCTGGCGGTAGGCAGTCGTGCCGTTCCACGGGCGAGACTCCAGCTCCGGGTCGTCCAGGTCGAGGCCGCCAGCGAAGTCCGACGCCACGTTGACGATTCGACCCGCCCCGGAAGCCTCCAGGCGATCAGACAGCAGGGTCATCAGCAGATAGTAGGCCAGGACGTTGGTAGCCCACGTCCGCTCGATGCCGTCCGCGCTGACCTCACGTGCCTCTGGCCACACCGACGCGTTGTTCACAAGGACGTCAATCCTCGTGAACCTCTCCCGGAGCCGCTCCACGAACGCCCGCGTCGACACCTGACTCGACAAGTCTACGACCTGAAGCTCGAGCGCGTCGCTCCCCGTCTCGGCGGCGATCTCCGCGACCGCCCCCTCCCCGCGGACCTCGCTCCGGCACGCCAGCACAACCCGCGCCCCGAGGCGCGCCAGCCCGCGGGCGATCTCCTTGCCGATGCCGCAGTTTGCGCCGGTCACGACCGCGACACGTCCAGAGAGCAGCGTCCCGAGCATCTCTCACCGCACCTCAGAGGAAGAACAACACCGTGATGAGCAAGAACACGGGGATCAGCACCAGGGTCGACCAGGCCATGTATCCGAAGAACTCGGGCATCTTCACCTGGTAGGGCCCCGGGGCGCTGGCGATGGCCCGCACCATGAAGTTGGGCCCATTGCCGATGTAGGTGTTCGCCCCCATGAACACCGCCCCCACGGAGATCGCCGTCAGGATGTCGGGCGCCTGCGCGGACAGCGCGGCGAAGCCCTCTGCGCCAGTCAGCCCCTGCGCCAAGGAGCCGAACGCCAGATAGGTGGGCGCGTTGTCCAGGAAGGACGACAGGAGCCCCGTCCCCCAGAAGAACTTCCACTGCACGTCGATGCCGAGGGCGGCACCCTCCGCCTTCAGCAGGCTCAGGGCCGGGATCATCGTGATGAAGATGCCGATGAACAGCACCGCCACCTCGGTGATCGCCTCGAAGTCGAAGTGGTTGGCCTTGCGAATCTCCTTCTGGGTCAATGCCATGGACAGCCCCGCCATGGCGAGCATCGCGATCTCACGGACCGGCTCCCCGAGGAACAGGATGGAGGCGATGACCCCCGCGAGAAACAGGAAGTTGACCTTCCCGGTCAGGCTCAGCGGCTCGATGCGCGTCGCGTCGAGGTGCAGCGCCTGTCTCGTCTCCTGGGCATACTTGCGCTTGTCCCAGAGGTAGAAGATGCCGAGGAGCAGCCCCACTGCGGTCAGCCACTCGGGCCACAGGGACAAGGTCCAGGTGAACGGAACCCCCCGTAGATATCCCAAGAAGAGAGGGGGATCCCCAAGCGGGGTCAGACACCCTCCGATGTTGGCCACCAGGAAGATGAAGAAGACAACGATGTGGGTCTTGTGCTCCCGCTCCGCGTTGGTCTGCATCAGCGGGCGAATCAACAGCATGGCGGCGCCGGTGGTCCCGAGGAAGTTGGCGAGGACCGCCCCTGTCGCCAGGAACGCGGTGTTCACTCCAGGGGTCGCCTTCAGGTCCCCCTTGAGGCGGATACCGCCTGAGATGGTGTAGAGGGAGCCGAGCAGCACGATGAACGAGAAGTACTCGATCAGCGCGTGGACCAGCTCGCTCCCGGCGCCGTGCGCCAGGTAGAAGGCAGCGACGGGCGTGGCCAGCGCCAGGGACACGATGGCCTTGTTGCGGTTGCGGTGCCAGAAGTGACCGGCGACCAGGGGGAGGATGGCGATGCAGAGGAGCAACGCGACGAACGGGCCCACCCAACCCATGGCGGGGATGATGTGCGCCTCCGCGGAAGCGACGAGCACGAGTCCTGACAAGGTGTTGCCTCCCGAGGGGCTGGAAGGGCAAGGCGGGCGCCGCGTCCCTCGGCCGGCAGCCCGGCCCCTTCTACTCCGGCTGGGGCCCCTCGACAACCCCCGTGCCTAGCATCGGTTACGAATCCGACGCCGGGTGCGTCGCCTCCACCCGCTGCGATCCCTCCCCCCCGAACCGCTCGAAGGCAGCGTCATCAGGAAAGAACTTCCACAAGGGCCCCGCGACCCGGGCCTTGACCTCAAACCCGAAGAACCGGGTCCACTTCACACGGAACATCAGGTCCCGCATCTCGTTTACGTTCTCGCTCACGCGCCGGTAGGACGCCTTCTCGAGGAGCGGGGGCGGGGTGTAGTTGCGTTGCAGCCGCCGCGCCTCCTCCAGCGCCCGGTCGTCGAACCCCTGCAGCTCCGACTCGCGGCGCTCCCATGCCAGCTCGTCATGGTCGAGGCGCTCGACGCGCCCCACATTGCGCAGAAAGAACTGGGGCGTCGTCTCCTCCCGCTGCTCCTCCGCCTTGGCGACCGCCTCGGGCAGAGTGTCCTTCTCGTCGTCGAACGCCCGGTGGGGGCGCAGCACCGACCCGTCCGCCCGGATCCCCGAGAAGGCGGGGTTGTCCTCCACGTTCATGCCCACCGTCCGCCGCGGCCGGAAGAACCGGATGTCACGCGCCGTGGCGCCAATGCGGGGCGTCCGCGCGTCCAGATAGCGGGCGATGCACGGCCCCCCGTGATACGGCCCCAACGACACCGGCTCGGTCAGCGTCCCGCCGCGCCACACCCCGAGAGACTCCCAGAACCCCACCTTGATCTCGGCCGCCCGACTCCAGCGCGGCCACTCAAGGGGCAGGATCACCTCGGGGTATCGGAACAGCCGCTCCCGCAGCCGCACCCGGTCCCGCGTGGGGAGAGCTCGCCCCATGGGCACCTACTCGTCGCCGACCTTGATGGTCTGGCCGGTGGTCTCCTGCTGGTAGTACTCGGCGGTCATGGACCGCTCGACCACCACGCCGAGCGCCTCCTCGATGTCCTTCGTGAGGTCGAGGCACTTCTTGCCGGGGGCGCCCTTCACCTCGAAGGAGACTCCGCCGTCCTCGTCGATCACGATCTCGATGTCCCGCTTCGTCACTCCCATGATCGCACCCGAATCCTGATGTGGTTGTCTTCCGTGACCTCTTCCTCGGCCAGCGTGTAGCCCTTCTTGCGAATCTCCTGCATGACCTTGTGGTAGGCGTACCGCTGCTTGACTGCCGAGACGAACTCCTTCTCGGTCACGCCCCGCGTCGTCTCGACCCCCCACCAGTCCGCCACGAAGCTGACCCCGCTCGCCGTCACCTTGACCCCGATGTCGTAGGTCTTCGAGGCGTGGATGGAGATCGTGGCCTCGGTGGTCTGCCCGAGGTAGCCCTTGACCGTGACGAACTGCTCCGCCTCGGCCTTGGTGAAGGCGTAATTCAGGTCCTTGAGCGCCAGCTCCAGACAGATCAGGTCGTGGATCTTCGTCTCGACCGATGTGAAGTGCGACATGGCTCAGATCTCCAGCTCAGCGAAGGCGGCAGCCTCGCGCTCGGCTCCGTCGTCGAACGAGGCCCGGCGCGCGCGCGTCCGGGCCCACTCCCGCATCCCGTCGATCCCCTCCTTCATGGTGAGGGACAGGGGGATGATCTCCTGCGAGCTCGCCACGACCCGGTCGGTGTCGATGTCGGTCTCCGCCTCGAAGGCGTCGTAGAGCGCGCTGATGATCGCCTGCTCGATCTCCGAGCCGCTGAAGCCCTGGCTGGCCGCGACGATCTTGTCGATGTCGAACTTGCTCGGGTCCCGCCGCATCTTCGCGATATGAATCTTCACGATGTCGTGCCGCTCCTTGGGGCTCGGCAGATCCACGAAGAAGATCTCGTCGAAGCGGCCCTTTCGCAGGAGCTCGGGCGGCAGCATGGAGACGTCGTTGGCCGTCGCGATGACGAACACCGAGGACGTCTTCTCCTGGAGCCACGTGATGAAGCTCGCGAACACGCGCGCGGTGGTGCCGGCGTCCGACTGGCCGCTGGACTTGGTGCCGCTGAAGCCCTTCTCCAGCTCGTCGAGCCAGAGGATGGACGGCTGCACGGCCTCCGCGGTCCGAATCGCCTTGCGGATGTTCTCCTCCGAGGAGCCCACCAGCGAGCTGAACACCTTGCCGACGTCGAGTCTCAGCAGCGGCATGCGCCACAGGCTGCTCATGGCCTTGGCGGTCAGCGACTTTCCGCAGCCCGGCACGCCGATCATCAAGATGCCCTTGGGCATGGGCAGGCCGAACTCGCGCGCCTTGCTGCTGAACGCGAGCTGGCGCTTGTTGAGCCACGCCTTCAGGATCTCCAGCCCACCCACGTCGCTGAACTTGTTGTCGCTCTCGTAGAACTCCAGGATCCCCGACTTGCGGATGATGTGCTTCTTCTCGCCGAGGATCGTCTCGATGTCGAGGTCCTTCTTGGCGACCAGCGACTTGGCGAGCACGTTGCGCGCCTCGTCCGCCGTGAGCCCGAGCGCCGCCTCGATGACCCGCTCCCGCAGGTGGGCGTCGTTCCAGACCTGCATCTGCTCCCGTCGTGGCCCCACGCGCGACATGACGTCGGTCACGATGTCGTCGATGTCGTCCCGGTCGGGCAGCTCGAAGTCCACGATGGCCATGTCCTTCTCCAGCTCCAGCACGTTCTTGAGCACCGGAGAGAGCATGATCACGTGGCGCTTGAACTCCTTGTAGAGGGAGTGGGACAGGTCCCGCAGCTTGCGCACGATGGTCGGGTCCTGCAGGAACGGGTGGAAGTCCCGCAGGATGAAGATGGCGTCCGCCTCGAACTTGGAGATGAACTCCAGCGCCCGCAGGGGATCCTTGATGTCGTTGAACCCCTCGCCGGTGTCGTTGCAGAAGCCCTCGGTGATGGACCACCGCAGGATCTGGCGCCGCGTGCGGCTCCCCTCCTGGACGCCCGCGATGCCCTTGATCGCCTCCTCGACGCGCTTCTCCTCGGGAGAGACGATGTAGATCAGCGGGTAGCCGGCCCGCACCAGGAACTCGATCTCCTGACGGCTCGGGATCTTCTCGAACATCAGCTCTCCAGGAAGTTGCGGAAGTTGACGAGCTCGCGCTTCATGAGGTCCGCCTCGTCCTCCACGACGCGCACGAGGTCTTCGAAGGACGCCACCGCCCCGTCCACGTCCGACGCGTCCAGGGCGTCCCGCACCTCGGGCGTGATCGCCGCGGGCGGGAGCTGCTTGAGCGGCCCCACGGCCTTCTGGATGTCGCGCACGTAGGCCCGGAACAGGCTCACGTTGGAGCGCAATGAGATGAAGTTCTCCTGGAGCAGCTCGTAGCGCCCCACCAGGTTGCCGCGGAAGCCCTCGAGCTGCTCGTTGGACAGCGCGTGGTCCTGCGCCTCCTGCACCGCGCGGCCCAGGCGCTCCCGCATGTCCTCGAGCTGCTTCCGCGCCAGCGCGGCTTCGGTCTGGAGCCGCCGGTGTTCCTCGGGTGGGAACTCGGCGAGGCGCGCCTCCGCCCGCTGCAGGTCGACCCGCAGGCCCTGGAGCTCCTCCTCCAGGCGCGCGATGGAGCGCAGCTTCTCCTTGAGGTCCGGGTGGTCGCCGATGTCTACGGGCATCTGGGAGCGCGCGACGAGGTCTGCCTCCAGCGCAGTGATGCGCGCCCCGTGCTCGTCCACCTGCGCGAGGGCCCCGTCCCGCTCCCGGGTCAGCGCCGTCACCTTGTCTCGCAGATCGTTGACCTCGCGGTTCTTGATGTAGAAGTCCTCGAGGAGCTTTCGGCGCTCGTCCTCCAGGTCCTTGATGCCCACGCCCATGCGGACCTGCAGGATCTCGCGGTCCTTCTCTTCCAGGTCGCGCCGGAGCTGCGTGATGGCGTTCTCCTTCTCGGAGATCACCTCCCGCAGCATGTTCATCTTCTTCTCGAGCTGGTTGATCTCCCCGCCGTCCCGGTTGAACGACGTCTGCAGCGCCTCGTTCTCGTCCTTGGCCGCCCGCAGCTCGAACTGCAGCAGGTCCACCTGGTGCTGGAGCTCCTCGATCTGCCGGTCCTTCTGGCTGACCCGGATCTTCAGCTCCGTGACCGCCTGGGTCGCCTCCCGCGCCGCTCCCCCGAGCGCGTCGATCTCGTGGTTCGCCTTCTGCAGCTCCCGCTCCAGGTCGGCGATGCGCTCCTCGAAGTCGGTGATCTGCTCCCGCGCCTCCTCCAGGCGCTGGCGCTGGTGGTGGTGCTGCTCCTTGACCTTGACGTACTTCTCGGTGACCGAGTCCAGCTCGACGCTGTAGCGCACATTGCGCTGCTCGATCTCGCGCATCTGCGCGCTCAGCTCGGCGTTGATCGCCCGCTGCTCGTTCAGATCCGCCTCCAACCGGGCCCGCGCCTGCTCGACCTGCTTGAGCTGCCTCGCCAGCTCCTTGGCCTCGCCGCCTCCGCGCTGGGCTGCCTTGTCTCGCAGCTCGTCCCGCTCCTGCTCGGCGCGGCTGGCGCGCTCCGCCGCCCGCGACAGCTCGTCCTGCAGCGCCGAGACGTCCGCCTCCACGCCAGCCGAGTCGCGCAGCGACATGCGCTGCACCCGGCTGCGGGTGCGCACCGCCGACTTCTCCTCGGGCTCGCGGGCGTCCCGCGCGGGCGCTGCGGACGTGCGTCGCACGGCCTCCGGTGCCGGCACCTCTCCGGAGTCGGACAGGGGCTTGATGTGCGGCCGCTTGCCCCGGTCGAACTTCGGCACCGCCGACGTCCCCCCTCGGACGTCCACGGCGGGCTCCTCGGACAGCACCACCGGGCGAGGCTCCGGCACGGCTCGCACAGGACGCGAGCGCTCGTCACGCTGCGGCTCGCGGAGCCCCGCGTCCGGCGGCGGCTCCTCGACGGCTCTCGTCCGGGGCCCCTGCTTCACCCGAGCGGGCGCCCCCCCGTCATCGTGGAACCACAGCTCCACCTCGCCCACCTTGATGGCGTCGCCGCCTGTGAGCTTGGCGACCGTGCTGATGCGCTGATCGTTGAGCGTGGTCCCGTTGGAGCTGTTCTGGTCCTTGATCTGCCAGGCCCCGTCGGCGAACCAGACCAGGGCGTGCTTTCTCGATACGGAGCCGTTGCGGATGCGGATGGTGACCTCGTCTCCTCGACCGATGGAGACGGGCGGAGCGCTCGGGACCAGGTCGAGGGTGGCCTCGTTGCCGGTCTCCGTATCCCTGTACACCAGACGTGCCACTGTGCCTTGCTCCGAGCTGCATGGGGAGGCGCGGGGGCGCGTACAGGGCCGCCGGCTGCTTCCGGAGCAGTGAATGTAGCAGAGGGCTCGCGCGCAAGTCTACCCGGAAGGCGGGCGTGGCGCTGGTGGGTCGGTGTGGTGGGCGCAGAACACTCAGCGCGGCGTGATGCACCTCCCGTTGATGTTCTGCTCGGCGTACTCCAGCATCTCCGAGGCCAGGTCGAACTCAGCCTTCGAGATCGACCCGTCCCCCGCCATCTCCGAGTACTTCCCTCGGACGGCGCCCTGCTCCTGGTAGAGGGTGGCGGCGCACTCGACGGAGAGCTCGCCCGAGGCGAGGCCGGCGTCGATGCGCGCGAGCTGGTCGGCCTGCACGTCGTGGAACCGCTTGGAGACGAGCCCGGCCTCGACGCCCGACCCCGCCAGGGCCGTGGCGGAGAGCAGCGCTCCGGCCGTGATGATCGCTGCGAACGTTCGTGACTTCATGTGCGCTCCTGTTGGCCGAGCCCCTCACGGGGGTCCGGGCGAGGGTCCCTCCTCGATGCGCACCGGCTGTTCCGATGCGCGACCCAAGCCCCATCGGCACCAGCCCCCGAGGCCTTGAGGGGCACTTTCCGCTCATGCCTCCCGGCGGACGCGCCGATGGACGTCCCTGCGTGGCAGCAGAGCACCCGCCGCGCAGGAGGACCCTCGCATGACCCATCGCACCCTGGCCGCCCTCGCCCCCCTGTGCCTCAGCGCCTGTCTGTCTCTCGACTTCCCCTACACCCACACCAGCGACGAGTATGTAGTGGTTGGCGAGGCCGCCGAGGAGGGGAAGAGCGACTTCGCCGGCGGTGCCAAGGTGGTGGAGCTGACCAGCGGCTTCACGGATCTGTCCCTGGAGCTGCGCCTCGACGGTGTGATGGAGCACCTGAACGACATGGCGCTGACCGGGTTCCGTATGGAGCGGACGCCCACCAGCGAGGCTGACGACAAGGATCGGGACGACCTCTCGTTCATCGAGCGCGTGGATCTCTACGTCATCGGTCGCGATGGCCTGCCGTCGTTCCTCATGGCCACCTATGACCGGGATCGGGACGGGTACGCCCTGGACGAGCTGCCCCTGACGATGCACGAGGAGCTCGGGCTCCGGCTCTACGTGGAGAAGGGGCTCAAGATGTACTTGATGATTCGTGGGAGCCTGCCCGACGACGACGTGTCGTTCCACATCGCCTCGGACTTCCAGGCGTACTACTCGCCCTGAGCAGGACCCTTGCACTCCGAGCGGGCCCCCAGATCGGCCAGAGGCAGCAGCTTCACCTCACGGACGACCGTGTCTCCCTCTCGGGTGGTGTGATCCAGCGCCAGCAGGGCTCGGTCGTGGGTGGAGTCCGCGGAGAGGCCCGACAGCACACTGCCTCCCCCATGCCCGTCGATGAGCACCCAAGGGCGTCCGTCTCCGCCACTGTCGGGCAGCGTGAGGACGGCGGTCCCCTCCGGGTTCACGGCCAGCGAGCACGTCATGCCAGGCAGGCGCAGGCCTCGGTCGGTCCTCGTCGCGGGCGCCGTCGGAACGAAGCCCTTCGACTGCAACCACTTGGCGATCTCTCGCACCTTGCTGGCGGGCGCCGCGGTAGAGGCCCTCCCCTCACCCGTGGGCCACGTCTTGAAGACGCGGCGGTCCACGGTGCCCTTGACCTCCACGTAGGCCATACCCCGCTCGTGGCTCGCGCAGGCCATCTTGGAGCCGTCCGGCGCCACGGCGAAGCACCCCACCAGGTCGCCCGCAGAGAGCGAGCCGAGGGTCGGAGGTGCGGCGGCAGCGGGCAGGGCCATGAAACCGATGAGCGCCATGAGCTTCTTCATGACCTCGGAGCCTACTTCCGCTGCCCCTTCCGGTCAAAACCATCGCACGCTATAGTCCCGCGTCTCCCGGGAGGTGCACCGTGCCCGAGCTCACACTGTACGTCCGCGCGACACCGCTTCAGGTGGCCGCCGCCCTGCGTCGCCACTTCGCCATGCGCGGCTTCGACGTGGCGGCGCCGAGCAGCGCCGAGCCCGCCGCCATGAGCTTCCGGGTCGGCGCCGGTGCGCTGGTCGCCGTCACCGCCGCCCCAGTGGACGCGGTGGACGAGCTGCTCGCGGCGTCCCTGAGCCAGACTCTGCGGACCCGCACCGTGACGGTGGTCGACGGTGAGCGCATCGCCGCGGTCAAGCGGTGGGAGCAGGGGCGCCTCGTGGAGCAGGCTGGCGTCATGGGCGGTCAGGTCGTGGACGGGCAGGGCACGCCGCTGGCGGAGAGGCTGGAGGCGGGCGAGCTGGGCGCCGTGCTGGCGGAGCTGGGCATCGACACGGCGGCCCCCACTCGGGCGGTGGACCTCTCCTTCGTCCAGCGTGGCGGGCGGGGGGCCCCGGAGCTGGTCGTGGACCCGGGCCTCGCCTGCCCGCGCTGCGGCGGCCCCATGGCGAGCCGGAAGGGCCGCTTCGGGGACTTCTGGGGCTGTCTACGCTACCCGAGCTGCGACGGGAAGCTGAACGCGACCCAGGCGACGGCCCTCCGAAGTCTGCGCCCCCTTCGCCCTACTGATTGATCTTCTCGAGGGACATGCCGCCAGTGTACCCGTAGGACACGTCGTCGTCGTAGCCATAGACGATGATGCCGATGCCGCTCTCATCGACCGAGCGGATGGTGTGCACGCCGTCCGGGATGGGGAGCTGCGCCACGGACCAGCCGGAGTTGCCTACCGGCTTGAGCTTGCTCAGGATGCTCGAATCGTTGAGGAGCACGTCGACGCCCGTCGGCGCGATGACGTTCGCGAAGTCCTGCAGGTACTTGGGTGGCGCCAGGAACGTGTACTCCTTGCGGAACTGCTGCACGGGCGCCGCCAGGATGAACGCCGGGTCTCCGATGGGCTCGCACGACCCGCTGACGCACGTGTGACCGTTCGGGCAGGTCGACTGCCCCGAGCCAGAGCAGAACGCAGGGAAGAGCGACGACCCGATCTCGAAGCTCGATGCCAGGAACTGCCCCACCATGATGGGCTCCGTGGCGTCGATGGTGAAGTGCTGCTTCGACGAGAGCTCCACCCACTGACCGCGGTTGAGTGTCGGCGTCGGCCCTTGCGGCGGGTTGGTGATCACCTTCGTCCCGTCCTTGGACGCCAGGATGCGCCAGTAGTCGGGCTCGTTGCCGCGCGGCATGGCGCGGCTGGCGACGTAGGTCTTGCCCCACGCGCTGACGGGCAGCATCTGCTGCTCCAGGTGGTCGGCGCAGCACTGGGTCCCGGTGACGGCGGCCTCGTGCCCGCCGAACACCCCGACCGGCTTGGTGCTCGTGACCTCTGACCCCGTGAGGTCGCCGCAGGCCTGCTGCGGCGTCGCCGTCGCGCAGTTGGCGCCCGCCTGGATGCTCAGCACCTCGTAGGGCTGGAGCGTGGTGGTCCACGTGTCGCCCTTCTGGAGCGCGGGCACCTCACCCCCCGCAAGCGTGGGCGCGGTGACCTTGACGGTGACCTCCGTGTCCTCGAAGCCGGCGACGATCGTCAGGTAGCCCCGGTAGTTGTTTGCGGTCTGCCACCGGGACATCACGAGGTACTCGGTGCCCCAGGTGTTCGACGGCAACAGCACGGACGCGTCGTTGGAGTAGACGCCCACGTTCTCGAGCGGGTTGAACTGGTAGGCGATGATCGGCGCCGTCGACTCGATGCGCCACGAGCGGGGCCCCTTCATGGTCCCGTCCACGTTGTGCGGAGGCAGGTTGAAGATATGCAGCCCACCCGACGCCACGTCGGCCTCGACCTGGGGGGCGTCGGCCTTGCTCTTGCGGATCTTGACCTTCGCGACGCTGCTGCCGGGGTTGCTGACGACCACCGCGAACTGCGCGTTGTCGGCCCCCGGTGTGGCGCCCTCGCCGCTGGCGTTGTCCAGGTCCACGGCGAAGTAGTCGCACCCCACGTTGGTGTTGAACTTCAGGTCCGCCGCGCACAGGGACTGGCACTGGCCGCCGAGGCACACTTGGCTCTCGTCGCAGGTCTGCTGGAACACCCACCCCTTGCCGTCGTGAGAGCACTCGTAGGACTCCTTGCCCTGGCACTTGCGCTGACCCGGGTAGCACACCAGGCAGGACCCGTTGATGCACTGGGCACCGTCGGTGCACTTCTCCAGCAGCTCGAAGGTGCTGCCGTCGTCGGCGCACCGCATGACGTCATTGGCCTGGCACACCGTCGCGCCGGGGGTGCAGCCCGCGCACTGGCCGCCCTCGCACGTCCCCGGCGAGCAGTCGAACAGCTCGAAGTCCGTCCCGTCGTCGTTGCAGGTCTGGATCGCCTTGCCGTTGCACACCTTGTCGCCCGGCTCGCACACGAGCAGCTTGCACGACCCGTTCTTGCAGAGCTGGTCGTCTCCGCAGTGGGAGTCCTCGATGCACTCGAAGCACAGCATGGCCGGCGCGCACCAGGGCTTCTGAGCGGGGCAGTCGCCGTCGGTGGTGCAGGGGACGAGGGGCCCCGATCCGCCCGCGTCCCCCTCTGTCGCTGCGTCGCTCGCGCTGTCCGGCGCCGGACCCTGGACGTCCTTCTTGTTCCCCCAGCTCGGATCCAGCACGTCGGTGGACCCCACCACGTCGGGGACCCCGCCGCCGGGGCCACCGACGAAGCCGCCGCCGCCCTTGTTGCTGGAGCAGGCCGTCAGGAGGAGCGCGAAGAGGAGCGGCTCCAGGATCAGATGCGAGGTACGGGTGGTGTGGCGCACGTCAGGTCTCCCGCGTCGGTGGAGCGTCTGGCCCCAAAAAGTCGCGGAACCATACCACAGCGGTGCGCGCGGGATCGACAGAATGGAGGTTCCCGCTCGTGTGCTCGGAGGCTGAGACGAGAAGAGGGGCGCACCTCGCGGCACGCCCCTCTCCATAAACGAGCATGAGGCGCCGGCGGGAGCCGGCGCCCGTCGGGCTAGGGCGCC
>BTVJ01000098.1:0-26098 GCA_045863395.1 Myxococcales bacterium
GCGTCGGCCAGCTCTGCCCGCGCCACCGCGACGGCCTCGTCGCCCCGGTGGAGGTTGCGGCGCGCTGCCTCGATCGCGGCTCCGAGTCCGGCCCATGCGACCGCGCTCGCCGGGGCCGCGGCGACCTCAGACGCTGCCTTTGCGACCCAGTCGTGATGGGTGGTGCGCTTGTCGTTCATGCGAGCCTCCTGCTGCCCCGCCGTGGGGGCCCTGACGCCAGGCATCCGCCTGCGACGCCCCGCCGCCCCGCCTGGCCGCGATCCTTCCGCGCTGCCACCAGCCGCACCGCATCCCGGGGAGAGCCGCGTCGCGCCCCATTCTGACACGACCACGTCTTGGCGCCCACTCCTGGCGCCCCCCTCAGGGACGCAGCCGCTGGAACTTGCCGCGTTTGTCGTCGACCGGGAAGGGGGTCGCCGGTGGGGACTCGTCCGGGTCGTAGCCGCGCCCCAAGCCGGCGGCGAAGTCGCTGAAGGGGTCTACCTGGGCCTCCGCCAGGGAGAGGCAGCCGATGTTCATGAGGCTCCTGACCTCCCAGGTGGCGGCCTGGCGGATGTTGTAGAGGTCGTCGGAGCCCGCCAGGTGGTAGAACTCGTGGGCGAACATCTTCTCCAGCCGGGGAGCCTCCTCGGGGGTGAGCTCCTCGGGTGGCGTGAAGAGGACCGTGTAGTCGTAGTCCGGGCGGTTCGTGGCGTAGGAGCGGCCCTGCCAGGGGACGTAGAAGAGGAAGGAGACCGACGTCGCGCCGTGGACGTCCATGGCGGACTGCCAGATGGCTCGGAGGGTGTCGGCGCCCGGGTCCAGGAGGGGGTCTGCGGCGCGGAGCGCTCGGGCGATGTCCTCCTCGGCGGTCTCCACGGCGAGTCTGGGGGCGTAGCCCGCTGTGACGATCAGGCCGATCTCCACCGCGTCCTGGGTCGGGATCAGATCCATGGAGAGGCAGTTCTCCTCGAAGGTGCGGGCGCGCTTCACGACCCAGCCGAGGGCCGCCGTCGTGCGGTCCAGCACGTAGGCGCGCTCGCCCGGCTGGTGGACGCCCGTGTTGACGTCCACGAAGACGCCGTAGACCTGGTGGCGTCCGTCGAGGCCCAGCGTCGAGCCCACATAGGTGAACACCGAGCCGCGGTCGCGGAGGTTGCGCTCGTGTGAGATGGGCAGCACCCGGTCGCAGGGGATGCTGGGCGGGGCTGGCCGCGTCTTGACCCATGCGTCCGAGTGGGCCGGCTCGCCGCAGGCCGCCGGCGGGGGGCGGACGATGGTGACGCCGTCGGATCGCCGGTGGAGGAGGGCTGCGAGGGCGGCGATCAGCAGGAGGGCTGCCAGCGCGCCGGGCCACCGGAAGGCGCCGGGCGTCGCCGCCGGGCCGGCTCGCCTCGTGGGGCCGCCGCCGGGGGGCGAGGAGCCACCGCGGATCGGTCTGGTTGCGCCGCCCGCCGCTCCGCCACCTGTCGCTCCTCCTCCTGCCGCTCCTCCCGCCGCACCGCCACCCGCCGCACCGCCACCCGTCGCACCGCCACCCGCCGCACCGCCACCCGCCGCACCACCTCCCGCCGCACCACCTCCCGCGGCGCCGCCCCCAGCACGCCCCCCAGCCCCACCCCCGGGCGACGGCACCGCCCCCGTGCGCTCCAGCGCGTACTGCCCCAGCATGGCCCGCGCGTCCGGCACCCCGCCCGGCGCGGCCCCGCACGGGCACCCACCGGACTCAGGGAGCGCCGCCCCGCAGACCTCGCAGGTCCCAGCCCCAGGAGTGTCCGACTCAGGCGCCATCGCTCACCACCCCGTCAGTGAGAGGCCCACGTAGGCTGCCGCCGCCACCGCCAGGAGGCCGGCGCCGACGCCGGCGGCCACGTCCCGCGGGAGACCGTCCGCGCTCCGCGGGGCTCCGGCCCCCCTGCCGGTCGCTCCCCCCGCGGTCGCCGGCGCCCTCGTCGTGGCGACCACACGTTCGCCTGCTCCCGCGTCACCGCCGACCCCGCCCGCACGCGCCATCCACCGCGCGACGAGCCCCATCACGACGAAGAGGACCACCCCCACCGCCGCGCCCGCCAGCACCGGCGCCACGCGCTCCGCGGCCGCCTTCGCGAAGGATGGCACCGGGTCGCGCACGAGCAGCTCGGCGAACAGCGTCACGCCTCGCACCATGGCCTACCCCACTCGGAAGACGAGGCCGAAGTACAGCGCCGAGGCGACCGCGATCAGCCCCGACAGCACCAGGAGCCAGCGCGCGCGGGCCTCGTCGTCGCCCTCGGTGTAGCGCCGGAAGATCGCCAGCGCCACCACGGTCCAGAGGACCCACACGGCGAGCATGATCCCCGCCCCGGCCAGGACCGGCCAGAGGCGCTCCACGAAGAGGTCCCAGTACGCGAACCGGGGCTGGGCCATCGCGTCCGCGATCACCGGAGCCCCAAGGACAATGCCACTCATGTCGCTCACCTCCTGCGGAATGTGGGCTCGCCGGGATCCACGGCGAGGTCGGGGCGCGCGAAGGCGGGCGGCGATGCCCACCCGGCCCCGGTGGAGAGGGCGAGCCCCAGGTCGTTCCAGTGGTCCGCGATCATGCGGGCCACGCCGAGGCCGCCCTCGCAGCCGTCGATGATCAGCACACCGTGGCCGTCGTCGTCGGGCACCAGGTCCCCCACGCGCGCCGTCCCCGCCGCGCAGAGCACGGACAGGGCGGGTTGGAGCGCGACGAGGGCGCCCCAGAGGCCGACGGCAAAGGCGTGCGCCTCGTCGAGGCTCCAGGCGCCTCCGGTCACCAGCACGGCGTCCGTCGCGAAGACCGGGTCGAGCGGCAGCCGTGCGGCGAGCGCGCCGTCCTCGTGGAGCCGCCGTGCCACCAGAGACCCATCCGGGTGGTGGTAGGCGACGCCCCGGGGGCGGACGCGGACTCGCACGGTCCCTCGCCGGAACTCGAGCGTCGGGCGCCCCGCATAGGACTGCTCCAGCGGCGCTCCCAGGGCGGCCTCCAGCAGGTCGAAGGTACGCACCGGCAACGAGAAGCCCGCCCCGGCGCCGCGGGCGTCCTCGCCGAAGACCTCCCACGCCGCTCGCGTGCGGGCCGCCCCGTCTCGCCCGACGCGCCAGCAGAGCGGAGACACGCCGTCGGTGCGGGCCCAGACCGCGCCGGGGAACGCCTGGAACAGATAGGTCGACGCGTCGCAGACGTATCGGGGCTCGACCCCGTCGGCGTCCAGCACGCGCACGACCTCCATGTCGCCGGCGAGGGTGGGGGTCTCGGTGCACGGCAGGTGAGCCCCCGTCTGGCGCGGCGCGAGGCGGCGCGGTGGACTCCAGACCAGCCCGCCCTCCACCAGAGAGTACCCCCCGTGACTGCTCGCGATGTCTCCGAGCGCCTCGTCGGTCCGGGTGATCGCCTCGTCGTAGAGGTCCGCGCGAAACGCCGAGAACGCATCCGCGTCAGGGCTCCACTGGTCCAGGATCAGGCGCGCCCACCGCTCGTGGGCGACGGGCAGGTGGGGGCTCGGCTCCAGCGGCCACCGGGTCGCGAGCGCCAGCACCTCCACCAGCAGCCCCCCCAGAGTCTCCGCCTCACGGTCGGCGGTCCCGCCCGCTGCTCGCGGCAAGAGCGCGCCACGCTCAGCCGAGACTCCAAACGCGGCCGGGACTGCGCCGGACATGGCTCCACCGATGACTCCCAGCTCCCACTCCGCGTGGTCCACGAACACCACCGCGTCCCCGCGGCGGTATGGACCCTCCACGTTGGCGTTGAGCAGCGACAGCGCCCGGCGGCACCCGGGCAGCAGCGCGTCGCGGACGATGACGACGTGGGCGCCCGTCGGGTCGGGCCGCAGCATGGGCCAGCGCTTCGGGTCCAGCGCCAGGGGGGCGCGGCGCACCGTGGGCCACCACGCGTCACGTTGAAGCACGGACACGGGGATTCCGGCCTGCCGGCAGGCGTCCAACACAGCAAACAGGGTCGGCGCGCCCACCTCCGTGCGGCACTCGGGGAGCAGGACCAGGTCGAGGTTGGCGGCGACGGGGACTGCGTGGGCCGCCCTCAGGTCGGAGGCTGCAAGCTCCACGTGGTCAGCGGCCGTGGGCATGATTGCCTCGATCCACTCTCTGTCCCCGAGAGAGGGGACCGCGCTCGTCCCGAGCCAGACCGTGGGGGAGAGAGGCGACTCGGCCGACGACAGCACGACCTGAAAGGCGCGCAGGGTCTCGCGGAGCTGGGCCCGCTCCAGCTCCTCGAAGAGGTCCAGGTCCAGGACCGCGACCAGATTCACCTCGAGGAGGCGGCGGTCGCCGGCGGCCAGCGCTCCGCCCAGGGTGGAGACTCCCATGACCGCGATGTCGGAGCCGCAGTCGGCCCCGACGGTGGGCCCCCCCTCGGCGAGCCCGGCCTCCTCCATCACGTCCTTGAAGGCGTCGACCTCGGAGGTCACCGAGCGGCGCAGGCTCAGCGAGTCTCCCCGGCAGGACGGGATGATGATCAGACACCGCGTTCGCGCGGACCCCTCGCCGTCCCCCTCGCCGGCCGTGGAGAGCAGCGCGTTGTGCAGCGCGACCCACCGGACGATGGTCGCCTTGCCGCACGCCGCCGGCCCATGCAGCACCTGGCACCGCCGCAGGGGGCGCGTGGCCTGCTCATTGCCCGGGAGCCGGCGGGCCGCCTCGTGGCTGAAGGGCAGGGGGATTGCCCCACTCTCGACGAAGAGCTCCGGACGCCAGTGTCGCAGCAGGCGCTCGATGAACGGCCGCGCCCAAGGCTCCCGGTGGACGCTCCCCGCTTCAGCGGCCAGCGTCGGACGCCGCACAGGGACGTCCAGCTCCAGGTAGAGCCCCGCAAACAAGGGGCCCGTCGCTGGCGACCCGACCCCGGAGACCGCCCCACGCAGCAGCGGCTGCCCGTAGGGGGCCGGGACGGTCCAGCCCTGCTTCGCGAGCACCTCGAGGACGTGGTCCTCTCGCCGCTCCTCGACGGATGGCGCAACCTCGCTCCCCGCCGCCCAGCACGGGGCGGAGTCCATGGCGAAGGCGGCCACCACGTCCAGCACGAACAGGAGCCCGGCGGCGAGCAGGGGCGCCGCGACGAAGGGGTCGGGGCGACCGGCGGCGTAGACACCCACCGCCACCACCGCCAGGCCCGCGACCACCGCCACCACCGCGATTCCGCTGCGCCCCGGCGCCAGCAGGCGGTGGTGATCCAGCGCGCCCAGTGATCGCGCCCCTCCTGTCGCCGCCAGGGCCTCGCGGCTCATGCCGTGGTGGGTCAGCGTGTCCGCCTCGACTCCATGGCTGGCGCGCCCGGCGAAGGCCACCACGAGCCGGACGACCGTCAACGCCGCGATCACCACCGCCACCGCCATGGCGCGTGACGTGGTGGGCGTCGGGGTGACTCCGAGGAGCGCGAGGAGCGGGTCCACGAAGGGGACTCCCGCGTCCAGCCACCACAGGGCCGCGGCGCCGGCGAGCCCCAGCAGGCCGCTGGTCACCGCCGCCGCCAGGAGGAACGGGCCTTGGTGGCGGGCCTGGATGATCGTGGCGGTGGCGAGGTCCTCCTGGCTCCACTCGTCGGTCTCCTCGGGGAGGCGCCCATTCCCCGGAAGGGCGGCAGCGGCGCGGCCCCCCCGGCGGCGCGCACCCCCCTGGAGCCACCACACGACTCCGCACGGAACCACCGCCACCAGGACGGCCAACGCCGCGATGATGCCGAGCTCAACCACCGGCCACCTCCGGGCGGACGTCCAAGCAGCGCAGCTCCGAACGGTAGGGGCCGCACTCCAGGATGAGGCGGTCGCCGGTGGGGGTCGCGCGAAGCACTGGGGTGGGCGCCGAGGTGCCCCCCGCGCGAGCCCCCGTCGCGGCCTGCCACGCCTTCAGCGCCGTCGAGCACTCGCCGGCCAGCGTGGCGCGGGCGCGGGCCGTCACCCGGGAGAGGTTGTCGCGGGACGCGCGGAGCGCCTGTCTGAGGTCTGGTGGGGCGCTCCACGAGACGGTCTCCACGACCACGGGAGGCCGCCGGCGTCGCGTGACCTCGTCGCGGTAGCCTCGCACGGCCCGGACGATGGCGTACACCCCGAGGACCGCGACACAGCCGCCCAGAATGGCCAGAGCGACGACGGAGGCTGCGCCGCCGGAGCTCCACGCGGAGAGTCTGCCGTAGGCGAGGCTCCAGGCGAGGGCGGCGGCGCCGAGCGCCAGAGCCCAACCCGTGGTCATGAGAGCCCCCCCTCCCGCCCGCTCGACGGTGGCGGACTCCGGTGGGGGAGCCGTCGGACGCTCCCTCCGTGTCCGCACGGGGACCGAGATGCGCTCCAGGGGGGTGTCGACGCTCTCCTCTCCAGCGCGCAGCCCCTCGATACGCTCCCGCTCCTCGTCACAGATGCGGTGGAGGCTGGCCGCGATGGAGGTCGCCTCGGCTTGGCGGGCGCCCTCGTCCGTGGACAGCGCCACGGCGATGACGCCCTGACCGCCCGGAGCGCCCCGGAGCAGGGTGCCGAGGCTCTTCGCCCCCTCCGGGGTCGCGAGCGCGGGCGCCAGCGTGCGGAGCCAGTCGGCCAGGCGGCGGGACCCGGCGCTCCGAAGCTCCGGCAGCACGGCGCCCAGCGCGGTGACCCGCACGCCGGGCACGTCGGGCGCCGCGGGAGCGTCCGCCGGGACGTGCGCGCTCACGCGGATGGCCCAGACCTCCGGTGCGTCGAGCCCCGAGACGACGGAGCGGGCGCTGGCGTCATCTCGGAGCAGCCGCGCCACGGGCTCCGGGAGCGTCACGTCCGCGTCCGAGACGATGACCAGGCGCAGCCCCCTGGCGAAGGCGTCGTCGCTCCCCGGGACGCGGAGCCCCAGGAGCCCGACAGCGTCACGGAGGGCGCCCACGAGCGCAGAGGCGTCGGTCACCGCGCAGGTCTGCGAGCGGAGGACGCGGAGCCACCGGTCGCGCCGAAGCGCCCAGGGCGCCCGCCAGCGGGCCGTGACCAGCTCGACGGCCGCCTGGGCAGCCCCGCCCACGCACCACAGGACGACCAGGCTGCCGACGCGGCCGCCTTCGGTCGCGAAGCAGCCCCGCGTCGCCGGGTGCAGCACCCAGGGGGGCCACGTCACCTCGATGATCGTCTCTCCGCTCACGGCCCCCCCCTCAGTCGAGGACAAACTCCAGCAGGGCCGCGTAGCGCTCGATGTCCGCCACGTAGTGCCCCGGGTAGTGCGCGCGCGTCCCCGGGATGGGGTCGTGCTTCGTGGCCATGCGCTGCTCGAGCTCGGCCTTGACGCGCGCCTTCAAGGCCGCGCGGGCCCCGGCGTCCAGGCTGCTCCGCATGACGTGGGCACCGACGGTCTCCGGCTGCAGCGCGAGCAGGGCGTCGTCCAGCGCGGCCACCGCCGACAGGAACAGCGTGAGGGCGCTCCGGGCCTCCGGGGACAGGCCGAACCGAGGGTCCCCCTCCAGCGCTGCCGTGCTGCGCCGCGCCTGCCTCACGATGGCGAGCAGGTCCGTCGCGCTGGTCGCGAGGCGGGGCTCCTCCCGCTGGAGCACCTCCACGTCGCCGGGGGCCCACTCCACCTCCAGGGCCCAGCGCGAGAGGTGGGCGGACTCCCGCACGTAGCGCAGGCCGAGCACCGCATCCCGGCCCTTTCCGGGCACGGTGATCGCGCGGCTCAGCAGGAGCAGCGCCAGGAGCGCGGCGCGGGTCTCCGCGGCCTCCACCTCACGCCCCGTGTGCAGCTCTGTCGCCTGCTCCGCCAGGCCGAGGAAGGGCAGGAGCGGGCGGCGGCGCACCGTCAGCCCATCGGGAGCCACGGACAGCTCGGTGAACTGCCGGGCCGTGAACAGGTCGGGGCCCGCCTCGCCGGTCTGGAGCTCGTTGAGCAGCACGTCCGCGTCGTTGGCGATCTCGTCGAACCACTCGGGGATCAGGGCCATGTTGCGGCGGTAGTAGATGAACACGTCCGGCGACAGCAGCGGGACGTGGCCCCGCACCACGCTCAGGCGACCGGCGCCCTTGGACTGGAGCAGCGCGATGAACTGGTTGCGGTCGTCGGCGAGGCGGCGCTGGTCGTCGGTGTCCAGGTTGGCGGTGGGCGGAGTCCCGATGGCGATGGCGGCAAAGGCCCCGGACTGCGGGCGGTCCGGGGCGCCGGCCACGGGGCTCACCCGGGCGAGGGGGCTCGACAGCAGGTCGTGGCAGCGCGCCACGACGGAGCCGACCAGGGCCTCGGCCCGGCCGTTGTGGAGCGTCGCGCGGGTGGTGCGGCCGCTGCGGACCCGGTCGTAGTAGGAGGAGAGGACGTCGACGCCGGACGCGGAGCCGGCCACGGCCTGCTGAGACAGCACGCTGAGCTCGCCGTAGTCCGCCTGCAGCGTGATGGCGCGCTCCAGGGTCAGCCTGGCCCGCAGGTACGCCTCCAGCTCGCCCTCGAGGGCCGCCTTGAGGCTGTGAGACGAGCGCCGCACGAGGGCCGCAGCGAGCTCGCGGCTGGACAGCCCCGCCACCTGGCTGCGGACCGCGGCCATGAAGCCGACGATGTGCGCGCCCAGGGTGTCCAGGGTCGCTCCCCCGTCGGGGGCGCCGCCCCCCAGGCCGCCGAACTGGCGCTTGATGTCCAGGTCGGCGACCTGGTCGAGGTAGTACCAGTGCCAGAGGCGCTGGTGCCCGTTGTGGTCGGTCAGCACCTCGTGATCGTGGAGGAACCCGCGACTCGCGGGCACGAGCAGCGCGTGGGACTCCTTGCGGAGCTCCTGGGCGGCTGCGTGCGCTGCCTCCGAGTAGCTCTCGTAGCCCGCGATGCGCACCAGCGCCGCCTGCCGGACGGCCGACGCCAGGCCGGAGACGACCACCCACTGGAGCGCCTCGAGGGCGGGCTGCGCGGTCATCGCGTGCAGCTCGCCAACCAGCTTGTTGATCTCGCCTTGGACCTCCTCATCGGTGTTGTCCGCCGTCAGCTTTGACAGCCACTTCTCGAGGCCGGTCTTCGGGCGTTGGATCTCGTTGATTCGATCGGTCCCGGCTCGGACGTGCTCGTCAGCGCCCTTCAGCGCCGCCTCGAACTCTGCCCTCGCAGACTCCGCGCGGCTCGCCAGACGGGCGAGCGCGCCCGTGCCGAACAGCCCCGGGAAGCGGTCCGGGTGCAGCGCGCGAAGAGACTGCTCCACGTCCGAGGAGGGACCGTGACTCCAGTGGGGGAGCGCCGCAAACCACTCGTCCGGTGTCGCCGGCAGCGGGCTCGTGGCGTTCAGGTCGCAGGCCGTGATGGCGTAGAGGAGGCAGAGCTCGGCGACGGTCGGGAGGTCGGCGCCTGCGCTGGCGCTGCTCGCGGCCAGGTCCGACTCGGCCCCGACCAGCGAGGTCCAGAAGGACGCAGACGACAGCTCGCGGGCAAACTCGGCGACCAGCGCGTCAGCCTCCCTCAGCGCCCCCGCCGCCTGGTTCTTGCGCTTGTTGACGACGGAGCTGAAGGTCGCCTTCTGCGCGTACAGGCCCTCCGCGAGGTGGGCGTCGAGACCACGGCTGGCACTCGTCAAGACCTCCTTCATCTTGGCGACGAGCTGCCCCATGAGGGTGCGGGTCGGGTGTGCCAGCGAGAGCGTCCGGGCCACCGACCCCCAGATGGACAGCTCGTTGGTGCCCGTCCCCAGGGCGCCGCGCATCTCCCGCGCCTCTGAGCAGCCGAGCTCCACCACGCTCGCGAGGAAGCACTTGCCGATGAGGGCCCTGCGCACGGCCGGAGCCGTCCGCGGGGCGGTGGCGGCCCTGGCCCGCTCCGCGTCGAGCCGGGTCAGCTCGGCCCGGCCTTGCTCGTCCGACGCGAGGCGCGCGAACTCCAGGTGGAGCGGCGACGTGCGCTCCAGCACGTCCCCCACCACGAGCGTCGAGAGGTAGCGCACCAGCTCTTCTCGCGGCAGGTGGACCACGGCCGAGCCGTGGGCCGCGTAGCTCGCCGTGCTACCGGGGAGCCCGCTCTTCGGGCCGTAGACCTGGCTGAGCTGGAGCTGATAGTTGGCATGGTCGGAGGCGCTCGGCTGGTGGACTCCCTGGTAGGTAGCTGCAAACAGGGCCTCTGCGGCAGACTGATAGGCCTGGACTCCGCTCTGGCGACCGGTCTGCTCATAGAGGTAGACGTAGCTGAACGGCGCGCGGGAGATGTGTGTGACGGTGGACGAAGCCCACAGGGGGAGCTGCCCCTTGGCCGGGTCCGCGCCGGCCGCCTCGAAGCGCTCGAGGTAGGTCTTCGTGGCGGTCTGGCGGCCGAGCTTCTGGAAGTGCTCCAGCTCCATGAGCGCGGCGCAGCAGTTGGCCTCCACCCGCGTCGCGTTGACGCCATACTGGGCGGCGGTCAGCGCCGTGTCCAGGAAGGCGTGGCCCACGAAGTCGTGGCACAGCGGGTCGTTGCCGATGAGCTGGCGGAGCGCGGCGGCCACGTGGAGCGCGCCACCGGAGCCGGTCCCGCCAGCGAGCCCGAACACCACATGGACCTCGTAGCCGGCCTGCGGGTCCGCCTCCGAGACGGTGGCTCTGCGCTTGAGGAAGGTCTCCAGCCTGTCCATGAGGCCCTGGTGGTCCAGCGCGTGGTGGACTGCCATGCGCGTCACGAGTCGCCGCTGGCCGGCGCCCGGGAGCTGGAGCATGGTGACCGGTGCACCGACGACGAGCCTCCCGTCGCTCACCGTGGTCTGGCGCGGAAGCCACGCCTCGAGCTGGTCGCGGACCCGGCTCGGTGGACCGGCCAGCGTGGCGTCGTACCACCGCTTGGCGCGCTCGATGTCGAGCGTGAACCGCTCATCGAGGTCCAGCCCGCTGCTGCTGAGCTCACCGCCGTCGGTGTCGATGGCCAGGTAGAGGTAGCGGGCGCCGACGCCGGCGTGGCCGGCAGTCGCGACGCCCGCCGCGTGCGCCAGCACCCTCTTGAATGACTGGATGGTCTTCACCCCGGAGCCTCCCACGCCGACCACCAGGAAGGTCCGCTGGCTGTAGGGGTTCACGAGGACGCGGCCTGCCTCTTCCATCGCGTGAGTGTGCGGCATGACGGTTCAGACCTCCTTTGAGGGTCAGGAGCAGAGGCCCGCAAGGCGGGACCAGGAGTAGATGAGCAGCGCGAGGCACCCCAGGATGAAGAGCCAGAGGTGCCACCGGATCGGGTGCAGCAGCGGACCAATCAGGTCGGCGAACGTCTCCCGCGCGGACCGCTTCTTCGCGCCCAGGCGGAGCTCGGCCCGCATGGGGTGGACGTCGCTGCCAGAGGCGGCCATCAGCCCCTCGGGGACTGACCGGACCGACTGGATCGGCAGCTTGCGCTTGGTGCGGAAGCCATCCTTGAAGTGGAACGTGATGTCTCCTCGGTAGTGCTTCGACGCGGGCTTCACGTAGAGGCCATACCTCACCGAGCCCGTGAACCACCGGGTCAGCATCCAGTTTCTCGCGCGCGCGCCGGGCGCATAGTCACCCTCCAGCGGGACGGGGCGGGTCTTGCCCTTCTCGTCGACGGTGGCGATCACGGAGATGTCTCGCAGCTCGCCGGGGAACCCGTAGGTGTTCACGATGAGGAGCAGCGCGGCGGCCCCGAGCAGCAGGAAGAGGAGAGTCGCGACCACGGCCGCGCCGCGGCAGGTCCACCAGCCGTCCGACAGGAGGGGCTTGTGGAAGTCGAAGCGCTGCGAGCCGACGGGCACGGCGAAGCGGCGCGTGGGGAAGACCGTGACCACCGCCTCGTGGACTCCGTCCAGGCTGCACAGGGAGCTGTCCGTGCGGAGAGTGGCCAGCGAGACGGTGCCGCCCGCCGGGATCGTGAGGATCGGGGGCGCCAGCTCCACGAGGGCGTCCCCGGGGCTCGCCTCCGCGACGAGGGTCACCTGCTCGGCGTCTCCGTCGGTCTTGACGTCCACGCGGGAGCCCACGAGGCAGATGGGGCACGCCGCCCCGTTGACCAGGGACAGGTGTGCCACGTTTCCGGCGGCGGGGCAGGCGTCCCAGGGCTGGGCCTCAGCCCGGGCGCCGATGGCCGTCAGCTTGTCGAAGGGGTTGGTGAAGGTCAGGTGCAGGGTGGATCCCGGCGGTCCCCCGGGTGCGGGAATCGGCAGATCCACCGTAGACATGGCCGGGTCCAGCGCGCAGCCGTCGGCGTCCGGCTGGAACTTCACCGCGAGGTCGACGACCCAGGCGCCGCCCGCGTCCTGGCGGGGCGGCCCGTCCTGGGCGATGGCGAAGCACGCGGCGTGGGGGCCGTCCGGCAGGGGCACCACCACGGACTTGTCCGGGCAGGCCTCCTCCAGCGGGGCGGTGACGCGGACGACCCGCGCGCTCTCCTCACAGCACCACGAGAAGGCGGCCTTCAGATCGAGTGGCTCCTTCAGCTTGCACGCGGCGCAGGAGAAGTCGCGTGCCGGGGAGAGGTCGACGGTCTGGCCCTGGCGTGTGGGGTGGTCCGCCACCACGCGGGCGGACCAGTCTCCGCGCTTGCAGCGCCAGGGGGCGCTCGGGGCGTCGAAGACTCCAGAGGCTCCCACGCGGCCGAGCGCGAGAGTGGTCTCGGGCTGGCCCGTGCGCGCGTCGGTCACCACCACCCGGGCATTGCGCTCGTCGCAGCGCCCGGTCAGGTGCGTGCGGAAGCACAGCTCGGCGCCGACCGCGATGGGGTCGGGGTTTGCGGGGTCGGCGGGCCACAGCGCGGCGGGCGGACAGCCTCCGACCCCCAGGAGGAGGCTGCGGTCCCGAGCGTCGGACTGCTGCACGGGCACGAAGAGGGCCCGCCACACGGCCTCGGGCGGAGACACCTCCACGCGGAGCTGCGCCGCGGTCGAGGTGACGTGGTGGATGGCGTAGTGATATTCCTTTGAGGACTTCGAATACTGGTATGTGCTCTTCAGGGTCTCCTTCGCGGTGACGGACCCGGCGGTGTCCGGCGCTCCCTTCGGGTCGACCCCATGCACCGTCACCGTGAAGGCGCGGTCAGCCAGCACGAGCAGGCGCGTCTCTGCGCTGGTCATGCAGCCCTGGAGCGTGGGCACTTCGGGAGTCGCCTCTACGGCCTCGCTGTAGGCCGCCCCGACGCGGAGCGCCCCCGCGAAGGCCGACAGCAGTGTCTCGCCCGATGCCGTCCCAGTCGCGAGGGGGTCGCTCGTGCCCAGGGCGACGGGGAAGGAGACGATGGTCCCGGCCGAGACGGCCGACTGCACCTGCTGGAAGCTCTGCTGGGACCCGGCACCGAGGGCGATGAACACGGACGGGATGGGCGAGGAGCGACCGGTTGAGAGAGCCTGCAGCTCGGTAGCGTAGTCGCTCCCCGCGGCGCAGTCTCCATCTCCGAGGACGACCACGACCTGGGGTCGTTTGGGAGACTTGGCGTGGGCTGCGTCCATGGCCGGCTTCATGACCCGGAACCCGGCCCGGCAGTCAGTCCCCTCGCTGTATGCAGCGATAGGCCGGAGCGCCTTGAGATCCGGGGTCTTTCCGAGGGGAATGACGACCGAGGCGTCCGCGTGCTTGGCGACGAGGACCCGGTCGTCCGGCCCGAGGAGCGCCCCCAGGAGCAGGGTCGACAGCACGGTCACCCGGGACGGGTCGTTTGCCTGCATGGACCCGGACACGTCGAGGAGGACGAAGTAGTCGACGCCGCGGGCGGGCGGGAGCTTCTTGGGGGTGCTGGCCGCGGCCTGGGCCGAGGCGAGGGCGAGGAGCGCTCCGATCACGAGGACGGCGCGCGTGCGATGTGCCCTTGCGTCGGCGATCATGGTGGCGAACGTGCTGGCCATGGGCCTCCCTCTTGGCGCTGCGTGCAGCCCCGCTTCATCGGGCCACAGGGCATGAGAGACGGGAGGCCGGGGCTTCTGACACGAGAGCGGCGCTGCACCTCAGGACGACGCCGCGGGGCGATGTGGCGGGTCGCCGTGCGTCCACGGGGGCGCCGCGGGAGCGGGCTGCGCGTCGCGCCGATGGACCCGCAGGCATCCTGGTAGCTGCTGGTTCCGCTCTCCCGTTGACGAGCCGTGGGGTGCTCTCGCATCATGGGGCCTCATGATCGACCGGGAGACGGACGGTGGCAGAACCCGAGAGCAAGGAGCTGGCCGACGAGACGCTCACCCTGCTGCGGCGCCTCGGCGAGACGACACGTAGCGGCCAACCTCACGCAGGCGTCCGGGACAGCTTGAAGCGGCTCGAGGCATTGGGCGCGCTCCCGCCCGAGGCGCCGGCACCGGACTGGGTGGCCAGTCCAGAGTTGGAGCAGGCGCTCCAGTTGGCGGGATCGGCGGTCGGGATCCACCGCGCAAATGGCTCGAAGGCGCAGAAGAAGGGGCAGAGACCCTACCTGTGGGAGCTGCTCCACAGAGTCGCCGACCCCGCCTGGAAGACGACGCTTCAGGCATTGTTCGAGCGGATCACTGGCGTCCAGTACCCCAGACCTCCGAAGCGGCCGCCGCAGGACGCGTCACCGAGGCCCGTTGTCGCAAACGCCGCCACACCGAGGCGCTCTGTGGCGAGGCCCGCTCCGGGTCCCGCGCCGAAGCGCACGCCGCGGCCGAATCGGTCGCGGGAGCTGACCATCTACATGGACGAGGTCTGGGACCCTGATTGCAGTACGCAGGGGGTCATCGCTGGGGTGGCGGTCGACGGCTTTCCCGCTCCAGGAGCTCTCCATGGGCCGGGGGCCTTCGGCCTTCCGCCAACGGCAGATCACCTGTGGCGAAACAGTCCCAAGACCGCGGACGAGCGGCTGACTGCGGTCCTCGGAAACAAGGAGCTGCGCCCGTTCGTGTTTCCGATTACAGCGGTGACCGGTAGGGCCCAGGCGCAACACGATGAGCTGGTGGTGCGGGCCATCGAGCTATTGCTGATTCTGCTGGACCGTTGGGAGCCGGTGACCCGTGGCCACCGATCCGTGCGCGTCTATCTCGACCAGCACGCCCCCCACAACGCCGGCGACGTCTGGACAGACTATGTCCGCGGGCGGCTCGATGGAGCGCGTGGTGGCGCCAGCCGCTGGCACGTCGACCACGTGGGGTGGTGTGATGGTCGTGCGGGGCTCATCCCTCTGGCTGACCTGCTCGCAAACCCGTTCCACCCGGCTGGGAAGGGGCGCACCCGACGGGATGATCTGCGCCGCCTCCCCCTCTATGCGGAGCTGTCGCTCAGTCTCCTTCCTGCGCTGCAGGCCGTGTGGAGCGACGAGACCCCACCGGGGCAGGGGAGGGTGAGTGGGCGCGCCGAGGCCATCGTGGACTTCTTCGGGCTTGCGAGCGGCAACCTGGGGGACGAGGTCCTTGGCCTCATCGGGACGCAGGTGCGACGCGACGACGCGCTGGCGCGTGCCGTCGCGCGTGAGCTGGACGAGCGGTTTCGTGCCAAGGACCGCGACCTGGCGCGGCTCCGTCGAACCTGCCGAGCGTGGGAGCAGGTCCTCCCGTTCGATGCTCCCGGTGTCTCCGTCGGAGTTCAGCTCCTGGCGCGAGCTGTCGCCATCCAGGAGGCGAACCACTCCGGTGCGCCGGAGCGGGCGCGAGTCCACGTGGAGGCCTACCGGTCCGGGCTTCGGCGCGCGGCTGCGGACGCCCACCGCGAGGACGTGTGCTTCGCCGATCTCAACGTGGCGGTCTATCACGCGGACCGCCTCGAATTTGAGCGGGCGCTGAGGGTCGCCAACGATGTCCTTGGAGACCCGGCGTTCGGGGCGTTGAGCCCGCGGAGCCGGGGGCGCGCCCTGAGCAGCGCGGGCCAGTACCTGGCCATCTTGGGCGAGGCCGATGAGGCGGATGCCCGCTTCGTCCAGGCGATCTCGCAGTTCGAGGCGGCGGACCTTCCCGACGTCGAGCGTGCGGGCGAGCTTGCACAGACCCGCAGCTACCGGGCGATCAACGCCATGGACGCGCCGCTGGACGGGTGGCGGGAGCGCTTGTCCGAGCTGCTTGGGCCCCTCGACGCCGCCGCCCGGTCTTTTGCGCAGGATGCCGGCGGGTCGGCGGCAGACTACCGTCACCATGTCCTGCTTCGAGCGTGTGCAGGACCCCCGGACGACGTCCTCCGCTCCGTCTCCGAGGTGTATCTCGCGGAGCGGACCGCATGGAAGCGGGGCGCGCTCCAGCACCCCTGGGAGCTCATCCATCTCTACAGGGGTCTGTTGGTCGCCCGCGCAGGGCTGGGCGAGTCGGTCGCCGCGGAGTGGCTCGATGCGGCGCTGGAGGTGGCGTGTGCACCGGACCATGGGCGCGTCATCCGGCTCATCGGCGCGGCCATCGCGGTGGAGTCGGAGCGTGTCGTCCCTGGGCGATACGCAGAGAGGGCGCGAGGGCTGATCGGTCGAGTGCGCGAGGAGTGGCCGGAGGCGGCGCCGCGCTTGGACGTCATCGGCGCTGCGCTGGATTCCCCGGAGGCCTCGTCGTCGCTGCTCGCTCTGCCCTTCACCTATCGGTAGCGGTGCGGGCCGCCCGCGGACTCTTGGGGTGCGTTCTCCAGCCGCCGATGGCGCGTCAGGAAGAGCGTCCGAAGTAGTAGCGCGTCTTGCGAGCATGGAAGAGGTCGCCGCGGACGCGGTAGACGGCGAGCTGGATGGTCTCGGTGCCCCGGTTGCCCCGGCCGTCGTTGAGGTACGACTCCTGCTCCACGACCAGGGCAGGGCCCACCCTGTGGCAGGTGGGCGTCTCCCAGGTGATGACGTCGTGAGAGTTGGCGGTGGGGACGTCGGGCGCGGACGAGCCGATCTCAGCGGCGGTCCCGAGCCAGCGCACCTCGCCGGTCACCTCGCAGTAGGTGTGGGAGGATCCTGCGGCCTCGAGGAGTGACGGGTCGCGGACTCCCGCCGGTTCCAGGGCATAGAGGACGCCCCACCAGGGTGGGGGCGCGTGGAGCCGCAGCCAGATCAGCGCCCGACTGCCGCCCGGTATGACCAGAGGGCCTGGGGCATCGTGGCGCCAGGGGTGATCCTCCACCAGCGCGGCCAGCCGTGCGTGGACCTCGTCGGCGACCGGCGCGATGGCCGCCGCGTCGAGGACCAGCTTGAGCGCGAGCGGGCGGTCTCCGCCTTCGAGGGCTTCATCTGCCTTGTCGAGCAGCTCGTCGATGGACATGGTCTGTGGTCCTCCTCTGCGTTCGTCCCCAATGATGGACGGCGAGTGCCGGGAACGCCAGCTCTCTCACGCGCAGTCATGTCGGTTCTCGACCTGGGCGGCCTGCCCGCACCGTGAGGGCTTCGCGAATCTTCCTGTCAGAGCCTTCCGCCGAGAGGTTCTCCGGCCCTGTGGGCTGGACGTGGGCATGGCCCTGTCCAGCGGTGTGCGGCATGTCGCTGCACCGGGCCGGCGTCCGAGGTGGGGCCGAAGGCTTCGTGAGGTCGCCGGCGCATCGTGTTCGCAGACGTGTGAGGGAGACCATGTCGAGGTTCGTAGGGATCGGGGCCGGGCGGGGACGCTCGGTGTGGTGGCTGGGGGCGGTCGTGGTGCTCGGGGTTCTGATGCCGCGGCTGGCGATGGCGCAGAGCGTCGCCTGGTACAGCCAGAATGACGCCAAGTGGAAGTCGAACAAGCTCGGGACGTGCTCGGGGCTGACCATCGGATCTCACGGGTGCGTCGTGACCTGCATGGCGATGCTCCACACCGCGGAGACCAGCGTGGCGTCCGGGGTGGATCCCGGGGCGCTCAACACCTGGATGACGAACAACGGCGGCTACGCTGAGGGCTGTCTGACGGACTGGGCCAAAGCTGCCGCCTACGACGGCGCGGGTGGCCTCGTCTACGTGGGGTCCAGCGGAACCTGGAACGACTGGGCCTACCTGGACGCGCAGCTCGCCGCGGGCCGCATGGTCGTGGTGAAGGTGGACTTCACGCCGACGACCGCGGACATCGCCGAGCACTGGGTGGTGGTGACGGGGCGCACGGGGCCGAGCGGGGTCCCGAGCTCCTACCCGATCAACGACCCGTACCCCACGACGTATGTGGCCCGGACGCTCCAGCACTACTACGATTCCACCTCCAAGAACACCTTCTTCGCGGCGCGGTCCTTCGGTGGCACGTTCGGGTCTTCGGGGACGTGCCCGACGGCGGACGGCACGCTGATCAAGAAGACCTCGACGGCGGCCATCTACTACATGCTCCGCGGCAAGCGCTGGTGGATCCAGAACGAGACCCACTTCAACGCGCTCGGACTCTCGTTCTCCAACGTGTGCGAAATGGCGGACTCCAAGGTGGACGCGATCCCGCTCGGGCCCACCATCGGCGCGAACGGGACGACCTTCAAGACCACCAGCGAGGTCACGGTGTGGAAGGTCGAGGGCACCCAGCGCAGGAAGTTCGACCTGGAGTGGGTGTTCAAGGACTGCTACGGCCTCTCCTTCGACGACGTGTTCGACAAGGCCACGACGACATTCCGAAACCTGTTCCCGGAGGGGTCCAAGATGGCCTACGACTGCCAGCCGGGGAGCAAAGAGTCACAGTCCTGCGGAAGCTGCGGCGAGGGCTCCAAGTCGCGCACCTGCTCTTCGGCCTGTACGTGGGGCTCGTTCGGGTCCTGCGCGAACCAGGGGGTGTGCTCTCCGGGGCAGTCACAGTCTCAGCCCTGTGGGTCGTGCGGTGAAGGCTCGCAGACGAGGACGTGCTCGTCGTCGACGTGCCAGTGGGGCTCGTGGGGGTCCTGCGTGAACCAGGGGGTGTGCTCGCCCGGGCAGCAGGAGACCCTGGCGTGCGGACTCTGCGGGGAGGGTCTCATGAGCCGCACCTGCAAGTCGGACTCGTGCACCTGGGGGAGCTACGGCGCCTGCGGCGGGACGGGTCCCTGTGCGCCGGGAACCACGGAGTACTCGGCGTGCGGCACGTGCGGAGAGGGCCAGAAGTCCCGCACGTGTGACTACGCCACCTGCGATTGGGGCGGGTGGGGCACCTGCGGTGGCGCGGGTGTCTGCGTCCCCGGCGAGGTCCAGAAGGAGGCCTGTGGCGCGTGCGGCGAAGGCACCCGCTCCAGGGTGTGCCAGGCCGGGACGTGCGGGTGGGGAGCGTGGGGACTCTGCGAGACGGGGGCGACCTGCTCGCCCGGTCAGAGCGAGACCCAGGCGTGCGGAGACTGCGGCATGAGGACGCGCCAGTGCTCGGCGGACTCGTGCACCTGGGCGGCCTGGGGCGCGTGCTCCGGTGAGGGTGTGTGCTCACCGGGAGAGACCGAGAAGGGCTCCTGCGGAGACTGCGGCTCGCGGGTTCGCGCCTGCTCCGGCGCCTGCGGGTGGCAGGAGTGGAGCGCGTGCTCCGGGCAGTGCAACGACGGAGACGCCTGCAACGGTGTCGAGACCTGCACCGGAGGGGTGTGCCTGGCCGGGTCGCCTCTGCTCTGCGACGACGGGAACGCATGCAACGGCGTCGAGACCTGCGACGCGAGCAGCGGCTGCAAGGCCGGGAAGCCGCTGGTGTGCGACGACGGCAACGCGTGTAACGGCGTCGAGACCTGCGCTCCGGCGCTCGGCTGCCTGGCCGGCTCACCGGTCGCGTGCCCGGCGAACCTCCCCTGCAACCCCGCCACCGGGACCTGCGCGGTCTGCGTGCCTGACTGCGCGGGCAAGGCGTGCGGCGGCGATGGCTGCGGGGGCTCCTGCGGGACCTGCGCCGGCGATCCCTGCGCACCGGCGGCCTGTCAGGCGGGGCAGTGCGTGTCTCTGCCCGTGGACTGCTCGGACGGCAACCCCTGCACCACCGACGGCTGTGACCCGAAGACTGGCGCCTGCACACACGACGCCCTGGTCTGCGACGACAACGACGTGTGTACCAAGGACCTGTGCGTGGGCGGAGTCTGCCAGAGCGTCTGGTCCGGTGTCTGCACGTGCACCGTGGACGCCGACTGCCCCAACGACGGCGACCTGTGCAATGGCTCGCTCCTGTGCAAGGCGGGCCAGTGCGTGACGGACCCCGCGACGGTGGTGACGTGCGCGGGGGGAACGTCCTGTGCGCCGCAGACCGGGCTCTGCACCTGCACGCCATCGTGCGCGGGCAAGGCGTGCGGGGACGACGGCTGCGGTGGGAGCTGCGGCGCCTGCACCGGCTCGCCCTGCGCCACGAGCGCCTGTGTGGAGGGCAAGTGCCTGACGGCGCCGCTGGTCTGCGGCGACGGCAACCCGTGCACGGACGACGCGTGCGACCCGGCGGCAGGCTGTGTCCACACGCCGAAGAAGTGCGACGACGGGGACCCCTGCACCGTCGGGGTGTGCGAGGGGGCGTCCGGCGCCTGCGTCCACCTGCCGAAGGGCTGCGCCTGCACCAGCGCCGCCGACTGTGGCGGAGGGCTCTGCGGAGACTCCCAGGCATGCATCGACCATGTCTGTGTCGCCGTCCCCGGGACCGCGGTGGTGTGCCCGGCCGGGACTGCCTGCGACCCGGCCTCCGGCGCCTGTGTGGGCTGTGTTCCCCAGTGCGACGGAGTCTGCGGAGACGACGGGTGCGGCGGGAGCTGCGGTGGCTGCGACGACGGCGACTCGTGTACGGACGATGGGTGCGTCACCGGCGCGTGTGTGTTCACCTCCAAGGCGTGCGATGACGGCAATCCATGCACGGACGACGGATGCGCTGGGGGAGTCTGCACCTCGGCGCCTCGCACGTGTGACGACGGCGTGGCGTGCACCCTGGACCTGTGCGACGGCCTCACCGGGGCCTGCTCCAACCTCGCCATGGACTGCGGATGCGCCACGGACGGTGACTGTGAGGACGACGGTGACCTGTGCAGCGGCACGCCACTCTGCGTCGAGGGGACCTGCGTGGCCGGCCCCAGCGTCACCTGCGCCGCCGGAACCTGCGACCCCGAGACAGGCGCCTGCGTCGTCTGCAAGCCGGCGTGCTCAGGGCGAGACTGCGGCGACGACGGCTGCGGCGGGAGCTGCGGCACCTGTGAAGGCGCGTGCGAGGACGGCCGGTGCGCCTCCGCCTGCGTCTGCCCGCCGGGCGGTGAGCTGGTCTGCGGTGCGGATGGAGTCACCTGGGGCTCCGAGTGTCTCGCCGCTTGCGCCGGTGCGACCGTCGCACACGCGGGGCCGTGCATCGCCGCCGAAGCCGACGCCACGTTGGGTCCCACCGGCGGTCTCACGGTCGGCGTCCCGGCGGACGGCTCCGCGGACGGCGGGTGCAGCGCGGGCGGTCCGGCGGCCTCTGTCTGGGCCCTCCTGCTGATCCTTGGGGTCCTTCGACGACGCCGGCAGGACCACGCATCCTTGTAGGCAGGTTGCGCCCGGGCGGGTCGCCCTACCTCTGCGGGCAATCACACCGCCACGTGCCAGCGTGTGTCACGTCGCGGTGTGGCTGCCTCATCGACTCCGTCCGGTCCCCGACTCGTCTCACCTCCCCGAGACCAGTAGAGTTCGTGCGTGACATCTGCGGCGTCCTGCGATACGGTCCGCACTGCCAGCACCCAGGAGGGGACCGCCAGGAGGGAGACCTCAGGACCTGACCGCGGGGCCGTGTCAGATCGGGGCGGCCCGCGACTCCCCTCTCTCTGAGCCTGGAGTGAATCTCCGGGACGCGGGCACCACCTTCGGAGGACGACTCATGGCAGAGCCAGACGTCATCGCGGCGCGCACCACCCTGGTGTTCGCCTTCCAGTGGGACGCGTCTGCGCGGACCGTCGCCGAGTGGGCGGACCTGGCGCTCTCGCGCCGGCTGCCCAAGCGGCGCGCCGACAGGGAGCCCTGCCCGGTGTGGCAGGGAGTCGACATCGGCAAGCGCGCCGAGCAGGTCCACGAGCTGTCCGGGTCCATTCGCGCCATGCTGGGCCTGACGCAGGGGGCGGATGCGGCCCCGGGCGTCCCAGAGTCGGAGGGGCCGTCCATGCGGTGGCTCGAGCTGCACGCCGACGCCCGACAGGTGCTGTTCTCGAAGGCGGTGCTGACGGACGGCAAGAAGGCCGCTCCGGCGGCGCGGCCACTGGTCGAGGGTGTGGAGCTGGTCGTCTTCCCCATCGGGGTCGGGGCGCTGCTCTTCCGCCTCGACTGGCAACCGAGGGGAGCGCAGCGTCTCCCCGCGACGCGCCTCCGCCACCTGGTCCACGTGGCGCGCACGGTGGTCGCGGAGGACGGCACGCCCGGGTGGCGGCTCGATGGGGCGCCCGCTCCTCTCCCCGACGGGTCTGCGCCGCCGCACCTGGACCCCGGCGCGCCGGAGCACGTCGACGCGCTCGGGCCCGAGCTGGTGGCCGCGCTCTACGGGAGTGCCTGCGTCGACCTGCGCACGGCCGCGACCTGGCTCCTCATGCTCCCCGGCGACCCAGAGGGTGAAGGCAAGCGGCGCCTCGGCCGGAGCCGGTACGCCTTCCACCAGACCGCGGTGGTGCTCGACGGGGCTCCAGATCCGGGTCTGGCGACCGAGCTCCTGTTCCACCTGCGGCGGGGCTACGACGCGGAGTATGCGCCCCCGTCGGACCCGGGGCGCGACGTGGTCCTGGTGCCCCGCGCCAACCGCATGATGGGCGTGGCCCGCGAGGGGACCGCGAGCCTCTCGTGGGTCACGGATGACGCCAACGCTCCCTTCGAGACCCTGGACTGGCCGCTGCGCTTCACGCGCGGGGTCTATCTGGTCCTGGCGCTGTTGGTCCAGGCCGAGCGCGGAGCCCTGTCGCGGCTGGAGGAGCTGGTCGCGGCCCAGGTCGCGGCGGTGCTCCGTCTCAAGCGCCCGGCCGGCGGAGCGGACGCCGCCCATGCGGACAACGTGCGCGCGGCGCGGGACGCGCTGCGGACCCTTGCGGTGGACATGGTCCAGTACACGCTGAGCATGACCCCCGATGACACGGGCGCCATCACGGACTACGACGACTTCTTCGACGCGCTGAACAGCGTCTATGGCGTCAAGGAGATGCAGGCCGCGGTGCGCGACGACCTGCGCGAGGTGGTCTCCCTGGTGGAGGCGACGTACCACGAGCTGCAGGAGATTCGGCAGCACGAGGAGGCGGTGGCCCAGGCCGAGCGTCTCCAGATGGAGCAGCGGGAGCGTGACGCCGACGCTCGAAGGCGTGAGGCCGAGCGTGCGGCCGATGAGGCGAGGCGTCTCGAAGGCGAGGCGCGGCTGAAGCGCCAGCGCCAGCAGGACCTCGACGAGCGCGAGCGCCACTGGAAGCTCGGCGAGCTGCGGGACCGCCGCGTCCAGGGCCTGGTGGCGGTCGCGGGCGGGTTGACGCTTCCCTTCGTGCTGGTGGCCAGTGTGTTTGGGATGGAGCTTCAGACTCTCCCGCAGTGGGACATCCGGGTGGTCATCGGTCTGGCGGTGGCTGCCTCGGTGACCCTGGGACTGTTCTTCTGGTGGTATCTCCGCCGCCCCTTGGAGCTGCCGTCGACGCCGGCCCGCTCGACGAACGGCGTGGCTCCAGACTCCAGGCTCCCCGCTGGCGGAGACGGAATTGCGCCCACGGGGGGGACGTCGAGCCGCGGTGGTGGGGCCGGTTCGTCCGATCCGCCATCGGGATTCACCGCCGGTTGACGCGCCCGCTCAGAGCGTGCCAGGGTCGCTACCACATGAAATGACGGCATGATGACGGGCCGGGCGCAGAGCAGCCGGCCCACGAGCCCGAGAGGGAGGCAGTGATGACAGCAGCATACGCAGACGCCCACGAGGCGGTGGCGAGGATCCTGGCCGAGGGCAGGGGAGGGGAGTGGCCGCTGCCGGTGGAGCTGCCGCTCCAGCACCTGGACGACGCGTTGCGGCGCGGGATGCCGGGCCTCGCCTTCGTGAAGGTGCGGGAGGTGGCCGAAGGGATCGTGCGGGTGGCGTGGTGCACGCTCCTGCACGAGGTCATCGAGTGGGTGCCGGCGGTGGAGTCCCTCGCCCAGCTCCCGGACGCGGAGCGGGAGGCCGTGGACGCGGTGCTTTCTTCGGCGACGAGCGGCGCCTTCACCTTCGGTGGGGCCTGCCATGTGGCGGCAGTGGGTCCGCAGGGCATCGCGAGGCCGCTCGCGGCGTTGGCCCCGGTGTTGGGGGGCGACTCGCTGGCTGGGGCGTGGCACGGCGCGCTGGCGGCGGACAAAGGGCTGCGCGAGGCGCTCCACGCGCTGTGGGAGTGGCGCAATCACCGTTTCGCCCACGGCTTCGTCGGGGACGCGGACGCCTACGCGGCGCTCTTCGATGAGCGGCTCACCGACCGGGACCGTTGGCGCAGGGCCATGGCGCCGGGGGCCGGGTCCCCGCTGCCGGCGCTGCTCGCCGTGCTGGAGCGAGCCAGCGGCTGGCTGGATCGGGCGTCCGTGGCGTTGCGCGCCCTCGGGTGGCCGAGCGCCGTGGAGGCGGCGGCGTGGGCGGGGGGCCCGGCGCTGGAGCCGTGCCCGGAGCCGGTGGCGTGGCGCGGCGGCCCGCGCCCCCTCTACCTGTGGGACCGCGCGAAGGGCTCCTCGCTGGACGTGGTGGACGTCGCCGGGGGCGAGTCGAAGAGGCTCCCCCTGCCGGAGCGCCACCAAGCGCTCGCCGCGGCCGCGCGCGCGGCCCTGACGCTGCCGCCGTCGCTGTTCGGGCCCACGTGGGGCGGTGCGCCGTCGTCCGGGCGCGAGGAGCGCCACATCGTCAAGACCGACGCGCTGCTGGAGCAGGTGCTCGGCGCGGTGGAGGCCGGCCACCGGCGCGTGGGCATCACCGGGGCGGCCGGGGCGGGCAAGACGGTGCTCGGTCTGGCGGTCGAACGCGCGCTCGTCCAGGAGCGCTGGGCGGTGGTGCGGGTGGCGGCCGGCGCGACGGGCGCCATGGACGCGACGCGGCTCCCGCGCCGGGTGCAGGAGGGGCTGGAGCGCCAGCCGCAGCGCCTCCGGGGCGTCGTGATGGACCAGCGGGAGGTGTGCTTCGACGAGGCGGTCCTGCTGGCACAGGGGGACGCCGCCGCGCTGGCCCGCTGGTGGCGGGCGCTGGCGGCGGCCAACCCGGGGCGACGCTTCGCGCTGATCCTGGACGGCCTGGACGAGTGGCACGCGGGGGGCACCGATGGCGCGTCCCTGCTGCCGCCCCTCGACGGGGCTGGCGCAGACGCCTTCACGGTCGTCCTCGGCTACCGCTCGCCGCGGGAGGTGGCGGCGTGGCTGCGCCCGGTGGTGACGGGCCTCCCGGACGCGGCGCGGGTCGACGTGCAGCGGTGGCTCGACGCCCCTGCCGGGCGGGCGCTCCTCGACGGCTACCTGGCGAAGCACCACCCGGGGGTGCCCCCCGAGCGTCGGGCGGACGTCGCCGCGCGTGCGGACGGGCGCTTCTTGTGGGTGTACCACTACGCGCAGGGGCTGGAGGCCGGCTTCCTGAGCGGCGCGTCACCGGCGGAGTGGCCGGCGCCCGACGCGTTCTACGGCCGCTACTTCGCGTGGCTGGAGGACCGCATGGGCGGCGCGCCGGGCTACGTGAAGTGCCTCCGCCGCACGCTGCTCACCCTGTCCGCCGTGGGCATGCCGGTCAACGACCCCACGCTGGCGTGGCTGTGGCGCCTGGACGCGTCCCCCGGCGCCGAGGCCCCCGAGGGCTGGGTGGACTGGTTCGAGCCAGTGCTGTCGGATCTGCGAGGCTTCCTGGTACGGGGCCCGGTCTCCCTGCAAGCAGAGGACCCGGCGGAGGTCCGGGCGGCGCTGGTGGTGGCGCCGGACGCGGCGCGTGACTCGCGACATGCGGTCTGCCGGAGCCTCGCGCACCGGTCCCTCCAGGAGCACCTGGACGGGGGTGGTCTCGAGCCCGCCTGGGCGGAGGCGCGGGCCGAGGTGGCGCGCCTGCTGGCCGACCGGACCCGGGCGGCGATCCTGGGGCTGGGTGATGATCCGCCGGAGGCCCGCCCCGGTGACAAGGACGCGAGTGGGCGCCGCCCCTGGGACGCGGCGCCGCTCCGGCTGGCGCAGCAGGCATTCTGGAGGCTCCAGGCGGCGGCGGGCGCCTCGGCGCAGGAGCTGGAGGCGTTGGCGTGGCCGTACCGGGCGCTGCTCCCGGAGTGGGAAGCTGCGGTGGTCACCCCGTGGATCCTGCACGGTGCGGCCGGCGCCCGAGAGGGCTCGGAGATCCTCGAAGCTGGGAGCTCGGGCGCCGCGACGGCCGGGCGCGGCGCGCTGCTCCTCTCGGCCGCGCAGCTCCACTACGCTGCCCGGAGGCTCGCGGACGCCATGCGCCTCGCCGCTGACGCGGTCGCCGTGCGCCGGGCCCTCGCGCGACTGCCACAGGACAGACCTCCCACGCCCGACGAGCTCGCTG
>BTVJ01000099.1:0-24944 GCA_045863395.1 Myxococcales bacterium
AGCACCATCACACAGGCGGACCGTCATACCATCAGGGACGCGGTCCGGTAACAATACGTCTCACCACCGTGATGGAATACGGCGCGTGCTGCAATAGTTGGTGTTCCGATGGCCTTGGGGGAAAGGGAGAGAGGCTCATGACCAGGAGAATAGCCGCGATAGTCTTCATGATCGCCTTGGCAGGATCGAGCCCTGCACAAGCAGGGGCTGGGGTGTCGTTGACCGTCGGAGAGAGTCTCTACGTCGTCGAGAGAGAGCCACTCCGCGGCCCGTTCAGCCTCGAGCTCGTGCCCTCGCTGGGCTGGGATTGGATCAAGTTGGACCTCGGAATCTACGCCACGCTCGAGGAGCTTGAGTCTGGTGGCCGGGATCTCATGTTTCGGCCAGGGGTCCGAGTGACACCACCAGTCCCCGTCTACGGGCGCGCGGCATTCAACCTGACGGCAACCAACGGGTTCGATTGGGGGTTTCTGTTGGGCGTGGGATTGGACATACCGCTGATCCCACCGCTCGGCCTCATCGCCGAGCTGGACACGTTTCTGACTGAGGGGGGGGAGTTCGGCGGCCGGGTCGTGCCTCTGGAGTTGAAGGTGGGCGCCCGCCTCGCCTTCTGAGTCCGGAGTCATGGCGTCCCCGCCAGTCCGAACCGCGTAAGGAGCCGCTTCACAATTTCCGGATCCATCGAGGAGGTTGATGCGCACCGCAGGCAGTTCGGCGAGACCGCAGGCAGTGGTGTCCTGTCAAGGTCTCGCTGGGCTGGCTGCGGGATGTAGCGGCAGCCGAATGGCGCCGGTAATTGTGAAGCGGCTCCTAAGCTCTCGCCTTGCACGTCCACTACGCGATACCGCTCGCCCGCAGCGCGAAGTCCGAGGGGGTGGTGCTCTGGGCGAGGGCCTCCTCATAGGTGATCAGCCCCTGCCGCATGAGCGCCATGAGAGACTGGTCGAAGGTCTGCATGCCGTAGGTAGCGCCCCCACCGGCGATGGCGTCGCGCAGCTCGGGGGTGCGGTCCGGGTCCTCGATGAGGTCACGGACGAGCTGGGTGCTGACGAGGACCTCGCACGCGGGGACGCGACCCTGGTCGTCCTTGCGAGGGACGAGGCGCTGCGAGATCACGCCCCGTAACATGGACGCAAGCTGGGAACGCACCAGCCGCTGCTGCTCCGTGGGGAACACGGCGACCACCCGATTGACCGTCTCCACGGCGTCGATGGTGTGCAGCGTGCTGATCACGAGGTGGCCGGTCTCCGCCGCGTGGAGGGCCGTCTCGATGGTCGGCAGGTCCCGCATCTCGCCGACCAGGATCACGTCCGGGTCCTGGCGCAGCGCAGCCCGCAGCGCGCTCGCAAAGCCATGGGTGTCCGCCCCCACCTCGCGCTGGTTCACGACGCTCTTCGCGTCCGCGAAGTGGAACTCGATGGGGTCCTCGATGGTGACGACGTGCGCCGCGCGGGTCTCGTTGATGTGCTGGACGATGGCCGCCATGGTGGTGGACTTGCCCGACCCGGTCGCCCCCGTCACCAGGAGGAGGCCCCGCCGCTCGGCGGCGAGCCGCTCGACCACCGGCGGGAGCTGTAGGGCGCCGATGCGCGGCACGTCGGGCTTCACGACGCGGAGGACGGCGCCGAGGGTGCCGCGCTGGTGGAAGACGTTGGCGCGGAAGCGGCCGATCTCCGGGTGGCAGTAGGACGCGTCCACCTCGCCATGGACCCGCAGGTGCTCCACCTGGTGGGGCTTGAGGATGGCCTCCACCAAGCGCTGGATCATCGCCTCGTCAAGGCGGGGACCCTGGGTCAGCAGCGCACCATGGCGGCGGAAGATGGGCGGCCGGTCGCACTTCAGATGGACATCGCTGGCGCCGCTTCGCACCGCGAAGGTCAGGATCACCTCGAACTCTCGTGACATATGGCAGCTCCCGGGCCGGGGCCCCACCATGGAGCGCCGGCAAACCCGTGGGATCAAACCGCCGAAGCCCGAGCCTGTCAACTGAGGCATCGCAGGATGCTCCGCCGTGTTGCTGTCGCTGCGCCCGCCGCCTCGGGCCGGGTCCAGAAGACGGCCCTTTCCAGGGCGTGGCGGAGTGGGGTAGGCTCGGGCCATGTGGCACCACCGACAGACGTTCGCCGTTTGCGCCGCCCTCGCGGCAGCGCTCCTCGCCGGGCCCGCGTGGTCCGTGCCCCCGCCGTTCATGCCGATTCAGGGGGTGCTGCGCGACAACGCGGGCCTCGTCGTGTCGCAGGGCACGTTCGCGATGACGTTCGCGCTGTATGGGGCGGAGGGGGACGCCGCGCCCGTGTGGAGCGAGACCTGGCCGCCCGGGGGCGAGAGCTGCGCGCTGGTCCCCGACCCGTGCGTCGCTGTCCAGGGCGGGGTGTTCACGGTGCTGCTCGGGACGCACGTTCCGCTCGATCCGCAGATCTTTGCCGCCGCGCCCGAGCTCTGGCTCGGCGTTCGCGTCGAGGGGGAGCCGGAGCTGCCGCGACGGCGCCTCGGGTCCTCCGCCTATGCGCTGCACGCCGCCACCGCGGGGGAGGCCGCCGGGCTCGCGTGCTCCGAGTGCGTGAATGCGGGCGCTCTCGGGTTCCCCGCCGCGGCCGGCGATGTCCACGGGGGCTCTGCGCTGCACGCGCTCTCCGCCGACACCGCGGCTGGGCTCGACTGCCAGGGGTGCGTGCCGATGGGGGCGCTCGGCGACGACGTGAAGGCGGCCATCGCTGCCAGCGCGCCAGGACCCGGCGACCTTCCGCACGACGGCCTCGACGAGGTGTCGAACGGAACGTTGACGAACCACTTCGCGATCACGGCCACGAGCACCGACACGCCCAAGACGGTGCCCGGGTTCTGGTTCGATCCGACGGTGTCGAAGCTCCAGGTGCCGGACCTCGGGGTGACGACGACCTTCTCCGTGACCGTGAACATCGCGCACCCGCAGCCGCAGCAGCTCGTCGTCGTATTGACTCCGCCGGCCGGGCTCGGCACTCCCGTGACGCTCCACGCGCTCGGTCCCGGCACGCCGGGCGGCCTGTCGGGCACCTGGCCGACGGAGCTCACGCCGGCGTCCGGCTCCCTGGAACAGTGGGTCGGCACGAACCCGGCGGGCGAGTGGACGCTCGGGGTCAAGGACGAGCTGCCGCCCGGCGACGACGGGACTCTCCAATCATGGTCCCTCTCTTTCGATTACCTCTCGTCGCAGGTCGTGAAGGCGACCGGCGACCTGTCCGTGGCAGGGGACGTGGCCATCGGCGGCAGCGTGGCCTGCAATGGCTGCGTCGGAGAACCCGCGCTCGCCACCGGCGTGCGCTTCCCGGGGGTCCTCGTGGCATCGACGAGCATCTCGGGGTGCAGCGGCAATGGCGGCTGGTCGAGCTCCTTCACCGTGCCGGCCGGCGCGACGCACGCCCTCGTCTGGGCGACGGGCGGGACGGGTGCCCAGGGTCAGTCCTGCGGCCTCTCGGGGGTACTCATCCCGGGCGGTGGTTCGCTGTGGTGCCGCGACACGGGCAACGTGTCCCAGAGCGTGACTCTGTCCCTCGGCTGGGGGACGTGCAGCGGGTCCTACCTCTCGGGGTACGGCACGAGTATCGGCGGCACCATTCGCTGGTACCGGTAGGACTGTGTCCGGAAGTTCCAGGCGGCTCCGGCGTTCGCGGTGCATGGCGTGACCGAGTATGTTCCGCGCATCCTGCTACGACCACAGCACCGGTTCGCCGGTATCGGCCGCGTAGAGTCGGAAGATTCAAGGGGAGTGGTGACAGGCGACCCCGCGCTGGTTTCACGCGGGCTGTCAGTCTCCTGCGCCGTAGACAGCCCCGACGAGCGGCGGTGCAGCCCAGACCGCGGGCAGGAGCTCTTCGTCGTCTATGACCCGGCACTCGGGTGATCGGCGAGCGAAGCGCTGGCCCTGCTCGAGAGTGATTCCTACGCGCCCTCTCGGGGCGTGGCGAGCGAAGACCGCAGTGACCCATGCTGTCGGCAGGGAGGCCATCATGGTGGATGTCGACGCCGCCGGCCATCCCGCGGTCTCGCGCCCGGGCCGCGAGGCGCCCGAGAGGCCCCGCGAGATGCCTCGCGAGACGTCTCCGGTCTGCTCGATGGAGCCACGCCGTACCTGGGAATGCCTGCCACCGCTGGGAGGGGCCGTTCGTGACTGGTCCATCGCGGGCTCTCAGCGGATTGGCTCCCGCGTGGCCAGGCCACGGCCGCAGCGCGCCCTCGTCAAAGCACTCCCTTCCCCGTGCCCGCGGGAATGGTCCGCACTCGATGGTCACGCACACGACACCTCGGGTAGGGGGTGGTGTCCTGCCCCTGGGGCAAGCCCACCGGGCCCTGCTCGAACGTCCGCATCGCCAGCGCAAGGCCAACGAAGCTCGCACGGCCCGCCAGAACCCCATCGTCCGCAGGATCCTCGACGAGACCTTCGATCACCTCCGCGTTGAAGACGAGAACGGCAACATCCGCAGCGCCATCGCCCGCCATCCCCTCGACCACATCCTCGCCGCCGCGGGGTCCACCTCCGCGATGGTCCACGCATCCTCTTCCCCATCCTCATCATCAACCACGACGAGCGCCATCACACAGGGGGAGCGTCCTGCGATCATGGACGCGGTCCGGTAACAGGGATTGACGGCCCCTCACGACGCCAGCCCCGCCCACAGACGGCGGAGACCGGGCGCCCACTTGATCGCGCCACCCAAGGCCGCTATCGTCAAGCCTTTGCCCCAGTCGCGTCGCCCGTGGCCCGTTGTCGCACCGAGGGAGGCTCCATGGTCCCATTCAGCCGTTTGTCCACACCGCTGAGGATCGCCGCCATCGCCGCCGTAGGGCTCGTAGCCAGCGCGGCAGGGTTGACCGGGTGCGCCGCCATGATCGACGACGCCGGACGTGGCGCCGTCACCGTCGCCAATCGGCAGGCGCTCGCCCCAGCCAGCCGCACTGCCGTCATGCAGGCCACCTGCACGGGGGAGTGCAGCCCGGGCGTCGTGGACGCCACCACGAACCGCGTCACGGACCTGTTCGTTCGTTCCTGCTGGGACGTCGTCGATGCCCCGGAGCTTCGCCCAGGCACCGCGGGCATGGCCTTCACCCTCCCAGGCGGCAAGAAGATGGGCATGGACATGGGGCTCGGAGGCTTCACGGCGTCCACGCCCGACGGGGACACCATCGGGATTGGGATCCTCTTCCCGCCCGGAGTCAGCGACGCCATCGCCGCAGACGCCGCAAAGAAGCGCGGGATCCGCTCCCTGGTGTCGTCGTCGATCTCCGTGGGCGAGCCGGATTCCTACAGCGGCTTCCGCACCGGCCGCGTCTCGTTCACGGTGGTCGATTTGGACACGCGGTCTACGGTCCTCCGCGGCAGCTTCAGCGGCGTGCTGAACGACCTGAGCAACGGTGACAGCGCCGTCAGCGGCCTCTTCATGGTGCTCGACTCCGGCATGCGCCAGAACGCGACCCTGTGCCAGGGTCCCTGATCACCTCGGCACACGCTCCAAGCTCTCACGAGGGCGTCGATGCACCCCGCGGGCAGTCTGGCGGGGCCGCAGGCTGGGCCGTGTCCTTTCAAGATGCAAGGTCTCGCCACGTTGCCAGCGGGGATGCAGCGGGGGTGAGACGTCGCCGTCACTGTGATCGTGCACCTCTCTGTCTCCCCGCCCGCAGGTCGTCGCAGTGCCATTTTCGATGCCGGGCCGGGATACCATGCGACGCCGTGCGCGGCCGGCGGGGAAGTACAGCCCTGACAACGTGGGGGCCGTGCGCCGGCGGGAGCCCTGCATGGGTCGAGCAAGACTGGCGCAATCGGCGGGCGCCAGCCGTTCCCCACGGCTAGGAGCCAGGTCTGGAGCGCTGGCGTTGCCGGCGCGCCTGGCGGTACACTGGCGGGCATGAAGTCGTCCACGTCGCAGATCGGGTACGTCGTCGATGAAGAGGATCCGCGGGCCCCGTCGCAGGACGAGTGGGACCGCATGACCGAACGCCAGCGGCGAGAGGTGGTCTCCAGCCTGCCGTCGGAGTTTTCGGTCGAGGCGATGCCACCCGAGGGGGACCTCCACCACGACGCCACCGACTCGATCCGGGACACGCTGCGCGGCTACTTTCGGCGTACCCGGGCGGGCATCTACATCGGCTCCAACCTCGCCGTCTACTATCCCGGGGAGCGCGTGTTCGCGCCTGACATCATGGCGGTCACCGGCGTGGATCCCCATCCGCGTCAGACGTGGGTCGTGAGCGACGAGGGCAAGGGGCTCGACGTTGCCTTCGAGATCCACTTCCTGGGGAACGCCCACAAGGATCTCCGCGCCAACGTCGCGCGGTACGCGCGCTTGGGGATCACAGAGTACTTCGTGTTCGACGCGCGGAAGAAGAAGCTGCTCGGCTACCGGCTGCCGAGTGATCGTCAAGGGCCGTACCAGCCGATCCCGTCGGTTCGCCTCTCGCTCCAGTCGGAGGTCCTCGGACTCGAGCTGGCCCTCGTGGGCGACCGGGTCCGCTTCTATCACGGCGGAGCGATGCTACCGGACCATGACGAGATGATCGCAAGGCTCGACGGGATGGTGGATGCTCTGATGCTCCGCGCCGAGGAGGAAGCCCGCCGCGCCGAGGAGGAGGCCCGCCGCGCCGAGGAGGAGGCCCGCCGCGCCGATCTGGCGGAGCAGCAACTTGCCGAGGCCCTCGCCGAGCTTCGGCGCCTCAAGGGACCCTAGCGCTTCCCCTGTTGTCGAGGGCGGCCAGACAGTCCTCCAGGTCGACCTCCTAGAGGCGGCGCAGCTTCAGCAGCACGAAGAGCGTTGCGGACGGCCTAATGATGGTTGCTCGGGCCCCCGTCGCCAGCACGACGAGCTCCTGGTCCCAACCGGGTACTGCTCGAACGAAGAAGTCGGCGGTAGAGTTGACCGCTTCGACGGGGAGGCCGGTGGCGTCGGCGAGCTCGAAGAGCTGCAGCCGCTGGCTCGGGTCGTCCAGTCCCAAGAGGTCGACGCCCTCGGTCATCCGTCGCGGTCTGAGCCACAACGCTGCCACGGCCCTACCCACGAGCAGCCACCTCCCCACCAGGCGGTCGGCCGCGGTCTGGATGAACGCCTCGAGCCGCACCCTGTCGAGTCAGATGGAGACGGCGAAGCGCCGTCAGGGCACATCTCCCCCGACCGCAGTCTCAAGCGCCGCCCGCGCCGACCAGGCCGCGGCGCGCGCAACGATGGCCTCCCGCTCGGCCTCCAGCAGCTCGCGGCGCAGGACGAGGACCTCCGCCTGGCGGATCTGGCCGCGCTCCCACGCGGTGCGGAGCAGTGTGAGGGCCTCGTGGACCGGGGGCAGATCCTCCGCAGCGAGCCGGGCCTCGTCCTCGGCCGCCACGAGGCGCGCGTGGGCCGCCCGGATGTCGGCCTCCACCTCCGCCGCGAGGGCCGCGAGGGCCGCCTCGTGGGCTGCGGCCTCGGCGCGGGCCGCCGTCGCCTCCTCGGCGCCCGTGTCGAAGGCGGGCAGGCGCAGCGACAGGGTGATGCCTGCCGTGTGCTCGGCGCCGTCCAGGTCCCAGAAGGCGCCGACACCCAGGTCGGGGGTTCGGCGGCTGACTGCCAGATCGGCGCGGGCGAGGGCCTCCGTGCGGGCTGCTCGGAGCGGGGCCAGGTCCGGGTGGCGCTCCCGGGCCTGCGCGACCAGGGCGTCGATCCCCCGATGCCTGGACGTCATCAGGTCGCCGGCGGGCTCCACCGGGCTCGCGCGCCCGATGGCCCCCCCGAGGGCCACGCAGGCCACGTCCAGCTCTCCCCGCGCGGCCGCGAGCCGCCTCCTGGCGCGAGACCGCTCGATGCGCGCCATGGCCGCCTCCACCTCCGGCGCGTCACCGGCGCGCACCCGCCGCTCCGCCACGGTGACGAGGGCCTCCGCCAGCTCCACCTCGCCCGCCGCGAGCGTGGCCAGCTCCCGGGCACGCAGGGCGTCGCCGAAGGCCACGCGCACCCCTGCCGCGACCCGGGCCGCCTGCGCCACCCCGTCCGCAGCAACGCCCTCCGTGCGGGCCTCAGCGGCGGCCACCCGCAGCGCGCCCCGATCCACGAGCTCCAACCCTTGCGACAGCTCCAGGCCCACCGCGGGCCCAACCTCCGATGTCTCCGCGTCTACGAGCACCCCACCGCGCACCCCCAGCTCCGGGTCGTGGGGGTACACGCCAGCAGCCCGCTCCCCAGCCCGCGCGGCCCCACCGGCTGCGGCGGCGGCCTGGGCCGCGGGATGGCGCGTCGCCTCGGCGAGCGCCTGCTCCAAGGTCAGGCGGTCCCGCGGCCCCTCGTCCGCGCGAGCGCTCCCCGCGAGGCCCACAACGATCAACCACACCCACCTCATGGGGTCACCTCCTTGGGGCGCCCCGCCCCGAACAGCGCGTAGAGCACCGGCAGCACCAGCAGCGTCGCCAGCGTCGAGGTCGCGATTCCGCCGATGACCACCGTGGCCAGCGGCCGCTGGATCTCGGCGCCGAGCCCCGTGCTCAACGCCATGGGCACGAAGCCGAGGGCGGCCACCAGACCGGTCATCAGCACGGGCCGGAGCCTCGTCTCGGCGGCCTCGCGAATGGCGTCGAGCTGCGTGTGCCCCGCAGCCAGCAACTGCCGCACCCGCGACACGAGCACCATGTCGCCGAGCACGGACACCCCGAACAGGGCGACGAACCCGACGGCCGCCGACACGGAGAAGGGCATCCCGCGCACCCACAGCGCCAGGATGCCGCCCACCGCGGAGAAGGGCACGCCGGTGAACACCCGCAGCGCGTCCCGCAGGCGCCCATAGGTGATGGTCAGCAGGGCGAACACCAGCAGCACGGCGACCGGGACGACGACGAGCAGCCGCTTGCGTGCGCTCTCCAGGTGCTTGAGCTGTCCGCCGATGCGCCACCATGCGCCATCGGGCAGCTCGAGCCCCGCCAGCGCTCCTTCCAGCTCCGCGGCGAAGGAGCCGACGTCCCGCCCTCGCACGTTGGCCTGGACGACGACCCTCCGCTTGCCCCACTCCCGCTGGACCATGGACGGCCCCTCCACGAGTCGCACCTTCGCCACGTCGCCGAGGCGCACGCGGCTGCCGTCGGGCCCCGGTACGAGCAGCGCCTCGACCTGGTCCGGGTCCGCGCCGGCGCCCTCGATGCGCAGGGCGATGTCGGTGCGCCAGAGCGTCGTGGGCTCGGTGATCTGGCCCACCACCCGCTGCCCGAGGGCCTCCACCACCGAGAGAACGGCGTCCACCGAGAGGCCGAGGCGCCCGGCGGCCTCCCGGTCCACCTCCACGAGCAGGATGGACGCGCCCGTGAGCTGCTCGACGCTCACGTCCACGGCGCCAGGGATGCCCTCCAACATGCGCTCCACCTCGCCCGCCTTCTCACGGAGCAGGTCCAGGTCGTCGCCGAAGATCTTGACGCCGATGTCCGACCGCAGCCCGGCGGCCATCTCGTTGAGGCGCATCTCGACCGGCTGCGTGAAGGTCGCGCGCATGCCCGGCAGCCCCTCCAGGGCCTCTGCCATGCGCCGCTCCAGGCCCTCCTGGGTGGTCGCGGCCTTCCACTGCTCCCGCGGGGTCAGCGTCAGGAACACGTCGGAGACCTCGGGGCCCATGGGGTCCGTGGCGACCTCGGCGGTGCCGGTGCGCGTCCAGATGTGGGCGATCTCGTCGGGGAAGGTGTCGAGCAGCAGCCGCTCGATGCTCTCGCCGACCCGCACCGACTCGTCCAGGTGGATGCCCGCCCCCCGCACCGTGTTGATGACGATGGACTGCTCTCGCAGCCGCGGCACGAACTCGGTCCCGAGGCGCGGCGCCAGGAGCGCTGCCCCGGCGACCGCGGCGGCGGCGAGCACCAGGACCAGGGCGCGCCACCGCAGCGCACCGCCGAGGACCGGGCGATACAGGGCAAGAAGCGCCCGCGACAAGAGCGTGCCCCGGTGCCCGGTGCGACCCCTCCGCAGCACGAGGCTCGCCAGGACCGGCATGAGGGTGAGCGACAGGATCATGGACCCGATGAGGGCGAAGATGACCGTCAGCGCCATGGGGCGGAACAGCTTGCCCTCGACGCCCTCCAGGGTGAGCACCGGCAGGTAGACGATCATGATGATCAGCTCGCCGAACAGGGTGGGGCGGCGCACCTCGACGGCCGCGTCCCGGACGATCTCACGGACGCTGCGCCCGCTCTTGTCCTCTGCAAGCCGTCGCTCGGCGTTCTCGACGAGGATCACCGAGCTGTCCACGACCAGCCCGAAGTCGATGGCGCCGAGGCTCATCAGGGTGCCGGCGACGCCGAAGCGCACCATGGCGTCGAAGGCGAATAGCAGCGAGAGGGGGATCGCGAGGGTGACGATGAGCCCCGCGCGCAGATTGCCAAGGAGCGCGAAGAGGACGCCGATGACCAGCAGCGCGCCCTCGAGGAGGTTCGTGCGCACCGTGTGGAGCACGCGGTCCACGAGCGTCGTGCGGGCGTAGACGGGCGTGACCTTCACATCAGGGGGCAGGTTCTTCTTCACCTCCTCGAGGCGGGCGAGCAGCCCGTCCGTCACGACGTGGCTGCTCTCGCCGGTCAGCGCAAACCCGAGGCCCAGCACCACCTCGCCCGCTCCTTCCGCGGTGGTCGCGCCGCGCCGGAGGGCGTGGCCCGGCTCGACGCGCGCCACGTCACCGAGGAGCACGGGCGTGCCGTCCACTGCGGCGATGCCGATGGACTCCACGTCCGCAGCGGTGCGGGCGATGCCGTCGCCCTGCACCGTGACGCCCTCGCCGGCCAGGGGCAGGATCCCGCCGCCGACGGAGCGGTTGTTGCGCTCGATGGCGCCCGCGACGTCGTCGATGGTCAGCCCCAGCGAGGCGAGGGCCTGGGGCTCCACCTCCACATGGAGCTGGGGCACCTGGCCGCCCCACGTGTTGACCTCCGCGACGCCGGGCACCTGCAGGAGCTGCGGGCGGATGATGCGCTCGTGGAGGGTCCGGAGCGCCGCCAGGTCGCGCTCGCGGCTGGTCACGAGGTACTGGAGTACCTCTCCTAGCCCCGTCACGACGGGACCGAGGGTGGGGCGCCCCACCGAGGGCGGAAGCTCCACCGCCGAGACACGCTCGGCGACCACCTGGCGGGCGCGCCACAGGTCCTGGCCGTCGGCGAAGACCGCGACCACCTGGGAGTAGCCGCTGCGCGAGGCGGAGCGCACCTCTTCCAGCCCCGGGAGCCCCGCGAGGGCCTGCTCCACGGGCAGCGTGATCTGGCGCTCCACCTCCAGGGGGCCGAGCGCAGGCGCCTCGGTGTCGATGGCCACCTGCACGGGCGTGGTGTCGGGGAAGGCGTCGAGGGGCAGGCGGAGGAAGGCCCACACCCCCGCGACCGCCGACAGGGCCGTGGCGAGCAGCACCACGAGGCGGTGCTGGAGGCACACGTCGATGATGCGGGTCAGCATGGGTCAGTCCCCGCAGCAGCCGGCGCCGATGCTGCCGGGCACGACCTCGGTGCGAAGGAGCCAGGCGCCGGCGGTGACCACCTCCTCGCCGGGAGCGACGCTGCCGGTGATCTGCACCAGGTCGTCAGAGCGCCGCACGGCGCGAACGACGCGGGGCTCGTAGACCTGCGGGGCCGTGCGCACGAACACGAGGGTGGAGTCCTCCACGCGCTGGATGGCGGAGCGGGGCACGGCGACGGCGCGGTCGGCCGGGGTGACGTGGATGCGGGCGCGGGCGAGCTGGCCGGCGCGCAGCCGCCCGTCGGGGTTGTCGAGGGTGGCGCGGGCGCGGACGGTGCGCGTGCGGAAGTCCACGGACGGTGCGACCTGCTCGATGCGCGCCTCCCACACGGAGCCGCCGATGGTCACGTGCATGTCGTGGCCGACGGCGACGGACGCGGCGTCAGTCTCCGGAACGTCGACGAGCACCCAGAGCGTCGCGGGGTCCACGAGGGTCGCCAGGATCGCTCCCCCCTGCACCACGGCGCCGCGGGTGGACGCGCGCTCGAGGACGACCCCACTCATGGGCGCCGTGACCACGACGTCTCCGGTCGCCGCTGGCCCCCCGGACACGGCGAGCGCCGCCTCGGTGGCGCGCTGGTCGGCCTGGGCCGCCGCCAGCTCGCGCTTGGCCTCCGCGACGTCTCGCGCCGAGGCGACCAGGTCTGCCTGGAGCTGCTTCTGGCGGGCGACCTCCGCGCGGGCCGCAGCGACGCGCTCCTTGGCGCCGGCGAGCCGGGCCCGCAGCTCACCGACCTCCGCGCTCGTGATCACGAACAGCGGGGCGCCCGCCTCCACGGGCTCGCCGGGCACGGCGTGGGTCTCCTTGACGACCCCCGAGACCGGCGCGCCGACCTCGGCCATGCGGCGCTCGTCCCACGCGAGGCGGGCCACGGCGCGCACCGACGAGGCCAGCTCGGCCTCTCTGGCCGGCGTCACGGTGAGGCCTGCCGCGCGCTCGACTGCCTCGGAGCGCAGGCGCACCTCCAGCCCCGCGTAGAGGTTCTCGGCGTCTGGGGCTGGCTGAGGGTTGCAGATGGGGCACACCGACTCCGGGTAGCCGTGCTCCGGGCACCAGTCCCCCGAGGCCTTGTAGCCAGCGACCAGGTCGGCATTGCAGCGGGTGCACTTCGACTCGGGCAGCCCGTGCTCCCGGCACCAGTCAGCCGCCACCGGCGCGGCTCCAGGCGGCTCGGGGCGCGTCCGCGGGTTGCAGGTGGGGCAGGCAGACTCGGGGAAGCCGTGCTCCTCGCACCAGTCGCCAGCCGCCTTGAACGTGGCGACGAGCTCGCGGTTGCACTTGGTGCACATGGACTCGGGGAGGCCGTGCCCCCCGCACCAGTCCGTGTGGCTGCCCGGGGGGCCGAATCCGTGCCCACCGCGCGCCGGCTCGGCGGCTGGGGGCGCCGGGCGCGTGCGCGGGTTGCAGGTGGGGCAGGCCGACTCGGGGAAGCCGTGCTCCTCACAATAGTCGCCGGCCGCTCTGAACTTCTCTACGAGGGCCTTGTTGCACTTCGTGCACATGGACTCGGGGATCGCGTGCCCACCACACCAGTCGGTGTAGCTGCCCGGGGGGCCGTAGCCATGCCCGCTGCTGGATGGAGGGCCCGCAGCGGGAGGGTTGCCCGGCGACGCGTGGCCGTGGGCGGCGTGCTCGTCGGCGGGTGCGGCGGGCGCCTCGCCGGACGCACGGCAGGCGGCGAGCGCCAGGGCGGCGCACAGAAGGATGGTTCGCATGGTCTGCTCCAGAGGCTCCAGCCCGGGCAGCCTGCCGCGGGCCACGGATCGGTCCTGTGCCCGGTCCACGGCGCGTGGCGGGCGGAGTCGATCAGCGGATCAGCAGGAGCGTGGTGGCCGGTCGATGCGCGCGCGGTCCCCGTCGGAGGGGGGGTCGTCCGGGGTTGCCTGGCCGCGGTTCACCGGCGCGGCCGTGACGGCCAGGGAGCCAGACGGCACCACGGCGACCAGAGCGTGGGGGCAGCAGTGGCAGTCGTCGCACCCGGGGGCGCAGGATGAGCCAGCGTGGTCGTCGGGGCAGTCGCGCTCACCGCACGGCTCCTCGACCTCGCAGCAGTCGCCGCCGAGCACGGGCACACAGGCGTCCTGGCCCACGGCCAGTCCCCCGAGGGTGAGGCGCGAGACGGCGACGACCAGCAGCAGGAGCTGGAGACGAGCAAGCAGCGTTGAACGGAGCGTTCCCACGCTCGGGACTGTAGCAGCGCGGTGCGGTCGGGTCAAGGGCGGCGGCCGGGAGGTGGAGCTCGCTGAGGGCGCCTCTACGGCTCGTCCTCGTCCTCGACGGGAGTGAAGCGCCCGATCCCCGCGGTGCTCTCCAGCTCCAGCACGCGGACCACGCCGTCCCGGTCCTGGTAGAGCTCGAAGCGAGCGGCGACGGCGTCGTCCTTGCCCTGGTACAGGAACTCCACCATGTGGCGCCCGTCGCGCCCATAGGAGTCGAAGGGCTTGCCGAGCCGCCGCTCCAGCTCCGCGTCGGTGATCTCCTGGAAGCGGATGCCTCCGAGGACCCGGCGCGCGGCGGCCAGGACGCGGGAGTCGGCGTCCTTCTCCTGCTGGTCGTAGCGGCGCAGGGTGGCGTAGTCACCGGACGGGTCGTAGACGTCGGTCTCCCGCTGGTGCAGGGAGCGGCCGAAAGGGTCGGTCGGTGGGGGCGCCGCTGTCACGCAGCCGATGAGCATGGGCAGCGCCAGGGCTACGAGTATCCATCGCATCTGGGGGCACCTCCTGGCGAGGCGGGAGGATAGCAAGGGCAAGCGTCACGAGGCAACCGGGGGGACTCTGCCTGCCCCGATGAGGGCCTCGTCTTCCGGGGGCTCAGAAGAAGCACGAGAACGACTGTGAAGAGCACTTCCCCTGCGTGGACTGCTGGGCGCACTGGCTCGTGCCCGCCTCGCCGCACTCGTCGATCATGCAGTCGAGGAGCTTCTTGGCCTTGCTGCCCTCGCTGGCCTTGCCCTGCTTCTGGCAGCCGATGATGCACTCTGCGGTGGTACAGGAAGGCAGGCAGTTGATCATGTCGCTGCAGTCTCCGCCCCCTTGGTAGAGGCCGCACTGGCTCGCCTCGTCGTGGCAGAGGAACGTGGCGGCCGCTGCGCACAGGGCCCCTTCGGTCTGGCAGGCCGCGTCCAGGCACTTCGTGTAGGAGACGAAGCGCTTGAACTCGTCCGCCGATGTGTTGGCCGCGCAGCCCTCCAGGCAGAGCTGGGGCAGGGGGCTCGCGATGCAGTCGAGCGAGCAGTCGACGGTCGTGGCGCAGGTGGCCGAGCCGCCGGTCCAGCAGGTGGCGACCTGGTCCAGGCACGCGCCCAGCATGCACGTCAGGTACTCCTCCCCTTGGAGCGGCTCGCACTTCTGCGCGGAGCATGCCTCGTAGTCGGCCAGGGCCTGCTTGGCCTCCCCGGTCGCCTTGCTGTCACAGGCCGTGTGGCACAGGGCGTCGCTCGGAGCGCAGCCGCTCGTGCACGAGATGATCTGGGAGCACTTCTCGAGCACCGCGGGGCCCGCGTCCGGCGCGCCTGCATCCACGGGGCCCGCGTCGTGCGGGGTCGCGGCGTCGCCGCCACTCCCGGCGTCCGTGCCCCAGCCCGCGGTGTCCCACACGGGGATGTCCGCGACGCCCGCCCCGGCATCGTCCCCACCGGCCCCGTCTGCACCGGCGGACCCACCGTCCTTGCCCCCGAAGGCGCTGCCGCTGTCCACGGTGTCGTTGCCGTACCCGACCTGCGTGTCGTCGGACGGCACGAAGCCGCCGCCGGAGCCACAGCTCTCGCCGATGCAGACGGTGGTGCCACCGCCTTCGCTGTCGCAGGCGAAGAGCAGCGCGAGGGGAATCAAGGCGAGCCGTCTCATGGGGTCCTCCGGGTCGATGGGGCGCACGGCGACGCAGAGTGTCGCGCAGAACGGGCCGCGGCTCAAGCGGCACTTTGGTCGGCCCGGCGGTCGGGGACTCCGGCTCCCGCCGGGGTCCGGCTCCACGTGGTCACGAGACCCCGCCGCGCCCGCAGACAGAGCGCCCCGCCGGAACGTCTGCGGGGTTGCAGCGCCCTCGCGTGGCGCGCACTATTGGGGCCTCACTGGCGACCGCGCCGAGGAGCGCCCCATGAGCGACTGGAGCCCGGACCAATACGAGCGCTTCCACGCGGAGCGGGCCGCGCCGTTCTTCGACCTCGTCTCGCTTCTGCGGGCGGTCCCCGCACCTCGCGTGGTCGATCTGGGCTGCGGCACGGGCGAGCTGACCGCACACCTCCATCGCGCAACGGAGGCCCGGGAGACCCTGGGCCTCGACTCCTCGGCGGCGATGCTCGAGCGGGCGGATCTCGACGTCCCAGGGCTGCGCTTCGAGCGACGGGACATCGCAGCCTTCGAAGATCTCGCGTGCTGGGACATCGTCGCATCCAACGCGGCGCTCCAGTGGGTGCCCGACCACGCCACGCTCTTCTCGCGCCTCGCCCTCGCCCTGGCGCCCGGCGGCCAGCTCGCGGTCCAGGTGCCCGCCAACCACGACCACCCGTCGCACACCCTGGCCCATGATCTCTCGGGGGAGGAGCCCTTCCGCGGCGCCCTGTCCGAGCCGGTCCCCCACTCGCCGGTGCTGCCTCCGGAGGACTATGCCCTCCTGCTCCACGCGCTCGGGTTCTCGGAGCAGCACGTGCGCCTCCAGGTCTACACCCACCTGCTGCCCGGCCCCGAGGACGTGGTGGAGTGGGTGAGAGGCACCAAGCTCACCGCCTTCGAAAAGCGCCTGCCCGCCGCCCTCTGGCCAGCCTTCCTCGCGGCCTATCGCGAGCGCCTCCTCGATGTCCTGCCTCCGCAGCGACCCCACGTCTATCCGTTCAAGCGCATCCTCCTCTGGGGGCGGCGCTGACCCGCTCGACGCCCGGTCCCGGGCAGCCCCCCGCTTGACGCCCCACGGCAGCGGCCAAACATGAAGATGCACGCCGCGACCTGTCTGGCGCCGCAAGGAGCACCATGTCGACTACGAACATATGGGGAGCACGTCACATGCCGTGGGTCCTCGCCTCGCTGCTGCTGGCGCCCGCCGCGTGGGCGCAGGGGCACGCCGCCGCCGAGACCGTGCTCGGCGACCTGCCTCGGCCCGCGCCGCCCCCCTCGGCGGTGAGGTACAACGTCAGGCTCACCGACCTCGACACCGCGACAGTGACCGTGTGTGTCGATGGAGCCGCGGAGCGCCTCGTGCCCGGGGTCCCGGGGGCGCAGGCGCTGGTGGCGCGGCCCGTGCGCCTCACGAGCCTGTACCACCTCCCGCTCGCCGTCGATGATCGGGGCATCGACGTCTCCACCGTAGAGCCCGGGGAGTGCGTCCGCTTCGTGACCAGCCTCGCCGTCGCGGGCTCCACCGAGAGGCCGCTGGTCAGGCGGGTAGGCGCCGACGTCGTGCTGGACCCGGCCATCTGGCTCTGGCGACCGGAGGTGCTGCCCGAGGGCGCGTCGGTCACGCTGCACCTCGCGCTGCCGCCCGGGGTGGGCGCGTCGGTCCCGTGGCCCTTCGTGGTGGGGCAGTCGGGGCCCTATCGCTTGGGGCCCTCGGCGCTGCGTCGCCCGTCACGCCTGGCACTGGGCGCGCTGGAGCAGCACGTGGTGAAGGTGACCGGCGGGGAGCTCGACGTCGCAATCCTGGACGGTCGGCGCCGCGCGACGGACCAGGGTGTCCGGCGCTGGCTCCTGGAGGCTGCTCATGCCAGCACTCTGGTCTACGGCACGCTGCCTGCGGACCGGGTGCAGGTGTTGGTGGAGCCGGTGGTCGACACCAGCGGGTGGCCCGTCCCGTTCGCAGAGGTGCTGCGAGGCGGTGGCGTGGGGCTGCACCTGCGCGTGGCCGCGACGGCGACGGACGAGCAGCTCGCGGGCGACGACCACATGGCGCTCCACTCCCTGGCGCACCTGCTGCTGCCGCGCCTCGGCCCGGACGCCGCGTGGCTGGAGGAGGGCATCGCCACCTACTACCAGGTGGTGCTCCGCGCGCGAGCCGGGGCGCGTCCACCCGAGGACGCCATCGCGCGCCTCGACCACGGCTTCCGCCACGCCCGCGTGCAGGAGGCGGGCATTTCCGCAGTGGCGACGCGGGGCAAGGCGGGCGCCGAGCCCGTGGGCGACGCCGCGTGGCACCGCTGGGCGGGGACCGCCTTCGCGCTCGCCGCCGACGTGCGCCTGCGCTCCATGAACACAGGAGATTCTCTGGACGGGGCCCTGGCGTCCCTGCGAACGTGCTGCATGGGAGACGTGACCTACACGGCGCGGCAGCTCGTGACGCTGCTCGACGAGGCCACGCACACCACGGTCTTCTCGACGCTGTACGAGGACGCCGCCAACACCCACGGCGTGCCGTCGCTCGACCGTCTCTACGAGATCCTGGGCATGGGGGTGCAGGACGGGCGGGTCGCGACGACGAACCTTGCCCCCTATGCCTACGTGCGCCTCAGCATCTTCTCGGCGCGGTGACCGTCACCCGCCGGGGATGACGCCGACCACCTGGAGCACGGGCTTGAGCACGCCCCCGAGCCCCTCCGCGACGATGCAGCCGACGGCGATGGTGGTCAGCGTGATGTCGCGCACCTTGAGCCCGCGCCCCAGGATCACCCACAGGACGAAGCCGCCGAGGAAGAAGGCGAAGTCGTAGGCGACGGGCAGGACCAGGCCCAGGCCGAAGCCGATGGAGCTTGGCAGCAGGCGCTCCAGCTTGGGTGACGCCTCCAGGAGCACCCAGACGATGCCGGCGACGGCGGCGATGAGCATGGCGGTGATTGCGCCGGGGGGCAGGCCGCTTCCGGCGGAGGGATCGAAGACGAGCGCAGAGGCCGCCCACATCTTCGCTACGGGGGCGGGCATGTCCGTGCCCTCGATGCTCGTGATCGGGGTGTTGGCGTTGATCTGGGAGAACACCCACGCCGAGACCAGGGCGCAGGGGATGAGTGTCGTGAACTGGGTCCAGAACTGCCACCGGGAGGGCACCTTGAACCAGCGCCCGTAGACCATGTCGCCCGTCAGGTTGCCCGCCTGGGCGCCGCTGCCGGCAACGAAGCCGGCGCCGGTGAGGCTGGTCGAGGCCGCCGACGCGCCCATCATGGCGCTGAGCCCCTCGAGGAGCACGCCCATGACGCGCGCCGGGTTGAACGCGGTCTGGGCGGCGGCGCGGGTGGCGATGACGTTCTGCACGAAGGCGCCCACCACGACCAGCATGATGATCAGCAGGAGCCCGAGGCCCATGGCGCCCATCAGGAAGGCGATGGCGATGGCCAGCGCGGCCGCGGTCATCCAGATGAAGAGCCGGGGCGAGAGCACCGGGTCCTGGTCGACGGCGTCCTTGGTGCGCGACGAGAACAGCGAGCGCATGGACGCGGCGATCACCCGCCAGTTGATGGCCATGACCGCGAGCCCCGACGCCACGAGGAAGGCGATGCCGGGCCAGACGTAGCGGTGCGGTGCGGCGGGGACGGGCGTGTGGGGCGCCATGATCAGCAGCGCGATGCCGCCGAAGAGGAAGCCGACGCACGTGCGGAAGCCCATGAGGTAGGCGCCGCCGATGGCGAAGGGGGACCAGGCGATGGCGGCCCCGTAAGCCGCGAGGCCGAACAGGGGGAGCGCCGTGGACTCCGGGACCAGGGCGAAGCCCCCGTCGTCGTTGAGGAGCACGTAGGCCATGGCGATGAGCAGCGAGATCAGCAGGTAGACGGGCTGCTTGCGGTCTCCGCCCTCGGAGAGCGCGGTGATGACCCCGGCGGTCGCCTTGGAGCTGGGCCAGGGGAGGTTCTCCCTCACGACGAGCAGCTCGCGGAGGGGGACGACGAACATGATGCCCACGAGGCTGGTGACGGTGGCGAAGCCGGCCATCTCCCAGAAGGTGTACGGGGTGCCGATCATCGCCTTGGCGGCGTAGAAGTTGGTGATGAAGCCGAGGGAGCCGCCCGCGCTGCCCATGGTCGCGACGATGACCAGCTCCGTCGACGTGATGCGGGTGCGGGACAGGAAGAACATGGCGAAGAAGAAGAGGGCCGCGATGGTGGGCCCCTCCTCGATGACCCCAAAGGACAGGGTCAGATACGAGTTGACGCCGCACAGGAACACCGCGAGCAGCGAGCCCGCGATGAAGGAGCGCGGCGTCAGCGCGCTCTGGGACATGCTCGGCGCGAGGCCGGGCGGGGCGGTGCTTGCCATGGTCATGGGGCCTCCTAGCGGCTAGGGGCCGCAGCATAGCGCGGCGGTGACGCGGACGGAAGGGTGGAAATTGGCGGGAGCGGTCCTCACGCTGGACTTCCACCTGCCCTTCGCATAGCCTATACATGCGTTCAGCCATGGGGAGACATGACCGCCTACGCCGAGCTCCGCTGTCGCTCCAACTACTCGTTCCTGCGCGGCGCGTCCCACCCGGACGAGCTGGTGGAGCGGGCGGCGGCGCTCGGGTACACGGCGCTGGCGCTCACGGACCAGGACGGGGTGCACGGCGTCGTGAAGGCGCACGAGGCGGCGAAGCGGGTGGGGCTCCACCTCGTGCATGGCTCCCACGTGACCGTGGGCACTCAGAGCGATCCGGCGGGGGCGACGGCGCCCCTCGTCCTGCTGGTCCAGGACCGGGGTGGATGGCGAAACCTCTGCCGGCTCATGACGCGCGGGCGGCGCTCGAGCGCGAAGGGCAGCTCCGTGGTGAGCGCTGCGGACGTGGCCGCCCACGCGGCGGGCCTGCTCGCCCTGTACGTCGGGGAGCCGGACGAGGGGGCGGCGTCGGTGTGGCGGGACGTGTTCGGCGAGCGGCTGTCGCTGGCGGTCTCACGGCACCTGTCCAGCGAGGACGCGGGGCGCAACGCCGCCATGGAGCGGGTGGGGCGGTCGCTGGGCGTGCCGATCATTGCTGTGGGCGACGTACACACCCATGATCGCGGGCGGCAGGAGCTGCAGGACGTCCTGACGTGCATCCGCCACGGGACCACGCTGGAGGACGCAGGCCGCTTGCTGTTCCCGAACGGCGAGCGGACGCTGCGCCCTCGGGAGGCCCTCGGCGCCTTGTTCCGCGACCACCCGGAGTGGCTGGCACGATCTCTGGACCTGGCCCAGGCGTGCACGTTCTCGCTGGAGGAGCTGCGCTACAAGTTCCCGGAGGAGCACCTCCCCGCCGGCCACACGCCCATGTCCTGGCTCCGGCACCTGGTGGGCGTCGGGGCGCGGGCCAGGTATGGTGGTGAAGTGCCCGGCGACGTGACACGCACGCTGGAGCACGAGCTCTCGCTCATCGACCAGCTCGACTTCGCGGGGTACTTCCTGACGGTGTGGGACATCGTCCGCTTCGCCCGCTCCCGGGGCATCCTCTGCCAGGGCCGCGGCTCGGCGGCCAACTCGGCGGTCTGCTACGTGCTGGGCATCACGCCCATCGACCCGGTGCGCATGGACCTGCTCTTCGAGCGCTTCATCAGCGTGGAGCGCGGCGAGCCGCCGGACATCGACGTGGACTTCGAGCACGAGCGCCGCGAGGAGGTCATCCAGTACGTCTATGGAAAGTACGGGCGCACCCACGCGGGAATGGTCTGCGAGGTGATCACCTACCGGGGCCGCAGCGCCGTGCGCGAGGTGGGCAAGGCGCTCGGGCTGTCCCTCGACCAGGTGGACCGCGCGGCCAAGGCGCTCGGATTCCACTGGGGCCTCGACGACCTGGACCCCATGCTCCGGGAGGCGGGGCTGGATCCCACGGACAAGACGGTCCGCCTGCTGTGCCGCCTGGCGCAAGAGATCCAGGGGTTCCCGCGGCACCTGTCCATCCACGTGGGCGGCTTCGTCGTCACGCACGAGCCCCTGGAGGACCTGGTCCCCATCGAGAACGCGGCGATGGCAGACCGCACCATCATCCAGTGGGACAAGGACGACATCGACGTGGTCGGCCTCTTCAAGGTGGACCTGCTGGCGCTGGGCATGCTGACCTGCGTGCAGCGCTGCTTCGATCTGGTGAGAGAGCACGAGGGCGTGGAGCTGGCGGTGGACACGCTCCCCCCGGAGGACCCGGCGGTCTACGACGCCATCTGCGAGGCGGACACCGTCGGGGTGTTCCAGGTGGAGAGCCGCGCCCAGATGAGCATGTTGCCCCGCCTTCAGCCCCGCAGCTTCTACGACCTGGTGGTGGAGGTGGCGATCATCCGCCCCGGCCCCATCCAGGGCGACATGGTGCACCCGTACCTGAGGCGGCGGCAGGGCCAGGAGCGCATCGACTTCCCTCACCCGGACGTGCGGCGCATCCTCGGGCGCACCTTCGGCGTGCCGCTCTTCCAGGAGCAGGTCATGCGGTTGGCGGTGGTGGCCGGCGGCTTCACCCCGGGGGAGGCGGACCAGCTCCGCCGCGCCATGGCGGCCTGGCGCCGCAAGGGCAAGATGCACGAGCTGTCGGAGCGCCTCGTGCGGGGGTTGGTGGCAAACGGCTTCACCGAGGAGTACGCGCAGCAGATCTTCCGGCAGATAGAGGGCTTCGGCGAGTACGGCTTCCCGGAGAGCCACGCCGCCAGCTTCGCGGTCATCGTCTACACCTCCACCTGGCTGCGGCGCCACCACCCGGAGGCCTTCCTGGCGGCGATCATCAACAGCCAGCCCATGGGCTTCTACGCGCCCAACACGCTGATCGGGGACGCGCGGAGGCGTGGGACGCGGGTGCTCCCACCCGATGTGCAGCGCAGCGGCTGGGACTGCACCCTGGAGCGGGTAGGGCGAGATGGGGAGGGGCCTTGGGACGGCGCGCCCCCCCTGGCGGTGCGCCTCGGGCTGCGGGTGGTAAAGGGGCTGGCGCGGGGGGACGCGGAGCGCCTGGTCGCGGCGCGGCAGGGAAGCGTGTTCCGAGGACTCGGCGACCTCGTGCGCCGCGCGCGCCTCCGCCGGGACCAACTAGTGCGCCTCGCGGCGGCGGGGGCGCTGCTCTCGCTGGGGTTGGGGCGCCGCGAGGCCATCTGGCGTATCCAGGGCCTCCCGGACGTGGACGAGGGCGACCTGCTCGCCTGGATGGAGCTGCCGGAGCCCGAGGCGGAGCTCCCACCGATGACCCCGGAGGAGGAGCTGCTTGCAGACTACCGCGCGACGGGCCTGTCGGTGGACCTGCACCCCATTGCGTTGATCCGGGACACCTTGCGTCAGAGGGGCATACCCACCGCGGAGGAGCTCGGGCAGATGGGGGAGGGGCGCCGCCTGACGGTCGCGGGCATGGTGATCACGCGCCAACGCCCGGGAACGGCCAGCGGCGTGATCTTCGTGACGCTGGAGGACGAGACGGGCCACTGCCAGGTCGTGGTCTGGCCCAAGGTCTACGAGCGCTACCGCCGCGAGGTCCGCGACCACCTGCTCATGGAGGTGGACGGCCGCCTCCAGCGCGACGGCCGCGTCCTGCACGTCATCGCGGAGCGGGTGCGCCCGCTGGCGCTTGCCCCGCCCGATGGCATTCGGTCGCGCGACTTCCACTGACAGGGGAAGCGCGCCGCAGCCACCTGAGAGCGAGCAGGCCCCTGGGGGCTCCCCAAGCGACCGGAGACGACGCGCAGCAGGCACGACATCCCCAAGGAACGACCTGCGTCCGACACCCGCGACCATTGCGGCCCCACCCCCACGGCTGGAACGGCGCACCGCGCCACAGCCACGAGAACCGGTCCCAGTCCCACGAACCACTGGACACCGTCGTCAACCTGTGCGACACCCAACCAAGGGTGCGGCTTCCACCCAACAGAGCGCCCCACCTTCGGGTCCAGGTCGCCTGCGGAGCCCCGTTGTCTCCGGTGAGGATTCGGAGCTTCCACCCAACAGCGCGCCCCACCTTCGGGTCCAGGCCCGAAGCCCGTGCAGCGGCGCCCGTCGGGAGCGGCGCCCAAGGGCAACGGTCCCGCTCGCGGAGGCTCTACCCGGCACCGCCGGCCAGCCCACCGCGAGGATACCAACTGAATCGCTAACGCGGACGCAGCCCGAAAACGCGGGTATGCTAGCGCAACGAACAACATGAGTCATTTTCAAAGGATAGGTGCTTCAAGGCCCCGAGGCCGCTATGAAAAACTTGCGCACTGCGACCATCCTGTGCGAGGTTAGCGCTGGAGCCGCCGCACGGCGGCCTGCCATGCAGGTGCGCGAAGGTGGCACCTGAGGGGGGGCTGCCCGCTTCGAGGGCATTGAGACGTGACCTGTGGCCCCGACGGGTGCATCGCGGGGACGCCGCCCTGAGGGGGGGCTGCCCGCTTCGAGGGCATTGAGACATGCCCAGTCTCCAGCGTCGCTGCTCGAGGTGGTCTACCTGAGGGGGGGCTGCCCGCTTCGAGGGCATTGAGACACGGAGCTCGACGTCGGCCGGGGCGTGCCGAACCGGCCTGAGGGGGGGCTGCCCGCTTCGAGGGCATTGAGACGTTCGCGGCGAGGCCGCGGATCGCCTCGGCCTTGGCGAACCTGAGGGGGGGCTGCCCGCTTCGAGGGCATTGAGACTACGAACGCGGCCGAGGACCGTGACGTCGGCGGCGGCCCTGAGGGGGGGCTGCCCGCTTCGAGGGCATTGAGACACGCGGGCGGGGGCGCGGCGGCGATCCGCACGCGCTTCCACCTGAGGGGGGGCTGCCCGCTTCGAGGGCATTGAGACTAGATCCGAGCCCCGGCCATCGCATGGAACTGCTGCAACCTGAGGGGGGGCTGCCCGCTTCGAGGGCATTGAGACTCAGCGACCTCTTCGCGGGTCGTGCTGAGGTCGTCGACCTGAGGGGGGGCTGCCCGCTTCGAGGGCATTGAGACAGTTGTCGTTGTCGTCACATGGGATGTTGAAGGCGATCTCCTGAGGGGGGGCTGCCCGCTTCGAGGGCATTGAGACCCCTCCTCCTCCTTGCCGTTGCCGTCCTCGACCTTGACGCCTGAGGGGGGGCTGCCCGCTTCGAGGGCATTGAGACATCCACCACCAGTCGACGGCGGGAGCGGGGGCCTGCGCCCTGAGGGGGGGCTGCCCGCTTCGAGGGCATTGAGACTTTCGGAGATTGGAAGCGTCGTCCTCGCTTCACAGCCTCCCCTGAGGGGGGGCTGCCCGCTTCGAGGGCATTGAGACTCGTCTCCTCGCTGCCGTCGCCGTCACAGTCCTTGTCGCACCCTGAGGGGGGGCTGCCCGCTTCGAGGGCATTGAGACACGAACTCATCCACCCCGTCCGTCCCCGTCGTTTCCCGCCCTGAGGGGGGGCTGCCCGCTTCGAGGGCATTGAGACACGCTCAGGGCACCGAGCTCGGAGCAAGACTTCGGGACCTGAGGGGGGGCTGCCCGCTTCGAGGGCATTGAGACCTCCCTACCGTATGATGGAAGGTAGGGCGTTTGGTGAGAAGACCTGAGGGGGGGCTGCCCGCTTCGAGGGCATTGAGACCTCCCGCTTCATCGCTTCGAGGAACCGCTCCCTCGTGTAGACCTGAGGGGGGGCTGCCCGCTTCGAGGACATGGAGAGCGACTCGTTCGGGCACGGTCTCCCCGTCGCTCTGTCGCTCAGGGGGGGC
>BTVJ01000100.1:0-24921 GCA_045863395.1 Myxococcales bacterium
CGCCGAAGGCCGCTCCCAAGGCGCCGAAGGCCGCTCCCAAGGCGCCGAAGGCCGCAAAGCCAGCACCGGCAGCCAAGGGCGAGGCCCCCATCCCGGCGTACAACACGATGCTCAAAAAGATGCGCAAGTCGCAGATCCAGGAGCTGGCGACCGCGCTGGGGATCCCATTCACGGACGAGGAGTCCGCGCCGCAGCTCGCCACGAAGATCCGGGCCTTCGCAGACGCCCGCTGAAGATCCCGACCGCCCTCCCCGTCTCTGCACTTCGGGCGCCGCGGCCCCTCATCCTGGACCCTGCCACGACACCGCGGTAGCATCCCTGGGCGCTCCTCCACGGGGCGCATGAGACGGGAGACCGACGTGAGCCACGACCTGAAGACCACCGAGTCCGCGCCTGGCCTGGCCGCCAAGGTGGTGGTGCTCGCCGCCGCGGTGGTGGTGGTCGCGCTCGGGTACGGGACCCTCGACTCCGGCAAGATTCAGTTCGCGCGCTCCCTGGGAGGAGACTTCTGGCGCCTTCTGTGGTGGCCGACCGTCACGATGGGCGCTGTGGTCGTGGTGTCCTTCCTCTGGCGCGTGGCGCTGTGGCTGAGCTACAAGCCGATCCCGGCGGGCGAGACGAGCGAGCTGCCCTCGGTCACGGTGGTGGTGCCCGCCTACAACGAGGGGGCCATGGTCTCCCGGTCCCTCCTCTCCGCGGTGGGCAGCGACTACCCTGCCTCGCTGCTGCGGGTGGTGTGCGTGGACGATGGCTCCCAGGACGACACCTGGCTCCACATGCAATCCGCGCGGCGCCTGCACCCGGAGCGCATCACCCTGCTACGGTTCCCGCAGAACCGCGGGAAGCGCCACGCGCTGCACGCGGGCATGGCGCAGGCGGACACGGAGGTGGTGGTCACCCTGGACTCGGACAGCGTGCTGCTGCCTGACACGCTACGGGCGCTGGTCGCCCCGTTGCGCGACCCCGGTACCGGCGCAGTGGCAGGCTGCGTGAAGGTGTACAACCGCTCGCGTAACCTCCTGACCCGCATGCTCGCCGTGCGCTACCTGCTCGGCTTCGACTTCGCGCGCGCCTACCAGTCCCGGCTCGGCAGCGTGTTCTGCAGCCCCGGTGCGCTGACGGCCTACCGGCGCAGCGTCATCGCCCCCCACCTGGACGCCTGGAGGGACCAGCGCTTCCTCGGCCGCGCCTGCACCAACGGCGACGACCACGCCCTGACCAACGTGGTGCTGCGGACCGGGCTGGACGTGCGCTACCAGTCCGACGCGGTCGTCCTGACCGTGGTGCCCGAGACCTGGGTGGGGCTGTCACGCATGTATGTCCGGTGGGCCCGCTCCAATGTACGCGAGAGCACGCTCTGGCTCACCTTCGGGCTCTCGAGGGCCCGCCGCCGTGGCGGCTGGCTGGCCTTCGCCGATGGGCTCGTCCACTGGCTGCAGATCCCCGCTCGCATCTGGGTGAGCCTGCTCTCCACCGGGCTGTTCCTCGCGTCGCCGCCGCTGGTCCTGCGCGCCCTGGCCGCGACGACCGTGGTCGCCGGCATCTACGCGGCCATCTCGCTGCGCAGCGAGCGGGGGACGGAGAGCATCCTCGGCGTGCTGTACGGATGGATGACCCTGCTCACGATGCAGTGGATCTATCCCTACGCCGCGCTGACGGTCCACCACAACCGCTGGCTCACGCGGGCACGGAAGAGCACCCTCGACCTGGCGCCCCCGGCGAGCCCCGAGACCACGTGAGGCCCGAGCGTCGGGCAATGTGGTGCTGCTGGGTGGTGGTCGCGTACCTGCTCTCCGCGCCCCCGCTCGCAGAGGCAGACCCCGCCTCGTGGCTGGACCGCGTCGTGGCGGAGGGGACGCGGCACCTCGGCTCCACCGTGTGCCTCGGGGGACTGGAGGCCACCGGCTGCCGTCACCGGCTGATCACCCTCCTCGACGCCTCCGCCGACTTCGACGCCCTCGCGGCCTCCGTGCTTCGCGGGCTCGACGCCCCAGAGGCCCCGGAGGAGCGCGCCCGCTTCCGGGAGGCCCTGCGCGGCGTGCTGGTCCGCACCTGGGAGCGCCGGCTGCAGGGGAGCGCGCGCGTGGGAGTCCGAGTGCTGGACGTGGCGCTGAACCGGGCGACGGTCCGCCTGACCCGCGGGCGCGACAGCATCGACGTCGCGCTCACGCTGGTCAGCGCCGCCGACGGACCGCGCATCGCCAACGTGGGGATCGACGGGGCGGACGTGGTGGGCACGTGGCGCCCCCGGGTGGCCCAGCTCCTGCGCGAAGGCACGTGGGACACAATGATCTTTGCGCTACAGGCTCGCTGAAGACAATTTTCGACGACTGGCCAGGGCGACGCGAACGGATCGACGGCTGCACGGGGCGGTCGATGCGGCGGGCGCCGCGCGACGAGGGGTCCGACAGGACGCATGAGCGACGACCTCTTGAGCACCGACCGCCGGGCGTGCGACGCCTTTCGGCGAGGAGAGCGCTGGGCCATGGAGCTGGTGTTCCAGACATACATGCCGCTGGTCCGCATCGTGGTCACCCACGGCTTCTCGGGTTTTCGCGGCTTCCGGAACCCCGCCGACCAGGACGACGCCGCCCAGCAGGTCTTCTGCGCCGCCTTCGAGGAGCGCGCGCGCCTGTCCTACGACGGCCTGAAGCCCTACACGGCGTTCCTGCGGGGGCTCGCCCACAACGTGGTGCGTCAGACCCTGAGCAAGAACCAGCGGTTCCAGCGCACGGACGGAGCCCCTGTCCCCGAGGACCCCATGGCGGATGACCTGGAGTCCTGCGTGGTGGACCAGGAGGCACAGGCGCTGATGCGGCGCTTCCGGGACAGCGTGACCGACCCTCAGGAGCAAGGGGTCCTGACCGGGTACTACTGCGAGGGGAAGGCCGAGGAGACCCTGGCGGCGGAGCTGGGCCTGACCCGCTACAAGGTGCGAAAGATCATCGCCGCGCTGCACAAGCGCATGACCCGCTACATGAGGGACCACGATGCTCTGGCGTGACAGCCACGCGCGGCGCCTCGTCGACCGCTACCTGGACCCGCGGCGCGGGTGGACGGCGGCCCACGACCGGACCATGCGCGACCACCTGCGCGACTGCGACGGGTGCCGGAGCCACTACGACCGGGCCGTGACGCTGCACCGCCTGATGTTGGGGCTCCCGGCGAGCCAACCGAGCGGCCACGAGCTGCGCCGCGGCATGGTGGCGACCCTGTCGCCGCTGCCCCTCCCCGAGGTGCAGCGCCAGGGGCTGTGGCGACCGCTGGCGGCCTTCGCGGCCGTCGCCGTGGTGGCGGCAGCGACGCTGCTGGTGCGCGAGACGAGCCCTACGGGGAGCCGCGACGAGTACATCGGCGCCCGCGGCAAGGCGCCGGGGCAGGCGGAGCCGCTCGTGGGCATCGGGGTCTCCGGCGTGACGGAGGCGGGCCGCGAGTATGAGGTGGTGGCAGATGGCACCGCCTGGCGCAGCGACTACCTGCGCTTCTTCTACACCAACGAGGACCGGGCGCTCCGCCACCTCTTCGTCTTCGGGCTCCAGGAGGCGCCGGCGCCGCTCTGGTACTTCCCTCTGCCGGAGGAGCTGCGCAGCGTGCCCATCCAGGGCGGCACCGACGCCCGCTCGGTGCAGCTCCCGTTCGAGACGGCCCTGGCGGCGCGCCACCGCCCGGGACCACTGCGCGTGGTCGCGCTGTTCAGCGAGCGCCCGCTGACGCTGCCGGAGGTGGAGGTGGCGCTCGCCGCGCGCCCGTGGCACGATCCCTTCGGCCGGTGGGCGGTGTCGCGGCACCTGCGCGAGGCCCTCGGCCAGACCCAGCGGGTGGTGGTGCGGGAGCTGAGCATGGAGATCGCCCCCGGCAGCAAGGGCCCCATCGACGACGGGGGGCAGCCATGAGCAGGACGTGGGCCTCCCTGATCGGCTTGCTGACCCTCGCGCTCTGTAGCGCGGCGCACGCCGAGACCCGGCGCTACGCGGTGGTGGTGGGCCACAACGGCTCGGAGGACCCGGGCCTCGCCCCCCTCCGCTACGCCGACGACGACGCCATCCGGTACTGGGAGCTGCTGCGGCTGACGGCGGACGAGGCGACCCTCCTCGTGGACCCGGACGAGGAGACGGCGCGCCTGTATCGCTCGGTCCCCCGACGCCCTCCCACGCGGGCGGCGGTGTTGGAGGCGCTGGCCACCACCCGGGAGCGCATGGCGGCGGACCGGGCGCGCGGCGACACGCCCATGCTGTACTTCGTCTACAGCGGCCACGGCAACTACGACCAGGAGGGGCGCGGCTATACGTGGCTCGAAGGCGGGCGGTTCACCACGCGGGACCTCTACGATCAGGTCCTGGCGCCGAGCGAGGGCAGCCCGGTCGTCCTGATCGTGGACGCCTGCAACGCGGCGCTGCTGGTCAACAGCCGCGGCCCGGGCTCCACGGGGGACCGCCGCCGCGCGGCCCCGTCGACCATGAACCTGGAGCACTACCCGAACGTGGGCGTGATCCTGTCGTCGAGCTCCGTCAGCGAGGTCCACGAGTGGGGGCGCTACCTGGCGGGGGTGTTCAGCCACGAGGTGCGCTCGGGCCTGCTGGGGCCAGCGGACCTGGACGGGGACGGCGCCGTGACCTTCCCAGAGCTGGCGGCCTTCGTCGCGTCGGCCAATGATCGCGTCGCCAACCCCACCCTGCGCCTGGCGCCGTACATCCGCCCGCCGCTGGACCGGCCGAGCCTTCCGGTGGTGGATCTGCGGACCATGCGCTTCCCGGCGCGCCTGCACATCGGCGCTGGAGAACCCACGCGCGGCTGGCTCGTCGACGGCAACCTGGTGCGGCAGGCGGACTTCCACACGGACGGCGCCCACGCCTTCGAGATCGGGCTCACGCGGGCCGACGAGGAGTGGGTGGTGGTGACGGGGGCGGTGGAGCGCCGGGTGCCCGCCGGGACCCGTGGGACGGTGGCGCTGGCGAACCTCCCGAGAGAGGGTGCGGCCCTCGCCGGCACGCGAGGCACGACCGACTCCTACTTCGAGCGGACCTTGTTCCAGGAGCCCTACGGCGCCACCTTCGCCAACGGCTTCCTGATCGACACCTACCCCGGGTCCCTGGTGGTCGAGCGGCTCGTGCCCGTGCCCTGGTACGAGAACCCGCTGGCCTGGTCGCTGGTCGGCGGCGGCCTCGCCATGGCCGGCGGCGGCCTCGGCGTCCACCTCTGGGCCCTCGACGCCCAAGAGCGAGCGAACGCGGCCACCTTCGCGGCCGACGCCGCGGCGGCCAACCAGGACATCGAGACGGGGCGGCTCGCCTCGGGAATCCTCTACGGTGCCGGCGCGGCAGCGTTCGCGTCCGGGGTGCTCGTGTTCCTGCTCGACGACCGCATGGAGGTGGAGCGCTACGTGCCACCCATCCGCGTGATGGTCGGGCCCGAGGGGGTCTCCATCGAGGGGAGCCTGTAGGGGCTGCGCCCGCTGGCGACCGACCGAGACCCGCGCCGACAGCGCAAGCGCACCCACCGCACCTCCCCTGCCCATAGCCACCGCCGCGGCGCCGTGATACACCCCACCCTCAGAGTCTCAACACGAGGAGGACGACATGCGAGCGAGCATCCTTTGGACCGTGGTGGCCGGAATCGCGGCGCTGGCGCTCCCGGCGCTGGCGGCGGACCCGAAGGTGGGCGACACGGTCTGGGCCCAGTGGCGCCCCAACTCCTGGTACCACGGCAAGGCGGACAAGGCCTGCGACCGCGGCCTGCACATCGCCTTCGACGACGGAGACGAGGCGTGCATCTCTCCGGCGCTGGCAGCGGTCGATGCGGCGCCCTCGGCGGGGGGCGTCAGGGCCGGGACCCGGGTCCTGGCGAGGTGGACGGATGGCAAGCTCTACCCGGCGACGGCGCTGAGCGCGGGGGGCGACCGCGTTCGCGTGCGCTACGACGACCGGGCAGAGCTGGAGGTGGCCGTCTCGGACACGCGCCTGCTGGCGGACGAGCCCCAGGGGCGCGGCGTCGCGGTCGGCGACGTGGTGTGGGCCCAGTGGAAGCCCAACGCCTGGTACCATGGCAAGCTCACGAAGTCGTGCGACCTCGGCTTCCACGTCGCCTTCGACGACGGAGACGAGGCGTGCACGTCGCCGGCCCTCATCGCCAAGGACTCGGCCCCCGGTGGGCCCCCACGGGTCGGCGCCCGCGTCATCGCCAAGTGGAGAGACGGCAAGCTCTACCCCGGCACCGTGTCGGGGGTGTCGGGCACGACCATCAGCATCGCCTATGACGATGGCGACCAGGGCACGGCCGCGCTGTCGGACATCCGGGTCTACTCACGCTGACAGTGAGCACCCTGCACGTCCTTCGTGGTAGGCTGCGCGCCGTGCCCCAAGGAGGACCGATGGGTAACGACCAGAGCTACAGGACACAGGACGAGCGCGAGCGGCCGCGGCGCGGCGGCGCGAGCGTCGTCATCCGCGAGATGGAGCTGGAGGACCTCGCCGCCGTCTACGAGCTGGGCGAGCGCCTCTTCACCGCTGACCGCTGGCCGACGCTCTACCGCACCTGGGACCAGTACGAGGTGGTCGAGATGTTCGCCTCGGACGGCGAGACCTGCTTCGTCGCCGAGGACGGGGACAAGGTCATCGGCTTCGCCCTCGGTACGCTCATCGAGAAGCGCCGCAGCGCCTGGACCTACGGCTACCTGCTCTGGATCGGCGTCGACCCGAGGTCCGGGCGGAAGGGCGTCGGGGCGCGCCTCGTGCGGCGCATGACCGACGTCTTCATCGAGATGGGCGCCCGGATGATGCTGGTCGACACGGACGCCGAGAACGACCAGGCGCTCTCGTTCTTCCGGGGCATCGGCTTCGGCAACGAGTCCGAGCACGTCTACCTCCAGCGCAACCTGTCGTCGCACCCGGGCTACATCCGGAAGCGGCGCCGCAAGACCTCCCCGCCGCGCGTGCGGGGACCGGTGGCGCCCCCGCCGCCGCGGGAGGGTGGAGATGGCGATCCGCAGTGCTGAGCTCGCGGCCGTCCTGGCGCACATCGACCGGACCCGCCTGGAGGAGCTGGTCGTCGAGGCCGTCGAGTGCTACAGCCCGTCGTTCTCGGAGGGGCCCGCGACGGACGTCTTTGCCGGGGCGCTCGACTCCGCACGAGTCCCCTACCACCGCCAGTCCGTCCCGGGGCCATGGGACGACGAGGATCGCGCCAACCTGGTCGTCGAGCTGGGCCCGGACCCGCCAGCCCTGCTCTGGCTCGGGCACGTGGACACCGTGCCCCTCCAGCGCTACGAGAGCGTCGCCGTGCGCCGCGACGGCGACCTGCTCTGGGGCCTCGGAGCGGCGGACATGAAGGGAGGCTGCGCCGCGATCCTGGAGGCGCTGGCCGCGGTGCGAGCCTCCGGCGTGCGCCTGCGGCGGGGCCTGCGCGTGGGCCTCGTCGTGGGCGAGGAGGAGTACGGGGACGGGGCGCAGGCCCTGCTCTCGACGGTGAGCGCGCCCCTGGCGATCATCGGGGAGCCGACGGGCCTCGTGGCGTGCACGAGCCACTACGGCTACCTGGAGCACCGGCTGGAGTGCCGCGGCGCCCGCGCCCACGCGGCGCTGCCGGAGGTCGGCGCGAGCGCCATCCACGCCATGCTCGCATGGATGCTGCGCTCCCTGGACGCCGCGGCCGCTGGTGGCGACGAGCTCGCCGTCAACCCGCGCCAGATCCAGGGCGGCGACGGGCAGTTCGTGGTCGCAGACCGCTGCGAGGCGATGCTCGACGTCCACGTGCGACCCGGCAGGGGCCCGGACGCTGTAGCGGAGCTCATCGCCAGTGCCCGCGACGCGGTGCAGGCGGACCACCCGGGCTGCACGATGGACAGCGAGGCCGTGTACTGGGCGCCAGGCTACGAGATCGAGCGTGACGACCAGCGCCTCGCGCCGCTCCGGCGCGCCTTCGCCCAGGCGGGCCTCCCATGGGACCCGAGCCCCTTCCGGTCCCACTCGGACGCCGCCCAGCTCTTCCAGAGAGGCGTCTGCCCAGTCGTCTGCGGCCCCGGCAAGCTGGAGGTCGCCCACGTCAGCGGCGAGCACGTCTCCATGGACGAGGTCCTCAACGCCGCGCGCCTGTACGCCGCCATGATCGTGGAGTGCTGCGTCCTCGAGGGGTGATCGAGCGCGCGACGCAGCGTCTCGCCGAGCACGCCGTGCACCACGTCTCCGCACCCACCGAGGGGCAGCGATGGCGGGCTCGTGCCCTCGCCGCGAGGAATCGTGGCGAAGCCGGCGGTGCCGACCACGCCCGACACCACCACGCGCCGCGAGTCACATCCCCGCCACCAGGACGCGCTGCAGCGGGACCCGCTCCAGGATGCCGAACCAGGCGTGCCTGGTCATGCCGCGGCGGCGGGACATGGCGGGGGTGCCGACGCCGCACAGGAAGCGGGCATACATCGCGTCTGTAGCCAGCAGGTCCGCGTACTGCTCACGGACGCTGTGGCAGTCGTCCCAGACGCGGCGAATCGCGGAGGGGGCCATGTCCCGCGCCCTGGGCTGCGACCGGGCGGGCACACCGGGAGTCGTCGCCCTGAGACACCACGTGCAGTGGCCGCACGGCTCGGTCCGCACCTCGCCAAAGTGGTTGCACAGCGACCGCACCTGGCAGTCCTGAAGGTGCGACAGCGCGATGACCTGCTCGAGCCGCTCGAGCTCGCGCCGCTCGCGCTCGACTGTCCGCGCGTGCAACCTGGCCGCCAGGGCGTCGAGGTCGTCGGGCCGGCGCAGCAGGCGGTACCGGTTGCGCACGCCCTCGGCCTTCAGTTCGAGCCAGCCCTGCTCCCCGAGGAAGTCGACTGCCGCCACCACGCGCTCCCGGGGTACGCCCAGCGCCCGCGCCGCCTGGCCGGCGTCCAGCGAGAACCACGTCTTGGCGGGTGTGGACTGGCTGAGCAGCCCGACCAGGAACGTCCGCCGCTCTCCGCTGAAGTGGCCGAGAATCTCCGCGGACGACACCAACGGCTTGAAGCGGTAGGTCGCGTAGAACGGCGTGCCGCCTTCCAGGGTGCCGAGCAGCTCCAGGTAGGTCAGCAGCGTGCGCACGACGAGCACCTTGATGTCGTGCCTGGCAGAGAGGTCGTGCTGGCTGACGTCGAAGTGGGAGTCACCGGCGGCGGCCGCCTGGGCGAAGACGTCATGCACGAAGCCGCGCACCGCATCGGGCATTGGGGTGTCGCCCAGCGCGAAGTTCTCCAACGTCGCCAGGTCGTCCGGGCACTCGAAGGTCTCGCAGATCGACGGCTCACCGTCTCGGCCGGCCCGCCCAATCTCCTGCGCAAAGCCCTCCAGGCTCTTGGCGACGTTGTAGTGGTAGACGTACCGGATGTCGGGCTTGTCGATGCCCATGCCAAAAGCGATGGTGGCGCAGACGATGCCCTGCTTCGTCGCCAGGAACCACTCCTGCGTGGTGTTTCGATCCACGGGATCCATGCCGGCGTGATAGTGCCTCGCGTCGAAGCCGCCATCGCGCAGCAGCTCGGCCACGCGCTCAGCGGTCTTCTGCGTTGTCACGTACACCACCATCGCGCCGGCGGGGCGCTGGCGCATCCGGGCGAGCAGCAGCGCGTCACGCCGCTCGTCGTCGACCGGAGTCATCAGGATCGTCAGGTTGGGGCGGTAGAAGCCGGTGCGCACCGCGCAGGAGCGGTCGATGCCGAAGGCCGCGCAGATGTCCTCGAGCACCTTGGGCGTGGCCGTGGCGGTCAGCGCGAGCACGCGCTGGGCGCGAATCGAGCGGGCGTACTGTACCAGCTTGAGGTAGTCGGGGCGGAAGTTGTGGCCCCACTCGGAGATGCAGTGGGCCTCGTCCACCGCGAACAGGGCGATGTCCACGCGGGCGATCATCTCGCGGAAGCGCTCGTTGTTGAAGCGCTCGGGCGCAACATAGAGCAGCCGCAGCTCGCCGCGGCGGAGGCGGTCGCTGGCCTCCCGGTGGCCCTCGGCGCCGAGGGTCGAGTCCAGGCGTGCGGCCGCGACCCCGCGCCGGGTCAGGGCGTCAATCTGGTCCTTCATCAGCGCGATGAGCGGCGAGACGACGACGGTCACCCCCGGGAGGACCAAGGCCGGCAACTGGTAGCAGAGGGACTTGCCCCCACCCGTCGGGAACACGGCAGCGGCGGAGCGGCCGGCCAGCAGGTGCTCGACCACCTCTCGCTGCCCAGGCAAGAACGCGCCGAAGCCGAAGCGCTCGCGGAGCAGGGTGGCAGGATCGCTGGACATCGGATCCCCACGTTGAGGCGGTTGTTCGGCAAGGGAGTGTAGCGCCTCGCACTGGATGTGTCAGGTGGGCGAGCGCCCCGGGGCGCGCACCGGGGCGGCGCGGTCCATGCCGCGCCCCGTGGGGATCCAGGCAACCGGAAGCTGCTGAGATCATGGACGATGGCTTGCGGCGATGCGCTTGGCACGCGCCTTGCGACCCCACTGGACCGAGGCGCCGAGGCGCCACCAACCATGAAGAGGAGACGACGTCCATGAAGAAGATAGCACCTGGCACATCGTGCGCCGCCCTGCTACTGGCCCTGTCTGCCTGCGCGGACGACGGTGCGGGCGACAAGAGCTACGGAGATCCCAAGCCGGCCAGCCAGGCCGAGTCCACCAGCGCCCAGTCGGCGGTCACCGGCGTCAGCGACATGCGCAGCCTCTCGGAGAACGACCCGAAGGACACCACCGCGGTCGCCAGGGTCAGCGGCGTCTACGGCAACGTCAACGTGCTCACGGCCTCGAAGCAGGCGTCCCAGCTCCAGGGCGGGCTGGCGGCGGCGACGGGCGGCCTGCTCGGCGTCATGGAGGGCGCGCTGGACGAGAGCTGCGTCCAGTCGGGCGGCGGCACGGTGACCTACGACAACTGCGACTTCGGCACCGCCAAGATGAATGGCACCATCGGGTTCCAGGACCCCACCCTGACGGTGGACCTCACCATCACCGTCGGTGTCAGCGGCGTCGCGTCGAACATCGACTACGAGGGAACGCTGGAGGTCTCGGCGACGGCCATCGTGGGCACCCTGTCCTTCAAGGCGGCGAGCGACGTCTCGGGCGCGGCCGCCGGAGCAGCGGGCGGGGGCTCCTTCCAGACCACGACCACGGTGGACGCCACCTACGACGTGGAGCTGACCGACGGCTGTCCGACCGGAGGCGAGGTGGAGATCCACTCGGTGAGCGGCGTGAGCGGCTCGGGCCTCCCGTCCGGCGCCGGCGGCCAGGACGTGTGGGTGAAGGCGCTCTTCGGACCCAACTGCGGCGACGTGCAAGTCCAGTAGGCCCCCGAAGGGCCGTCCAGGCTCGCGGCACCACCGACAACCGCAACAGGTCCCGCGGACACGGCACTCACGGCACGGCGAGCCGGCGCGCGAGCTGGTCCTCGTACAGCGAGGGGGGCTCGAGGGTCGCCGCAGCGCCCGCGCCCTCGACGAGGTCCTCGGGGGCGGTGCCACCGCCGTTGGGCATGGCGGGGTCCGTGTCCACCTTCAGGTCCGGGCCCGTGCCGATGACGTAGCCCCAGCCCCACTGGCGAGACTCGACACGGCCCACTCCAGTCGTGGCCCAGAACACCGACTCGGTCGCCGTGTGGCCCGCGCCGGTGCTCCAGTCACCGCGATTCTCCGCGCTCCAGCCGTCGTCCAGGACGGACGAGTCCACCAGGTTCGCGGTCGCCAGAGAGTGGTGGTACTCGCACAGGCCGATGCCGAGCAGCTCCGGCGCCTCGTAGAAGGGGATCGTCGTGCCCTCGTGGCTCCACACCCGGAGCCAGACGATGCCCGTCGCGCCGAAGCCCCAGTTCTGGATGAAGTTGTGACGCCCACCCCGGGCCTCGCAGTCTCGAAACAGGATCTCGCTGGACTGGCGCACCTCGAACAGATAGCCGTTGCCGCCAGACCCGCGGTGGACGGCCGGCCCCATGAAGGAGTCTGCCACCGTGACGCGCATGGCCTGGCGCACGAGCACTCCGCCAGACTGGAGGTGGGCCCCCGCGGCCGGGCCATCGAGGGGTGAGAGCGGCGGCGCGAACGTGCTCACGTCGCGCACCCAGCAGTCGGCGACTCCGCTCATCTCCAAGGCGTGGACCTGATTCAGCGTCCAGGCGAGCTCCCAGGCCACCGCGTTGCCGAAGGAGACGCCCTCGACGCCGCACTCTCGGAGCAGGCCCGGGACGCGGCGCAGGGACGCGCCGTCACTCACGCGGGCGCCTGAGCGGAGGGGCACGTCCACGGTGACGCGGTGCGGCTCGGACTCCAGATCGACGGAGACCACCGTGCGCCAGGAGAATGGCTGCCACGAGTCGTTGAAGGCCTGCCATGTGCCCTTCATGCCATGCTCGTCGATGAACTCCGGAGTGATCACGTGGCCTACGCTCACGTCGTCGCCGGGCGACAGCGCGGAGGCGTCCGCCACGCGGAGCTCCGTGTCGAAGGGGGCGGCGTCGGCGGCCAGCGGCAGGTCCAGGTCGTGGCTCGTGCTGCCCTTGAACGTCAGGTGGGAGCCATGGCTCATGCCCTCGGTGCGGGAGAACGCGACGCGGGTCAGCGCCAGGCCGTCACCGCGCAGGACGGTGCCGGACGCGGTGACGGAGAGCGTCCCGTCCACCCGGTAGTCGCCGGCGGGCACGTGGACGACTCCCCCCGCCGCCGAGACCGCGTCGATGGCAGCCTGGAAGGCGCCCGTCGAGTCCGAGACGCCCGTCGGATCGGCGCCGAAGTCGACGACGCCGACCGCCGTGGGCGGGGTGGGCAGGGGAACCTCACCACGATGGTAGCCGGCGTAGGAGAAGTCGTGGAGGCGCCGCCCCAGCGCGTCCGCGAAGCCCGGGGACCAGTCCGCCGGGTAGAGCGCGCTGCGCCAGAGCGCAGGGGCCCCGTCCGCGGTGGTGTCGGCCGCGTCTTGCGGCGCGTCCACGGGGCTCGGCGCGTCTGTCGCGGCATCAGGAGGGTCGACGCTGTCTGCGGCGGTCGCGTCGAGCCCCGACGCATCTGGGGTGTCGGCGGCGGCGGCGTCCGCTCCGTCCGCTCCGTCCGCGGCGGTTGCTCCGCCGTCCACCGGTTCGGCGGCTCCGCTGTCCGTGGCGCTCCCCCCGACGTCGTCGCTGGTGTGCCCCTGCGTCGTGTCGCCGGGGCCATCCCCGGAGCCAGGCGCAGCGCACCCAGCGACGAAGATCGCGGCGACCACCACCCACCGACGAATGCTCATCGGGCACCTCCTGGGCGCACGCTATCACGGGACGCGGGGCGGTTCACAGCGCAAGAGGGGGCCGGTGCCATACCGACGTGGGAGCCGTTGTCGAGCTGACGCCCCGTGGTCGGCGACCGGCCCGAGGACCTGCTGCATGACCCGCGGGGTTGACCCAGGTCCGCCCCAAGGCGCAGGCTGTGCCTCCCGAGCCTCGGAGGCCCCATGACCGCACCCCGGACCACCCCCGCACCCGCGCCACCCGCGGCGGCCGACCGCCTGCTCTGCTTCGAGGAGCTGCCCGCGCGGACGTTTCGACGCCTCTCCCTCGACCGGACGCTGGCCGTGCTGCCGGTGAGCCCCCTCGAGGTGCACGGGCCGCACCTGCCGCTGGGCACCGACGTGCTCATCGCCCGCGCCATCGCCCGGCGCAGCATGACGCGCCTGCTCGAGCGGCGCCCCGATCACGTGGCGGTGCTGCTCCCGGCGCTGTGCCTCGGCCCGGACACCGTCGGCCACCCGGGCAGCGTGGAGGTGTCGGCGCGCGTGACCCGCGACGCGGTCGTGGCAACGGGAGACGCCATGGCGCGCGCGGGGCTGCGGGGCCTGATCCTGACGAACTTCCACGGCGGCCCCCGCCACGGGGTCGCCCTGGAGGCGGCGACGCGGCTCCTGCGCAAGCGGCACCCGGGGTTCCTGGCGCTTGCCCCGACCGGCGAGGTCTTCGCGCGGATCTTCGCCGACGACCAGACCTTCCGCGCCCGGGTCCAGGCGCTCGTGGATCTCAGCGCCGCGGAGCTCGCGGCGCTCGACGGAGAGCTGCACGCGGGGCTCGGGGAGACGAGCGCCGTCATGGCCGAGCGGGAGGACCTCGTCCACCCCGACTACGTGACGCTGCCACGCCTCGAGACGGGCACGCCCAGGTGGATCGTGCGGGCGGCGTCGGCGCTCCGGCACCTCGGGCCCCTCGTCGGGCGCGCGCGGGCGCGCTCGCTGGCCCGGGACGCAGCGGTGCTCGTCGACAGCCTCGGCTGGCTGCGGCGCCCGTGGATGAGCTATGTGGGCGAGCCGGCCCTCGCCCGAACGGCGGTGGGGGACGCGTTCCTCGAGGTCCTCTCCGACGAGGTCGCGGCCGTCGTGGATGACATGCTCGCAGGGCGCCGGCGCCCCGAGGACCTCGACTCCCTCGGCTGGACGCTGCGCCACCTCCTCGCCCTGCCCGGCGGCTTCCCGTTCCAGACCGCGCCGCCGGCGTGAGGCCCTGCACTCCAGGCAGACACGTAGACGTCCCTCAGGCCCCCGGCAGCGTGAACCAGAACGTCGCGCCGCGGCCCGGCGCGCCCTCCGCCCAGATGGTGCCTCCGTGGCGCTGGACCACGCGGCGGGCCGTCGTGAGGCCGACTCCCGTGCCGGCGAAGCGCTCCTCCGAGTGGAGACGCTGGAACGGCAGGAAGAGCTTGTGGGCGTAGCGGGAGTCGAAGCCCGCGCCGTTGTCGCGCACGTACCACGCCTCCTCACCGTGAGAGAGGGCTCCGACCTCGATGACCGCGCCCTCGCGCCCGCGGGTGAACTTCCAGGCGTTGCCGAGCAGGTTCTCCAGCAGCACGCGCAGGAGGCCCTCGTCACCCCGGCACGGCAGCGTGGGGGGGATGACCACCTCCACGTCGCGCTCCGGCTCCACCGCGCGCAGATCGGCGACGATGTGGCGCGCCAGGGCGGCCAGGTCCACCGGGCGCCGGTCCAGCTCGCCACGCACGACCCCGGACAGGCGCATCAGGTCGTCGATGAGGTTGCGCATGCGGTCGGCCGCTGACGTCACGCGCCCGAGCCAGGAGCGGAGGGTGTCGCTGAGCCCTGCCGTCGCGCCCTCCTGGAGCACGAGCCGCGAGAAGCCGTCGATGCCGCGGAGGTGCGCGCCCAGATCGTGCGCCACCGAGTAGCTGAAGGCCTCGAGCTCCCGGTTGGCCTCGACGAGGCGAGCCTCGCTCGCCGCCAGCTCTTGCTCCCGGTCCACCACGTCACCGAGGGTGGTGACCAGCAGGTCGAGGACCCGCTCCCGGTCCGAGTCGATGCGGAAGCGGCGGCCCCGAAACAGGACCTCCGCGCTGCCCTCGACCTGACCCTCTGCACGCAGGCGGCGCCCGTCGAGGACGGCGCTCACCCGGCGAAGCAGGCGGTCGGGGGCGCAGGGCTTGACCAGGAAGTTGTCGGCCCCGCTCTCCAGGGCCGCGAGGATCTCGTAGGGGTCGTCCTGGGAGGTCAGCAGGATCACGGGGATCTCCCGCAGCCGCGGGTCGGCTCGGATGCGCCGGCACAGCTCGTGGCCGCCCAGCTCGGGCATCACCACGTCGGAGAGCACCAGGTCGGGGATCGACGACTCCAGGCGCTCCAGGGCCACCGCGCCATCGGGCGCCAGGTCCACCTGGAAGCCCGCGTCCTCCAGCAGGATCTGCAGGCTCTGCGCCTGGGTGGGGCTGTCCTCGACGACGAGTATGCGAGCCATGCTTGCCTCCTTCACGTGACGAGCTGGGCGATGCGGCGCCCGATGGCCTCCGGGGGGAGGACCGCCTCGGCGAGCCCCGCGTCGACGGCCGCGCCGGGCATGCCGAACACCACGCAGGACTCGGCGTCCTGGGCGAAGACGCGGCCGCCCGCCTCCCGCACCGCGCGAAGCCCGTCCAGGCCGTCGTGGCCCATGCCGGTGAGCACGACGGCCACCACCGCAGAGCCGCTGGCGCGCGCCACCGACTGGAACAGGTGGGTGGCCGACGGGCGAAAGCCGCCGATGGGCGGCGCCTCCGACAGCTCCACGGCGCCCCGCGCGACGCCCAGGTGGGCGCCGTCCGGGGCGACGTAGACGGTCCCCCTGTGCAGCGTGGCCCCGTGACGCGCCACCTCCACGGGGCGCCCGGCGGCCGACTGGAGCCACGCCGCGAAGCCGTCGACGAAGCCGGCGGCGATGTGCTGGACGACGAGTATCGGGGGCAGCGCGGCCGGGAGCGCCGAGAGCAGCCGCTTCAGGGCGCCGGGGCCGCCCGTCGAGGCGCCTACCGCGATGACGGTGGGGCGCGCGTCCTCGCGGGGCACGGGCGTGACCTGTGGACGGTGCCGGGCCGCGAAGCGCCGCACCACCTTCACCTGCGCCATGAGCCGCACCGTGTCCGCGAAGGCGCGGGCCTCCTCCGCGAAGGTGGGGGCACCCGGGCCGCGCGGCTTGGGGACGGCGACCAGCGCCCCCGCATCGAGGGCGCGCATGGTGACGACCACGTCCCGCGTGTCGACGCACCCGGAGACCACCACGATGGGGGTCGGGGTCTCGACCATGATGCGGCGCGTGGCCTCGAAGCCGTCCAGCATGGGCATGTTGACGTCCATGATGACGACCTCGGGGCGCAGCCCCCGGGTCATGGACACCGCCTCCTCCCCGTCCCTCGCCTCGCCGACAACGGTCATGCCGGACGCGCCAAGGATGGACGCCAGGAGGGACCGGCAGGTGGGCGAGTCGTCTGCAATGAGCACGCGCGTCATCCCCGCCTCACAAGAGCTGCGCGATGGTCGCCAGCAGCTCGCGCTGGTCGAAGGTCCGCTTGACCAGGTATGCGTCTGCGCCCGCGGCGAGGCCCCGGGCGCGGGCCTCGTCACTGTCGAGCGCGGTCACCAGTACGACCGGAGTCGCGCGGAGGCTCTCCGACTCGCGGATGCGTCGGGTCAGCTCGACGCCGTCCGCCCGGGGCATCTCCACGTCCGCTACGACCAGGTCCGCGCGGAAGTCCGGCAGGCGCTGCCACGCCTCGGCGCCATCGGCGGCCGTCTGCACGACGAAGCCCGCCGCCTCCAGGATGCCGCGGAGCAGGCCGCGTGTGGTGGCGCTGTCGTCGGCCACGAGGATGCGCCGGCGGGGCGCGGGCGGCGCCTCCTGGAGCGGGGGGAGGGCCAGCCCCTGCGCGATGACATCTGGCGCCGACAGGATCGGCGCGACGCGGCCGGTCGGCAGGACCGTCGCGCCGGCGTAGAAGCGCAGCCCCCGGAGCCGCGGCCCGAGGGAGCGGACGACGACCTCGTGGACCGCGATGGCCTCGGTGAGCCGGACGGCGAGGCGGCGGTCTCCCGCCACGAGCACGACCGCCGGCCAGCGTGGCTGAGCTACCCCGGCGGGGGGAGCATCGGGCATCGCGGGCGCGCGCCCTGCTGCGGAGCCGGGCGGAGACCGGGGCGCGACCGGGCCCGAGGGCCGGCCGTCCGTGGCGCCACCCGGGCCCCCGAGGATGCGACCGAGGCTCGCGACTGGGACAGCCTCGCCGAGGACCGCGGCGACCGTGCGTCCAGCCACGGTCCTCAGGTCATCCGGGCCCAAGCGCACCAGACGCTCGACGCTCGCGACGGGGACGGCGACCGTGTGCTCGCCGGTCCGCACCAGGAGAGCGCGCACCGTCGCCAGGGTCAGCGGGACCGTCAGGCGAACCCGGAGCCCCTCGCCAGCGACGCTGTGGAGCTCGACCGTGCCCCGCAACACCTCGACCCGGTCGCGCACCACGTCGAGGCCCACGCCGCGGCCCGACAGCTCGGTCACGGCCGTCGCCGTGCTGAACCCGGAGATGAGCACCGCCCGGGCCGCCTCCCCGTGATCGGCGGGGACGGGCAGGCCCAGGGTGGCCGCCCGCGCCTGGATGCCGGCCAGGTCGAGGCCTGCGCCGTCGTCGGTCACGTCGATGTCCACGTGGTCCCCGCGAAGGCGGGCGCCGACGGTCACCGTGGCTCGTGGCTTGCCCAGCCGCTCGCGCTGCTCCGGCGGCTCCACCCCGTGGACGACGGCGTTGCGGACCAGGTGGGCCAGCGGATCGCGGAGCCCCTCCAACACCGCCCGGTCCAGCTCCACCTCGCCGCCGCGCACCACGAGCGCGACGTCCTTGCCCACGGCGCGGGCGGTGTCGCGCACCACCCGCGCCAGCCCCTCGCAGGCGACCGCGAGGGGCTGCATCCGCACGCGGCGGACCTGGTCCTCCAGGCGGGAGGCAGCCCGTACGAGCGCCTGCTGGTCGGACCGCAGCGTGGCCTCCAGCTTGTCGATGGCCCCCTCCAGGCGCGAGAGCGCGCGGCGCCCATCGCCAGTCCCAAGGGACCCGGGCCCCTGGGGTGACTCCGCCCGGTCGCCGGCCCGCTGAGTGCGGAGGGCGCGCACGAGGTCCCGCACTTCGTCCAGCCCCTGCTGCTGAGCAGCCTGGCGCCCGCGAGCCACCAGCAGCTCCGTGCTCGACGCCTGGAGCTGATCGAGCTTGCTCGCAGGCACGCGCACCAGAGGGTCTGGAGGCTCATCCAGGGCGGCCGACGCCGCAGGATCGGGCTCGCCCGGCGCGAGGCTCGCCGCAGGCACGGAGGCGCCGGGCGCGCTCGGGCTCGCCTCGACGGGCGCGCTGCTGAGGAGAGGTGTCGCCTGTGCGCTTCCCGTGGTGGCGCGGGGCGGCCGTCCGGTGACCGGGAGACGCACCGCACGCCCTGCCTGGCGGACCGGGGCCACTCCCGCCTCCCCGGCGCTCCCAACCCGAGGTGCGTGGCTCGCGGCTGCCTCCAACCGAGGGAGGATGTCCTCCAGCGACGCCCCATGCAGCGGCTGCCCCGCCGCCATGCGCGCCCCGGCCTCGCGCAATCCGTCTGCGGCGACGAGCAGGAGCTGCACGGTCTCCGAACCGAGCTCCGCCCCATCCCGGGCGGCCGCCAGGATTCCCTCCATGTGGTGGCAGACGCGGGCAATGAGGGCGGCGTCGACGGCCAGGGCCGCGCCCTTGAGGCTGTGCGCGGAGCGGAATAGCGTGGCCAGCAGCGGGGACTGCTCCACGCCGCCCTCCCAGGCGAGCAGATCCCGCTCCAGCGCCGCGACGTGCTCCTCCAGCTCCACCAGGAAGGTGGCGAGGAGCCGCCGGTGCAGGGCGTCCCGGTCCACGCTCAGCGCCCGAAGCCGGCCAGCAGCTCCTTGAGGCGGCCGCCGAGGGCGTTGAGATCCTGGGCCGCGTGCTCCGCCTGCCGGATGGACGACAGCCCCTGGGTGGTCGCCTGGCTGATCGACCGCATGGCCTGATGGATCTGCGCCATGCCCCCCGCCTGCTGCCCTGCCGACGCGGCGATCTGGGACGCGGCCTGCGCCGACTCGGTGATTGTCTCTGAGAGGGCCCTGATCGTGTCCCCCGCCTGCCCGACGACGTCGATGGCCCTCCCCATGCTGCGGGTCCCCTGCTCGGCGGCCATGACGGCGCCGTTGGTCGCCTTCTGGATGTCGCCGAGGATCTGACGCACCTGGCCCGTCGCGCGCTTGGACTGCTCCGCCAGGGCCTTGATCTCGCTGGCCACGACCGAGAAGCCCCGGCCGTGCTCCCCGGCCCGCGCCGCCTCGATGGCCGCGTTGAGCGCCAGCAGGTTCGTCTGCTCGGCGATCTCGGTGACCGTCGCCATGATCTCGCCGATGGCCTGGGCCTGCTCTGCCAGCGCCAGGATGCTCTGGGCGATCCCCTCCACCTGGTCGCGCAGGGTGCCCATGGCGGAGACTGTCTCCTCCACGGAGCGCCGCCCCGTGCGACCGACATCCGCGGCGCGCTGGGCAGTCTCCGCCACCGAGCTCGCCCGTTGTGCCGCCTGCCCCGAGGTCTGGGTCACCTGGTCCACCGTCGCGACGGTCTGGGCGACGGCGGCGGCCTGCTCCTCGGCGCCGGACGCCTGCTGGGTCGTGGCCGCCAGGATCTCGGCGGCCGCGGCGGCGACGTCGTTCGCGGTCTCGTAGACCGCCTGAATCAGCCTCCCCTTGGCCTCCTCCGCGGCCTTTCGCTCCGTGATGTCGATGATCGAGGCCAGCACGAGGGGGTCCTTGTCCATCACCACGGGCGAGAGGCCGATCTCCACGGCAATCTCGGTCCCGTCCTTGCGCCGGGCGCGGAGGTCGCGCCCAGCCCCCATGGTGCGGGCGCTCGGGGCTGCGAGGAAGGCGGCCCGGAAGGCGGGGTGGTTGGCCCGCAGCCGGTCCGGGAGCAGCAGCTCCACGGGTTTGCCCACCAGCTCGTCCGCGTCGTAGCCGAACAGCCGCTCCGCCATCTGGTTGGCAAACAGGATCGCGCCCCTCGCGTCGACGGTCACGATGCCGATGGGCGCCGCCTCCACGATGAGCCGCAGCCGCGACTCGGCGCGCAGCCGCTCCGAGATATCCACGATGGACGCGATCACGAGCGTCTGCCCATCGACCTCCACGGGGCTCAGGCCGATCTCCACCGGAAGCTCGGTGCCGTCGCTCCGCACGGCGCGGAGGTCCCGCACCTTTCCCATGGGACGCGGCGCCGAAGCCTCGCCGTAGGCGTCCCGGTGGGCCTTGTGCTGGCGCCGCTGGTGCTGCGGGACCAGGTGTTCGACGGACATTCCCCCCAGAGAGCCTGGCTCGTAGCCCAGCAGGTCCTCGGCCAGGCGGTTTGCGAAGACGATGGACCCCTTCCGGTCGGACGCCAGCATGGCGATGGGCACGGCCTCCATGGTCACGCGGAGCTGCTCCACGGTCGTCGCGGGCGCCGGGAGGCTCGCTCTCCGCGTCCTCTTCGGCTTGTCGTCAAACATCACTGGGGCACCTCCACGGTGAGCAGGGGGTCGTTCAAGAGAGCAGCCCCATCGAGCAGGGCGAGGTCGTCCGTCACGCCCCACACCCAGCCGCGGGGCAGACCACGGGACGTGGGAGGCCGCAGGGCGGCGGCGCGGACCGGACCGAGCCCCAGGGCGTCGTCGACGAGCAGCCCGAGCCACGCCTCGGCGTCCCGGGCGCCCAGCACCAGCGCGAGGGCCGTGTCGGCGGCGTCCAGGCCAAGCTGGGCGCGCAGATCGGCCACCGGCAACACCTCCCCCCGCAGCTCCGCGACCCCGACGAGCCACGCGGGCGCGCCGAGGAGCGGCGTCACGTCGCGGAGGCGAAGCAGGCATCGGACCCACCTCGCCTCCACCGCCCACTGCTCCGAGGCAAGTCGGAAGCGCACGACGTCCAGGAGCTCTCCGGTTGCCGGCGCGGGGACGCGGCGCGCCAGGGCCCGGGCGCGCTCCTCCAGACGGCGCCGGGAGGTCTCCGGGCCCGGGTCGAGGGCCTCCAGGGTCGCCGCCCACCCGGCGTCGAGGCGACGGCGGGCCTGGCTCCAGTCGATGCCGCTCATGGGGTCCGTTGGCTGGGGGACAGCAGGGTCATGCGATCCACGGTCCTATCCGAGGGCGAGTGTGTGCGCCGTTCATGCGATCCGCTCCCATCCACAACAACCACGACCCATCCGGTCTCAGATTCCCACATCTACCCGGTGCTGTGAAGGCTCGCGGCGATTTTCGCATTCGATTTCAATAACTTGGAGCCAACCCAGCGAACCATCCGCCTCAGCCCGCGTGTCCCGGAAGGCACCCGCAGCTCCCCTCCACGGCCTTGGGCACCGCTTCGTCCGCGGCCCGCACCGTTGATTGCCGGCTCGTGCCGTGCATGGAGTGGTCGCATGGTCGTGCCCCCCGAAGAAGCCGCGCGCGCACTGACGGAGCGGGCCGGGCGCGGCGCTCTGGAGCTGTCCGCGCGGCGGGACGAGCTGCGGGGCTCCGCGGGCCAGGCGGTGGAGCTGCTCAGGTCGCGCTTCGGCGCGACCCGCGTGATCCTCTTCGGGTCGCTCGCCTGGGAAGGGTTCCACGCAGGGTCCGACGTCGACCTCGCCGCCGAGGGCATCCCGCCAGAGATCGCGGACCGCGCCGAGGCGGAGGTCGCGCGGCTGCTTTGCCACCCGGTCGAGCTGTTCCGCCTGGAGGAGCTGCCCGAGAGCTTCCGGCTGCGCGTCCTGACGGAGGGCGAGGTGTTGCCGTGAGCGCAGCCGACGCCGCTCGGGTGAAGCTGTCGCGGCGACCACATCTACCCCCCACAAGGGTCTGAGCGACGCGGCGCCCCAGGTCGGTGGACTTCGCTTCCCGCGCCCGCGCCACGATGCTACGCTGCGCTTCGTCGCCAGGATCGCCAGGCGCGAGGCGGTGACCGAGGAGGCTCGTCGCAGCGGCAATCGTGCTGAGAGACCTGGAGCAGCGGACCGCCGCTGCCGTCGCCCACTACTGGCGCACCCTGGCGGCGCAGTCGTCCCGCCAGAAGACCGGCGACGCGGATCGGGGAAGCCGCGCCGCGGTCACAGGGGGCAAGCAGATGGATGAGTTCTGCGACCTCGTCAACCAGTTCCTCGTGGACAATGGGATGCCCGCAGTCCACATCTTCACGAGCAAGAAGCTGGAACTACCCGGCTGGTTTCGACCCACCAAGCGCTGGGACATGGTTGTGGTTCACCGGGGACAGCTCGTCGCGGCTCTCGAGCTCAAGTCGCAGGCCGGACCGTCCTTTGGAAACAACTTCAACAACCGCAGCGAGGAGGCCATCGGCACGGCGCAGGACCTGTGGACGGCCTTTCGGGAGGGGGCCTTCCTCACGAGTCTGCGTCCCTATCTGGGCTGGGTCATGTTACTGGAGGATTGCGACAGGTCTCGCGCACCAGTGGGCGTGGACGAGCCACACTTCCCGGTGTTTCCAGAGTTTCATGGGTCCTCGTACAGCGAACGCCATGAGCTGTTGCTGCGACGAATGGTTCGTGAGCAGCTCTACGATGCTGCGGCCCTTGTGACGGCGACGGCTGCCGAGGGACCGAACGGGACCTACACGGAGCCAGCCGGCGACCTGACCATGCGCCAGTTGCTCGCCGGCCTCGCAGGGCGGGTCGCGGCGATTCTCGCGAGCCGGGGGGCACCCTGATGCAGCTTCAGCTCCCACTGCCCGCAGCCTTCTCGAAGGACGCCTACGACTATGGCTCCCGGACCAGCGGCGACGCACACGGCGTCGTGCTGACGAAGCCGCACATCGTCGATCTCATCCTGGACCTGGCCGGGTACACAGTGGACCGGGACCTCGGGGCGTTGACCCTCCTGGAGCCCGCGTGCGGCGCGGGCGCCTTCCTTGCCGGAGCCGCCGGGCGGCTCCTGGAATCGGCGCGAAGACACGGGAGGGCGCCCTCGGAGCTGGGTCCGTGCCTGACTGCGTTCGACGTCGACACGGGCCACGTTGAGGCCACCCGGCGTGCGCTCCGGGGGCTGCTCTTGGACCAGGGCGTCAGGGGCGACAACGCCGACGCATTGCTTGCGCGCTGGCTCCACGAGGGCGACTTCCTGCTCGCCGCGCTGCCGCCCTTCGACGTCGTCGTAGGAAACCCGCCCTACGTCCGCATCGAGCAGCTCGCGCCGAGCCTCCAAGCGGAGTACCGGCGCCGGTACCAGACCTTGTTCGACAGGGCCGACCTCTATGTCGCGTTCATCGAGCGCGGGCTCCAGTTGCTCGGTGAGGACGGGGTCTTGTCCTACGTCTGCGCCGACCGCTGGACCCTGAACCGATATGGCGCGCCCCTGCGGGAGCTGGTGACGAGCCGCTATGCAGTGCGGTGTTACGTGGACCTCCACGACGCGTCGCCGTTCGAGTCCGAGGTCATCGCCTACCCGTCGATCTTCTGCATCGGCCGGCGTCCGGGCGCCGCGGTCTCCGTGGCCAGGCTCACGACCGCGAGCGCAGACGAGAGCGGAGCCGCCTCGCGGGCGCTGCGGGGGCTCGAGGCGGCCGGGGTGGACATCGCCGTCTACCCGACGTGGTTCGAGGGCAGTGATCCATGGGTGCTGAACAGCCCCGCCCACCTGCGGCTCCTGCGCGACCTGGAGGCCCGCTTCCCGGCGCTGGAGGACTCCGGCGGGACCCGCGTCGGCATCGGCGTCGCCACCGGCGCCGACGCCGCCTATATCGTGGACGCTTCGGCGGACATCGAACCGGACCGGCTGGTGCCGCTGGTCATGCGCGAAGATCTGCACGACGGGACGGTGCGTGACGCCGGGCGCTTCGTCATCAACACGTTCGGCGAGGACGGGAAGGCCATCGACGTCGGCTGCTACCCGCGTCTCGCGCGGCACCTCGACCGCTTCGCCGTCGTTCGGCGCCGGCACGTCGCGCGCAAGAACCCGACCCACTGGTTTCGCACCATCGACCGGGTCTACCCCGCCCTGGTGGGCACCCCCAAGCTGCTCGTGCCCGACATCGCCGGGGCCAACGAGGTCGTCCACGAGCCGGGTCGCTACCACCCGCACCACAACCTGTACTTCGTCACCTCGGACGAGTGGGACCTGGAGGTGCTCGGCGGCCTGCTCAGCTCACGCATGGCCCTCTTCTTCGTATGGTCCTACGCCGTGAAGATGCGCGGGGGCTACCTGCGCTTCCAGGCGCAGTACCTGCGGCGCATCCGGGTGCCGCGGCCAGCCGACCTGGGCGCCGGCCTGGCCGACGCCATCAAGGCCGCCTTTCGCGCGCGGGACTTCCCCCGCCTCGACGCCCTGGCAGCCAGTGCGTGGGGCGTGGAGCTGCCTGACTTCGACTTCGTAGACACACGGAGATGACGGATCCTCGTCCCCGTCATGGATTGGCAGCACGGGTCCTCCCTCATCGACCGGGAGCACGGAGCGCTCCTCGGGCTGGAATCATGTCATGGTTCATCCGAGCATCCTGCGGCGGAAGACAGAGCGGGTGCTGCGCCGCGCCGACAGTCAGGAGACTCACAGGGTCAGCAACAAGCGTGGGCGCGGCCCTCATGCGCCGAGTTCGCGGCGGATCGGCATCGGCCACCCCCGCGGATGTACCTCGGATACCTCCCGGGGTTGGCCGGGGCCGAGCCGCCCGAAGGCGGCCATGAGGGGCGTG
>BTVJ01000101.1:0-24887 GCA_045863395.1 Myxococcales bacterium
GGGGGACCACCGACGCAGGAGGGACCACCGACGCAGGGGGGACCACCGACGCAGGAGGGACCACCGACGCAGTGGGGACCGACGATACAGGAGGGACCGCCGACGCGGGGGGGAGCACCGACGCAGGAGGGACCCCCGACGCTGGCGCCATCGACGACGCCGTCGCGGACACCGGCCCGGACACGGTCTCACCGGAGCCGACGCTCGCCGTGATCCTCCTGCCGCTGGCCCCGACGACGCTCGACGCGCTCGAGGCGACGCTGAGCGCCGACGGCCAGGCCGTCCCGCCTGGAGACGTCGACTGGTTCTGGACCCTGGACGGCGCCGCCGCAGGCGTCGACGGCCCGAGCGTCGCCGCGGGCCTGACCGTCCACGGCCAGACGTGGACAGTCTACGCACGCCCCAGTGGCGCCACGCAGCCGTGGGCGTCGGTCTCTGTCGAGATCGCCAACTCTCCCCCGGTCCTGTCCGCCGTGACGCTCTCGCCCCCCACGGCGAACCGATCCGACACCGTGACCTGCGCCTGGGCCGCGCCTACGGACGCGGACGACGACCTGGTCGCCGTAGCCGTAGCGTGGATCCGCATCCGCGCCGGAGTCCAGAAGACGCTACCCGGCTCAGAGGCCACGCGGCCGGCCGCCGACCTCCTCCCCGGAGACGCCATCGTCTGCGAGGCGACGCCCGCAGACCCGACGGACCTGGGCACGCCAGTTCGCTCGGGGCCCGCACAGATCGTCAATCAGGCGCCGGTCGTCGGAACGGCCACGCTCGTGCCCGCCGTCGACCTGGGCGACTACGCGCTCGTCTGCATCTACGACGGCGTCGCCGACCCGGACACCGACCTGGTGACGATCACGTACGCCTGGACGGCCGACGGCGTCCCGATCCCCGGCGCCCAGACGCTGCTGCTCACAGACCCGCCCGCCAACACGGACGTCCGCTGCGTCGTCACGCCCCACGACCCGTGGACCGCGGGGGCCCCCGTCACCTCGCCCCCCGTCCACGTGGCCCCGGTCCCGCCGGCCATCGACCTCGTCGACCTGGACGGCGGCTCGTATTGCCAGCCGTTCACCTGCATCATCACGCTGGTCGGCCCCGAGCCGCCCGACCTGGTTGTCGAGTACCACTGGACCGTGGGCGGCGTCGACGCCGGCGTCGACGGCGACACTCTCCCGGCTCACACCGCGACAGAGGGACAGACAGTCCAGTGCCACGCGCGCGCTTCGGACGGCACCGTGGACGCCGCGGGCGCCCTCGTCTATGGCGAGGAGGCCGATTCCGACCTCGCCTTCGCCGCGGATCTGCCGCCGTCCTTCGACGAGCCGGCGTCCATCCGCGAGCACGGCCGCTCGGGGGACGTCGCCACCTGCGCATTCTCCGTCAGCGACGACTGCTCCACGCCGAGCACCGTCATTCTCTGGAGCGTCGACGGCAAGACCCTGCCGTCCGAGCATGGCGTCACGCTGAAGATCCCGACGGCGCCGGCCGGCTCCGACGTCGCCTGCGCCGTGGTCGCGAGCGACGACACGCAGATCGCCCCGGTCGCGGTGTCCAACGTCCTCGAGCTGGCCGCCACGGACTTCAGCATCATCGGCGACACCCTGGGCGCCCTGTTCGGCTTCGACGTGGCCGTCGTCCCAGACCTGGACGGAGACCACTTCGACGAGATCGCCATCGGCGCGCCGGGAGACGGCGCCGCGGCAGCCGCCCAAGCCGGCGCGCTGTTCCTCGTCGGCGGCCGTGACGACGTGGACCTTCTCGACCTGGCCGGCATCCGCGTCGGCATCGGCGGCCGCGCGATCCTCAACGACTCGGGCAGCTACAACCTCACGAAACTCCTCTGCGGGCCGTACACATTCGGTGGAGGCTGCCCCATTCCCGCCGACCCCGGTCAGATCGACGCGTACACCAAAGGCCCGGTCGGCGCGGCTCTCGGCCTCAGCGTCGCCTCCCCCGGCGACATCGACGGCGACGGCGTGGCGGACATCATCGTGTCCGCCCCCTACATGCTCGTCGGCAATGTCTACCGCGGCCGCACCTACGTCCTCTCGGGCGCGACGGCGCCGACCGTGCCGGACGTCCTCGGCAGCGCGGCCCTCGGCAACCTGGGCTACGTGTTCGACGGAGAGTGTGGGCGGCGCCTCACGGTCGACAAGGCCAAGGGGAGCAACTTCGCGTTGGACGGTGGCAACGGCGATCTCGCCGGCTTCAAGGTGGCCGCGCTGGGCGACGCCAACGGAGACGGCCTCGGCGACTTCGCCGTCTCTTCGGTCAACAGCGGCAACGTCGACGAGGGGACGATCTACGTCGTCTACGGTCGCACGGACGGCGAGCGGGTGACCGGCAGCGACCTCTACACGCGCGGATGCTTCCCGAACGAGCCGGACGGTCCGGGCGCCGCGGCCGGCGTGGCCGGATTCGCGATGCTCGGCTACGACGCAGGCATCGGCGAGTCGAACTGGGGGCGCTCCATCGCGTCGGCCGGAGACTTCGACGGAGACGGCTACGACGACGTCCTGCTCCATGCCCCGGGCCTCGGCGCCCCGCACTCCTACCTGGTGTTCGGCGGGCCGGTCGGAGCGACCGTGGACCTGAAGACCGCCGCGCCGCCCGCCGCGCTGAAGATCTGGCACGGCGACTTCAAGTACCACATGGGGACGGGCTTCACCGGACGCTTCGCGGGAGGCCTCCCGGCGGGCGGCGGCGGAGACGTCAACGGCGACGGCTACGACGACGTCGCGTTCCAGGTGGCCGACTTCGATCTGCCGGCAGGGCTGCTCGTCCTCCTCGGCTCGCCCGACCGGGACGCCCTCGCCAACCTGGACCAGGCAGCCGACGGGTCCCGGGGCTTCGCCGTCGGTGGCGACACCAACGTCGACACGTTCCTCGGCGACGTCCAGATTGTGGGGGACGTCAACGGAGACGGCTACGACGACGTCGCGATGGGCGTGCCGACCGAGAGCGGCGTGGGCCGCACCTACGTCGTCTTCGGGGCAGCGACCGACCCGCAGGTGACCTTCAACGACCTGATCGCAGGCGATGGCGGCTTCGTCATCAACGGTATCGAGGCAGGCGAGAAGCTCGGCTGGTCCGTGGCGGGCGACGACATTGACGGCGACGGCCTCGCCGACATCATCGTCGGCGCCCCCTACGCCACGGTGAATGGCGTCCCGCGCGCGGGCCGCGTCGTCATCGCTTATGGGCGCGACTTCAGCGGCGCAATCGACCAGTATGGGGCCCAGCTCGCGGACACGCTCCTCGGATCGACGGGGCCGGACTCGCTCGTCGGCGGCCAGGGAGACGACATCCTCGTCGGCGGCGGCGGCGCGGACGTGCTCTACGGCGGCGCCGGCGACGACATCATCGAGGTGGGCGACGCGGGCTTCCGTCGCGTGCGGGGCGGCACTGGCGACGACACGCTGCGGCTCGGCGCGAGCATCGCCGCGTTCGACTTCGCGACCGTGGCCCGGCGAGTCGCGGACATCGAGCACATCGAGCTGCAAGGGCAGTCGCTGATCGTGAGCAGCGTCGGCGTGAACGGGCTCAGCACGACGAGCAACCGGCTCCTCGTCGACGGCGCGAGCGGCGAGGTCACGGCCCTCGAGGGTGACGCGTGGCTCGGAGACGGGTACGTCGAGAGCGGCGGCCTCACGTACCTGAAGCTCGTCGACGCCGTCACCGAGCTCTGGGTCGACACGCGCCTCGACACCGCAATCCCCCCGACGGCCAGCGATGTCGCCCTGGACGTCGCCGAGAACTCGCCGACCGGGACGGTGATCGGAGTGGTCCCCGCCACGGACCCCGACGGAGACGACGGGAAGCTGACCTGGAGCATCGTCGCCCGCGAGGACGACGGAGCGCTGGAGGTCGGAGTGAGCTCCGGGCAGATCCGGGTCGCCGACAGCTCGAAGCTGAACTACGAGCAAGGGCTCCACACGATGACGCTCGCGGTCGCCATCGCCGACGCGGACGGCCTGAAGCGGCAGGTCACCGTCACTGTCTCGGTGAAGGACGAGAACGAGCCGCCACACTTCCTCTACGCCAACCAGCTATGGAGCACCGAGGAGGGCGGGCAGTCCGACGACGTGATCGGATCGGTCTCCGCATTCGACGTCGACGCGGGTGAGGCGCTCGCTTTCGGCATCGTCGAGGACCTCGACGGCCTGTTCGAGATTGATGAGGTCACCGGAGCGGTCACGGTACAGGTGGGGAAGGCACTCGACTTCGAGACGGCGACGCTCCACACGCTGACCCTCTCGGTCACGGACTCCGGCGGGCTGACGGAGGAGTCGACGGTCACCATTCAGGTGCTCGACCGCGAAGCCATCGAGAAGCACGTGACGCTGACGGCCACGCTCCGCGACTGGGCGCTGCGAAAGGACAAGGAGGCGAGCGACTTCGACATCATCAACGACTTCCCGACCACGCCTGGGGGTCTGGCGCTCTTCTGCCTGGAGTGGTACGCCATGGGCGAGTCCGCGCAGCACGAGCTGTGGCCCGGGTTCCCGTCGGTCGGATTCCCGCCGATCACCATCCCCCCGTTCTCGTTCACCATCAGCTCGGCGGGGACCATCTGCGCCTACATTGGAATCGCGTACGACACGGGCCGCTTCAACGCCGACGTGCCGGTCACGATCGACCTGTCGTTCCCCGACGAGATCACGCCGGGGAGCGTAGTCGAGCTGTCGACGAGCTACACAATCCCAACCGATGGCAGCGCCATGTGGGGGAACACACCGAAGCTGGAGGTCAAGGGAGGGCTGGAGGCAACGGACGTGTCCATGGTGGCCGAGTACTGTCATGGCCCTGGGCTCTCCCAGTGTGACGACCTCGTGAACCAGCCGAACCCGAAGAGCGAGGCCTGGAGTGACAGCTTCAAGCTGAAGCCTGCGAGCTGGAACGCGCCGATCTCGGGCGATGGCGCCACCTGGTCCGCGGAGACACCCGAGCCGGTGCATGTCGACACGGCCGACTTCCAGATCCCCTGGGACGAGCTGGTCTTCTCCCTGCTGAAGACGCTGGGGCTCCCGGCCAACGAGGGGCAGCTCGCGAAGTCGGGGGAGGGTGACGACTTCTCGATGTACGTCGATTACATCGCGTTCAAGCAGGAGCTGGTCTACATCCTGAAGTCCAAGTGGGAGTTCGACTTGAAGGTCCAAGGGTTTACGGTGGTCGTCGTGCTCGAGGACGAGTCAATCCAGACGTTTCCCCTCGGCACCATCGGCCAGATAGTGCTCCCGCCTGCCGGGGGCCAGGTCTACGACGACGGGCTGGTCGGAATCTCCATCTCCATCGTGCCGACGGCGCACTTCAAGGCCCACCAGTGGTTGGACCAGACCGTCGGGGTGACCACCACCGTCGGCAGCGTCACGCTGACGGCTCTCGACAACGCCACGAACAAGGTCCTGCTCCAACGCGAAGCGGGCCCGATCTTCGACGACCTGTGCACCATCCAGACGGTGTCCCAGACCGGCGGCGGTCTCGCCATGGGGTGCCTCACCGGCAAAGACGACTATGTCTACGAGTTCGACGTGACGGGCTTCCAGACGCCCGTGCTCCATGGCGCCATCGACGTGATGACGGGGAATTAGACCATGAATGCTCGCTTCGCCGCACTGTCCGCCCTGATCGGTGTGGTGCTCGGTGCGCTGGCTCCCGGGGCCCGCGCCAACCCACCTCTGTTCGCAGAGGGGGCCGGCATCCTCCCAATGGCCGACACCATCGCCCAGATCGCGGTCGTGGACGTCGACCGCGACGGGGACCCCGACGTCGCGATCTGCCACTCCGAAGGACTGTCGTGGGCGCAGAACACCGGCCTCGGCTGGGTCGAGCACCCGGTCGTCCCGCAGGTGGAGCTCGGGGCGTGCTTCGCGATGGACGTGGCGGACTTCAATCGCGACGGCAGGGTCGACATCGCCGTCGTCGCCCAGATTTGGGGTGGCGTGGTCTACCAGGAGGGAGTGGGAGACACGTGGGTGCTGAACCTGATCGATCCCGACGGTATTGGAGGCTACAACCGGCTTGCAGCCGCCGACGAGCTGCGCGACGGCGGCGTCGACGTCTTCGTCCTGAGCAAGGACGCCAGCAGGATCAAGTTCATCGAAAACACCGGCGAGAGGCACAACTGGACCAAGCCGACGGGCCCGGTGACGACGTCGGTCCATGGACTTGCGCTCACTGTCGCGGACATCACCGGCGACAGCATCCCTGACGTCTTGACGACGGGAGCGTCGTCGCTCGGGTTCACCTACTACGTCTCCAACGGCACCACCTGGTCTCCAACGACGGTCCTTGCCAGCCCGGCAGTGCAGGTCGACGACATCGCCGTGGGCGATCTCGATGGAGACGGGCGCCCCGACGTCGCGGTGGCCGGATCGACCGGGCTGGCCTGGAGCCAAAGCGTGGGCGGGACGTTTCCGAGCCTGTCGGCGCCGTTCGCACCGGCCGCGACGTCCGTGATGGCGCTGGCCGACATCGACCAGGACGGCGTCCTGGACGTCCTGCACGTCGAGGGCCCGGCGGGCCTCCGGATGTTCTCCCTGCACGGGGGGCAGTGGCAGACGCGGCCGCTCGGCGCCTCGAACACGGAGAGCCCGGTGGACATCGTGGCGGCGGACTTCGACCGGGACGGCGATCTCGACGTCGTCGTGGCCGCGCCGGATGGCCTGCACATTCATTACAATCTCACGGTGCACGCCGCCGCGCGGACCACGCGCACCCAGAACGTGCCGGGGACGTTCGCGGGCGTCGACTTCGTGGCGGCGGGAGACTTCGACCGGGACGGCGACCAGGATCTCGTCGTGTCCAGCAACACGGGCTCCAACACCCGACTCGTCACGGGGGCGTCCGGCGCCTTCGGCGTCGCGGGCGTCGTCTGGAGCGGCAGGCTCCGGGGTGAGGGCGTGTCCGTGGACTTCGACAGAGACGGGGACCTGGACGTCGTCGGCTGCACGGACGCAGGCGTCGCGTGGCTACGGAACATCGGGACTCTGCCGTGGACGGCGCAGACCACCTCGTTCACGGGGAAGTGCCAGCTCGCGGTGGGCGACGTGGACCGGGACGGCGACCCGGACGTGGTGGTCGGCTCGCCCGACACGGGCGCGCTCCGGTGGATCGAGAATGCCGGCTGGGGCACGTCGCTCGTCACCCACATGATCGACGCGACGTTCAGCGGGTTTCGGGAGCTGGCGCTGGCCGATGTGGACCGGAACGGCTCGCCCGACGTCGTGGTGTCCCAGTACAGCGGGACCTCCGAGCAGGTGGCGTGGTACGCCAACTCGGGCGACGGAGCCTCCTGGGTGCGCTACCAGATCACGATCCCCGACGGGCCCGCTTCGCTGACGGCCGGCGACCTGAACGGCGACGGAGTCGTGGAGGTCGCAGTCGTCGGGGGGGGCATGGCCTGGGTCGTTGCCCCCGGCGGTGATCCGACCAGTGAATGGATGGAGGTGGTGGGCTTCTCCTCAGAGTCGCGGCTGGCACTGGGAATCCCCATGGACCTCGACTTCGACGGGACCCTGGACTGGACCGCGCCGCGGACCGGCTTCATGGGGTGGATGACCCTCGACGGAGAGTCGGTCACCGCCGGGGCCGCGACGAACGTCGCCGCGAGCGCGCTCGAGGATCTGGACGACGACGGGGACCTCGACCTCGTTGCGGCGATCCCGGGGGAGAACCGCGTTGCCCTCTGGTTCGACGACCGGGAGTCTGTGCGGATTGAGACGATGAGCGTCGGCGCGCCGGGGTCCCTCCGCCCGGCGCCGTACGAACCGCTGCCGTCGCTTGAGCTCCTGGTCACGCATGCCGGACAGCCGGAGGACCTGCCCATCGAGCTCCTCTCATGCGGTCTGACGGCCGATCGGGGCGGAGTCGCGCTGACCCCCACGGAGCTGGCGTCGCTTGTCACGCTCACGCTCGCCCACGGCGCGAGTGGTGGAGGCGACCCGGGTGAGCCTCCCCTCGCCCTCACCACCGTGATCGACGGCGAGAAGCTCCGCTTCGAGCTTCCGATCGGCGGAGTCGTGGTAGAGCCTGGCGTGGAGGCGTATGTCCTGAACGTCGAGCTGGGGATTGGCTCGTTTGCCGGGAAGCCTCCCGTATACCTGAACCTTCACTGGAACGGAGACTGCGCGGTGGGGACGGCCGGCACGGAGGACGGCCCCATCACCCGGGTCACGCACGGAGCTGCAACGTCCGCGGCACTCACAATCGGAAACACCCTGCTCCTGCCGGGCCCCGTCGGGGCGACGATCCTGCCCGGAGGGACGGCGAGCTGGGACCCACTTCTCGGCTCCATCGACCCGGACGGCGACCCACTCTCGTACGTGGGCCTCGTCTCGAACCCGTCTCACGGCACGCTCACGGACGGCGACGGTGTCATCGAGTACGTGAACGCCGGCGATGGGGCGAAGCTCGACGTCTTCGTCTATGCGCTGACGGACGGCATCGAGGAGGTCTGGGCGCTCGGAGTCGTCAAGGTCGTCCCGGCTCCGGCGCCGCCCTTCGCGACAGACTCCCAAGGAACGACCCTGGAGGACAGGCCGGTCTTCCTCACGCTGAAAGGCGGCTCGACCATCGGCGCGCCGACCTTCGTCGTGGTCACCGCTCCGACGCACGGAGCCCTCGTCGTGATGAACGCGAAGACCGGGCTGGTCCGATACACGCCAGACCCGAACTACACCGGGCCGGACTCCTTCACGTTCCAGGTGACCGACGGAACCGAGACATCGCCGGTGGCGTCCGTCTCACTCACGGTGCTGGAGTCCGAGTTCGACGACGACGACGGCGACGGGCTGGGCGATTGGTACGACAACTGCCGAGAGGTCGCAAACCCGGCGCAGGAGAATCTCGACCACGACGCCATGGGAGACGCCTGCGACGCGGACCGCGACGGCGATGGCGCACCGGACGCCGAAGACGTATGCCCGTCCGTCTTCGACCCCAGGCAGGCGAGCCACGACGGCGACGGGCTGGGCGACGCCTGCGATGACGACGACGATGGCGACGGCGTGGTTGATGCAGCCGACGTCTGCCCGTGGGACGTGGACGCCGGTCAGGAGGACCTCGACGGTGACGGTCTCGGCGACGCGTGCGACTCGGATGCCGACGGCGACTTGATCGACGACGACATTGACGTCTGCCCCGGGGTGCCCGACCATGCGCAGCGTGACCGTGACGGCGACGGACTTGGTAACGCCTGTGATGAAGACGACGACGGAGACGGCGTAGCCGACGCGGAAGACGTCTGCCCATGGGTCGCGGATCCTGGACAGGAGGACGCGGACGGCGATGGGGTCGGCGACGCGTGCGAGCCGCCGAGCGCGCCGCCACGACCGGCGCCGGGCCCCGTCGGCGCCCCGAGCCCGGAGGGCACGCCGTCTCGCGGATAGAGAGCCTGTGATCGCTGACTCGAGGATTGGGGTCGGCGGCGGCCGGAGGCAGGCTCGTGGCCCGCCGAGGACCGCCGCCGACCCCGCGATGCATGCAGCGGTTTCGCAGGGTTGGCCGCTGCCGAACTATTCGGTGCTGCTCTTGCCGATGCACGCGGCGGCGATGTCGCACGTTCCCGCCTTGGCCATGCAGTTGATGGTGGTCTGATTGGACTGGGAGACGGCGTCCTCGCAGGCAGCCTTGACCTTCGACAGGCTCGCGTTGCCTGCGCAGACGTCCTTGGCATTGGCGCACGCGTCATCCGCGGTGGAGTCGGCCTCGCAGGCAGACAGGGCGGCAGAGAAGCTGATGACGGCAAAGAGCGTGACAACGAAGCGCATGAACGGACCTCCTGAGGATTTGTGACAGCCGAAGTCGTGAATTGACCGACGAGTGAACCGTGCGGGCGCCATGCCCGCTCGTCCGGTTGAACAACACCGAGCGGGTCCGTAGCACGTTCTGTGCCACGCACAGAGCTGCCAAAGCAGGCGCAAGTCCATACGCATGAGGGCCGGCCAATCGACCATTTGGTCATCGGAGAAGCGGGCATGGACGGATGACTGTACGTTCGGTGCACTTGCCCACCCAACCAGTGAGTCGCTGCGCTTGTGGCTGGACTGTGAGCCCCGAGGGCGAGTAGAACTTCGCGGTGGAGCGGGCCTCGTGCTGCTCTGGGTCGCCCTCTCCGTCGTCGTGCCAACTCTCAGTCTGCGGCTTGTTGTCGCCCAGAGCGTGTTGCAGTCGGCCCTCACCGTCACTCTCCCGGTCTGGTTGATCGTCCGCGCGGGTCGGCACCACGGTGCACTGGTGTCGACCCGAGGGCGCGCGTGAACCCCGGTGCCTACCCTGCCGCCGCCTCGATGGCCCGCCGAAGCGTGTCCGCGGACCAGGGCTTGTGGATCACGTCGGAGACCAGCGCGTCGGTCCGTGCGCGGCGAAGAGCCTCCGGGTCCGCCTGGCCCGTGAGCAGAATGCGCCCGATGTCCGGGAACCTGGCCCTCACCGCCGCCAGAAACTCATCGCCGCGTATCCCAGGCATCAGCCAGTCCGAGACCACGACCACCACCTCGACGCCGTCTCGGTGCAGCTCCTCGATCACCTCCCAGGCTTCCTGAGCGCCCTCCGCCACCTCGTAGCTGAAGCGCCGGCCGAAGAGTGAGCGGAGCTGCCACTTCAAGCTGTCGAGGATCGTCTTCTCGTCGTCGACCATCAGGATCGCTGCGCTGGTCATCGTTGGGCCACCAGTCCTGTCGGCTCGCCTTGCGGCAGGCGCACCGTGAATGTCGTGCGACCGGGCTCACTCCAGCACTCCAGGCTACCCCCGTGCTTGCGGACGATGTCGCGGCAGATCGACAGGCCGAGGCCGGTGCCCTCCCCCGCCGCCTTGGTCGTGAAGAAGGGCTCGAAGATCCGGTCTCGAAGGCTCTCCGGGACGCCCGGGCCGCTGTCCGTGATCGACACAGCCACGCCCTGCGCGTCCCCGGTCACCGCCACATCCAGCCGCCCCTTGCAGGCCATCGCCTGGAGCGCGTTGTGCACGAGGTTTGTCCACACCTGGTTGAGCTCGTCGTGGCGCCCCCAGACGACCCCCACATCCTGGTAGTCGCGCCGCAGGTCCACGCCGCTCTTGATCTGGTTGTGATAGAGCGTCAGCACGGTGTCGAGGTTGTCCGCGAGCGACGCGCCCACGCGCTCCCCGTCGACGCCGCCCGGATGCGCGTAGCTCTTGAGCGCGAAGACGATCTTCGCCGCTCGGTCGGCCGCGGTGCGGATGTTCTGGCAGTTGCGCAGGAGCGACGTCATGTTGTACGCGGTCCGAAGCAGCCGCTCCCGTCGTGGCGAGCGCAGGAGGTCGAGGTGTGGGGCCGCCTCCAGCGCGGCGCCGATGTCGACGAGGGTCGCGGCGAGCTCCTCCGCCCCCTCGACTCCCGACTCCTGGAGCTCGGCGGAGAGCCTCCGCCGCGCCGCGCGCTCTTCTCGCGAGGTCCGAGGAACCGGCTGACCCCCGGCTACGCGGACGAAGCGCAGCCAGGCGTCCAGCTCTTCGGGGACGGTGTCCGCCAACATCCCTGGCAGCTCTCCGACGGTCTCGTCCACGGCGCTCGCCAGGTTCCCGACCGACGCGCCGATCGCCCCCAGCGGCGTGTTGAGCTCGTGGGCTACGCCGGCCACGAGCTGGCCCAGAGCCGCCAGCTTCTCGCTCTGCACGAGCGCGTGCTGCGACTCCTCGATGCGCCGCTTCTGCCCCGCAAGCTCCTGGTTCTTCTGATCGAGCTCCGCGTTCTTCTCCGCGAGCTCGCCGTTGAGGCGCTCCTGGACGGCGCGCTCCTCCTCGAGCAGGAGTGCATAGTACCGCACAGCCGCATAGCTGATGGCCCCCACGGTCACGACGTTCATGAACGCGAAGACGCTCCGCATGGTCGCCGACATCGGCACGACGGGGACGAGGCCGAGCACCTCCACGAGCAGGCCCCCGAGCACCAGCGCGACAAAGCCGAGGAGCCAGCGCACGGACGCCGCGGGCCCGTCGAAGAGGAGCGCGATGAGAGGGGCCAGGAAGCTCCACAGCAGGACCACGCCGCCGGCGTGCAGCCCGCCGAGCGCAAGCGTGACCGCCGCGGGAAGCAGGAAGATGAGCCACGTCTGCCGCGTGCGGAAGGCAGCGATGTCCTTGTCCTTTGCGATGCGTGCGACGCTGAGGCACGTGAACGCGAGGTAGAAGATGGGCACGACGCCCGCGGTGGTGGCGCCGACCGCCAGGAAGAGCCCGGCCCAGGGCGGACAGGCCGCCGCCTTGAACAACGAGGCGCCGGTGATTACGGACTTCTGCCGCCGCTCGTAGGCGCTGTCGGTCGGTGCGTGGCCGCAATCCGCGACCTTTCGGAGCCACCCCCTGCCGGAGACTGCCTTCGTGGGTCCGGGGGCCGGTGGTGCGGACATGGCTGCCTCGATGCTCATCCGTGACCTCACTTCGTGTCCAGGTCGATGACGCCGTCCCACCCAGGCTCTCGCACCAGGTGTGCACGGCAGCGGGCCAGGCACAGCAGGAGCAGATCCTCGGAGTCGAGCAGCCAGGCCGCCTCGAATCGCTGGATGGCCTCCAGGATCGCACCCTCTCGAAGCAGCGCCTGCCCCTCCTCCAGGTAATGGCGTGTCGCGAGGCGGCGCACGCGCTGCTCCTCTGGGAGCGCGTCGAGCACCTCGTAGACCCCCACCGGCTGAGTCTTCCCCTTGAGCCGGAAGCGCCCGATGAATCGGAGAGAGTAGACCCCCGGGTCCCGCAGGCCCTGCACCGTGGACTCGCTCACGAGCAGCGTGGCGCCGAGGTGCCGCGTGAGCGACTCAAGGCGCGCCGCCACGTTCACGGGATCGCCGAGCACGCCGGCGTTCAGGCGCTCACCGCTGCCGATGATGCCGAGCATCAGCGGTCCGGTGTTGATACCGATCCCGATGCGGATCGGCAGCTCCCCGCGCAGCCGCAGCACCCCATTGAACAGGTCGAGCGCCCGCAGCGACGCAAGGCCGGCGCGGACGGCGCCATCCGGGCCGTCCGCGAACAGCGCCATCACCCCGTCGCCGGTGAACTTGTCGATGAAGCCGCCCTGCTCGCGGATCGCCGGCTCCATGTGGGCCAGGTACTCATTCACGAAGTCGTAGATCTGCTTCGGGGACTTGCCCTCGGCGAGTGGGGTGTAGGAGCGGATGTCGGAGAAGTACACGCTGAGCCGCTGCTCCCTGTGATCGTCGAGCGACACCTCGGCGAGCCGCTCGCGGCCGAGCAGACGCAAGAACTCCACCGGGACGAAGCGGCTGCCGGCCGCGTGCGCCTCGCGCAGCTCCTGGTTCTGACGCTCGACCTGAAGCTCCTGATCGTAGCTGCGCACCGCCTCCCGAATGGTCTGGACCAGGTCCTCCAGATCCCAGGGCTTGGCGATGTAGCGATACAGCGCTCCTCCGTTGACGACGTTGCCCAAGGCGTCGGCGCCCGCCTGGCCCGTGAGGAGGATCTTGCGGGTTCGCGGCAGCCGCCTGTGCACCTCGACGAGCAGCGCGTCGCCCTTCATGCCCGGCATGATGTGGTCACTGACGATCACGTGCAGGTCGCGCCCGTCCCGGTCCACGTCGCCGATGATCTCCAGCGCCTCGGACGAGTCCTGGGCGACCTCGATGTGGAACCGTCCCTCGAACCGCCTCCGGAGCTGCTCCTTGAGGCTGTCGAGGACGATGGGCTCATCGTCGACGCACAGGATGACGGGCCGCTGCTGCCGCACGGCGAGCTACTCGCAGATGCCGTGAACGCAGGCCTTGCCTGGGCCGCACGGCGGCGCGCAGGGAGCGGGAGTGCAGGCGCCGTCCGTGCACTTCGCCGCGGGGGCGCAGTCCGTGTCTGCCAGGCAGCCTGGCACGCAGCGTTGAACTCCGTCCGGGCTTGCCGTCTCGGCGCAGTGGGCGTCCGGCGGGCAGGACATGTCCTCCTGACACGGCGTGCATCGCAGGACCGCCTCCGGACACTTTGCCGGGTCGAGGAAGCACTCCGTGCCCGTCAGCGCACGCTCGCAGTCGGTGTCGCCCTCCGCGCAGCCATCCCAGCGACACGGCCCGCCCGAGCAAAGCGTCTCGCACGACTCCTTGGCCGGGTCGCACACCTTGACCAGCTCCATCATGCCGTGATCCTCGTGATTCAGCTTGTGACAGTGAAACACGTAGGCACCCGTGAACGCGCGGTACTCGGTCAGCAGGTCGACCTTGCGGTCCAGATTGACCAGGTACGTGTCACGCCAGTGGGCAAACGGCGGCTCGAACAGGCGGGACTTGGTGTTGGGGTCCTCTGCGCCGGCTGGCGGGAGCGGGCAGACCAGGAACGGGTTGATGTGGATGTGGAACGGGTGACCGTCGAAGCCCGCGAGCAGACGCCAGTGCTCGACAGCCCCCAGCGGAAAGACGCGATCGAAGGGGTAGCGCTCCCGGTCCGTCTGCTCGAAGTTCTTGCAGTTGATGTTGTGGTCCGGGCAGGCGCAGTCGTCCAGACCCTCGTTCACCGCGAAGATCATCCACATGGCCACGACCTGATCGATCTGCGATACGTCGGTCTTCGCCTGGGCCTCCTTGCACCGCTTCAGCGCGTCCACCTTGCCACCCTGGAGCTTCATGCTCGGCGCGTGCTGTGCGACCTCGTCCAGATCGGGCATCTCCGTCTCCGTCGCCGTGCCCGCGCTCGCCGTGACGTTCATGATCGCGATCAGGTCTCCGTTCGTCGTAATCTGAAGGATCTCGTCCGCCGTGGGGGCCTCGGTCAGGCCGACGCCCATCTCTGTGGTGCCCGTGGTGTCCGTCTGCAGGAACCGCCCGGACATCATGCAGAGGGTATCGCCGTCTTGGAGCTTGCTCCCGTCGAGCATCGCGTCGATCCGGTAGCCGGGCGAGAGGAACATGTACGGCGGCGCGTGCGGCCAGTCCACGCCGTCCGCCGGCTTGGGGAGGGTCAGCCCGTCACGGCCAATCTGCGTCAGAGCGATGGGCCCCGCCTCGAAGTCCAGGTTCTTGCAGTCCGAGTCCTTGCCCATGAACAGGGCGATGGTCATCTCATCCAGGAAGGCGCCGTGGAGGAATCTCCAGCGCTCGATCTGCCCGGGAGGCATGATCAGGCGCGGCTGTCGGATGCCGTTGAGCAGGTTCGTCTGCTTCTCGCTCGTGTCTCCGAGGATGGCGAAGCCGTTCATCGTGATGTGATCCTCGTCGCAAGCCTGGCCGTCCGCGAGCGGCTCGTAGCCCACCGGCGGCGTCATCACCACGAAGATACGCTCGCGCGCCTTCGCGATCCCCGGCAGCTCGTCCACCGGGCCCCGGATGATCAGCGTCCCCGTCGCCCCGGATGCGACCTGGATCGCGGTGCTGCCGTGGATGTGCGGGTGATACCAGTCGAGCCCCTCGTGGTGGACACCGTCCTCGTCCAGGTCCCAGCGGTGCTGGGCCCCTTCACCGGCGGGGACGCGGCTGATCACGTCGTCCGCGAAGAAGCAGTCGCGCTTGCCGTCATCGGAGGATCCGCTGCAGACCCTACAGCTCAGCCCGTCTTTCTCGACGCAGCCGCCGCCTGTCGCGTAGTCCGGGCGCACGTGAGAGCCGTGGGCGTGAAGGTTCGTGACGTTGAAGTCGAACATGTGGCAGGCAGCGCCGTCCTCGGACGTACACTCGCAGGATGCGTGGGCCCCGTGCTCGCCGTGCGCCGGAGTGCAGGTGTTGCCCGCAGAGTCCTTGCAGGTGCACCTCTTGTAGCTCAGCGACTGGAAGTCGGCCTTCGTGAACTCGTTCCGGATATCGACGCGCACCTTCCGCGGCTTGCCGTCGACCTGCGCCGGGATGTCGATGGTGGGCGCCGGAAACATGCCGTTGTAAGTGCGCCCGCACTGTCGCTTGCCGTCGATGGTCACCTCCGTGGGGACGAGCGAAAGCTGATATACGCCGTCCCCGTCGGGCTCCAGCACCGCGGGGTTGCGGAACGTCTCCGCCACGCACCGCCCGTCTGTCAGCTTGAAGCACTCCGCAGAAGCAGTATCTGCCGCATCTGCCTTCGAGGCGGTCTGGGGCTCGCTCGCGCCACCGCACCCCAGTGCAAAGCACCACAATGCAACCGCCGCGCTGCTCTTTCGCACGTTTCCTCCTCTCAGTGTCATGGCCGTGAGCGTGAAGCCTCCGCGGCAAGCCTGTACTGCCGCACCCTCGAAACGCCCTCGCGCTACTGGGCGACGAGAGAGCCGAATGTGAGGCGACCCGCTCATCAGAGCAAGGGTCGTGCCACTCAATCCGGTCGTGGAAGTCGCTGTATTGACTACGCAGACACCTGGCGACGGCTGACCAGTTGGTCAATCGGGTCCTGCCAATTGACCGCTTGTTCGCTCAGAGTCGGAAGCCGCCGTGCTCCAGCAGATCCGCGGCCTCCTCCGACTCGTCCACGGTCATCCGCCCCAGGGTGCGGCTCGCCTCCAGGCAGAGCCAGCGGTGGTAAGGCTGGTCGTTGTCGCGAGAGCGCTCGAGGCAACGTCTCAGATCGCGCGCGGCGCGGCGCGGCGACCCGCTGTGATGGTGGATCAGCGCGGCGACCCGGTCGCCCAGCCCAGCGAGATCCCGACGCTCGGTGCGCGCCAGCCGCCCGGCCCGGTGCAGCGCCCACCGGCGGTCGCGCGCGCTCAGGGTCCCCGTGGCCGCCGCGCCGGCCGCCGCCTCGATGGCGACCCACGTCGCGACGCTCACCTCGTTCGGCGTCAGAGATGCGCCGAGGGGGTCGGGCCGACCCAGGAGGACGCTGCGCTGTCCGAGGATCTCCTCGAAGCTCGCTCGAGCCAGCCAGATACGCCAGCGCACGAGCGTCAACAGGGCGGTCACGCGGCAGGGCGGGACGTCGGCCAGGTCCACCTCGGCGGCCTCAAGACACTGCGCTGCCTCCTCGACCCGGCCACAGGAGGCCAGGATCCAGACCTCCTGAAGGGCGGCCTCGCGCAGGAGCTGCACGCTGACGTGGACGCGCGCCCTCTCCCGGGCAATTGCGTCCAGAGCCGCCTGGTAGCGTCCTGTGGTCACGAGCCCGACGATCCGGAACCCGCGAGCGAACTCGGCATCGCGCCCGTCGACCTTGCCTGCCTGCTCGAGGAGCGAGAGGCCTGTCTCCACGCTCCTCACCGCGCGCACAGGGTCCACGTTGAGCCACAGGAAGCTCCTGGCCTGCCGCATGAGCGCGAGCCCATCGACGTCCTGCCCCTCCGCCGCAAGCCTGTCGCCCTGGTCCAGGAGCTCCTGGCATTGCCGGATGCGCCGGCCCGAGAGGCGAAACGACAGCGCCTTGCGCACGACCCGGAGAAACAGTGAGCGCACCACCGCCTCCTTCGCATCGAGGCGTCGCGCGAGCAGCTCGGCGCGGAGCGAGAGCTCGGCCGCAGGCATCCACCACAGCGGCATCAGCGCTCGCCCTATCTGGTCGAGACGCCGCACGCGCTCCATGGCGCCCTGGCTCGTCCGACGCAGCGGGAGCAGGCGCTCCGGCACCAGGTCGAGGGCGAGGAGGCGGAGACCCAGCCACAGGATGACTCCAATCTGCTTCAGCGCCCCGCGCGTGAGCGACAGGTCGAGGAGCGCCAGGCCCTCGGCGCACGCGGAGGCGCCCTCGCGGACACGTCCGACGGCCGTGAGGCTCTCCCCGAGCTGACCGACCACGCGGAGCAGCGAGGCGCGCCGATCCGGGTGGTCCGCCGAGACGACCTGCCAGCAGCGCAGGGCGCGGCCAAAGGCGTCGACCGCCTCGTTCGGACGCCCCCCGTACTCGAACAGGGTGCCGATGCGCTCCCAGCAGGCTGCCGATTGGGGAGTTGCGGCGTCCGGGGCCGTGTCCTCCAGAGTGACCGAGAACAGCTCCGCGGCGCGCACGAACGCGAGCCGCGACTCGGCCTGTGCGGCTGCCAGCGCTGCGTAGCGCCTGCGGCGCTCCAGGTCTCCCGCTCCGGTCCAGTGGCGGTAGAGCTGCTCGGCGTCCTCGCCCGTGGCCTCCAGCGTCTCGGCGAGTCGCCGGTGCAGCGCCCGACTTCGCTCCGGTGAGAGCCGCGCGGAGGCAGCCTCGCCGATTCGCTCGTGGTACAGGCCGACATGGCGCACGGACGTCTCCGGCGCGCGCGTCGTGGCGACGAAGCGGAGCGCGGCCAAGTCGGCCAGCGCGTCGTCGAGCTCCGTCGCGCCGAGGCCGCTCGCCGCCCGCAGCGTCGATGTCGAGAGCTCCCCGCCAGCCGTCACCGTCAGCGCCAGGACCTCCTCCGCGCTGTCGCCCAGCGTCGTGATCATGGCGTCGAGCAACGACTCCACGTTCGGGCTCGTGTCTGCTCCGACCTCGACCGTCGCGCCCTCCGCGGACGCAGTGACTCCCTTGGCCGCCGTCGCCCCAGCCGCGAGATACTCGGCGAGACGGCTCGTCAGGAACGGATGCCCGTCGGTTTGGCGGGCGAGGGCCAGGGCCCCCTCCGGGCTGAGCTTCGTTCCTGCCACGGTGGACAGGAGCTCGGCGGCCTCCTCGGTGCCGAGCCGCCCGAGCGCGAGCGCCAATCCCCCCTCGCTTCGCATGGAGAAGCGCTCCAGCTTCTGCAGCGCCCGCGCGTCCGTCACGCAGTCGGAGCGAATCAACCCCAACACCGCGATGCGGCCGGTCGCGCCCTCGAGCGCCGCCGCGAGGAGGTCCAGGCTGCCGTCGTCCGCCCACTGCAGGTCGTCGAGCACGAGCAGGATCGGGGCGAGCTCCTGGAAGACGTCGAGAAGCATGGCAAAGCTGTCGATGGCCAGCCGGGCCCGCTCGCGGCCGCGACCAGCCTCCTCCTCTCGGGGCGGACCGGTGAGCGCCTCGATGGTGGGGAACATCGGCAGCAGCGGCCGCAGGAGTGGCAGCACCTTCGCGCGGCGCTCTGCAGGCCACTCCCGGACTGCCAGCACGACGTCGTCCACCACGCGGTCGAGGACGAGGTAGGGGACGCGCTCTCTGTCGAAGCACCGGCCCTCGAAGCAGAGGAACCCGCTCTGGCGAGCCCACGGGACGGTCATCCTCGCCAGCGTGGTCTTTCCGATGCCGCTCGGACCGCTCACCGTGATGAGCTGCTTTCGCGACGCCAGAGCCCGGGCGAGGGCGCTGCGGATGGCGGCAGTCTCGCGGGTACGTCCGACGAACACCGATGCGACCGGACGCGCGACGGCGCGCGAGCCCGCCGCCAGGCGACGGACCGCGTCCAGCCCGGGTCGCGCGGCCGGATCGATGGCCATCAGGCCGCGGCAGAGGGCGGCCCACTCGGCGGGCACCCCCGTCACGTACGACTCCACTCGGGGAGGTGGCTCACGCTGGCGCCGCCTCACGATCTCAGCCGGGCTGCCTCGAATCGGGAGCTCACCCGTCAGGAGCTGGAACACGAGGCAACCGAGCGCGTAGAGGTCGGACGCGGGCGTGCAAGACTCACCAAGACAGCGCTCCGGCGCCATGTAGGGGAGCGTGCCCGACACCACGCCGACCATGCTCGCCGCCAGTGGGTCGGCGATCCGGATGGAGAGGCCGAAGTCGAGGACGCGCACCTGGCCCGCGACGTCCACCATGACGTTGGACGGCTTGAGGTCGCCGTGGACGATGCCGTGGCTGTGCAGGAACTCGAGCGCGTCGGCGAGCTGGCCGATGACTGCCTCGAGCGCCTCGAGTTCGCAGGCGACGGGCCCGGGCCTCCGAAGCGGAGGGCCGTCGCAGTCGGAGGCCCGCAGCACAGACGGGAGCTGCAGGTCGCCCAGCGTGTCGGGGGTGCTGTCCTCCGTGTCGCCCATGTCCTCCGGCAGCAGGAGCTGCACGAGGTCCTGCCCCTGGATCAGCTCCATGGTGAAGAACCACAGGGCGCCCTCGCGGGCCAGGTCGCGCGGAGTCACGAGGTTCGGGTGCCGCAGCTCTGCGATGACCCGAAACTCCTGCTTGAAGCGCAGCAGGCGCGCGGGGTCGGCGCTGCGCATGGTCTTCAGCGCCAGATGGGCACCTGTCTCGCGGTCCTCGACCTCGTAGACAGCGCCCATGCCGCCGGACCGGAGTGGACGCACGAGCCGATACCGGTCGGTGCCACGAAACGGTGGTCCGGAGTCTGCCGCATCGCGCCAGGTCGAGTCGCTCATTCAGCGATGCGTCTGCGTCTCAGGTTGAGGAGCGTCAGGTGCTTCCCGAGCCCCCCCGCAGACACCTGCAGAGCGCGGGCCGTTGCAGCGACGTCCCCGCCGTTCGCGAGGCTCGCAGTCGCGATCTCCTCCTCCGTGAGCTCCGCAGGGCGCTTGATCCCGAAGTCGCTCAACAGCTTGCCGAGGGTGGTACGTGACAGCCCGGCTTCGGAGGCCGCCCGTGTCCGGTTGAAGCCCACGGCCTCGAGCTGGCGATACAGGGCCTCGGCGACCGCGGCGCGTATGCGGTCCGCGTGGTCCGCGTCGCTGCCCTCACCGCGCCGCGTGTGAAGCTCCGCCAGCGCCGTGGGCGGCAGGAGCTTCACCACCGTCTTGTGGGCCAGCCCCAACAGCGCCGTCACCTCCGCCGTCGCGGCGGAGACCTCGATCAGCGGCTCGGACACGGGTCCCGTGGCCGAGTGACCCACGTCGTCGTCGGGCTCCGCGAAGACGCCCGCCTGCATCGTGGCGCGCGCGACGCGCTCGGCGTAGTGCTGCAGCTCCCGCACGTTGCCGGACCAGGAGCGACGCATGAGGCTCGCGAAGAACCGGATGGGGATCGTCGGCCGCCACTGCCGCGCCCCGCTCCAGAGCCAGGCCAGGTCTGCGTGCCGCTCGCGCAGCCGCCTCAGGAAGCACATGAACAGCTCGGGGACGTCCAGGCGCCGCAGGTCGAGCGCAGGCACGCGAAGACGATGCCCGGCGAGCCGGTGGTACAGATCCTCCCGCAGTCGCCCGGCGGTCACCTCGGTGATCGGGTCCCTGTTCGTGGCGGCAATGAGCCGCGCGTCACACTGACGCGCGCGGTGCCCGCCCACCGCAACGACCTGGCCGTCCTGCAGGACCCGGAGGAGCTTCGGCTGTACGGACGGCGGGAGCTCGCCGAGCTCGTCCAGGAACAGGCTCCCCCCGTGCGCCGCAAGGAACAGCCCAGGCTCGTCATGATCCGCGCCCGTGAAGGCGCCCTTACGGTGCCCGAAGAAGAGGCTCTCAGCGAGCCGCTCCGGGAGCGCCCCGCAGTTGACGGGCACGAACGGCCCGCGGGCACGCGCACCGGACGCGTGGATGGCACGGGCGACGAGCTCCTTGCCGGTCCCCGTCGGTCCTGTGAGCAACGTCGGGCCATCGAACCCCGCCACGGCGACCACGTCATCGCGGAGCTGCCAGAGGAGCTCGCTCTCCCCCACGAGACCCAGGCGGTCGGCGCCAGGCCGCAGGGTCGCCACTTCCAGCGCGACGAGGGTGCGGTCCCCGAAGGCGAGGCACGACCCGGGCGCCACCCGCGCGGGACCGGTGAGCACCTCGACGGCCTCGTCCTGCCGGCGCGCCGGATCCACGACGCTGACGAGCCGCTTGGCGTCCGGGTCAGGCGTCACCTCGAAGCACTGGTCGCGGACGAGCCAGCGGATGCGCGCCTGACGACGGCTGACGGCCGGGTCTTCGATGGAGAGCTGCCGCTGATCGCCGGCGGGCGCGCGGAACAACGGCTCGAGACGGCCCACGAGCAGCGCGGCCCGCTCGTCGGTGGGGAAGGCCTCCGGCTCGGTCAGGTCGCCGATGCGGTCCAGGTCGACGTGGTACAGGATGCGGAGGCGAGGGAACGGACGCCCATCCCGTCTTCCGGAGGTCGACGACGACCAGCCATCGCTGATGCCGTCGAGCGTGTGTGTCTCGGTGTGGGTCGCCATGGGTTGGGATCGGCCAGTCAACGAGTCCCGGCTCGTGCTTCTACGTCAGGATGCACAGTAGTGATGACCTAGGGTGCCACGCCGCGCCACCGGGCGTCAAGGGTCCGGCGGCGCACTGCTGCGGGAGCTGCGCGTCGGGCGGCGGCTCCTCTCCGTCGTCCGCGTCGAGGAGGCCGCGTCGGCACAGCGAGGTGTGAACCCGCTCGAAGATGGCTGCGACCAGGGTCGTGATGTCCTCGTTGCTCGGCGGAGCGCACCGCACGAAGCTGGCCCCCGAGCCGTCCGGGCTCTCCGCGTAGGCCCCGTCGGGCGCGAGGATGTGCAGGTGAACCATCAAACGGCACCACTCAGAATGCCGCGTGTTTGGTCGTGATTCGCTATCCGTTTCATCCGCTCCATGGACGCGACCTTCAGCGGGTGACGAGCCGGCGTAGCCCTCCCGGTGTTGTGGCGGTGGTCGACCCGAAGGGACGTTGGCTCACCGTGCCCGAGTGGATGTTTGGCGCGGAAGCGGAGCTGCTCACTGTCACGGCGGAGCCGGTGGTCGATACCCGCGCGCTGGTGCGGGTCGCGGAGCTGCTCGGCATGCCAGCCGGCGGCGAAGGTGACGTTGCGGGTAACGTGTCCCAAGGACCCAAGCCTGGAGGACACGAACATGCAGCTCGAACTCGATCTGGGGCGACCGGTGGGCGCGAAGGAAGGGGAGCTGGCGTTGCCGGCGCCCACTCGGTTGGAGGTGATCGCACGGATGGCGGAGGCGATTCTCGCCGTGGCTGCGAGGCTCGACGCAGAGTCGGACGGGGCGGAGGCCCTGGTACGTCCCACGGCGGTGAGCCGGACGGCAGCGGAGGAGGAGGTGCGCGATGAGTGAGGACCGTCGTACTTCCAAGATCACGCCGGAGCACTTGTCGCGTCGTGCCATCGTGTACGTGCGGCAGTCCTCCGAGAGGCAGGTCCAGCACAACACGGAGAGCCAACGTCTCCAGTATGCGCTCGGGGATCGCGCCTGATCGTTGGGCTGGCACCAGGTCGAGGTCGTCGATAGCGACCTGGGCGCGAGCGCGGGGCTGGGCGCCGCTCGCCGCGCTGGATTCGACCGCGTCCTGGCGGCCGTCGCCCGCGGCGAGGTCGAGATCGTGCTGGCCAGGGAGGCTTCTCGGCTCTCCCGGACAGACAAGGACTTCTGCCGTCTGTTGGAGCTGTGCCAGGTGTTTGGTACCCATCCTGGGCGATGCCGATCAGGTGTACGATCCGGCGCTCATGGACGACCAGCTCATCCTCGGGATCAAGGGAACCCTGAGCGTCGTGGAGCTTCGGGTGATGCGGATGCGGCTCGTCCAGGGGATGCGCAGCAAGGCGGCACGCGGTGAGCTGTACACGCTGCTGCCACCGGGCTACGAGTTGGACGGGGACCGGCGGCCGGTGATGGATCCGAACGAGCGGGTCCGCAACGCCATCGCCGACGTGTTCGCCGTCTTCCGAAAGACGTGGAGTGCACGACAGACGCTGCTGCTGTTTCACGGGGAGGATCGTCTTGTCCCGGTCCGCAAGCACTCGGGAAACCGTGCGACCCTCGTGTGGCAGCTCCCGACCCAGAGCTACTTGACCGACATGCTCTCGAATCCCTGGTATGCTGGTGCCTATGTTTGGGGACGCCGCAGGACGGAGCTCAGCTATCGCGACGGCGTCCTCGTTCGTCGGACGGGTCGCAAGCGGCGCCCCGAGGAATGCGACGTGCTGCTGCGCGACCACCACGACGGATACATTACCTGGGAGCAGTTCGAGGAGCACAGGCGCATCATGAGCCGAAACAGCCGTGTCATCGGCGGGAGCGATGCGTCGCCCGTGAGGCGAGGCGGCGGCCTGCTGGTCGGCCTGCTGCGATGTGGGCGATGCGGACGCATGCTCCACGTCCACTACTGGCGTCGGTCCGGGAGCGCCGGCGAGTATCTATGCGGTGGCACGTATCAGTCCGGCGGGGAGTATTGCCTCAGCTTCGCAGGACGCGGAGTCGACCAGGCGTTCTCTGCCGAGATCCTTCGCGTCATCTCCCCCTGGAGTCTGGCGGCGAGCGAGGCGGCTCTCGAGCGACGAGCCGAAGACGACGATGCTCGACGTCGGGCGGTCGAACTGCATCTGCGCCAGGCGGAGTACGAGGCCCAACGATCCTTCGAGCAGTACAACGAGGCGGATCCACGGAACCGGCTCGTCGCCGCGGAGCTCGAGCGACGCTGGAACGTCAAGCTCGAAGAGCTGGGCCGCATCCGGTCGAGTCTTGAGGCGCTCCCCACGCGACGAGTCGGGGACACTCCCGAAGTGCAGAAGACCATCGCATGGCTGGGGGAGCACTTCGACCACGTCTGGACCAGCGACACGTGTACGCCCGAGCTGCGCAAGCAGAACGTCCGGACGCTCATCGAGGAAGTCATCGCCAACTACGACGATGACACGCGACATCTACGATTCACGATCCACTGGAAGGGCGGAGCACACAGCCACTTGGACGTGACGAAGCCGGCAGCGGGGAAGGCGCAGGCGACCTCGGATGGCGACCTGGACGTCATCGCCAAGCTCGCGGTGCGCTATGGCGACGACGACATCGCGCACGTCCTGACTCGCCTTGGACGCAAGACCGGCAAGGGGTTGCGCTGGACCCGAGAGCGAGTCAAGTCTGCCCGGTCTCGCGCCGGCATCGCTGGCCGAACCAAGACGCTGGAGGATCCCGACCTGCTGAACATGAACGCAGCCGCGCGCTACTGCGGTGTCAGCGACACCACCATCCGGCGCCTCGTGGAGGCGAGGCTCGTGGCGAATCACCAGACAGTCCCGTGGGCTCCCTGGGAGGTCCCCCGAGCCGACCTGGATGCCGAGCCCGTACAGCGCATCGTGCGGCACCTCAGAAGCACCGGCCGCCTCGTCCTGGACCTGGGCTGTTCGACGTCTCAGATGGAACTTCTCGTGGAGTTTCAAGGAGGTAGCAATGACAGGTAGTCTGCGTGCAGGTCTAACGTCGCGGCGTCGGCCGCTCGCTGCACGACCACGACGGAGCCGGGGTGGCAACGG
>BTVJ01000102.1:0-24681 GCA_045863395.1 Myxococcales bacterium
TCATCAGCCCACCGTCGACCCCATCGCGGCCGGGCGCCACGACAGATCCGCCCGCCGGGCGCCACGACAGATCCGCCCGCTTCGACCCGCCGCACCGCACAAGACCACCCACTACAAGCCGCCAGAGCCCGTGGCGCACACCGCCCGATGGTCGCTCCTGACCGCAGCGCCCCCGCCAACCCTCCTCCGTCCTCCACTCCCACGGAGCCCGCTACCCCTGTATCCGCCTCGCGCTCCCAAAACCGCGATGACAGTTCCTATGCGCCCGCGCACCGCGATGACAATTCCTATGCACCCGCGCACCGCGATGACAGTTCCTATGCGCTCCTCCCACGTTGCGTCGGGCATCGGGCCTTCGTCCAGCAGGCGGCGGCACTCGGCCCAGCGCTGGCACAGGACGAGCGCCGCCTCGATGGTCTTTCCGAGGCCGACCTCGTCGGCGAGCAGGCGCCTGCGCTCGGCGGTGGCGCGGAGCCCGAACAGCGCGGCCTCGATCTGGTGCGGGTTCAAATCGACGCGGGCGTCGAAGAGCGCGGAGCCGAGCGCCTCGAGCTCCTCCGAGACCCCCCGGCGCCGCAGCTCCAGCGCATGGGTGCGCGCGTGGTAGGCGGTCGTCATGTGCAGCGCTTGTGGCAGCCGCCGCCGGAGGGGGTCAACCGCTTCGGGGGCTGGGGGCGGGTGCGTCGCGCGGCGGGCGCGGCTCGTCACACCGAAGGGGCGGCAGGCGCGCCAACCTCGCGCAGCAGCCTGCGGCCCACGGGCTCGGCGACCTCGAAGGTGACGGGCTGAGGGGCGATCCCGCTCGCTGCGGCGACCTCCTCGGCCCTGACGCGGATAGCCCCGACCTCGACCTCGACGCAGGCGGCGTGAGCAGGGTCACGGCCTCGCAGATACTCGACCAGCGCCCGCTGCGCGGCATCGTCCTCCGCTCTTCGCGCGGCGTCCGTACCGGCCCCCCAGGTCGGCTGGTCAATCAACTCGAACCCCGCGTAGCGAAACAAGAGGAGCACGAACGTCGAGCACGTCAGACCCGATGCCGACCGCAGCCGCACGACCCCCTCGGCGCCGATGGCGGCGTCGCGCGGCTCGAAGCCGTAAGGCAACGAGCCGTTCTCGCGACGACGTGCCACCAGGCATGCCGCTGTGCGGACGGCCCCGAGGTCATCGAGGAACGCAGGCTCGACCCAACCGAGGTCGTCGGGCGAAGGCTCGTCGCAGAGCTGCCGGTGCCAGGCGAGGTGCAGGTGACGATGGGGAGCGTCCGCCTTGACGCGGTACAGCACGCCGACGTGGCCTCCCACGGCGCCCTGACCGAGGGTCACGACCGCATCCTGGGTGGGCGATGCCGGTGCCCGGTGAAGGCGCGCCGTCATCGATAGCGCGCCTCGATCCTGCTCACGGCCGCGGGATCCAACCCCCACGGTTCGCGCAGCGCCGCGAGCGCGCGGTCCACGAAGGCCGCGCGGCTCCGTCCGAGCCCCTCCCGGGCGTGTGCCGTGACCATGAGGACCCCGCCGATGACGGTGGGCGGCAGGCTATGGGGCTCCAGTTGCTCGAGGAGCGCGGCCACGACGTCGAGCTCGCCGTCTCGGAAGAGGGCGTCGATGGACTCCACGAGCCGATCCGTTGCCTCGAGCAGCCGACCAGCGGCCACGTCGTCGGCCAGCGCGGCGAGGGTCAGACGGCGCCGCTCGGCTTGGGCGTCCTCCACGGCGGCTCGCGCCTCCAGCACCGCCCGTGACGCGGCCTCCTCGTCGAGCCCGATGCCGACGGCCGCTCCAGGTCGGAGGCGACGGCTCCTCATGATGGAGCTCCACCGCAGCGGGGCACCTCCGCGTGACGGGAGCTTCGTCGGAGTGCGGACAGCAGTACCGGGAGGAGCGTCGAGCAGCCCCGTGACCAGCTCGGGAGCGACGAAGCCCAGGTTCTTCAGATGCCAGGTCGCAATCTCCCAGGGCGTCCCGAACCACCTGCGAGCCCGGTCCACGAGGCCGAGCGCCGTCGTGAGGCTCTCGGTCCGGATGGGTGGCCCGAGCAGCTCGACGAGCCCCGAACAGGGGAGCAGGAACTCCGCGGCAAATCCCTTGGCACGGCTCTCCAGCAACACGTTGGCGCTCGCGGCGCCCCCAAAGCCCGGGCGCTCCGCGTCGGCCGTGTCCAGCGCGATTCGAACGGTGCCGCGGGCGCCCGGATCGAACAGGACATGACAGAGCTCGTGTGCCAGATGAACGCGCGCGAGGCTCGGGTTACCTCGCCGCTCCGGATCGTCGGCGCCCAGAACGGCGGCCGCCCCCGCGCGGCGGTCGTCGATGATCGAAGCTGCCCGGAGCCCTCGTGTGACGAACGGATGCACCTGCACGGCGATCCCCAGCGTGTCTTCGAGGAGGGCCCGCATGTCGCCCTGCGGACGGCCCGCCAGGCCGAGCTCCCTTCGCACGTGCTGGGCGAGCTGGTAGCCCTGCCGCGCCGCATCCGCCGAGCGAGGTCCAGCCGGATTGCACACCGAGAAGCCGAGGCGACGGCGCAGGGCCGCGCCATCTCCCCAGGCGCGCTCCGCTGCGGTCAAAGCACGGCCTGCGTTCAGGGCGCTCGACAGGACGTCGAGGTCGGCGGCAGCGAAGTCCTGGCAGGGACCGTGCAGAAGGAAGACAGTCGCACCCCTCGAGTCGTCCGCCGGTGCGACGATCCCCGTGAGGAGCCCATCCGCGTCGAGGCCATGGAAGCGAGCGAGCGACTCGAACACCCTGGGCTCGGCTCGGCCGCCCTCCGCATCCATGACGATGCTGGGCAGGATCCCCGCCCGCGCGGCGCATTCGTCTACGGAGAGGCCGCGGAGGCGTCGAAGTCTGGCGAGGCTCAGGCCGAGGGTGAAGAGTCCGTCCACGTTCTCGGCGTCTAGCACGGCCCGTCCGAGAGGGTCAAGTCGGCTGGGGGCGGGTGCGAGCCCGCGGCTGACGCGGAGAGGAGAAGCGGGGCGTGCTCTGCGGCGCGGCCCCGGACGAGACGCTCGCGCCGAGGCTCCCTCTCCGCCGCGGTGCTGCAGCACGTGCGCGTCGAGCGCGAGGACGGCCGCCGACGCCGCGCCCGCGATGACCGGGGCGACCGTCGGCTCTACGGACGAGCCAGGCCCGACGAGAGCGCCGCCGACGCCCCTGACCGCGCAGAGTGGGTCCGACCCACTGGCAGCGACTGCGAGGGAGGAGGTTGGGGTTCGCCGGTGCGGGGAGCGCGCAGACCGGCTCGGTGTCCTTCATTCAGCGGTTCACTCAAGACCTCCGGTTGTTTCCCCACGTGCATGTGCTCGTGCCGGACGGCCTCTTCCTGCTCCCGGACGACGGCGCCGCAGACTGCCAGTTCCACGTCCTGCCGCCTCCCACGGACGATGACGTCTCGATGCTCACCGTGCGCCTCGCGGAGCGCCTCCAGGCCGCCGCTCAGTGCCATCTGGAGCAGAGCGGAGAGCACACCGATGGGGAGGACACCCACGCAGAGGACGCACTCGTTCGCCAATGCGCAGACGCGGCGGTGCGCAGCGCGCCCGAGAGCAGGACACCCCAGGCTTCCCACCGGCGGGCGGCCCCCAAGCCCCTGTGCGCGACCGTCGAGGGCTTCTCTCTCCACGCAGCCCGCTCCGTCGCCGCCCAGTACCGAGCCGGTCTGGAGCGTCTCTGTCGCTACGGCCTTCGGGCACCATTCTCCGTCGAGCGCTTCTCCGTCCTGCCGGACGGCCGGGTCAGCTACGAGCTGCGCAAAGCCGCGGGCGGGCGCACGGAGCTGAACCTCGACCCGCTCGACCTCTTGCGTCGTCTAGTGGCGCTTCTTCCCGCTCCCTACGGGAACTTGGTCAGATACCACGGGATCTTCGCCAACCGCTCACGTCTGCGCGAGCGTCTGCCGCGACCTGCGACCTCTCTCTCCCCGGAGCGAGCGAACCTGTGCGGCGCGACGGTCGCTTCTCGTCCAAGTTCGGTGGATCCACACGCCAGAACCTCAGCGGACTCCCCGCCAGCGCCTGCCGAATCGCAGCCTGACGGCCCTCCGCTCAGCGGAACGGTGCCTGGCGTAGCAGCCGACCTGAGCCCCTCCACGGCGCACGACTCGTCGCCGAACGGAGAAGCTGCAGACGGAGCATGCGCGGCTCCACCCCTACCCCTACCCCTGCCCCTACCCCCACCCCCGCAGAGCCAACGCGCCCCGGCGGCTCACGCCACCGGTCTCCCGCCTCGGAGACACCTCTCCTGGGCGGCGCTGCTCCTTCGCACCATCGACGTGGACGCACTGACGTGCGCCCGATGTGCGGTGCCCATGGTCGTCCTCGCCTTCCTGACCGACCCCAACGTCGTCAAGCGGATCCTCACGCACCTCGGACTTCCGACGGCTCCACCGCCCCTCGCGAGCGCCCGTGACCCGGAGCCTCCGTTCGAGGGCGCCCCAGCCTGGACGGACGACCTCCCATACACCCAGGTCCTTGACGATGGTCCCGACGCCCCCTCCGGGCGCGGTCCACCGCGAGCCCCGCAGCACCGCGCCCCCTCTGCCCCAGGAGCAGGCGTCGTCCAGAAGCCCTGCTGAGTCTTCAGCCCACCGTCGAGCCCATCGCGACCGGGCGTCCCGACAGGTCCGCCCGCTTCGACCTGTCGCCTCCCACATGAGCACCCACTACAAGCCGCCAGAGTCAGAGGCGCCCCTCACCCGACCGTCGCTCCTGACCGCAGCGCCCCCGCCGACCCTCCTCCGGCCTTCGCTCCCACGCAACCCGCTCCCCCCGTACTCGCCTCGCGCTCGCGAAACCGCGATGAAAGTTCCCATGCGCTCTCCGCTCGGTGCGCAGCTCCGCGGCCTGGGAGAGCGCGGGCGGGATCAATGAGTGCAATCTGCCGGGTTTGGGCCGCCAGGCACACGGGGGGGTACGGGGCCCGTCGTGATGGACGAACGCCGTTCGGCGGCACGGCGAAGCGGAACATCGGAGACACCAATTTTGTCGCGCACGGTCCCCGATGTCGTGGTATGACACCGGCCCCGGAGGACACGTGATCGATGGCGACAGGTGATCAACGGGGCGGCGCCCGGTTCAAGCTCGGCACTCCCGGCAAGGCGAACCGCAGCGCGAGCATCGAGGACCGCGCCCGTGTTACCCACATGGGCGTCACGCGGCTCGATCCCGCCATCCAGGCGGACGACTTCCCAGGGGTCGTGTCGGCTGCCTACCAGATGCTCCAGCTCATGCCGCGCGACGGCGGGATCTGGGACGCCCTGCTCCGTGCGTTGGAGGAGGGCGAGGCGCCGCTCCCGCTCCGCATCGAGGCGGCCGAGCAGGCACTGGCCGCCTTGCCGCGCCACCGCAACGCGCTGCGCGTTCGCTTCAACGTCGCCGTGATCAGCGGCGACCCAGAGCACGCCGTGCGATTCATGCCGCCGTACCTGGCGGTGTTCGGGCCGGACCTCGACGCCGCGACGCGGCTCACCATCGAGCGACACGTTGGCCGCGCGAAGTCCCAAATCGAGCAGCGAGAGCTGGCGGCCGCTCGGGCCGTCGTGGCCGCCGTGCAGGCGGAGCGCGAGGCGCGGGCGCGCGCCGAGGCAAGGGCAGCCCGGGAGTGGAAGGCAGCGACCCCACGCACCTCCTCCACGGGACGGGAACCTGCCTCCAGGAGAGGCACGGCCTCCGGCGGCGGGAACAGCGCGGCGGGCACGTCTCCCCCGTCGGCGGACCACAGTGGGACCGGAGGTGCCGCCTCTGACTCGGTGCGAGTCCCAGGCGCCCCCGCGCCCACGCGCATGGTCCGCGTCCCGGTCGACGGCCCTGCCGGCGCGACGACCCACCTGGAGGTCTCCTCTCTGGCACGGCTCCTCGAGCGCCTCGGCACCGCCTCCGACGGAACGGCGGCCCTGGATCTCGCCTGCGCAGCGGCCCAGGCGCGCACGACCGAGTCCTTCGACCGGCTGTTGGCCCTCGAGACCGTCCGGGGGGTGGACCACCTGCCGCACCAGATCGAGACCGTGCTCCGCACCCTCAAGCGCTTCCACGGGCGCGTGCTCCTCGCCGACGAGGTCGGGCTCGGCAAGACCATCGAGGCGGCGCTGGTGCTGGCCGAGTACCTGGCCCGCTCGCTGGTGCGCCGGGCGCTGATCCTGTGCCCGCCGGCGCTCGTCGCCCAGTGGCGGAGCGAGCTCGGCGAGAAGTTCACCGTGGCCGCGCGGACCACCCTCGACGGGGACCTCGCGCGGGACCCGCGGGCCTTCTTCGGCGACGAGGGCGTCGTCGTCGCCTCCCTCGCCCTGGCCCGCACGGACCGCTACCGAGAGATCATCCTCGCGCAGCGCTATGACCTCGTCATCGTAGACGAGGCGCACCACCTCAAGAACCGATCCACCCGCGGCTACGCCCTCGTCGATGCGCTGCGGTCGCGGTTCCTGCTCCTGCTGACGGCGACGCCGGTGGAGACGAACCTCACGGAGCTCTACAACCTCGTGACGCTGTTGCGGCCCGGCACCCTCGGCACCGAGAGCGAGTTCCGGACGCGCTTCGCCGACCCCAGGGACCCTACGCGCCCCAGAGACGCCGGGCGGCTGCGGGAGCTCCTGCGCGAGGTGATGATCCGCAACACCCGGGCGCAGTCTGGCGTGGCGCTGCCGCCGCGCACCGCGCGGACCATCGTGGTCGAGCCGAGCGCCGAGGAGCGCATCCTCTACGGGGCCATCGTGGCGCTCGTGCGCGCGGCCAAGGCACGCCCGAGCCTGCTCCGCCTGCTCCTCGAGCAGGGGGGGAGCTCACCGGCGGCCGTTGCGCGCACAGCAGGGGCGGCAGAGGTCCCGGAGCTCACCGGCGCGCTGCGAGAGGTCGCCGCGCTGGCGAAGGACGTTCGCCGCTGGACGAAGGTCGAGCGCCTCGTCGAGCTGCTCCCCGGGGGGAAGGTCCTGGTGTTCACCCGCTTTCTGGCGACGCACGCGGCGCTGGCCGACGAGCTCCGTCGCCGGGGCGTCCGCTTCGTGCCCTTCACGGGGTCGATGAGCGCCGCGCAGCGCCTGGAAGCCGTCGGCGCCTTCGCGGGGGACGCCGACGTGCTGCTCTGCTCCGAGGTAGGCGGCGAGGGGCAGAACCTCCAGTTCTGCCACCGCATCGTCAACTTCGACCTCCCGTGGAGCCCGACGCAGATCGAGCAGCGCATCGGCCGCGTGCACCGCATCGGCCAGACGGAGGTGGTCGAAGTCACGAACCTGTGCACGGGGGGAACCGCGGAGGAGCACATCCTCCGGGTGCTCGACGAGCGCATCAACCTGTTCGAGCTGGTCGTCGGCGAGATGGACCTGCTCCTCGGGGAGCTCGAAGACGAGCGGACCTTCGATGACCGGGTCCATGACATCTATGCGCTGGCGCACACGGAGGCGGACGTGGCGGAGGGCTTCGAGGTGCTCGGGCGCGCCCTGGCCGATGCGCGGGAACGTATGACCGCCGTGCGGGAGACGGACACAGCGATCTTCGGCGACGAGCTGGGGGTCTGACGATGGCGCTGCACCTGGTCGAGCGGCTCCTCGCCGCGGAGGGGGCGCTGGTCGAGCGCGACGGGGAGCTGGCGCACGTCGTGCTGCCCGGCGAGCTGCAAGCCGCCTACGAACTGCCCGAGCTGGCGACTCTGGACCCGGCCGGCGTGAGCGGGGCCGCGTGCGGCTATGGATCGGAGCTACTGCGCCGCGCCGTCGACCGGTCGCTCGCCCGCGGGGCCGTTGCCGCCGCCGTCGCGCGGGTGGACCCTCCCCGCGCTGGTACTCCCCCGCACACCGGCCTGAATGTCGCCCTGCGACCCGGGTCGCCGGCCGGCCTCACGACCTGGACGCTGGTCGGGCACTTCCTCGTGGACGCTCGGGCGGACGACCGGCGCGAGGCCGTCGTCTCGGCCGCCGTCTGCCTGCTGAGCGGCGCGCCCATGCCGCCGCCCATCGGGATCGACCTCCTCGATACGGAGGAACGCCCCGACGGGGGGCTCCTCCGCGAGGCCGAAGACCGGCTGCTGCGCGATGCCAGGCGAGCCGCACTGGAGGCGCTCGCACCGTTCCGGGCCGCCGTCGCTCGGCGGCACCGGCGCGACGTGCTCCGGGTCGACCGATACTTCGAGGAGCTCGACCAGGACCTCGAGGCGCGCTCCCAGCGCTCGAAAGGGGCGTCGCTGGCCGGGAAGCGCGCGACCTTGCCCGCCGAGCGGGAACGGCGCCTGCGGGCGCTCGCCGAGGGGCACACGGTACACGTCGCGCTCAATCCCATCGCGCTTCTGCTCGTGCGGCATCCGGTGGCGGAGGTGCCGCTCACCGTCCTGCGCCGCAAGCGCAGCCGGGTCGTCTCCACCCTCTACGACGGGCTTGCCCGGCGGTGGCAACCGCTGGTCTGCGAGGGCTGCTGCGAGCCGGTGATGGCCTTCGGCGCCTGCGACGACGAGGTCCACGTCCTGTGCGGTCGGTGTGTGACGGAGAAGGCCTGCCCAGCCTGCGCCGGCCGGCGGGAGCCGCTGTCACGCGTCCTCGCGGGAGCGACGGAGGCGGTCCCGGCCGGGACGCCCGGTGCCACGCCGCGGACGGCGGCAGGCCCCGCCGGCGTCGATGTTCGGGGCGGCGCTGGGAGCGGAATGGCGAGCGAGACCACCCCCGGCGCCGGCCTCTTCGGAGGCGGTCGGAACGGGGGCGGCGGGCGCGGAGTCTGGGGGAGTGACGCCGCCGGGCGCGCCGTCAGTCAGGGGGACGGCGCCGGGCGAGAAGCCAGCCGCAGTGGCAGTGCCGGGCGCGCCCCGACCCGCGATGAGGTCACCCCTGGGACCAGCTCCACAGCGCGGAGCACCACAGCGGCTCCAACGGCCGCACGACTGCCACCCCTACGCCCACCGCCCACCACGAGCGCCGGGCCGATCTACCCAGCCACCGCCCCGGGTGGAAGTGCGGTCGCGGACAGCATCGTAGGCGTCCTCCAGTCGGGAGACCCCTGGCGAGCGGAGCAGCTCCGACACATGACGGGCGCCTCCTCAGAGTTGCTCCGCCAGGTGCTCCAGGATCTCATCGCGCGCGGCCTCGTCGAGAAGGGCGGCCAGGCGCGCGGCACGTGGTACCGATGGGTCGGGTAGCAGGAGGGCTCGCGGGAGACTGCGGGGTCCAGGAGCGTGAGCAGGGGGCAGCCGACTCGCCAGCCAAGAGCGGCGAGTGGAGTAACGTCTCGCTGAACCTCGTCTACACATACCCCGTCCAGTGGTCACGGTTCAAGGTGCTCCGCGACTTCGTCCAGAACTTCTTCGATGCCATCGGCCCTGAGAAGTGGGCGAGCACCTTCTCCTGGCGCGCCGACGGAACGGACCTGGTACTGGAGGCTGCCGGCATCGGCTTCACACACGAGTGGCTCCACCACATCGGCGCCCCCACAAAGACCGCTGCCCCGGAAGGGACTTTCGCGGGATTCTTCGGCGAGGGCTTCAAGATAGCAGCGCTCTGTGCCCACATGGACCACGGTTGGGCAATCACCATGGCGTCTCACAACTGGGAGCTGGAAGTGGGAAGCACCAGTCTGTCCATCGACGGCCAGTCTGTGCGCGCGCTCTGCTACCGGGTGAGAACACTACCAGCCACCGGGACTACCAGGCTCGTGATCGGGCGAACGGCCATCCGCGACGCACGGACGCTGCAAAACGTGTCCTTTCGGCAGGCATGCGTGACGCTGCGCCGGGCCCCCTCGTAGGCTCGGATGCCGTGACCACCATCATGGAGGACGGCACATTGCTGAACGACAATCACATCTCCCCATCGACGACAACTACATCTCCCCACCGGTAGCGTGAGGAGGCACCGTCGGCGACGCCGCTTGCGGCCCCCCTACGGACACGAGGCCCCCGAGGCGTCCAGCTCCCAGGTCTTGATGAGCGTCGAGAAGCCGGCGAGGGAGGGGGAGCCGCAGATGGCCGCGGCCTTCGCGGGGGCCTGGCTCGCTGCCTCCACGTACTCCACGTGGAGCACGGCCTTGCCCTTCGCGACGAAGGGCTTGAGGAAGGCGCACTCCCCGTAGGCGTGGCACTCCTCGTTGAGCGCCCAGTCGAAGTGCGGCTCCAGTGCGTTGATCAAGCCGAGCGCGTTCTTGAGCCCCACGGACAGGCCGCGGGCGTGGGCCTCCGCGGCGAGGAACGTGTTGTACTCGGTCTGGTGCGCCGCCGAGAGGGGGAAGCCCGAGGTGTTTGCGTAGCCGTCCACGTTGTCCGGCTCCACCGCGTCGCAGCCCTTCTGCACCGCCAGGTCGAGCCGCACCCGCATGGCGGTGCGCACCTGCTCGTTGCGGATGTCGAGCCACCGCTCGTCCGGCCAGCCGGCCATGGCGTTCCCGATGGCCACCTGCGGGAAGTTGGCGGCGTCGAGGCGCCATGGCTCGTAGGTGCCCGCCGAGAAGTAGCAGATCACGCGGCGCCCGCTGGCCTTCAGGGACGCGATGGTCTGGGCCGGCACGTCGAAGAGGTCGATGTCGTACACCGCCACGTCCACGGACGTGTTCACGGGGCCGGTGAGCTGCCACTGCCAGGTCGTGCCCTGCGCCGGAGTCCACCAACCCACCGGCTTCGGCGCCGCGCAGTCGTTGACGGCGGAGAGCCTGTACTTCACGGCCTTGGACAGGCTCCCCTTGAAGCCGGCGTCGAGGATCGACCACCCGGTCACATACACCATCACCGGCTGCTCGGCCTTGGCGTGGAGCGTGACCTCCGCCTGGGCGCCCGTGCGCCCCGAGACCGCCGAGAGGATGGACACCTTCGGGTGGAGCGCCGCCACCTGGCCCGCCGCGACGACGGCGCCGGCCGTGTCCGTCACCAGGAGCGCGGGCGCGTAGTCACCGGCCTTGCGCTCCAGGCGCAGCGTGGTGGTGCCCGCCGGCAGCGTCGCCCAGTACCGGTGGACCGAGAACTTGCCGGAGCTGAAGTCCTCGTCCTGGGTCCATGTGCCGCACTTCTTCAGGGTCGCCTGCGGGTTCCAGCAGCTCGCGACCCAGCAGGGCCACAGCTCGCTCCAGCACGGCTGCTTGTCGACGACGCCCGCCCACTGGCAGCCGGAGCCGGCGGCGAGGCACCCGCCCTGGGAGGCGCACCAGCCGCAGCCGGAGGTCGCGGAGCACTGGCCGCAGGAGAGGCCGCCGCAGGTGGGCGTTGGTTGACCCGCGCCGGAGCCGGAGCCGCCTGATCCGGCCCCGGAGCCGGAGCCGCCCGAGCCAGAGCCCCCGGAGCTGCCAGAGCCGGACCCACCGGAGCTGCCCGAACCCGACCCGGAGCCCGACCCGGAGCCCGACCCGGAGCCGGAGCCCGACCCGGAGCCTGAGCCTCCCGACCCAGAGCCCGAGCCCTGCCCCGCCGGCTTGGCCGCCGCCGCGAGCATGGCCGGGATGTGCGGCAGCAGGTAGTCCCCGGGGCAGCTCGTGCTCTGCCCCGAGTGTTGCCGGTGCCCCTTCACGTGGGCCGTGTCGAGGGGGATCCCCCACGCCTTGGACAGCGCGCCCAACAACAGCGCGCCGGAGTCGAGCATCACCTGGGGTGGCTGGAGCGGCGTCCAGGTGGAGCAGCCGCTCGGGTGGAAGCAGCCGACGAAGCTGATGCCGACGTTGCCGCTGTTGTGGCCGCCCACGTGGGAGCCCAGCATCTGCATGGGGCGCCCCTCGTAGGCCGTGCCGTCCACCCCCACGAGCAGGTGGTAGCCGATGTCGCACCAGCCGAGGGAGTCCATATGGTACGCCTGGATGGCCCGCACTCGCGCCATGGGGTTGTCCGACGGCGTGACGGTGTAGTGGATGGCCATGCGGGTCTTGGCCGCGTCCTTGGTGGTGCACTTGGTGGGGCGCGCCTTCCACGCGCTGCGGGGAGTGACGCCCAGGGCCGCGAGGTCCGCCGAGAGCGCCCCCTCCACCACGCCGAGGGCTTCGTTTGGCTCCTCGGGCACCACCGCCGCCCACACGAGCTGCGAGATGCGATCCATGTCCCCGGCCCAGAGACGAATCCGCGCCGTCCCCAAGGTCGCCCCGAGCTCCGCCACACCGACGAAGGAGCCGTCCTCGCCGAAGGTCTGCCCGAGCGGGAGCCACCCGGTGGACCCACCCCGCGCGTCGATGCCGGCGGCCTCCATGGCGGGCATGGCGCCCGGCGTAGCGAGGTGCACCAGCGCCCCGACGCGGCTCGCTCCCGACGGGACCGCGAGGGGCGGCGAGAGCAGCCACTCCCCGTCGACCGTGAAGCCCGACGCGATGTCGGCCCGCGAGAGCGTGGACTCGGCAAACCCCGCGTGGTCACCGAAGGTTGGGGTGAGCGCCTCGTCGCCCCCTGCGGCCTCGTGGGTCGAGGGGGGCAGCACCCCATCCCCCGAAGAGTCGCAGGCTGCCAGGAGCACGAGCGCGGAGAAGACGCAGCGGAATCGGGTGGTGCGGGGCTTCATGCGTCGAAGTTCGCGCGAAACCCCCCGCGCGTCAAGCGCGTGCGCTGGCGCCCCCCAGGACGCTGCCCCCGAGCGCGCCGTGCCTCCTCGCGGCCCCGGCCTACCCCGCCTCGGCGGCGTAGTCCTCCATGGAGGCGCGGATCACCCGGAACGCCTCCTCCCGGTCGTAGATGCTCTGGACGGCGATGGGCGCCGCCTGGTCGGGGCGGAGCTTGTAGGTGCTGAAGTAGTGGGCGAGCCGCTGCACCAGGAGGTCCGGGATGTCGCCGATGTCGTGGGCGCCGCTCCAGAAGCGGTCGTTGTCGAGCACGGCCACGATCTTGTCGTCGGCCTCCCCGCGGTCCACCACCTTCAAGCCACCGACCACCCGCGCATTGAGCACGATCTCGGACCGGGCGATGGGCCGCTCGGACAGGACGCAGATGTCGAGCGGGTCGCCATCCCCTCGGACGCCCCCACCCACAAGGCCGCCGACCCGGTCCGCACAGTAGGTGCGCGGGATGAACCCGTACAGAGTCGGCGGGACCGACGAGCTCTCCTGGGGGCGGTCCACCCGCAGGTAGCCTGTGGTCTTGTCCACCTCGTACTTGATGAGGTCGAAGGGCGTGATCTCGATGTAGGCGTGCACCACCCGCGGCGCCTCGGGGCCGACGTCGATGCCGTGCCAGGGGTGGGGACGGAAGCGGAAGAAGGGAGTCGGGAATGCCATGGTGTACCTCCAGTGGGGCGGACCCTACCCCCTCGCGGCTCCGATGTCGAACGCGGGCTGAACGCGCACAGACGCCGGGTCGGTGGGGCAGGCGCGCTCACAGAGGCCGCAGCCCGTGCAGGCGTCCCCCACGACGGGGCGACCGCGTCCATCGCGACGGATGGCGGCCTCGCCGATGGGGCAGGCCACGATGCAGGCGTGGCAGGGCTCGCCGTTCCAGCGGACGCACCGGTCCTTGTCGATGACGGCCACCCCAAGGCGGATCTCCGCCACGGGGATGGGCCGGAGCGCCCCGGAGGGGCACGCCGCCGCGCAGGGCACGTCGGGGCACAGGACGCACGGGGAGCGGCGGGGCCGCAGCACCGGCGTCCCGATGATCGGGTCCATGGAGTCGGGCGCGGGAAACAGCGCCATGGGCGGGCAGGCGTCCACGCACTTGCCGCAGCGGAGGCAGGTGTCCAGGAACGCGACCTCCGGGAGGGCGCCCGGCGGGCGCAGGAGCCCGAAGGAGGCCGCAGAGGCCGCGGGGGCCGGTGGGGGCCGCTGCGCCTCGAAGGCCGTGACCCCCTGCCGCACGGCGCGCAGCAGGCCCTCGAAGGCGCGCCTCCCCCCGGCTCGGAAGAAGTCGCTGCGGGTGATGCGGTCGTCGGCCATGGGAACGGGATCGTACCCGCCTCGCGCTGCGGGCGCAAAAGCACACTCTTCGCGCCACCGAGGCCTCGCACACTTTTTTCGACGACGGCCGGCGCCGTGGAGAAAGGATGTGCGTCCCCCATCCACCGATGCCACGTGAAGGAGCGCACCCATGAGGAACTTCGCCAAGTCACTTCTGCTGTTGGCCGTGGTCACAGCGATGTCCGCCTGTGCCGGAGCCGATGACCCATCCGAGAGCCTCTCGGGCGACCTCGACCAGCTCACCGCAGAGCTGGGCGCCGAGTGCGTCACGAAAGAGGAAGCCGGCAAGTGCCTGTCCCTCTCCAACTGGAATGAGGCCGCCGCGAAGCAGTGCGCCGCGCTGGGCATGGAGCTCACCGCCTTCAAGGCCACTGCCGAGTGTGGCAGCGGCCGCGCGTCGGCCGTCATCTATACGTGCTGTCCCCCGAACCCCGACCCCTGTGAGACCATCACCCGCACGACGAAGCTGTGCCAGTCCGAGGCGACCTGGCTCGCGACCGCGACGAAGACCTGCGAGTCCAAGGGGATGATCCTCAGCGACTTCGCGGTGTCGGGCTCCTGCGGCAAGGGCCGCTGGAACACCGCCACCTTCCGCTGCTGCCCGGACACGAGCGTCTGCTGCGCGACGGCCGCGGGACCGCAAATTCTGCCGGCCTCCAAGTGCCCGTCGGGCGCGGCGCTGCCACCGCAGATGTGCAAGTCCCCGGAGGTCTGCTGCAAGCTCCAGGACGGCTCCCTCGTGACCCTGACCGCCGACCAGTGCAAGCTCAAGGGCGGCGCCGCTGCCCCGCTCGACCTGTGCAAGCAGGAGGTCTGCTGCAAGACGTCCGCGGGCCCGCAGATCACGACCGCCGACCAGTGCCCGGCGTCCCAGGTGGTCTCCATGGACCTGTGCAAGCCCGTCGAGGAGGTCTGCTGCAAGATCAACGGCGGCTACTTCCTGACGCCGTCCACCCAGTGCCCGACGGGGCAGACGGTGCCCATGGACCTGTGCAAGCCCGTCGAGGAGGTCTGCTGCAAGATCAACGGCGGCTACTTCCTGACGCCGTCCACCCAGTGCCCGACGGGGCAGACGGTGCCCATGGACCTGTGCAAGCCCGTCGACGAGGTCTGCTGCAAGATCGACGGCGGCTACTTCCTGACGCCCTCCACCCAGTGCCCGGCGGGCCAGACCGTGCCCATGGACCTGTGCAAGCCCGTCGAGGAGATCTGCTGCCTGCTCCCCGACGGAACGGTGCTGGTCCTGAGCGCCGATGCCTGCAAGCAGAAGGGCGGCGTCCAGACGTCCATGTCCGCCTGTGACCCGACCGTCTATGTCTGCTGCGAGACGGCCGCCGGCTACCAGGTCGTCCCCTCGACCCAGTGCCCGAACGCCCAGGTGCCCATGGACTACTGCAAGCCGAAGGAGGTCTGCTGCAAGATCAACGGCGGCTACTTCGTGACGCCGGCCACCCAGTGCCCGGCGGGGCAGGCGGTGTCCATGGACCTGTGCCAATACACGCCGTGCGACAAGGCGATCTTCGGGCAGTGCAAGGGCTTCGACTACACCGCCCAGTGCGACCCGAAGGGCTACGACTGCGGCCCCCTCGGCATCCTCGGCGATCTGAACTGCGACGGCGTCTACGAGGTCTGCCTGGCCTGCCCGCCCGGCACCCACCCGGTGGACAGCAACGGCGACGGCTGCGAGGACCTGTGCGACTGCTGCCCGGCCATCAAGTGCCCCGCCGGGACGGTGGCGACCGACACGGACGGCGACGGCTGCCCCGACACCTGCGTGAGCGTGCTGTGCGACAAGGCGATCTTCGGGCAGTGCAAGGGCTTCGACTACACCGCGCAGTGCGACCCGAGCGGCTTCGACTGCACGTCCTTCGCCATCCTCGGGGACACGAACTGCGACGGGAAGTACGACGTGTGCATCGAGTGCCCGGCGGGGACCGTGCCCATGGACCTCGACGGCGATGGCTGCGAGGAGGTCTGCAACTGCCCGGCCGACCCCAACACGAAGTAATCAAGGATCCCGCACCCAGCGGGCCGGCGCCGCGGCCTCCCCGAGGGGCCGCGGCGCCGGAGTTCCCCTCCCGCCCCTTGACCCTCCCCCCCAAGTCCGCTAGCAATTCCGAGCGTCCGCGCCGCGGGCGCTCCCGACACCTGTCTGGCCCTGGGCCTGCTCGAGGCACCGATGATGGATCTGTCCGCCCTCGCCACCGCGTCCGGCATGCGCCGCACGTGGGATGTACTCACCAAGGTGCCCGGAGGAAACCGGGTGTTCAGCAAGCTCCTCGGCCGCATGGCCCCCTACACGGGGACCATCGACCCCGTGGTCGTCGACCTCCGGCCCGGCTTCGCGCGCGTCCAGATGCGCGACCGGCGCGCCGTGCGCAATCACCTGGACTCCATCCACGCCATCGCGCTGATGAACCTCGCCGAGGTGTCGAGCGGCGTCGCCATGATGGCGAGCATCCCCGACGACGCGCGGGGCATCCTGACGGGACTGTCGATCCGCTATGGGAAGAAGGCGCGGGGGCTCCTGACCGCCGAGTGCACCTGCGAGCCGCCGGCGACCAGCGAGCGCCGCGAGGTGACCATCGAGGCGGTGATCCGCGACGAGTCGGGGGCAGAGGTCGCGCGCGCCCAGGCGAGCTGGCTCATCGGGCCGAAGAAGCGGTGAACGGCCTCGAGGTCCTCGGCTGGGTGGGCTCGCTGCTCCTCGCCATCTCCCTCTCCATGCGCAACATCTGGCGCCTGCGCCTGTGGAACCTGGCCGGGGCGACGGTCTTCGCCATGTACGGCGCGCTGATCGGCGCGTGGCCCGTGGTGCTCCTCGACGGCTACATCGCGGCCATCGACCTCGTGCACATCTGGCGCATGAAGCGAAAGCGGGACTTCTTCGAGCTGCTCGACATCCCCTACCGGTACAACGCGTTCGTCGCGCGCTTCCTGGTGTTCCACGGCGACGACATCGCCCGCTACTTCCCGCGGTTCGTGCTCGGAGAGGTGACGACGCCGGTGATCACGCTGACGCTCAGGAACATGATGCCGGTGGGCATCTTCGTCCACGAGGTCCATGGCGACGAGGCGCTGGTCCACCTGGACTACGTGGTGCGGGAGTACCGCGACCTGGCCAACGCCCGGCACCTGTTCCGGCGCCTCGGGGACGACCTGGCGGCCGCCGGGGTGCGGCGCATGGTGGCGCCGTCATTCCACCCGGACCACGACCGCTACCTGGGGCGCATGGGGTTCCGCAAGTTGCCCGGAGGCGAAGAGGGGCGGTCCACCTGGGAGCTCCCCCTCCCTCTCAGCGCTCCGGTTCGGTGAGGGCGCTCGTCAGCATCGTGACGTGGCGCATCTCCTCCTTGATCAGGGCGTCGAGGGGCGCGGTGTCCAGGCCCGGGGGCAGCGCCTCCTTGAGGCCCGCGTAGTAGGCGATGGCGTCCTTCTCGAAGCCGATGGCGAGGCGCAGCACGTCGTCCGCGGTCTCTCCGCCCCGGAGGACGGCCGGGTTGGCACCGAATACCGCCGCGCCGGCCAGGGCGCGCAGGTACGAGACGGCGTCCTGGTCGGCGTCGGTCCAGTCAGCGACGGGCGTCGGGCCGAGGAGCTGCGTCCGCAGCTCCTGGAAGGTCACCTCGTGGTCCTGCTCCAGCAGCGCCAGGCGATGGAAGAGCGCCCGGACGCGGTGGTCTGAGGCGGTGTCTGCCGCCTTGCGGTAGAACTCCGCGCCGTTTCTCTCGATCTGCTCGGCGATGTCGAAGACCTCGCTCGCGCTGAAGAACATGCTCATGGGTCGCTCCTGCTGCGGCGCACCGAGCGCCGACGGCCCAGGGTAGGCGCAGGGGGGACACCGGGGCAACCCAAGGCGGCGGCGGATGTTACAAACCCGCCTCCGCGGCGGTGATCTCGCGCAGGCCCCGGGTCGGGCCCGCGTTGATGAAGCGGCCGGGCACGCAGGTGGCGACGAAGGGGGCGAAGTGGCGGGTCGGGTGCTTGGCCGTGATGGTGTAGACCCCCGGCGGGACGTTGGCCCACACCACGCCCCCGTCCACCGTCGTCTCGGTCAGGGTGCGATCAGGGATGGTCAGCTCGTCGAAGTACACCGTGTCGGCGATTGGCGGGTCGGCATGGGCGGTCGCGCCTGCCACGCCGTGGGCGCCATAGGCCACGAAGTCGCCGAGGTCCAGGTCCCGCACCTCGATGGTGTTGGCCGTCGTGGAGATCTGGCAGCGCTCCGGGTCCACCTCCGTCTCCAGGGCGTAGGCGAACATGGTGAAGATCGCGTTCTCCACCATCTGGAAGTTCACGTGGTCCAGGTCGCCGGTCAGGGTGAAGGTCTGCAGGTGCATGAGCGCGAAGCCCTTGGCCTCGGCGTAGGGGGTGACCGGGGCCCCCGTGGGGACCTCCAGGCTCCAGGTGCCGTCGGCGGCGCTGGTCGTCTCCAGGTCGGGGAGCTCGGCGATGCGGATCACCGCGCCCTCGATGGGCTTGCCCTTGCCGGCGAAGGCGAAGGCCCAGCCGGTGAGCGTAGCCGTTGGGGGGACGTAGACGTCGGCGACGTCGGCGGCCTGGGCGGAGTCGGAGACCAGGGCGTCCGCGGGGATGGCCGCGTCCGGGAGCCCCGCCGAGTCGGCGCCAGGCACGTCGGAGCCGGGCGCGTCCACGGCAGCGTCCGCGATGGGCGCGTCCACGGCGGTGTCGGTCGAGCCGCCCCCCGTTGAGGAAGGCTCCGCGTCACAGGCGACGAGGGCGAGCACGAGCAGCCAGCGGTTCACGAGGCACCTCCATGTCCGGCGAGACTGTGTGCCCCGTGAACCGGCTCGTGTCAACGCCGATCAGCGCAGCCGCCGGTACAGGACCATCGCAGCCGTCAGGAACACGGTGAGCCCGATGCCGGCCATGGCGGCGAGCTGGGGCAGCAGATCCCCGATACCGGCCCCCTTGAGGAGCACGGCGCGCATCACCTCCACGAAGTGGCGCACGGGGTCGACGATGGACAGGGGCTGGAGCCAGTCCGGCATGTTCTGGACGGGGGTCATGAAGCCGGAGAGCAGGATGGCGGGCATCACGATGAAGAAGGCCCCCATGAAGGCCTGCTGCTGGTTCCTGGCGATGCTGCTCAGGAGGAGCCCGATGCCGAGGGTGGAGAGCAGGTAGAGAGAGCCCCCGAGCAGCACGACGAGCAGGTTCCCCCGGAGGGGCACGCCGAAGATCCAGGCGCCGGCCGCGACCACGAGCCCCAGATCGGCGAGGCCGATGACCGCGTAGGGCAGAGTCTTCCCAAGGACGAGGGTGACCGGCGAGATCGGGGTGACCATCACCTGCTCCAGGGTGCCCATCTCCCGCTCCCGGGCGAGGCCCATGGACGTGACGACGACCGTGACAATCAGCAGCAGGGTGGCGGCGACACCGGGGACGAAATAGATTCGACTCTCCAGGGTCGGGTTGTAGAACACGCGGGGTTCGACGCGGACCTGCGAGAATCGGGGGGCGGCGCCCATGGTCGCGGCCACCGCCTGGATGCGGTCCCTCATGAGCGCCAGCGACCGGGACACGCCGTAGGCAGACAGGGCGCTCTGTGCGACGATGGCGCGGTTCGAGTCTCCCCCGTCCACCAGGGCCTGTACCTGGGCGGGGCGGCCACGCGCCAGGTCGCGGGAGAAGCCCCGGGGGACGATGACGGCGACGGGCACCGCCCCCCGCTCGACCAGGGCGAGGGCGCCGGTGACGTCCTCATGGGCGACGAGATCGAAGGTGTCACCGGCCGCCAGGCCCTCGATGAACCGGCGGCTCTCCGGGGTGCGGTCCTCGTCCACGGCGACGAGCGGGATGTGCACCACGTCCAGGTTGACGGCGAAGCCGAGCACGATGAGCTGCATCAGCGGCGCGATGATCAGGAGCGCGATCATCCGCTTGTCGCGGAAGGTCTGCCGCAGTTCTTTGGACATCAGGGCGAAGAGCGCTGACATGCTCGGGGCCTCCTACGCCACCGTCCGGCGGAAGCGCTTCGTCGCGATGGCCAGCAGCACCAGGAAGAAGGCCCCCATGGCCAGCATGTCGGGGCCGACCACATCGAGGCCATTGCCGCGCAGGAGAATCGCCCGCAGCCCGTGCACCAGGTAGCGGGCGGGCATGACCGACGCGATGCCCTGGAGCACGAGCGGCATGTTCTCGACCGGGAACATGAAGCCCGAGAGCAGGAGCGCCGGCAGCATGGTGGAGATGACCGCCACCTGGCTCGCGACCATCTGGTTGCGGGTCACGACGCTGATCACGATGCCCTGCATGAGCATCGCCAGCAGAAACACCGACGCGACGCAGAACAGGAGCGGCAACGAGCCCCTCACGGGCACGTCGAAGAGCCACACCCCGAGGGTCACCACCAACAGCACCTGCACCTGCCCGAGGACGAAGTACGGGGCCACCTTCCCCAGAATCACCTCCAGGCGGGCGACGGGGGTCGTGAAGAGCTGCTCCATGGAGCCGCGCTCATACTCCCGGGCGATGGTCAGCGCCGTCAGCATGACCGCCCCGATGACCAGGATGACGACGATGAGGCCGGGCACCAGGAACACGGAGCTGCGGAGCGCCGGGTTGAACAACATGCGCGGGCGCATGTCGATGGGCGGCTCGAACGTGCCCATCACCCGCGCCACGTCTGCCTGTGACTGGGACATGGCAACGGCATTCGCGTAGCCGAGGGCGATGGACGCGGTCATGTTGTCGGAGCCGTCGAGGAGGAGCTGGGCGACGGCCTCCCGGCCCGCGCGCCGCGCCGCGTCGAAGCCGTGGGGGATCACCAGCGCAGACCGCGCGATGGAGCGACGAAACAGGGTCTCCGCTGCGTCCGGCGCGTCTGTCCGGGCGATCTCGTGGAAGGTGTCCGACGCCGTGAAGGCATCGACGAGCTGCCGCGAGGCCGGGGAGCGGTCCTGGTCGACGACGACGAGCGGGGTGTGCTCCACGTCGAAGGAGACCGCGTAGCCGAAGAGGAGGATCAGCACGACCGGCATCCCGAGCGCGAAGGCGAGGATCTGAGGGTCTCGCAGGATGTGCATGACCTCCTTGGTCGCCATGGCGCGGACTCGCAGGAGCACCCTCATGACGCGCCCCCGCGCCCGACGAGCTCCAGAAAGACGTCCTCCAGGGTGGGGTCGACGCGCTCCATTGTCGTGCCGGCAGACGCGGATCCCAGGGCGGCACGGAGAGACTCGGGTGTCGCCAGAGACTCTGCCGTCCGAACGCGAACCGCCTGACCGTAGGGCTGAATCTGAAGGACGTCGCTGCGGCCGGCGAGCGCGTCTCGGACGGAGCGGGCGGAGACCCCCTCGACGCTCCACGTCAGCCCCGGCACGTGCTCCCGCTTGAGGCCGGCGGGAGTGTCGAGGGCCACGAGGCGCCCGTCCACCATCAGGCCGACCCGCTCACAATACTCGGCCTCGTCCAGGTGGTGCGTGGTGACGAAGAGAGTCGTCCCTCCCTGGGCGAGCTGGCGGATCACGCGCCAGAAGCTGCGCCGGGCTGTGGGATCCACGCCCGCGGTCGGCTCGTCGAGGAACAGCACCCGCGGCTCGTGGAGCAGCGCAGACGCCAGGGCGAGGCGCTGGCGGATTCCGCCGGGCAGCTCGCGGGTCAGGGTCGCGCGGCGGTCCGTCAGGGAGGCCATCTCCAGCGACGCCGCGATGCGGGAGCGGCGCCGGCTCCCCGAGAGCCCGTAGGCCCCCGCGAAGAAGGTCAGGTTCTCCTCGACGGTGAGGTCCATGTAGAGAGAGAACTTCTGCGACATATAGCCGATGGCCCGCTTCACGCCGAGGGGGTGAGCGATATCGACGCCGGCGACCGTGGCGTGGCCCTCCGTGGGGGGCAGCAGGCCGCACAGCATGCGGATGGTCGTGCTCTTGCCCGCCCCGTTGGCGCCGAGATAGCCGAAGATCTCACCCCGGCGGACGTGGAAGCTCACCCGGTCGACGGCGGTGAAGGCCCCGAAGCGCCGGGTGAGCTCGCGCACCTCGATGATCCGGTCGGTCGGGGCGGACGCGGCGGACGAGGCAGACGAAGCGTTCATGGGGCCTCCGCATCGGCGAGCAGCCCCAAGAACACGTCGTCGAAGTCGGGGCTCACCGCGGAGATGGACCTGACCCTGCCCGTCCCGTCGAGCAGGGCGCGCATCTCCGCCTCGGCACCCTCGCGCACCACGACGCGCAGGGACGCGCCATGGGGCGACCAGGCGAGGACGTCGCTCGCCTGCAGGAGCTCCTCGATGGCCGCGCGATCCGCCGGGTCTCGTGGCGTCACGAGCAGGGTCGGGTGCTTGAAGGCGCGGGTCAGGGCGCGCGGGTCCCCCTCGGCGAGGAGCCGCCCGGCGTGGAGCAGCCCCACCCGGTTGCAGCGCGCCGCCTCGTCCATGTACGGCGTCGCGAGCAGCACGGCCATGCCCTCGCCGGTCAGCTCGTGGAGCAGGTCCCACAGCTCGCGGCGGCTGACCGGGTCGACGCCGTTGGTCGGCTCGTCGAGCACGAGGATGCGCGGGCGGTGGAGCAGCGCGCAGGCGAGGGCGAGCTTCTTGTACATGCCCCCCGAGAGGGCATCGGCGCGGCGGGCGCCGAAGCGCTCCAGGCGGGTGAGGGCGAGCAGGCGGGCGCGCCGCTCGGCCAGGTCCTTGCGGCGGAGCCCGAACAAGGCCCCGAAGAACTGGATGTTCTCGTCGATGCTCAGGTCCCCGTAGAGGCTGTACTGCTGCGGCATGTACCCGATGGTCTCGCGGACGCCGCGATCCGTCAGGGAGCGTCCCCCCACTCGCACCTCGCCCTCGCTGGCGTCGATCAACCCCGTCATCATGCGGATGGTCGTAGTCTTGCCCGCGCCGTCGGGGCCCACCAGCCCATAGAGCTCCCCCTCGGCGATGGACAGCGAGAGGCCCCGCACGGCCTGGGCGGTGCCGAAGCTGCGCACGAGGGCGCTCGCCTCCAGCGCGGGGGCGCTCACGGGGTCCTCTCGGTGCCAGGGATGCGCACCTCCACGGGCATGCCGGGCCGCAAGGCGCCGTCTCCGTTGGGGACGGCGACGACGACGGCGTACACCAGGCGGTCCCGGTCCTCGCGGGTCTGCACGTTGCGCGGAGTGAACTCGGCGCCCGTTCCCACGCGGCGGATGGAGCCCGCGAAGACCCGGTCCGGGAAGGAGTCGGCGATCACCTCGACGGCGCGCCCGGGGGCGGCGGCGCCCAGCTCGGCGTTGGGCAGGTAGAACGTGGCCTCCACCTCGGAGAGGTCGACCAGGGTCAGGATGCGTGCCCCCGGCGTGACCGCCTCCCCCGGCTCGTAGGCGCGGGTGAGGACGACGCCACCACGCGGCGCGGTCAACCTGCACTCGGCGACGGCGACGGCGGCCCGGTCCCGAGCAGCCCGCGCTGCGTCGACCTGCTTCTCTGCCGCCGCGACCTGCGCCTCGGCGAGCCGCACCTGGAGCTCCGCCGTGCCCCGGCCGCCAGCGACGACCCGCGCCTGGGCGTCGGCGGCCCGCGCCGTCGCCTCGACGGCGGCCATCTGCCGGTCGATGCCCGCCGCCTGGCTCTCGGCCTGGTCGAGCTGCTGCTCCGAGGCGCCGCCGGACGGGACGACCTGCGAGAGGCGCTGCGCCGCCCGCTCCGCCGCCTCCTTCTGCACCTTGAGCGCCTGACGCTGGGCGCGGGTGGCCTTGGCGCCCGCCGCCGCCGCCTCGTGCTGGCGCTCGGCGGTGTCCACGGTGCTGCGCGCGATGTCGATGCCCACTCGCGCCGCCGCGACGGCGGCCTCGGTGGCGGCGACGCCCGCCTCGGCCTGGGCGAGGGCGGCGCGGGGCTCGGCGCACTCGAGCTCCACGACCAGGGCGCCCGCGTCCACGGAGTCTCCCTCGGAGGGGCCGATGCGCAGGATCCGGTCGGGGATGCGCGCGACGACGTCCACCTCGGTCCCCTCGACGGTGGCGCTGCCGCCCGACGGTCGCGCCGCCTCCGCCGCCTGCTTCTGCAGTCGCAGGTAGAGGGCCACGGAGATCCCGGCCACCAGCACCACGAACACGACGAACACCCGCTTCACCGCACCACCTCCCGCGTCTCGACCCCTGTCTGCCCCCGCGCCCGCAGCGCGTCTGCCGCGGCCATGGCCGCCTCGAAGCGCGCGTTCAGCGCCGCCATCCGCGCGCCGTCGAGGGCGGCCTCCGCCTGGCGCACCTCCAGCTCGGTCCCCGCGCCCGCAGCGACCGCCGCCCGCGCCGCCCGCGCGTAGACGGCGGCGGTCTCCTCGGCGCGGGCCGCCGCTCCGGCGTTCGCGTGGGCCGTGCGCAGGCGGGCGCCCGCGTCGATGGTGGCGCGCTCGGCCTCGTCGCGGGCCGCCTGCTCCAGCGCCCGCAGCTCGGCGACCCGGGCCGCCGCCTCGTCGCGTTGGCGGCTCCGAAGCAGCCCGTCGAACACGGGCCAGCTCAGCGCCACGCCCACCTGGTACTGCATGTCCCAGCCGCTGTCGGCGAAGGCGCTCTCCGGGGTCTGCACGCCGAAGGAGGCTCCAACGTCCACCGTAGGCCAGTAGCCGCGCCCGAGGGCCTCGTGGCTGCGCGTGGCGGCGTCCGCAAGCGCTGCGACGCGGGCGACGGCTGGCGGGGTGGCATCCGCGGCGGGCGCGAGGTCGGGCGACGCGGCCAGCACGACGGGCCCCTCTGGCAGCCCCGCGAGCAGGCGCAGGGTGTCCACCGCCCGGTCCCGCCCGATGAGCGCGGCGTCACGGCGCGCCTCCAGCTCTGCGACCCGGGCCTCCAGCCCCGCGACGGCGACCGCGTTGCCGAGGCCGGCACTCTGCTGCGCGGAGGCGACGGCCAGGTCCGCCCGGGTGCTCGCGAGCGAG
>BTVJ01000103.1:0-24387 GCA_045863395.1 Myxococcales bacterium
CCAGTCCCCCTCCGGCGTGCTGTGATTTGCGCGGTTTCCGATGCGCGTCAACAGAAAAGTCCTGAATCAAGGAAGCCACCCTGTGGATGAGCACGTGGGCGTCGAGGCGGCGGAGGCGCCGTGCGCCGAGCGGACTGATCTCGCGGAGCAGCTCTGCGAGCGTCTGCTTCGGATCGGGGAGGGACTCCAGCTTGTGCAGCGGGGGTACGACACACGAGCCCTGTCGCGCCCCCACGGCGGCCTCGATGGCGCTCGGGACCGCGAGGAGCCATGCCTCGGTCATGCGGACCGGAACAGCGCACACGACCGGGAGGGTGGTCTGATCGGGTCTGCTCGGCAACGCAGCGTCCGCGGCAGCGACGATCTCGCGTACGCGCACCTCGCGGCTCTCGCGCTCTGCGTCTCTGTGTACAATCAATATGTCGCAAGGATGGAGTCTCACGGCGCTCGCAATCCTCTCCGCCAGTGACCTCGGGGGACGAGGCAGCCGACCAAGGTCCGCACGATCCCCGCTGAAGGTCCCCGCCAGGTGTTGCGCGAGCACCCAGTCGATGATGAAACCGAGGACGGCGTCGGACCGCCCGTCCGTCAGCAGGGTGTAGGTGAGCGCCACGGTCAGTCAGCCGTTCCAGGCAGGATCCATTGGAGATCGTCGCGATCTATGACGGACACTCCGCCGCGCGACCTGGGTCCACTCGCGGTCCGGATACCCAGATAGGCGGCCAGCTTGCCGGGGGCAACGGGCCGGCGGTCCGGTAGCGTCCTGTGGCGCCATGTGCCGTGGAGCCACTCGAAGTTGGCCACGGGGGCAAACGTGCCGTCTGCCCGCACCTTCTTCGTCGACGCGACAATCAGGTCCTGGTCTGTGACGTGAGCCACCACGCTGGGGGAGTGGGTATTGATGATGATCTGGCGGAGCAGATTCTCCGAGTCCACGCCCGACGGGTCCGCAGCGAGTCCATCGAGGAGCGCAAGCAGGCTCGGGATTCGGCTGGGATGAAAGCCGTTCTCGGGTTCCTCCAGACACAGGGTACCGTGGGCTTCAGGATCCAGGTCGAGGACGGCCAGCGCCAGGAAGCGGAGCGTTCCATCGCTCAGGGACCGCGCCTCGTGTCGCGTGCCCAGGCGGTCCGTCACGAGGAGTGTGTAGAGCTCCCTCCGCGAGTCCGCGTCAATCACCACCGCACCGACGTCTTCGAGGAGCTCCGAGAGCCTCGCCGCGAGCGACGCGAGCACCTCGGGAGCACCGACTGGGGCCCCGTCCATGTCAGGCCGTACCCGAGCCAGCCGGGCGACCGTCGCCGCGAGGTGCGAGCCGTTGGAGGAGAGGCGTGGTGGCGCCTGCCAGGAGTCAGGAGTGCGGAGGGCCGATGGCTCGAGCTGCAACGCACGCCACGACTGCATCTCACGTCGCGCCAGGAGGACCGTCGGGCTCTCGGAGGCGTTCGCCCCTGACAGAACCGTGCGCGGTAGCTGGTCCGCCCGGAGCGTCCTCGGGCGTCCCCCCGTCCCATCCTGGTGCAGCCTGATGATCGTGGGTGTCGGTCCGCCGCCGTTGCTGGCCTGACCCAGCTCAGTCGAGATGAAGGGGGCCTTGCCCTGCTGGTTCCCGCGACGCCCCGGCCCCCGAAGGACGGAGTCCATCCATGGGCGCGACGCCCCAAACGCGCCCAGCTTCTCTCTGGCCTCGTCGCGAGTAAATGCTGTGAGCTCCTCGCGCGCGACCTGCATGGGGCTCAGCCCGGGGGCCTCGCGCTCCGGCCGCCAGACCAGCTCCAGCGCGTACCGCAGAAACGTGAAGGTGGCTCGCGCCTCCTGGCCCAGATCGTCGACTCCCACAGCCGGAACCAACATCTCCACCTCGAAGGACATGCGGTCCGTGTGCAGCATCCCTACCCTGTGAAACAAGCCGCGCACATCCCACGCTCGCCCGTCGCCCCGAATGGCAGCGGCAGCGTCCAGCAGCGGACGGTCAGCGAGCTGTGAGAGAAAGAGGATGGCGTCAAAGAGGTTGGACTTGCCGACTCCGTTTGCGCCCGCAACGCATGTGAAGGGCCCGAACGGGATATCGACATCCGCCAGGTTCTTGAACCCGCGCACCCTCAGTCTCGTCAGCATCACTCCACCTCGCGTCGAGCCTAGCTCAGCGGGAGCGCTCGGTCAAAGGCCGCGACAGTGGCGGTCTGCCTCCGCCGCGGTCCGGGCCGCGAGGCAGAGGCGCTTGCCGGCGCTCGCTCCTGACTGGCCGGCCAGTGCAGATTTGGGCTTGACGCGCTGCGCAACGGCGTCCATGATGCTCCTGTACTGGCCGGCCAGTACAAAGGAGAGCCCATGGAGCCCTGCACCGTCAACCTGGAGAACCCCTCGGTCCAGCGCATCCTGCACGCAGCGGCCGCCTGCTTCGGGCGCAGGGGCTACCGCGGGGCGTCCATGCAGGACATCGCGCGGGAGGCGGGTGTCAGCAAGTCGCTCCTGCACTACCACTTCGAGTCCAAGGAGCACCTGCTGCTGGAGGTGCACCTCCAGCTCATCCGCGATCTGTTGGACCGCATCCGGGTCGTTGCGGCGGAAGAGAACCGGACCATCGACCACTTCAGCCGCGCCCTGGAGCAGGTGCTGTCCTTCCTTGAGAGCGACCTCGACTCCATCCTGGTGCTCTTCGAGCTGCGCAACGTGGTGCCGGACAACCCGGAGCTGGCGACGCGGCTCGCCCGCTTCAACGACGAGGTCATCTCGCTGGTGGTGGAGGGCATCCACAACGTGCTCGGGCCCTTCGTCGACCGGCTGCGCGTGCCCCCGGAGCGCCTCGCGCGCATGCTGCGCACGCTGCTGCAGGGGCTCCTCATCGATCTGGCCTTCGCGCGGGAGGAGGCGGATCGCCAGGCTGTCCACGAGACCTTCGCCGACTTCAGGAACCTGCTCACCGAGGCGCTGCTGACCCGGCTGAGCTGACACGGAGGATGACAAGATGCTGTCGCTGCACGGAAAGGGGTTCCGGACCATCCCGTACCAGATGTTCGACCGGGCGCACTACGGGCTCGAGGCCAAGAACGCCAGGGTGCTCGAGCGCATCTACCACAAGGGCCACGCCCAGGCCTGGGACGGCCAGAAGGTGCTCGCGAGCCTCATCGAGACCCACGGCGCGCCCACCCTCGAGCCGGAGCAGAAGGCGGCGCTGGGGCGCGTCTTCTCCATCATCATGTGGGGAGAGCTGGCGGCGTGGCGCATCAGCGCGGAGCTCGCGGACGAGCTGGAGCCCCTGGAGGCCAAGATGGCGGCCACCAGCCAGGCCTTCGACGAGGCCCGCCACTTCTACGTGTTCCACGACTACCTGGAGGCGCTGGGCGCCCTGCCCGACCGGATCGACCCCGGCGCCAAGGGGCTGCTCGAGGCGGTCATGAACGCAGACCACCTGGCGAAGAAGCTCCTCGGCATGCAGCTCATGGTCGAGCCCATCGCGCTGACCCTGTTCCAGGTGGTGCGCAAGCTCAACCTGGAGCCGGTGCTGACCCACCTCTTGCCCTACTACGAGCGGGACGAGTCGCGGCACGTGGCGCTCGGCCTCCAGTACCTGCCGGCGATGCTCTCGCGCATGAGCGTGGCGCAGCGCGCGGCGCTCTGGGCCTTCCAGCTCAAGCTCATGACCTACGAGCTCTGGAGCAACTACGGCCTTTCGAGGGATCTGCTGACCCTCGGAGTGGACCCGCGGACGCTCATCGAGGTCGGCAAGGGCAAGCAGATGCGGGCCCTGAAGCTGACCATGCAGAGCATGGGCGTCGAGATCACGACCCACCAGATGCTCTTCAGCCGCTACGTGGACTGCATGGCCGAGCTGACCATCCCGAGCATCGACCCCGCGGACTCTCTGTGGAAGAGGATCCAGCGCGCCGTGGACGCCGCACTCCACGGGCGCTTCGAGGCCGAGGTGGACCTGGTCCCGGACGTGACCGACGAGCAGGTGCCGTTCATCCAGCGGAGCGCGGAGGGGCTGGAGCACTGACCGCCGGGGTCAGTCGATCTCCAGGGCCGGCAGCGGGCGGGCGAAGAGGCGCTCCCACGCCCGCTTCGCGGCGGCGCGAACGCTCTCGGGGGGCAGCTCCAGCAGATCGATGACGCGGGTCGCGACGCGTGCGCGGCGCACGACCCTGCCCGGCACCATCTCCTCGCGGGCGACGCCAGCCTCCTCACCGAGGGCGTCGAGCAGCACCAAGGTGGCGTAGGACTCGGCCGTCCCCCACAGGTCTTCATCCAAGGCAAAGCGCGCAGCGAGGGCCAGGTTCACCTGCAGGGTGCGATCATCCCGGGCGAGCTCGGAGAGATAGGCCGACAGCTCCAAGGCCGAGCGGCGGACCCACGAGGGGACCGTCTCCGCCGCGCCGGTGGCCGCACGCAGCGCCTCGGGAACGACGAACGCCTCGCCCAGGGCCAGGTCCAGGCGGTGCTGCGCCTCGTGGCGCTCCACCGACGACGAGACGGCCTCGTGGAGCGCCGCGAAGGCGGCGCGAACCCCGTTGTCGTCCAGCGCATCGTCGATGCTTCGGAGCTGCCGCAGGTCCTCCGACGGAGCCTTGCCGTCGAGCTGCGACACGAGGCTGTCCGGCAGGGCCAGGGTCTCCGGGTCCTCGAAGGTCGCGCCCGAGCGGCGCAGCTCGCGGCGCACCCGGTCGAGGGCCTCGCGCCGCCGCGAGAGCAGGTCCGCCGCCCTCGCCGCATCGGCGCCGTCCAAGCCCGGTAGACGCCCGAGCTGCTCCCGGACGGCAAGGCCCGCCCGCGACTCCACCGCCGCGACCCACCCCGCGCTCTCCCGATCGGACCGGGACGCGAGTGGCATCGCGCCGCTCGGCGCCAGCGCCGGCAGGACGCGGACCACCACGAGGCCGTCCACCTGGTCGGCGACCACGAGCGCCACGTCCAGGGTGTCGCGGGTGTAGCCCAGGTGTGGGCGCTCCCAGTTGAGGGTGTCCAGGCGGCGGATGTGCAGCAGACGCTCCGAGAGATCCCCCGAGCGCAGCCGCCGCTCCCGCTCGACCACGAAGGAGGTCAGGATGATGCTTCGGATGCCCCCCTCGACGAGCACCTCGCCATCGACGAAGTACGGCTGGCCTGCCTCCCCCAACGCCCGATCCAGCGCCGCGATGGCCGCGTAGAAGGCGTCGGTCGGTGGGGCTGGGGTGGGCCTGCTCGCTTCGCCGCTCCCCTCACCGGAGGCCGCATCTCCCCCTCCACCTCTCGGGGTCTCACCTCCGGCTCTCCCCTGGGCCTCGTCTCGACCCACCGGCCCGACGACGGCCTCCGCCATGTCCACCAGGTGGCGCAGCGCCGCCGCTGGTGCCTCTCCAATGGCACCGGGTGCGCCATCGAGCAGGGCGGCGCGGGCCTCGGCAAGCGGGCCCTCCGTCTCTGGGCTCTGGTCGCGCCCCCAGCGGTCCAGCGCGACCACCCAGGACCCGAGAGACTTCCCCAGCAGGCGGCCGGCCGGGGTCGCGCGCGGGTTGGAGGGGGCCAGGGCTGCCCAGGCGATGATGGCAGCCATGGCGCAGAGGGCGACGCCGCACGCGCTCCAGGTCACCCACCAGCGGCGCGACGGAGGCGGGTGGCGCGTTGCGCCGAACGCGGCCTCCACGGCACCGGGGGACGGATCGTCGGGGACGGCCCGCGCGGCGATGAGGTACGCGAGGCGCAGAGCGTGCGCCGGCGGGTCGTCCGGGTGCACGGCGAGCCACGCATCCCGAAGCGCGGACCGCAGGCGCGCGGAACTCAGAGGGCGCAGCAGCGGGTCGCATCCGCGCAGCCGTTCCCAGGCCGGCTCCTCACGCCCCTCCTGGACGGCTACGGCGAGGGCGTCGAGAACGATGGGTCGAATCATGAGCTCCCTTCTCAATCCCGCCAGATTGGGGTAGAGAGGCGAAGGTACCACACCCGAAGGAGGCGACAATGGCTCTCGGAACCGCCCTCACCCCATCGGCGACGCGCATCCTCATGCTGGGCTCCGGCGAGCTCGGCCGCGAGGTGGTCATCGAGGCCATGCGCCTCGGCATGGAGGTCATCGCCTGCGACCGGTACGAGAACGCGCCGGGCATGCAGCTCGCCCACCGATCGCACGTGCTCGACATGCAGGATCCGGCGGCCATCCGGCGCGTGGTCACGCAGGAGCGCCCGCACTTCATCGTGCCCGAGATCGAGGCCATCGCGACGGAGACCCTCGTGGAGCTGGAGGCGGAGGGGTGGACGGTCATCCCCACGGCGCGGGCGGCGCGGCTGACCATGAACCGGGAGGGCATCCGGCGCCTGGCGGCCGAGGAGCTGGGGCTGCCGACGAGCCCCTACCGCTTCGCGGACTCGTTGGAGGGGCTGCAGGCTGGAGTGGAGGCCGTGGGGCTCCCCTGCATCGTCAAGCCCGTGATGTCCAGCTCCGGCAAGGGACAGAGCACGGTGCGCACCGAGGCGGACATCGCCACGGCGTGGAAGTACGCGCTGGAGGGCTCTCGGGGACGCTCGGCGCGCGTCATCGTCGAGGGCTTCGTCCGCTTCGACACGGAGATCACGCTGCTCACGGTGCGCACGGCCCACGAGGGCACGCTGTTCTGCCCCCCCATCGGCCACCGCCAGGAGCGCGGGGACTACATGGAGTCCTGGCAGCCCGAGGCGCTGTCCGCCGGTGTGCTGGCCCGCTCGCAGGAGATCGCGGCGAAGATCACCGACGCGCTCGGCGGGCGCGGCATCTTCGGGGTGGAGCTGTTCATCTGTGGGCACGAGGTCGTGTTCAGCGAGGTGAGCCCGCGCCCCCACGACACCGGGATGGTCACCATGGCGAGCCAGCACATGAGCGAGTTCGAGCTGCACGTGCGGGCGATCCTCGGGCTGCCCATCGGGCGCATCGACCTGGCTGCGCCGGGCGCCTCGTCGGTGATCCTCGCGGAGCAGGCCGGGACCAACCCCCGCTTCGAGGGTGTGGAGGACGCCCTGGCAGACCCCCGCGCCACGGTGCGGCTCTTCGGGAAGCCGGACACGCGGCGCTACCGGCGCATGGGCGTGGTCGTCGCACGGGCGGACAGCGTTCACGACGCACGGCGGTTGGCCAACGAGGCGGCGGGGCGCGTGCGCGTCGTCGTCGACCCGGCGTAGCATGGACCGCCTCTGGCAGCGAGTCGCCGAGGGGCGACACACCGCGGTGGTCGGCGGGCTCCCCCCCCAGCCAGGCAGCATCACCCTGGTGCGCGTCGCCTGTGACGGCCCGGGGAGGCCGCTCGGTCCCATCCTGGAGGCGCGGGCTCGCGCCGAGACCCTGCTTGGTGAAGACGCGACACCCGACCTGGTCGACCGTGTGCGGGCCGGGCTCAGGCGGCGCCTGCTGGGCGACGACGAGCCCGACGCCCCCGGCGACGTGGTGGCCGTGCTCAACCGCCTCGCGCGCGTGTCCCAGCAGTCAGTGGCCCTGGTCTTCGACGCGGTCGAGCTTGCGGACGCGAGCACCGTCGAGCTGCTCCGCGAGATCGTCGCGCGCAAGGGCTGGCTCACCATGCCCCTGGTGCTCGCCATGCGCACGAAGCCCACGGGGAGGGCCGCCGAGCTGCTCCGGGCGCTCGTCGTGGCCGAGGGCCCGGAGGCGGTCGTGGACGTGGACGTCCCCGAGACGTTGGACGACCCGGGCTCCTTCGAGCACCTCCCTGGCGACGTCCGCCTCGCGTTGCGTGCCGCGGCCCACGTGGGCGCGCTCTTCGAGGCCCGCCACGTGGCGACCCTGCTCGGCATCGGCGAGCAGGCGGTGCTCGAGCGGCTCCAGGTCGCGGCCGACGCAGGAGTCCCCCTGGAGGACCGCGGCGACGGGCGCGTCCGCATGCCGGAGACCACCGCGGAGGCGCTCCGGGGCTCCACCCTCGCGTCTCTGAGCCGGCGCTGACACCAGGCCCTCGCTGAGCTCGTGGCCCCCCCTCTGGAGGAGGCGGCTCATCAGGAGCGCGGCTGCCACGCGAGGGCTGCCCGCCACCTCGTGGCGGCAGGAGACTATGACGGTGCCGCCACCCGCTTCTTGGAGGCCGCGGGTGAGGCGAGGCGCGTTGGCGCCGCCACAGAGGCGCTGGGGTTCGCCCGCATCGCCCACGGGCTGGCGGTGCAGCTCCCGACGACCGAGGCACGGCGCAGCCTGCGGGTGCGGATCCTGACAGAGACTGCGAGGCTCCAGTGGGAGAGCCACGGGCCAGGCGCCGACTTCACCCTGGCTGGGGCGCTCCAGACGGTGGATCAGGCAGCCGCGCTCCTGCGGGACGACGATCCGCTGTCCCTGCGTGCCGACCTGGCGGCCCTCACGGCGGCCATCTGCTACGACATCGGCGACGCAGGCCACCTGGAGCGGGCAATGCTCGAGCTGACCCGGACGGGCAGAGAGCTGCAGGCCGCGGGAGACACCCTCGGAGCGGCGCGCCTGCTCACCGAGCAGGCCGCAGTGCTGGCGCGGGTGGGTGAGGCGGAGCGGGCGGCCGACGCCCTCGCCCGGTCACGCCAGGTGTTCGTAGCACAGGCGGACGACGACCCTGACGCGCTCCTGGACCTCGGCGAGACCGATCACCTGCTGGCGCGCATGGCGCTTCATCGGGAGGCCGACTGGCAGGCTGCGCTGGACTACGGGTGGTCGGCCGAGCAGTCCTACCGGAAGCTCGGGCGCAGCCGCGAGCAGGCGCGAGTCTGGGAGACCCTGGGGCGCCTGGAGCTGCGCGCCGAGAACACGGAGGCGGCCGCAGACCTCCTGACCCGCGCCGTGGAGGCGCAGCAGCGGTCCGGCGACGTGGTGGGGCTGGCGCGGTCCTCCGCCGCGCTCGCAGACGTCCTGGCGACGAAGGACCGCCACTACGAGGCGCTGGCCGTCCTGGGCGAGTCCATCGAGCTGAACCTCGAGAAGGGGTCGATCCAGGGCCTCGCCTTCAACCGAGGCGCCCTCGAGGCGCTGCGGGGGCGGCTGACCCCGCAGCAGGCGCTGGAGCTGAGCTACGAGCTCCGCCGCGTCGAGCAGCGCCTGACGACGGCCGAGGCGACCCTGGGGCCCGTGCTGTAATAGCCCGTTCAACCGAGGACGCCGATGCGCCCCGCAGGCGGATCGGCCGGACCGCAGGCAGCGCTTCGTCCTTCCACGGTCTCGGCGGGCCAGCAGCGGGGATGCAGCGGCAGCCGAATGGACCCGTGATTGCTGCGCGGGCCCCAAGTCACGTCACCCTCTGAGGCCCTCGTCGTCCGCAAAGGCGATCCCCTCCCAGTCCCGGTCGAAGGGCAGCGCCAGCCGTGATTGCCGCGACGGCCCGTCGAAGAGCAGGCGCCCGGCCTCCGGCGTGGCGAACCGCGTCGGGTAGGTGACGGACTCGACGACCAGCTCCCAGGCGCGGCGGTCCAGGTCCTCGAAGGCCGCGAGGCGGGCCCGGTCGCGGTCGTCCCTGAGGTCGGCGAGCAGCCGGGCGACGCGGGCCGGGTCGAAACGGGTCGGCGTGAAGGCCCTGTCGCCCACGTCGGGCAGGGGCGCGTTGTCCCCCGTGCGCCAGAGCGACACCTCACCCTCCGCGGCGAACGGATCCACGATGACGCCGCCCAGCAGCACGTTGTAGTGCAGGTGCGGCGCCACCCACGGGAAGCCGACCAAGGCGTCTAGCCCCGAGTAGCCGGAGAGCGCGATGGGCTGCCCGCACGCGACCCGGTCGCCGACCGCCACCAGCGTCCGGGCCAGGTGGTGGTAGGTGGTGGCGAGGCCCCCGCCGTGCTCCACGTACAGCTTGAGGCCCCCGCGGTTGTACTCGCTGCGCACCGCAACGACGCGGCCAGCCGCGCAGGCCACGATGGGCGTGCCCGCCGGGGCCACGAAGTCCGTGCCGTTGTGGCTGTCATACGTCAGGCCGCGGCCCCGAAAGTCCCGCACCTGGGTGACGCGCACGGACCACCCCTCCGTGAGCGGGGTCGGCGTCCGGTTGTAGAGGTTGACCACCGGCACCCGGCGGTCGAGCAGGCGGCGCCCAAGCCACGTCGCGACGCCGAGCCGCGGCGTGAAGATGCGCAGGGAGCTCACGCCGAAGCGGGAGCCGGGCAGAGTGGGGTCGCCCCGCAGCGCCAGCCACGCCTGGGCAGGGGCCTCTGGGGTCAGGCCGAGGATCTCGCGGAGCGTCAGTGGTTCGTTCATCCGGCGGAGTGTGGGCTGCCGTGGCGCCCGGGTCAAGGCGCGTGGAGCCAGTCGGTGATCGGCTGGAACACGGTGGTCGGGGCCTCGTGCCCCACGAAGAGGTCGGCGTGGGCGTACCAGGTCTGCTCGTCGCCCACCTTCAGGACCGAGACGGGGCCGCCCCAGGCGTCGCGGGCGGCGAGGGCGGAGCTCTCGGGGACGATGCCATCGCGGTTGGAGATGACGACCAGGAGCGGTCGCCGCTCGGCGCCGAGGGCGTCGGTGACGTTGCGGCCGGCGAGCACCATGTCCCGGGACTTCATCCACAGCGCGATGTCCTGGTTCACCCGCGGGTGCGGGTCGTCCACGGTGCGCGTGAGCTCCCCCGCGGCGCGCAGGTCGACATTGGCCGTGTTCATGTAGATGGAGAGGATCGGGGTGCGAGCCAGCAGCGGCAGCGCCGCCCGGGCGAGGCGCTGGGTGCCCGCCAGCGGGACGCGCCCGACGAGCCACGGCGACGAGAACGCCACCTTCAGGATGGGGTGGATCTCGGTCCACCGGAGCGGCGCCCCGATGGACACCACCTTTGCGACGCGGGTGTCTGGCACGAGCGCCAGGTGCGCGTAGATCAGGGATCCGCCGAGGCTCGCGCCGATGAGGTCGACGGCGCTGGCGCCCGTCCGCGTAGCGGCAAGCACACCGTCGATGACGGCCGGGATGTCGGTGTCCGCGTAGGCGCGCAGCGACGGCCCACCGGGAGACGGGCGCGAGGGGCGCGACGGCCCCTGACGCCGCAGGTTGACGCTCCAGACCTCGAGGCCGGCGAGGGCGAAGTGCCGCTCCATGGACGTGCCGCGCGGGTGGAAGCCGAAGATGAAGGAGTTCATGCCGTAGCCGGGCACGATGATCGCCGGGCGCGAGCCGGGCACGAGGCGACCCGGCGCCCAGGTCTGCTTCAGGTGCAGGAGCCACCCGTCGCCGTTCGGCGCCCAGTGCTCGGTGATGACCAGGTCCTGTCCCATGCGCACCTCCCGGCCGGGAGCATACGCCCGCGCACGAGGCGATGAAAGCGCGCGGGCAACGGTGCCCTTCCGCCCGGTCCGACCCTTGGTGTATGGTGGCGCCGCGCGACCGGCGCGCGGAGGTGACCATGTTCGAGGCCTATCCGGTGCTGCGGAGCCAGGTGGACCGGCGCTCCGACGGGTTCCGGGCCAACTACGACGCCAACCTGGCGTCCCTGGCGAGGGTGGACGGGGAGCTCGCCAAGGCCCGGGAGGGAGGCGGCGAGAAGTACGTCACGCGCCACAAGGAGCGAGGCAAGCTCCTCGCCCGGGAGCGCATCGACCTCCTGCTGGACCGGGACTCCCACTTCCTTGAGCTGTGCCCCCTCGCCGGGACCGGCATCAAGGGGGTGACCCCCGGCGCCGGCATCATCGGCGGCGTCGGGGTCGTCTCCGGCGTCGAGTGCCTGGTGACGGCCAACGACCCCACGGTGAAGGGCGGCGCGGTCAACGAGAGCGGCCTGCTCAAGTCCCTGCGCCTCGGCGAGATCTCGGTCGAGAACCGCCTGCCCGCCATCTCGCTGACCGAATCAGCCGGCGCGGATCTGCCGAACCAGTCCAAGATCTTCGTCCCCGGGGGGGCGACCTTCCGCGGGCTCACCGAGCGCAGCAAGGCGCGCGTGCCGACCATCTGTCTGGTCTTCGGCAGCTCCACTGCGGGCGGCGCCTACGTGCCGGGCCTGTCGGATTACACCGTCATGGTCGCCGGCGAGGCGAAGGTCTACCTGGCGGGGCCACCGCTCGTGAAGATGGCGACCGGGGAGGAGACGGACCACGAGGCCCTCGGCGGCGCTCGCATGCACAGCGAGGTGTCGGGAGTCTCGGACTACCTGGCGCGGGACGAACGGGACGCCATCCGCCTCGGACGCGAGATCGTCGCGCACCTCAACTGGCGTAAGGGCTGGTCACCGGCCCTGCGGCCGGTGGAGGCGCCGCTCCACGATCCCGACGACCTCCTGGGGATTGTCTCTCCCGACCTGCGGCGCCCCTTCGACTCCCGGGAGGTCATCGCGCGCATCGTCGACGGCTCCCGGTTCAGCGAGTTCAAGCGCCTCTATGGGGGGACGCTCGTCTGCGGGTGGGCGCACATCCACGGGATGCCGGTCGGCATCCTGGCCAACAACGGCATCCTCTTCAGCGAGTCTGCCAACAAGGGCGCGCAGTTCATCGCGCTGTGCAACCAGCACGACATCCCGCTCCTGTTCCTGCAGAACATCACGGGCTTCATGGTGGGCCGCAAGTATGAAGAGGAGGGCATCATCAAGCACGGGGCCAAGCTGATCAACGCCGTCTCGAACAGCACCGTGCCAGCGGTCACAATCATGATGGGGGCGAGCTACGGGGCCGGAAACTACGCCATGTGCGGTCGCGCCTACGGGCCGCGGTTCCTGTTCTCGTGGCCCACGCACCGCATCGCCGTCATGGGGGGGGAGCAGCTCGCCGGCGTGCTCGACATCATCCAGCGGGAGGCCGCGCAGAAGAAGGGCAAGGAGCTGGATGAGAAACAGCTCGCGCTGGCCAAGATGATGGTCACGAGCCAGATTGACCAGGAGTCGAGCGCGCTGTTTGCCACGGCGAGGCTCTGGGACGACGGCATCATCGACCCGCGCCAGACCCGCGAGGTGGTGGCGATCTCGCTCTCGGCAGCCGGCAGCAGGCCCTTCGAGGGGACGAGCGCCTGGGGAGTCTACAGACATTGAGCACCATCACGAAGATCCTGGTGGCAAACCGCGGCGAGATCGCCATCCGGGTGATGCGCACCTGCCGCGAGCTGGGGATCGCCACCGTCGCCGTGTTCTCTGACGCCGACGCAGGGGCGGCGCACGTGCGCGCAGCCGACGAGGCCGTGCGCATCGGGCCTGCCCCGGCGAGCGAGTCCTACCTCGTCACCGCGCGCCTGCTGGACGCGGCGCGCCGGACCGGGGCCGACGCGATCCACCCCGGCTACGGGTTCCTGAGCGAGAACGCTGTCTTCGCCGAGGCTGTGGAGGGGTCGGGGCTCGTCTTCATCGGCCCTCGGCCGGACTCCATCCGCGCCATGGGCAGCAAGGCGGAGGCAAAGCGCCTGATGGCCGCGGCCGGTGTGCCCGTGATCCCCGGGTGGCACGGGGAGGAGCAGGAGACCGGCGCCCTCGTCCAGCGGGCGCGGGAGGTCGGCTTCCCCCTCCTGGTGAAGGCCAGCGCGGGCGGTGGCGGCAAGGGCATGCGGCTCGTGCGAGACGCCGCCCACCTGGAGCGCGACCTGGACGCGGCGCGGCGGGAGGCGGAGAAGGCCTTCGGCGACGGCACCCTGCTCCTCGAGCGCTACATCGAGGACCCGCGCCACATCGAGTTCCAGATCCTCGGAGACTCCCACGGCAACCTGGTCCACCTGTTCGAGCGGGAGTGCTCCATCCAGCGGCGCCACCAGAAGATCGTCGAGGAGACTCCCTCGGTGGCCCTCACGCCAGCCCTGCGGGCGCGAATGGGGGAGGTGGCCGTGGCGGCCGGCCGGGCGATCCGCTACCGGGGCGCAGGCACCGTCGAGATGATCCTGGCCCCGGGCGGCGAGTTCTACTTCCTCGAGGTCAACACCCGCCTCCAGGTGGAGCACCCGGTCACGGAGCTGGTCACGGGGATCGACCTCGTGCGGGAGCAGATTCGCGTCGCGCGGGGCGAGCTCCTGGGCTACGGGCAGGAGTCTCTCTTGCAGACGGGGGCCGCCGTCGAGGCCCGGATCTACGCGGAGGACCCGGCGACAGGATTCCTCCCTGCCGCGGGCTCCATCGTGGACTGGCACTTCCCGCCCGCGCCAGGGCTCCGGGTGGACGCGGGTGTCGAGACCGGCTCGGAGGTCGGCATCTGGTACGACCCCATGCTGGCCAAGGTCATCGCTCACGGAAGAGACCGGCAGGAGGCGACGGCGAGACTCGCCCGGGCGCTGGAGCAGGCGTCGATCCTGGGTGTGACGACCAATCAGGCATTCCTCGTCTCTCTTCTACGCCACCCCGAGTATCTGGCGGGGCACGTCGACACCCACTTCATCGACCGGCACTGGGGGCCGCAGCCGGCGCTGCCCCACGACGGGGAACGTCTGCGCCAAGCGACCATCGCCGCGGCCGTTGCCGGGTGCCTGGACCGGCGAGCGACGCGTCTGCTCCCGGCCCTGCCCGCCGGGTGGAGGAACAACGCCTCCCAGCGCCAGACCGTGAGCTACTCCGCGGGGGGCGCCACCCTGGACGTCGCCTATGAAGATCGAGGCGCTGCGCTGCGCGTCCGGGTCGGGGACACCGACGCGGACGTACGGGTCATCGACCACGCTGCACCATCGCTCACTCTGGAGGTGGACGGCGTGCGCCGTACCATGCGCGTCGTCCGGGACGGCGCGCGAGTCTGGGTGCATGCCCTGGGCAGCGCCGTCGCCCTGGAGGAAGTACCGCGCTTTCCGGAGGGCGCCGACCACGAGGCGGCCGGCGGCTGTCACGCGCCGATGCCGGGCAAGGTGCTCCGAGTCTTCGTCGCGGAGGGTGACGTCGTGGCGGCCGGCCAGACGGTGGTCACCCTGGAGGCCATGAAGATGGAGCACGCGGTCACGGCGCCCGTCGCCGCGGTCGTGGCGCGGGTGCTGGTCCAGGCCGGCGACCAGGTGGACGCGGACGCGCCCCTCGTGGAGCTGGAGCCTGTGGATGCCGGGGGCACCGGGACCTGAAGTCTTGTGGCCTCGCCCCCCGTCCCTTACACTTCTGGACTCGTTTGTCTCGTTTCTGTGCAGGGGGCGAACCGGCGAGGGACCATGGGACTGACAGAGCGTGAGCGGCAGATCGCGGTGGCGGTGGCCCAGGCTGCGATGCCTCCGGGGGCGGTGCTGCCCGGCGCCGGAGAGACCGCGGTGGCGAGGGTCGAGGCGGCGGTGGCCCTCGCGCCCGGCGCGCCCCAGGCGCTGCGCGCGGGGCTCTGGGCCCTGGAGCTGGCGCCTCTGGCGCGGGGTGGCGTCCCCTTCACTCGCCTCACCGCCGAGGACCGGGAGGCCGCGCTCCACCGCTGGGCCGATGGCGAAATCTCGCGCCAGCTCCTGCGCCTCCTCGTCACTCCCCTGAAGCTCGGCGGGCTGAGCGACGAGGGGGTCTACCGGGCCCTCGGGTGCCGCTGGGCGGTAGAGCCGCCGGCCCCGGAGCGCCCCCCGCGCTGGCGCCAGAACCTCGTCGACGGCAGCAGCGTCGCCGGCGAGACCCTGGAGTGCGACGTGGTGGTGGTCGGCACGGGCGCAGGCGGCGCACCGGTCGCGCGCGAGCTGGCGGAGCGAGGCCACGCCGTCCTGATGCTCGAGGAGGGTGCCTACTACGAGCGCAAGGACTTCACGGGCCGCCCCCTGGACATGCAGCGCCGTATGTACCGGGACGCGGGCTTCACCATGGCCTTCGGCAACGCGGTGATCCCCATCCCCATCGGGCGCACGGTGGGGGGGACCACCACCATCAACTCCGGCACCTGCTTCCGCGCGCCGGCGCAGACCCTGGCGCGCTGGCGCGAGGCGGGCCTCTCGGAGATGACCGAGGAGCACCTGGAGCCGTACTTCCGCCGGGTGGAGCAGATGCTCCAGGTGACCCCCGCCGCCATGCGGTACGTGGGCAAGCCGGGCGAGGTCATCGCGCGGGGGTGCGACGCGCTGGGCTACTCCCACGGACCCCTCCCGCGCAACGCCCCCGACTGCGACGGCCAGGGCCTCTGCTGCTTCGGCTGCCCGACGGACGCCAAGCGCTCGACCAATGTGTCCTACGTGCCGCGCGCCCTGAGCGCGGGCGCCCAGGTCATCACGGGCGTGAAGGTCGAGCGCGTGGAGACGCGCGGAGGCACCGCCGTCGGCGTCCGAGGGGTCGTCCGCACGCCGTCGGGCGAGGCGCCGCTGGCGGTGCGCGCCCGGGTCGTGGTCCTCGCCTGCGGCACGCTCCACACCCCGACGCTGCTCCTGAAGAACGGCCTGGCGAACGGGTCGGGGCAGGTGGGCCGCAACCTGTCCATCCACCCGGCCTCCCACGCGCTGGCGCTCTTCGACGAGGAGATCCGCGGCTGGAGCACCATCCCCCAGGGCTACGCCATCCACGAGCTGGAGTCGGAGGGGATCCTGTTCGAGGGCGCCACCGCCCCTTTCGAGATGCTCGCCTCCCTGCTCGACCTCCACGGGCGGCGCTTCACCGAGGTCGTGGAGCAGTTCAACCAGGTGGCGGCCTTCGGGTTCATGATCAAGGACACCTCCCGCGGGCGGGTGCGGGTCGGGCCGGGTGGGCGCCCGCTGCTGACCTACTGGATGCGAGACGCCGACGTCCACGCCATGCAGCGCGGCATGGCCTTCCTGGCGCGGGTGTACCTGGCGGCCGGCGCCAGGGAGGTCTACCCGGGCCTCTGGGGCCACGACGTCCTGCGGACCCGCGACGACGTCGAGCGCATGGCCACGGCACGTGTGGCGGCGCGCCACTTCGACATCTCGGCGTATCACCCGCTCGGGACGTGCCGCATGGGAAGAGACTCCCGCGCCTCGGTGGTCTCCCCCACGGGCGAGACCCACGACGTGCGAAACCTCTGGATCACCGACGGCTCCGCGCTCCCGAGCAGCCTCGGGGTGAACCCCCAGGTCACCATCATGGCGCTGTCGACCCGCGCGGCAGACCTCGTCGAGCGACGCCTGGAGCAGCCTGAGCGCCAGCGAGAGTCTCCGCCGCAGACGGCTCGGGGCCTGGCCTTCGCCGAGACCATGTCGGGCACCCACACCCTTCGTTCGGGTCCGCGTGGCGGTCAGGAGCTGCCCTTCTCCTTCACCGTCCAGGCCCGGAGCCGCACGATCCCCGACTTCCTCGGGGTCCGCGGCGGCACCATCGCGCTCGACGGAGAGGTGCGGGCCTCTGGCCTGGCCGAGCGCGCCGCGCTGACCGGGACGCTGCGAATCAGGGCAACGGCTCGCCGCGGGTTGCTGACCTACGACTTCACGTTCCGCGGTGACGACGGCCTGGAGTATCGCTTCCACGGAGAGAAGCACCGCACGTGGAGCCCCCTCGAGTCCCTGACGACGCTCTACGGCAAGGTCACTACGGCAGCGGGTGAGACCGTCTCGACGGGGATCACCCGGTTCGAGCTGCGCGACCTGCCGTCCTTCTTGCGGAGCTACCGCGTCACCCGGCCCAGCGCCCCGCGTGGGCCCCTGCCCGCCTGACGCCGGCGCCTGCCCCACGGTCTTGCCGGCGCGCCCGCCCTCGGGTGGGAGGCCCCCCCACCGTGGCGTGGCTCCATGCTGCCCACTGCCTTGGTCATCGTCTTGGCCACGGTGACCTGTCGGGACGACACGCTCTCCCCTCGCGACCGGCCCCACGCCAGCGCGGGTCGTCCGCCGACGGCGTGATCGCGGCGCGAGGACCGGCTCCGGGTACTGCGAGGCGCAGCGACGTGTGCTAGGCTCCGCGCGCCATGCTGGAGCCCACCCCCACTGCCTGGTTGTTCGCCGTCATCGGGATCCTGATCGGGATCAGCGTCCTGCTGAGCCGGGCCTCCGGGCGCCTCGGGCTCCCGCTGGCGCTGGTGTTCATGGTCGTCGGCATGTTGGCGGGGTCCGAGGGCATCGGGGGGGTCCACTTCGACGACTACGCGTTCGCCTTCCGCATGGGGACCGCCGCCCTGGTGCTCATCCTCTTCGACGGAGGCCTGAACACGCCCATCGGCCAGATTCGGGAGGCGCTGGCACCTGCCGCCGTGTTGGCCACCTTCGGTGTCATCGGGACCGCCGTGGTCCTGGCGGTCGGAGTCCACACCCTCCTCGGCCTCGAGTGGCCGGAGGCGTTGTTGCTCGGCGCGGTCGTCTCCTCCACCGACGCCGCGGCCGTGTTCGCGATCCTGCGGGGCAGCGGCCTCCACCTGCGCCGCCCCCTGGGCTCGGTGCTCGAGCTGGAGTCGGGCGTCAACGACCCCATGGCCGTCATCCTGACCATCAGCCTGACGACCGTCATGAGCAGCGGAGACGACGCGCCGGTTCTCGGGCTGCTGCTCGACGTCGGCGTCCAGCTCGTGGTCGGCCTCGTCCTCGGGGCGGGGATTGGCCACTTGACGCGCCTGCTGCTGTGCCGGGTGCGGGTCTCGGCCGGTGGCCTCTACCCCGTGCTGACCATCGCCCTCGCGCTCGTGGCCTTTGGCGTGCCGACGTTGTTCCTGGGCAGCGGGTTCCTCGCCGTGTACGTGGCGGCCGTCATCATCGGCAACGGCGACATCCCCTACCGCTCGGGCGTGCTCCGGGTCCACGACGCCATGGCGTGGCTCAGCCAGGTGGGGATGTTCCTGATGCTCGGCCTGCTCGCCTTCCCGTCGGAGCTCGCCGAGGTCGCCGGAGAGGGCTTCGCGGTGGCTGCCATGCTGACCCTGGTCGCACGCCCCGTCGTCGTGTGGCTCCTCACGCTCCCGTTCCGCCGGCCGCTCCGCGAGGTCGCCTACCTGGGCTGGGTCGGCCTGCGCGGGGCCGTCCCCATCATCCTGGCGACCTTCCCGGTGATGTACGACGTACCGGGCGCCCACCGCATCTTCAACCTCGTGTTCTTCGTGGTGGTTCTGAGCGCCCTGGTCCCCGGGGCGACCGTCCCGTGGGTCACCCGCCGCCTCGGCCTGGTCGCGCCCGTCCCACCCACGCCCCCCGCGGCCCTCGAGATCCACTCCACCACCCCGCTGAACGGGCGCATCGAGTGGTTCCACATCGCCGAGGGTCACCCCCTCATCGGGCGCGACCTCGCGTCGCTCCCCTTCCCGCCGAGCTCGTCGGTGCTGCTCGTGGTCCGGGGCGCGTCGCTGGTCGTCGCCAAGGGACGCACGGTCATCCAGGCCGGCGACCACATGCACGTCTTCGGCCCGGACGAGGACCTGCCCGCTCTCACCGCCCTTCTCGGCCCTCAGACCCCGCCTCCCCTTGCCACCTCAGAGCCGGCCACCGAGCCGGGCCCCGACCCGGAGCTCTGACCCGGCCCAGCGTCGGAGGATCCTGCCCGTGCGACGAGGCACCCGGACCGCCTGTGGCCGGGCGCCGACGGCCACCCCGAGTGGGTAGGGTCAAGCCGACTCAAAAATGGGAGGGGCCGAGCGGGGGGTCGAGCGAGGGGTCAAGCCAACTCACATCTCACTTCGGACGTCGGCGGGCCTCGATTGACGGTGGGAGATCGAGCCGCGCCAATGGGAGCACTTCGGGCCGTCCCGGTCAGTGCGCGTGGTGCCCGCCGTGGCCGCCCAGCGCATCTTCGACCTCCTTTGCCGTCGCCCTCGCGTCCAGCACCGGGAGCAGCACCTCCTCTTCCTTCTCGAAGTGCGCTTCGATGATGCCCAGCAGGCGATCAGCGCTCCTCGCAAACCCCGTTGCGTCCGCCTTCCCGTTGGCCATGTCCTCGAGCGCCTCGATCTTCTTGCCGATGATCCCGTGCTCCCAGCGCATCGTGTCCGTGTACCTCAGCGCTCCATCGTGCGCGTACCGGTCGACCAGCGGGTAGAGCCTCGCCTCCTCCACCTTGGCGTGCTCGCCGATGTGCTCCCTCAAGAAGGCCGTCACGCGCTTCATGATGGCCTCCCTCTCCGCCTGCGGCTTCGTGTCCAGCGAGCCCACCCACTCCTTCACGTGGCCCAGGTGCACCTGCAGCTCCTTGTGCGTGTCCCGGAACACCTGCGTTGGTCGTGCTCCGGGCTCGGCTGCGAGGGCCGCGCCGCACCACAGCGTGGCAAGCAGCGATGCGAGGGAGAGGGTGCGAGATCTCGTTGCGTTCATTGCGTCCTCCGTAAATTGGATATCCATGACCGATTTACCAAGGTCCGACCCTGGAGACGCTATTCCCGGGGCCGCCTGCCGCCGGCCGGCGTCGTGGAGTCAGCCGGACCCCGCAACCGTAGGCGTAGTCACGGGGGTCACCGCCGCCCCACTCGGCGTGGTGCGCATCATCGGCGCCGCGCAGTCCATACTGGCACTGGGTCTCGCTGCAGCCCTCTGCGCGGCAGTTCTGGTCCACTGCCTCACGGGCGAGCTCGGGCTCCTCACGTCGTTCCCCCGCGCAGAGGCCGCCGTGGTCGCCGTGACGCTCTTCGGACTGGCGGCCCGCATCGAGGCGGTGGGCCTCGGGGCCGTCGCTGGGGTCGACCTCGGGGGCATCACCAGGCACGCGAGGGACTGAGCAGAGGAGAGTACGGAGACGGTCCCGCCGGCCCGCGCCTTGACGATGCACGGCGAACGCCTGTAGGGTTCGGCGGCGTCACGTGGCGCCATCAGAGGTGTGGCCAAAGTGCCCCTGCTACACGCACGGTCGTGTCCTGCCTGGCTCGTTACAGGGCCTCCCACCGTGGGGACGAGTACCACCACGCAGCGCCCCCCCGTTTGGGGACCTGCTCTTTGCCATGCAGGTTCGGGCCCTCGCCACAGGCCACGCGGGGGACCTCCTCGTGGCGCGGGGCGTCCCCCTGGACGGATGGGTTCCCTACCGAGTCCCGCAGGTTCGTCGCGGCGCACGGGGCCAATCAGCCATCGACGATCAGACCTGGCGGGGAGACCGTTGCCGCGCCCCACATTGGGGAGCGCTCCGGCAGAACTCCCGCCGAGCGCAGTGGTCACGGCGACGCCGCATCCGTCGGGCTGCGGGGGCCCGCACTGGGGGCGGGCGCTCGCGCGGTGGCTGGGCCCGTGCGTCCGCATCGTCGCCTGGCGCTCGATCCCCGTGCAGACCGTGCTCCGCTTGCTCGCCCTCATGTTCCTGGCGGGCGCCACGCTGGCCCTCTGCCGGCTACCCCGTCTGCTCACCCGGCGGGCATAGCGACTGCCGATGGCCTCTCCGCCGACCGATCCGTGGCGCCGCTTTGGGCCACTCGCAGTCGCGGTGCTCTTCGCGCTTCTCGCCTGGTGGACCTGGGGAGCCTGGCCCGACGTGCTCGTCGACTTTGGCCGGGAGCTGTACGTCCCGTGGCAGCTCTCCGAGGGGGCGGTCCTGCACCGGGATCTCGCCTGGTTCAACGGCCCCCTGTCGCAGCACTTCAACGCCGCCATGTTCCGCCTCGCGGGCGCCTCGCTCTCGACCCTCGTCTGGACGAACCTGGTGCTCCTGGCGGCGCTCGTCGCCCTGTGGTGGAGTCTGCTGGCGCGGCTGGCCGGCGCGCTCGCTGCCACGGTCGCCTGCTGCGTCCTGCTCTGCGTCTTCGGCTTCGCCCAGCTCGTGGGGGTCGGCAACTACAACTTCGTCACCCCCTACAGCCACGAGATCACCCACGGCCTGCTGCTCGGCACCGGGGCCCTGTGGGCGTCTGTGAGGTGGGACGGCTCGCGCGCGGTCCGCTGGGCTGCGGCCGCGGGCCTCCTGCTCGGGCTGTGCTTCCTGACGAAGGTGGAGGTCTTCCTGGCGAGCGCCCTCGGGGTGGCGACCGCCCTCGCCCTGGCGATCGCCGACCGTCAGCGGCCCGTGCGCGGACGTTCCCTCATCGTGGGCGCCCTGCTGGGGACCGCCGCGCTGCCGGTGGTCGTCGCGCTGGTCGCCTCGATGCCCTCCCTGGGGCTGGGCGGGGCGCTGCGGTCGGTGTTCGGCCCCTGGGCGCACGCGGTCGGCAGCGGCGCGAGCGACCTCGCCTTCTATCGCAGCGGCATGGGCATCGACGAGCCCGGCCAGCGCATGCTGGAGCTGCTCGCCTGGACGGTGGGGTGGGTCGCGCTGCTGGGGCCGCTCAGCCTCGCCGGCGAGGTGCTGCACCGGCGCGGCCTGTCGGCGCCGCTCCTCGCCGCGGTCGCCTTCGCGGTCGTCGCGGCGGTCCTGCTCGGGGTCGTCGCGCCCCTGAGGTGGCAGTCCGCCGCCCGGCCCCTGCCGCTGTTCATGGTCGCGGTGGCTGCCCACCAGTGGGTGGTGCTGCGTCGCGGCGACCCGCGCGAGGCGCCCGGTACACGGGCGATCATCGCGCTCTGTGTGTTCGCGCTCGCCATGCTGCTCAAGATGTTGCTCCGCGCCCGGGTCTACAACTATGGCTTCGCCCTCGCTCTACCGGCGACCCTGGTGTGGGTGACCGCCCTCGTCGGGTGGTGGCCGCGCACGCTCTCCCGGCGCGCGGGGGCGGCGGCCGTGCTGCGCGCCGGCGCCCTGGCCGTCGTGCTGGTCGGCGTCGTGGCACAGCTCGGCACCACACGCGGCTTCCTGCACGCCAAGACCGTGGTCGTGGGCAGCGGCGGCGACTCGTTCCGCGCTGACTCGCGCGGAGAGCTCGTCAATCATGCGCTCGAGACCATCGCCACCTTGGCCGAGCCCGGCGCGACCCTCGCCGTGCTCCCCGAGGGCGTGATGCTCAACTACCTCTCCCGGCGCACGAACCCCACGCCCTACGTCATCTTCATGCCGCTGGAGCTGGTGCTCTTCGGAGAGGAGGCCATGGTCGCCCGCTTCGACGCCTCGCCGCCGGACTGGATCGTCCTCGTGCACAAGGACACGAGCGAGTATGGGTATCCGCTGTTTGGAGTGGACTATGCGGTGCAGCTCCGCGCCTGGGTCCGCGACCACTACGAGCCGGTGCGCCGCTTCGGGCAGGAGCCGCTCGTGCCGGGAACCGTGTTCGGTGTGCAGGTGCTGCGCCGCCGTATCTAGCTGAGAGCAGCTCGACGCCGACAGCAAGGACCGGCCTCACGCGGGTGACCGGCGCACCCTTGGACGCGAGTCGCGGGATCTGCGCAGGGACGCTCGGTGCTCTGGGCGGACCCTCAGGGGCCTGAGGAGCTGGGGACATCAAGACGAAGGTTGCGCCGGAGTGCAGATTGCCGTAGTGGGTCTGACCTGGGTCCTTCGGGTCGCACCTTGGGGTGAACGACCGTGGGGTGTTCGCAACGTGACCGACTCGGGCGCGCAGCTCGCGCTGAGGCCAAAGAGGATGAACAGCGAGCTCGACCTGGTGGGCACGGTGAAGCTGGTGCTGGTGGTCCTGATGTTCCTCGGCTTCATCTGGGCGTGGGTCCAGATCTCGAAGGCCGCCAAGGACAAGGAGCGTGTCCTGCGGGAAGGCAGGAGGGTGCTGTCCCGAATCGTCGCGCTGAGGGATGGGCCGGCGCGAAAGGGCAAGCAGACCGAGGTCATCCTGACCCTCGAGGTCGACGCGTCGCCGGAGCCCACGCAGCGGGCGCAGGCGTCGGTCTTCGTGGGGCCCGTGCAGTTGCGCGACGTGGTGGTCGGCGCGTCGGTCCATGCGATCATCGACCCGCGCGATCCCCAGAGGGTCATCGTCGAGATCGAGAGGGGAGTCGTGTAGCGGGGCACCACACAGATTCCGCAATCAACAGGCCGTGACGTGGAGCCAGCTTGGAGTAGCACACCCACAATGGAAGGGCCGCTGCTGAGGGACGAAGAGGAGTACCCGAGCGAGGACGTGTTGGCGCGGTATCTCGGGGAGGCGAAGGCCGCCTGGGATGCCTTCACCGCCCGCCTCACCGCGGACTTCGCGGACGCCTCCCTCGAGTGGCACTTCTACAAAGACGGCAAGTCGTGGCTCGGCAAGGTCGTGCGCAAGAAGAAGACCGTCTGTTGGGTCTCGATCTGGGACCATGCCTTCCGGACGACGTTCTACTTCACCGCCAGGAGCGACGCGGAGATCGAACGATTGCCGATCACTCAAGAGCTGAGGGACGCGTACAGCGTGCAGACCACCATCGGCAAGCTGAAGCCGGTCACCGTTGAGGTGAGGAGCAGGAAGGCGCTCGGAGATGTGTTCACGCTTCTCGGGTACAAGACCGGTTTGAGGTGACGAGCCTGTCTACCACGGACGACGGCCCCGCACAGGGTCCCCGGCTGTACCGCGACCTGGCGGAATGCTATCCCCTTCCGACTCCAGCCGACTGCGCCGATGAGGCCGGTGTCTACCGGCGCCTGTTCGACATGATCGTCGGCATCGACTTCCGTGCGCCGCAGCCCTGGGCCTGTGACGGAGAGTGCCACGCGGAGACCTGCACCGGTGGCGCCGGCGAGCAATGCGACATGTTCGGGTGCACCAACATGCAGTGGACGTGCTCGTCCAACCAATGCATCAAGATCCCCTGGTACTGACGCGCTGGCGGCGCCCTGTGCTAGCGGCGCGCGGGCCCCTCCAGCGCCTCGATGATCGCCGGCCGGACGCGCGCCGCGGGGATGACCGCGTCCAGCGAGCCTACCTGGACCGCTCGCTGGACCGTGTGGATGCCGTCGAACTCCCGCGCCA
>BTVJ01000104.1:0-24217 GCA_045863395.1 Myxococcales bacterium
CCGGCGCGCAGACGGTGGTGCCTGTCTGGCACAGGTCGTCGTCGGGCCCGTCGCACGGCTCGCCGAGACCCGGGAAGCCCTCGTCCACCGCGCCGTCGCAGTCGTCGTCCACTCCGTTGCACAGCTCTGCCGCGCCCGCGTGGCGCGTCGGATCCTGGGGGGCACAGTCCGATCCGTCCGGGTCGCCGTCTCCGTCGTCGTCGTCGTCGCACGCGTCCCCTTCCCCGTCCCCGTCCAGGTCCGCCTGCTCCGGGTCTGCTACCGTCGGGCAGACGTCCTCGCCGTCCGGGATCCCATCCCCGTCCTGGTCTCCGTCGCAGGCGTCGCCCACGCCATCGCCGTTGAGGTCCTCCTGACCGGGGTTGGACACCAGCGGGCAGTTGTCCTCTCCGTCCGCGACGCCGTCCCCGTCGTCGTCCTCGTCACAGGCGTCTCCCACACCGTCCCCGTCCGCGTCCGCCTGGTTGCCGTTTTCGGTCAGTGGGCAGTTGTCCTCCCCATCGGGCGCTCCATCTCCGTCGTCGTCGTCATCGCAGGCGTCACCCAGCCCGTCCCCGTCCGTGTCGGTCTGGTCCGGGTCTGCGATCTCGGGGCACACGTCCTGACCATCGGGCACCCCGTCGCCGTCGTCGTCCCCGTCCACGCAGTCAGCCTCGCTGTCGCCGTCCTGGTCCGGGAAGCCCTCGTCGGTGAGCCCGTCACAGTCGTCGTCGAGCCCGTTGCACGACTCCCCCTCCCCCGGCCCCGGCTCCCAGCACTCGACTCCCGCAACACCGCACACCACGGTCCCGCCGGTGCACTGGTCCTCGTCAGGCCCATCGCAGGTGCTACCGAGCGCGGGGAAGTCCTCGTCCGTCTGGCCGTCACAGTCGTCGTCCTGGCCGTTGCACAGCTCGGGCGCGGCGGGGTGAACTCCTGGGTCGCAGGGCGCACAATCTCCGAGATCGGGCGTACCATCAGCGTCATCGTCGGATTGACAGGCGTCGCCGATCCCGTCTCCGTTGCAGTCCTCCTGGGTGGTATTCTTGACCTTCGGGCAGTTGTCCAGCGGGCAGGGCACTCCGTCTCCGTCCTTGTCCAGCAGGTCGCAGGCGTCCCCGACGCCGTCCCCGTCGCAGTCCGCCTGCGCGGGGTCCCAGGCGACCGGGCAGAGGTCGAACGGGTCCAGCACGCCGTCTCCGTCCTTGTCGTCGTCGCAGTCGTCGCCGACGCCGTCCTGGTCCAGATCCTGCTGACCCGGGTTCGTCACGCCCTCGCAGTTGTCGACGGCGTCGATGACCCCGTCTCCGTCCGAGTCCGGGTCGCAGGCGTCTGCGATGCCGTCTCCGTCGCTGTCCGGCTCACCCTCGTCCGTCTGCCCGTCGCAGTCGTTGTCCACCCCGTCGCAGATCTCCGGCAGCCCCGGCGCGGCCTCCGAGTCTCCGTCGTCGCAGTCCAGCGTCCCGCAGCCGACCACGGTGTACTTGTCCTGGGGAGCGCACAGGCACTTCTGCTTCGCGCACGACTCCGGGGCGCCGTCGCCGTCGTTGTCCCACGTGTAGACCGTGCACCCGACCACGGGGTCCTTCGGCGCGCAGTCCGCCGCGTCCGGGAGGCCGTCGCCGTCGTCGTCCTCGTCGCAGGCGTCCCCGGTCCCGTCGCTGTCCGTGTCCGTCTGGTCGGCGTTGGAGGCGTGGGGGCAGTTGTCCTGTCCGTCCGGGACCCCGTCCGCGTCGTCGTCCTCGTCGACGCAGTCGGCCAGGCCGTCGCCGTCCGTGTCGTCCCACCCCTCGTCCGTGAGCCCGTCGCAGTCGTCGTCCTCGCCGTTGCACTGCTCCACCGACGGCTCCGGCGCGTCGCACACGGACCACTTCCCACCGTCGCAGGTGCGCGTCCCACCACAGGAGCCCGCCCCGTTGCTCACCGTACACGCCTCATCCAGGTCCTCGTCCGCGAGCCCGTCGCAGTCGTCGTCCTGCCCATTGCACGTCTCCGCCGCGGGCTCCTTCGCCGAGCACTCCCCCAGTCCCCCGACACCGCAGGAGCGGGTCCCCTCGCAGGCGCCGTGCTCGTTCTCCGCGGTGCAGGCCGTGGTGGCGCCCTCCTTCGTGGACAGGGCGCTGCACTCGCACTCCCCGGAGGTCGGGACGCACTGGGGGACGCCCTTCCCGTCGCCCAGGGGGTCCATGTCCTCGCAGGTGTACCCGGACGGGCAGGTCCGCCCGTCCCCGCAGGCCCCGCCGCAGAAGCTCCCGGCGCCGCCCGCCGTGATGCAGTACCCGCCGAGGCCTCCCTCCTGCGCGCAGTCCGCCCCGGTCATGCACGGGCGGCAGAGCTTCGTGTAGAGGGAGAGGCAGATGTAGGTGGCGTCGCTGCCGCTGTTCGTGACCGCCGCGCAGGACCACCCCTCCGGGCAGGTCTCGGTGCAGGGCTGGGTGCAGACGTGGCCCTCGGCCGTCGGCACACAGAAAGTGCTCTGGCAGTCCGCGGCCCCCGTGCAGGGGCAGCCCGGGGAGCCGTCCGCGGGCTCCGGGCACTCCCACTCCACCGGGGTGGCGACGTCCTCGCCGCGGGGTGCCGTGTCGACCTCGCCGGTATCGGCCCCACCCCACGAGATGTCGGCGATGACGCCGACGTCCTCCGCGCCGCCCGCGTCCGGAGTCGCGTCGGCTACCGGCGCCGTCGCGTCGTCCCCGCAGGCGAGCAGTGAGCCCAGGAGCGTGAAGAGGAGCGTCCGTCCAAACCGTCCCATGGTCGATCCCCAGGCCGCGCCCCAAGTGAGGACGCGGCCATCTGCGAGCTACGGGTTGCGCAGTACGATCTGGTAGTGACCGGCGGCGCCGGCCCCCCCGTGGTCGCCCGTCTGGGTGAAGTAGTAGTTGTAGCCGTTGCCGAGGGGGCAGACGCGGCCCTGGTCCGTGTAGCCCACGCCGCCCTCGTTGACGGTGGACGAGCCGCCGCCGCCGCCCCCGCGCCCGCCGTCCCAGCCGTTGACGGTGCCGCCGTTCATGCCCGGCAGCGCGCAGCCCCCGATGCCGCCCGGGCCGCCGTCCACCAGGATGTTCCCGCCGTAGGTGCTCGCGCCGCGCACCTCGAAGAGGACCGTCCCGCCGCCGCCCCCACCGCCGCCGCCGCCCGCGCCGGAGTAGTTGAAGTTGTAGCTGGACTTCGTCGTGTCCTTGCCCGCCTGGCCGGGCCCGCCCCGCGCGTCGATGGTGCACGCCCCCGAGAGAGCGCCGCCCACCTCCCAGACGATGGCGCCGGCCCCCGCCCCGCCCGCGCCTCCGGCCCCGGGGGAGTTGGTGCTGCCCGCTCCGCCGGCACCGCCGCCTCCGCCGCCGGAGCCTGGCGCGATGATCGCCTGCTTGTAGGCGATGGTGGTCGCCCGGTAGGACGGGCCTCCGCTGCCGTTGGTGCCCGTCGCTGCTCCTCCCTTTGCGGATCCTCCCCCCTGGCCCGGGAGCCCCGCCTGGACCACCGGGTCCACGACGCCCGCGAAGTCCTGCCCCACCGTTCCGCTGTCTCCGGGCGTCCCCACTCCCTGGGTCGCTCCCCCAATGCCTCCGGGCGAGCCCAAGCCCCGCACGTCGATGCAGGGCGTCGCGGTCGAGGACAGGGTGACGTCTCCCTGGGACTTGATGAGCACCGCGGTGCCCCGCGGGTGGGGGTTGACGAACGACAGCGACCCCGCGCCGCTCACCGTCACCGTCGTGTGCTGCCGCACGAAGACCGGCGCGCCGCCGAGGTCGATCACCGTCGGCTGGGTGACCACCAGGGGCCCATCCGAGCCGTCTCCCCCGAACAGGGCTGCCTCCACGAAGGCCTGGGTGGCTACCGGCTCCTGGGCGCCGCCCGCCCCGGTCACCGTCAGCGCCCCGTGCACCACGAGATCTCCCGTCGCGACCACCACGCCCGGCGACAGGAGCTCCACCTCCAGGGACCACCCGTTCAGCGTGCCGTCCACGCCGGGCGGCAGGTTGTCGCGCACGCGCAGCGTCCAGGTCCCGGCCGCGCTCTTCCCGACATAGGGCTCGAAGCTGCCCGCCGCGATGGGCATCGGCGGCCAGGTCCCCTTGAGCCCCCCCGGCGTGCCCGGCGCCAGCGAGTGGATCAGGATCGGGGGCCCGAGCGGGGCGGGCGGCACCAGCTCCACCTCGAGCTGGGTCGGGGCCGGGTGGGTGATGTCCAGGGTGACCCGCACAGCCCGCGTGAGGCCCAGGTCCGGGACCGTGATCTGCGACTCCGTGTACTCGAACCAGTAGCCGGGGATGACCGCCGGCCCTCCGCTCTCCCAGGTCAGCACCAGCTCGTTGGTCAGGGTGCCGTTGGACACCTCGTCGAGCCCGTCCGGCGGCAGGCCCGCCGGGGAGACCGCCTCCCCCGCCTTGACGTACCCTGCGGCGTCGACCGCAGCGAGGGCGGCGGCTGCGAGCTCCTCGACGGCCGCGGGCGACAGAGCGCCGAAGGGGACGCAGCCGCTGCACGCGAGCCCCCCGGCAGCATCCGCCGTGGCCGCGTGCAGCGCGTAGGCGGTCGAGCCGAGCGGGCGTCGCGGCAGCTCCGGGTCCGACTCCACCGTCATGCCGAGCCACAGCGGCGCCGCAGAGAAGAGCGCAGGGTCGAGCGGCGCGTGGGTGCCGAGGAGCACGTGGAAGGTCCCGTCCTTGACGCCGAGGCAGCTCGTGGGGGCGCCCTGGCACGTCTGGCCCGCCGGGGGCCAGCTCTCCGTCCAGACGGGGGACCCGCCCACCTGCTGCCCATAGAGCGCGAACGTGACGGAGAAGACGCCTTCGGCGACCGGAAGCCCCGCGTTGTCTCTCAGCACTCCCTGCAGCGGCATCACGGGGGGCGGCGCCGCGAGCGCCGGCGCGGCGATCAGGGCGAGCAGCGTCGCGAGAGGGCGCCAGCTGGGGGCATGGAAGACGGTGTCCCGCATGGGGCCTCCGGAAGTGAGGGCGGGGTGCTCCGCTCGAGGCGGTTTGAGAGACGGTAGAGCACCGCTCCCTGGGGGGTCAAGGTCCTTGTTGAGGCCGCGCGGGCGAGGTTCCCGGTACGCAGCCTCCCGCCGCCGTTGATCGTCCACCGAGCCGCTGCTACGGTGCGCCCGCGAGGTGCCGGGCATGCGGGAGGCGACGCGGGTTTCGGCCCTCTACTTCTTCTTCTTCACGTTCCTGGGGATCTACGCCCCGTTCGCGAGCCCCTACTACGCCTCGCTTGGCCTCTCGGGGCCCGAGATGGGCATCATCGGCGCCGTCCTGCCCATCGCGGCGGCCTTCATTCCCCCGCTCTGGGGCGCCATCGCCGACCGGCTGGGGCAGACCACCCGCCCGCTTCAGGTGGCTCTCTGGGGCGCCTGCGTGATGCTCCTCCCGTTCCCCTTCGCCCGGACCTTCGCGCCGCTCTTCGCCGTGCTCGTCGGCTACGGCCTCTTCAGGAACGGCATCGTCCCGCTGCTCGACAGCCTCACCCTGACGCTCACGGAGCGCATCGGCGGGGAGTATGGCCGCATCCGGTCGTGGGGCAGCATCGGCTTCCTCGTCGCCAGCGTCGCCGTCGCGTTCGCCGCCGACGCCGGGTGGCAGGGCGCCGTCGTCTGGGGGATGGTCGGGACCCAGCTCGTCGCGGCGCTGGCGTCGGTGGGGCTCCCGCGCGCTCCACGCGATCGGGCGTCGAACCTGATCGCGGACCTGCGGGAGCTCCTGACCCGCCCCCTCTTCATCCGCCTGCTCGTCGTGTCGGCGCTGGTGCAGGTCGGCTCCTTCGGCCCCCTGTTCTTCTACCCCACCCACATGCGCGAGCTGGGGCTGTCCAACGTGCTGCTCGGCGCCTTCTGGTGGACGGGCGTGCTCGCCGAGGTGGTGCTCTTCCGGGTCGCGCCGCGGGTCATCGCTCGCATCGGGCTCGGCGCTCTGTTCGTCCTCTCTCCGCTCACGACGGCCACCCGGTGGGCCGTCCCGCTCGTGACCGACCTTCCATGGGTCGTCATCGCCGCCCAGTCACTGCACGCCCTCAGCTTTGGCGGGCTGTACTACGCCGCCGTGACCTGGCTCGCCCAGGCGGTCCCTCTGCGGCTGCGTGCGAGCGGGCAGTCCCTCTATGCGGCGGTCGCCTTCGGCATCGGCGGAGGCTTCTCGACCCTGGTCAGCGGGTGGATCGTCGAGTCCTGGCACATCGAGGGTGTGCTCTGGCTGGGCGTCGCAGCCTCTCTCGCGGCGCTGGCGCTCTGCCGCCCCGTGGTGGCCGTCATGCAGCGGAGTGGCGTCGAAGTGGCGGGCCATCGCTCGTAGCACAAAAGTGTGCGACACTCCGCTCGTGGCAGCGAACAGACAGAGTCGCGTGCGCAGCGTGCTCGTCCGGCATGGGGCCCGCGTCGTCGGCGTGGTCGTGGCGCTGTTCGTCGTGGGGGTGCTGTTCCTGAGCGCCCACGTCGCGGCCCTGCGCCGCTCGCTGGAGGCCCACGTGGGTGGCCTGCGCGCCGCCCAGGCGGTGCAGCGGGCGCTGGTCTCCGGCGGCCCCACCGAGGAGCGGTCTCGCGCCCTGTCGGAGCTTCGGTTCGCCCTGGCACAGATCCCGGACCGCGCCCCCACAGTGAATACGGCTGCGGCGAGGCTGGGGGTCATCACGACGCCGGGCACCTCCAGCGCGGAGCAAGCGGATGCGCTCGATGGTCTCGTCTCTGCCTTGCGCGAGGCGTCGAGCGCCATCTCCCACCGGCTGGGCGCCACCTGGACCTGGTTGGCCGCCTACGCGGTGGCGGCGATCCTGCTGGCGGGGCTCGCGTGGTGGCTCTCGCGGCAGATCCAGCGAGCGCGGCTGCGCGCCGAGGAGCTCTACGCGTCGCTCCAGGCGGAGACCGCCAGCAGGCTGGCCGCACAAGAGCAGCGCCAGGCCTACGAGCGCCTCCTCGACCAGGTCATCGAGCACGCGCCCGTGGCCATCGCCATCCACGGCGACGACGGGCGGCTCTTGCGCCGCAACCCGGAGCACGAGCGGCTGTTCGGCGGCGCCCGCGGGCCCATCGAGGCGCTCGACCGGGCCCGCCGGGGAGTGGCGACGGCGGGCGAGGAGCACGTCGTCCAACGGCCCGGGGTCCCCGCGCTCGTCGTAGAGCTGGCGGCTGCGCCCGTCCCCGGGGCCGGCGGCGTCGAGTCGGTCGTGCTCTTCGCCCGGGACGTGACTGAGGTGCGCAGGCGCCAGCAGCAGGCGTGGGCCGAAGATCGCGCCACCATGGTCGCCACCATGGCGCGGGGAATGGGCCACGAGCTGCGCAACCCGCTGACCTTCGTGCTCGGCAACATCGACTGGCTCCTCGACGAGGTCACCCACGCCGAGGGCCTGTCGGAGGAGACCCGCCGCACCTGGGAGCAGGCGCTCGTCGACATGGCAGACGGCGCGGCGCGGCTCCGGGGCGCTGCCTCGGATCTCGGCGCTCTCGGCGGTCACGGGGCCACGGGGAGGTGCGATCCGCGCGAGGCCGTGCGCCTCGCTGCCCGCCTCGTTCCAGAGCTGGGCGAGGTCGCCCGCGTGGCCGTGGAGCCCGGCCGGGCCCCCCTGGTGCGGGGGAGCCTGGCGCACGTCGCCTTGGTGATCTCCGATGTGCTGCGCCGAGTGGCCGCGCTGCTCGGCGCCTCCGGCGGCGACTGGCTGGTGCGGGTCGGGTGTGAGCCCGACGGGGACGGGGCGCGCGTGCAGGTCACGGCGGAGGCGGACGCGGCCCGAGAGGAGCTGTCCGGCCCGTCTCTCTCCCCCGATGCGGCGGAGCGCGCCTTCGGGGCGACACCGAGCGCCACGGTGGCTCCCGTGAGCGGCCTGCTCTCCCATCTGGGCGCGACCCTCGAGGCCGTCGTCGTCCGGGGTGCACTGAGCGTCCACATCGGGCTCGGGGCGCCGGACGCGGAGGCGCCTGCCGGAGACCCGGCACCCAGCGGATCGCGCACGTAGACCACCCCCGGTCACCCGATCTACCATGCCGCCCATGATCGAGGCCCTCGGACGCACGCTCCACCGCCTGGCGACCCGCCTGATGCCCGACCCCTTCGTGCTGGCAGTGGGCCTGACGCTCGTGGTGCTCGCGCTGGGAGTGCTGTTCGGAGACGCCCTGGCCGTGGGTTCCCTCGCCGACCGCTTCAGCGCGACCCTCCTCGGGTGGAGGTCCTACCTGTTCGACCCCCGCCGGCCCGACGGCTCCGTGGTCGAGGGCTACCTCTACTTCGCGTTCCAGATGTGCCTGGTGCTGGTCACGGGCCACGCGCTCGCCACCTCGCGGCCCGTCGGGCGTGCGCTCGGCGCCCTCGCGCGGCTCCCCCGCTCCGGGGCCGCCGCCTCGGCGACGGTCGCCCTGATCGCGTGCGCCCTGGCGCTGGTCCACTGGGGGCTCGGGCTCATCGGGGGCGCGCTCGTCGCCCGCGAGGCCGGTCGCCAGCTCCTGCGCCGGGGGGTCCCAGCCCACTACCCGCTCATCGGAGCCGCCGGCTACACGGGCCTCATGGTGTGGGGCGGCGGCCTGAGCGGCTCCATCCCGCTGAAGGCCATCGACTACCGCTCTGACATCCTGGCCGACGGCGTCCCGCTCTCCTTGACCCTGTGGAGCCCGCTCAACCTGACCGTCTGCGCGATGCTCCTGGTGCTGGTGCCGGTGCTCGCGTGGGCGCTGCACCCCAAGGAGGGCTGCGTCCCCTACGCCGGCCCCCTGGACGACCGCTCTGACGAGGAGCCGGCGAGTGAGGGCCGCTCCCCCGTCGTCGTGTGGCTGGAGTGCAGCCGCGCGCCGGCGCTGGTCCTCGCGGTCCTCGGCTTCGGCGCCGTCGCCCTCGACGCCTGGCGCGGCACCTTCCGCCTCGATCTGAACTCGCTGAACGTGATCTTCCTCTTCGCCGGCATCGCGGCCCAGGGCTCCCTCCTCCGCTACGTGCGCGCAGTGTCCGACGGCGTGGCGGGTTGTGCCGGCATCGTGCTCCAGTTCCCGTTCTACTTCGGCATCCTGGGCATCCTGCTGGTGACGGGGCTCGGTGCCCAGGTGAGCCGCGCCATGGCGGCCGCCAGCTCCGAGGCCACGTACCCGCTCCTCACCTTCCTCAGCGCCGGCCTCGTCAACCTGTTCGTGCCGAGCGGCGGCGGGCAGTGGATCATCCAAGGGGACATCGTCATCGGCGGGGCCGGCCAGGACCCCGCGCTCATCGGCAGGGCGGTCATGGCGCTTGCCTACGGGGATGGGTGGACCAACATGCTCCAGCCCTTCTGGGCGCTGCCCCTGCTCGGCATCCTGGGGTTGCGCGCCCGCGACATCATGGGCTACACGGCAGCCATCATGATAGTGAGCGGCGGCGCCATCCTGCTCGCCCTCTGGCTCTGACCCCCTTGGAGGAGGCCCCCATGTCACGCGTGACCCTCAGCACCCCCGACGCTCCGGCCGCCATCGGCCCCTACGCACAAGCCATCGCGGTGAGCGCCCGTGAGCTGGTGTTCCTCAGCGGCCAGGTGGGCATCGATCCCGCCACCGGCGCCCTCGTGGACGGCGGCCTCGAGGCGCAGGCGCGCCAGGTCATGCGCAACCTGGGCGCGGTGCTCTCCGCGGCGAGCCTCACCTTCGACGACGTGGTCCGCTGTACGGTCTACCTGACCGATCTGGAGCAGTTCGGCACGGTCAACGCCATCTACGGCTCCTTCTTCTCGGCCGGGCGCGTCCCCGCGCGCGCGACCATCCAGGTGAGCCGCCTGCCCAAGGACGCGCTCGTCGAGATCGACGCCATCGCCGCGCGCTGATCGCGGCCCTGTGAATGTTGCTCCGCTCCTCGTATGATGCCCTGGTCGAGCGGCCGGGTTGCAGGAGGAGGGGCGTGATGAGCCGGTGCTTCGCGGTGGTGGTCATTGTCGCTGCGTGTGCCGTCGAGAGCACCCAGCCGGGCGGAGCGGGCGACTGCTCGGGGTGCGCGGACGCGACGCTGGACACGCGAGGCGACGCGGGCGTCGCCCACGATGCGGTGCCGGGGGACATCGACGGTGTGGCTCTGCCCGATGTGGCTGCCGACGCGCCCGAGCCTCCCGACGCTGCCGATGTCTCGCAGGCGCCCGATGCCCCCGACGCGCTCGAGCCCCTCACCGAGTGCCCGGACTCTTGGCTGAAGGGTGGAGAGGCGTGCGTCGGGCCTCTCGGCTGCACCTACGGCAAGGAGTGCTGCTGCGGCCAGTGCGACGTGTCGCTCTCCTGTTCCTGCACCTCCGGCAAGATGTCGTGCTACTACACGGACTTCTGCATGGGCCGGTTCTGCTCGGACGGCTGCCCGAACCAGACGATCACGACCCCGCTCGGCTGCACGTCGTGCAAGGACGCCTACGGCGGCGTGCACGCAGCGCTCCAGGAGCTCGCGGACTCCGCCGGCGGCTGCCAGACCGATGCAGACTGCCAGCTCGCGAAGGTCGCTACCAACTGTGGTCCTGTCTGCAAGCTCGGGGTCGTGAAGACCGGGCGCGACGTCCTGGAGGCGAGCGCGCCGGCGATCAATAAGGCGTGGTGCGCGCAGGGCGGCCTGTGCGACGGCCTCCCCCCCTTCATCGAGGGCTACTGGGAGCAGCCCGCATGCCAGCCGGCCGGGTACGCCCGTTGCGACGAGGGACAGTGCCGCTTCGCCGTCCCGTGTGACCCGGCGGTGCAGGAGGTGGGTTCGGCCTGCGACGACGGCGACGCCTGCACGCTCGGCGACACCTGCACGGAGCCCTTCGTCTGCACCGGCGCGCCGGCCGACTGCGACGACGGCGATGTCTGCACCGACGACTCGTGCGACCCGGCCACCGGCTGCGCGCACACCGAGAACAGCGCCGCCTGCACGGGCTTCGAGGGGGCGTGCTCGGTCGGCGGCCAGTGCGTCGCCGGCGAGTGCCAGGCCAGCCCCGTGCCGGGCTTCACCCGGGAGTATCCGGGCCCGCACCGCGTGGTGTCCGCGGTCGACGTCGTGCCGGGCGGGGCGCTCGTGCTGGCCGGAGCTGTGGCGAGCGCGACACCCGACAAGGGCTTCGTCCTCCGCGTCGCCCCCACCGGCGAGCAGCTCGGGGCACCGCTCGCGGTGCTCGCGGCCGTGACGGACGTGGTCGCGTTCGAGGACGGCGGCCTGCTCGTGGCCGGCGAGGTGCTCGGGCAGAAGGACATCGCCTTGACGCGCATGGACCCCGGGGACGAGGCGCTGTGGACGGGGTTCATCGAGACCCCGGGAGCGGACCTCATGCCTCGGCTCGCCGCCCACCCGAGCGGAACGACCGCGGTGGTCTGGAGCAAGTCCGCGGCGACCCGCGTCGCGACCATCAGCGCCGCGGGCGAGATCGGACCCTCCGCGTCCCTCGGGATCCCCTCCGACCAGGGCTCCTGGCCGGGGGTCGACGGCTGGCCGCGCATCGCCCCGACCGCGAGCGGCTTCGCCGTGCTGCACACCTCGCCGACCTGGTCCGGAGAGGCGCGGACCAAGGTGTCCCTCGTGGACCTGACGGGCACCCTGACCCACTCGTTCGTGCTCAAGTCCTCCGGGCCCGAGCGCCCGCGCGGGATTCTCTGGTTGACGGGCGACGTGCTCATCGCGTGGGGTGTGCGCGGCACCGGCGCTGACGCGGTCCGCTGGGTGCGCCGCCTGACGATGGCGGGCCAGCAGATGTGGGAGCACGTGGGTCCCGACGAGGAGGTCGCCCCGTGGAACGCGGTCGCTCTGTGGACGCACGGGACTGCGGCGGACGGCCTGCCGCGGCTCGCGAACCTGCGGATCGACACGGGTGAGGAGGTCTGGTCGCAGGTTCTGCCGCCTGCCGGCGTCGTCGTGGTCGACTCCGTACTCGTCCCGGACGGGATCGCGCTGGCTGGCACTCGCTTTACCAGCGGGTGGGGCACGCCCTGGCTTCGCCGCACGTCGTGGGTCCAGGACTGTGATGGCGGCGTCTGCCCACCTCCTGGCTGCCCCTGACCAATCTGGAGCAGCTCGGCACGGTCAACGCCATCTACGGCTCCTTCTTCTCGGCCGGGCGCGTCCCCGCGCGCGCGACCATCCAGGTGAGCCGCCTGCCCAAGGACGCGCTCGTCGAGATCGACGCCATCGCCGCGCGCTGATCGCGGCCCTGTGAATGTTGCTCCGCTCCTCGTATGATGCCCTGGTCGAGCGGCCGGGTTGCAGGAGGAGGGGCGTGATGAGCCGGTGCTTCGCGGTGGTGGTCATTGTCGCTGCGTGTGCCGTCGAGAGCACCCAGCCGGGCGGAGCGGGCGACTGCTCGGGGTGCGCGGACGCGACGCTGGACACGCGAGGCGACGCGGGCGTCGCCCACGATGCGGTGCCGGGGGACATCGACGGTGTGGCTCTGCCCGATGTGGCTGCCGACGCGCCCGAGCCTCCCGACGCTGCCGATGTCTCGCAGGCGCCCGATGCCCCCGACGCGCTCGAGCCCCTCACCGAGTGCCCGGACTCTTGGCTGAAGGGTGGAGAGGCGTGCGTCGGGCCTCTCGGCTGCACCTACGGCAAGGAGTGCTGCTGCGGCCAGTGCGACGTGTCGCTCTCCTGTTCCTGCACCTCCGGCAAGATGTCGTGCTACTACACGGACTTCTGCATGGGCCGGTTCTGCTCGGACGGCTGCCCGAACCAGACGATCACGACCCCGCTCGGCTGCACGTCGTGCAAGGACGCCTACGGCGGCGTGCACGCAGCGCTCCAGGAGCTCGCGGACTCCGCCGGCGGCTGCCAGACCGATGCAGACTGCCAGCTCGCGAAGGTCGCTACCAACTGTGGTCCTGTCTGCAAGCTCGGGGTCGTGAAGACCGGGCGCGACGTCCTGGAGGCGAGCGCGCCGGCGATCAATAAGGCGTGGTGCGCGCAGGGCGGCCTGTGCGACGGCCTCCCCCCCTTCATCGAGGGCTACTGGGAGCAGCCCGCATGCCAGCCGGCCGGGTACGCCCGTTGCGACGAGGGACAGTGCCGCTTCGCCGTCCCGTGTGACCCGGCGGTGCAGGAGGTGGGTTCGGCCTGCGACGACGGCGACGCCTGCACGCTCGGCGACACCTGCACGGAGCCCTTCGTCTGCACCGGCGCGCCGGCCGACTGCGACGACGGCGATGTCTGCACCGACGACTCGTGCGACCCGGCCACCGGCTGCGCGCACACCGAGAACAGCGCCGCCTGCACGGGCTTCGAGGGGGCGTGCTCGGTCGGCGGCCAGTGCGTCGCCGGCGAGTGCCAGGCCAGCCCCGTGCCGGGCTTCACCCGGGAGTATCCGGGCCCGCACCGCGTGGTGTCCGCGGTCGACGTCGTGCCGGGCGGGGCGCTCGTGCTGGCCGGAGCTGTGGCGAGCGCGACACCCGACAAGGGCTTCGTCCTCCGCGTCGCCCCCACCGGCGAGCAGCTCGGGGCACCGCTCGCGGTGCTCGCGGCCGTGACGGACGTGGTCGCGTTCGAGGACGGCGGCCTGCTCGTGGCCGGCGAGGTGCTCGGGCAGAAGGACATCGCCTTGACGCGCATGGACCCCGGGGACGAGGCGCTGTGGACGGGGTTCATCGAGACCCCGGGAGCGGACCTCATGCCTCGGCTCGCCGCCCACCCGAGCGGAACGACCGCGGTGGTCTGGAGCAAGTCCGCGGCGACCCGCGTCGCGACCATCAGCGCCGCGGGCGAGATCGGACCCTCCGCGTCCCTCGGGATCCCCTCCGACCAGGGCTCCTGGCCGGGGGTCGACGGCTGGCCGCGCATCGCCCCGACCGCGAGCGGCTTCGCCGTGCTGCACACCTCGCCGACCTGGTCCGGAGAGGCGCGGACCAAGGTGTCCCTCGTGGACCTGACGGGCACCCTGACCCACTCGTTCGTGCTCAAGTCCTCCGGGCCCGAGCGCCCGCGCGGGATTCTCTGGTTGACGGGCGACGTGCTCATCGCGTGGGGTGTGCGCGGCACCGGCGCTGACGCGGTCCGCTGGGTGCGCCGCCTGACGATGGCGGGCCAGCAGATGTGGGAGCACGTGGGTCCCGACGAGGAGGTCGCCCCGTGGAACGCGGTCGCTCTGTGGACGCACGGGACTGCGGCGGACGGCCTGCCGCGGCTCGCGAACCTGCGGATCGACACGGGTGAGGAGGTCTGGTCGCAGGTTCTGCCGCCTGCCGGCGTCGTCGTGGTCGACTCCGTACTCGTCCCGGACGGGATCGCGCTGGCTGGCACTCGCTTTACCAGCGGGTGGGGCACGCCCTGGCTTCGCCGCACGTCGTGGGTCCAGGACTGTGATGGCGGCGTCTGCCCACCTCCTGGCTGCCCCTGACCAATCTGGAGCAGCTCGGCACGGTCAACGCCATCTACGGCTCCTTCTTCTCAGCCGGGCGCGTCCCCGCGCGCGCGACCATCCAGGTGAGTCGCCTGCCCAAGGACGCGCTCGTCGAGATCGACGCCATCGCCGCGCGCATTTGATCGCCCCCAGCCGTTCTGCCATCCTTCCGCGCCATGAAGCGGACAATCCTCGCGCTCGCCCTCCTCGTGTCCTCGGCCGCCGCTGCGGGGCCGCGGGACCTCGTCATCGCCCTGGGCGGGGACGTGTCCTTCCACCACGGGTGGTTCAACGCCAAGCTCGACAAGGTGGGCGAGTCCCCGGGGCCGTTTTCGCTCATCCAGAGCTACCTGGACGAGGCGGACCTGCGATTCCTGAACCTGGAGGCGCCGGTCACCGAGGGCTCGGCGGTCATCAAGAAGACCTACAGCCTCGCCATGCCGCCTCACCGCCTCGCGTGGATCGTCAAGGCCGGCTTCAACCTCATCTCGCTCGCCAACAACCACACGGCCGACGCTGGGGTGGAGGGGCTTGCCGCGACCATCGCCAACCTGCAGAAGGTGCGGGACGGGGGCACAGACCTGTGGTGGGCCGGCGCCGACCCCGACGCGAGCAAGGCCGACGCGGTCACGTACCTCACCCCGGAGGGCAAGGAGCTGAAGGTGGCGTTTCTCGCCTTCGGCAACAACCGGGCCCCGGAGGTCGCAAGCTTCTGGGGCAAGCGCGTTACGGAGCGCGTCAAGGAGGCGCGCGCATCGGCTGACCTGGTCCTGGTCTCGATCCATGCGGGCAAGGAGTACGATCACGTCGCAGAGCCGGACCTGGCGCGGCGCTACCGGGGCCTCATCGACGCGGGCGCCGACGTGATCATCGGCCACCACCCCCACGTGGTCCGCGGAGTCGAGCGGTACAAGCACGGCGTGATCCTCTACAGCCTCGGCAACCTGTCGTTCGCTTCCTTCACCGTGCGCCACCACGAGACGGGCGCGAAGATGTGGGGCATGCTCCCCATGGTGTACGTGACCGACGGGAAGCTCTCGCGGCTGCGGATCGTGCCCCTGTGGGTGAGCCACAACGAGAAGCTGGTGGTGGAGGGGGAGCCCGCGCTCCCGCCGACGCCGTTCCAGCCACAGCCCCTGACCGGCGGCCACGCGCGCGCGGCGCTCGACGCCTTCCAGCGCTTCAGCGACGCCGTGGAGGGCAACGCGACGCGCCTCGCCATCGACGGGGACGAGGCGAACCTGGATCTCACCGGATCCGCCGGGGGCAGTGGGGCCGCTTCACCGTGAGGTCTTGCCCTTTGGGCCGCGCTGCACCACCATCGCAGTGGGAGCCCGCGAATACGGCGGCGTCCTGAGCGTCGGCGGCATCGTGGACCGCACCGAACCCAAGGAGACGACCATGAGACCCATCGCCGCAAGGACCGTCCGCTTCGCCGCCATCGCCCTCACGCTGCTCATCGCGACGGCCGCCTCCGCCCAGGAGGTCGACGCCGCCACCGAGGCCAAGGGCCGCGAGCTCGCAGAGAAGGTCTGCACCATCTTCATGTCGGGGGACCGCGCCGGCTTCGAGGCCATGCTGCACTCGAGCCTCAACAAGCAGCAGAACATGAAGTACTGGTGGGACGTGAACGGCAAGGGCAAGGACTACACCTCCCTGTACTCGGCGTGTACGTTCAGCCGCGTGGACAAGAGCAGCATGAAGGACCGCATCAAGGTGTTCATCCAGCGCACGCCCAAGCGCCCGGGCGAGAGCATGCCCGCGCCGGTCAGCTTCCAGCCCGACGCGGCCGCGGGCGGGCAGTACAAGATCACCGCCTGCTCCCTCTGAGCGGCGCTCCTGCGAGGTCCCCCATGCGCGCACGGATCGGAGTCGTGGTGGCGTTTGCCGTCGTTGCGGGGGTCGCGGTCGCGCAGGCTCCTCCTCCGGTGGATGGCGTCCCCGAGCCCCTGGCCATGACCCCCATCCTGCCTGCCGGCATGACCTGGCTGCGGCACCCCCAGCGCCCGTTCTCGATCCTGTCCACCGAGGTGTCCGTCGCCCAGTTCCGCGCGTGCGTCGACGCGGGCCAGTGCGCCAAGGACACCTTCCAGAGCTGCAACTTCGGGACCGCGGGGCGGGACGATCACCCGATGAACTGCGTGCAGTGGACGGGCGCCGACCAGTTCTGCCGGTACGCGGGCGGCCGGCTGTGCACCGAGGACGAGTGGCTCCAGGCGTGCAGCGGCACGGACGGGCGCCACTTTCCCTACGGTGGCGCGTTCGACCTGCAGGCCTGCAACTCCCAGTCGGACACGGTCAAGGCGGACCGCCCCATGGGGACGGTCCCCGTGGGGAGCCTGAAGCGCTGCGAGGGGGGCCTGCCGGGGCTCTTCGACATGGCCGGAAACGTCACCGAGTGGGTGGACTCCTGCAAGGGGACCTACTGCAAGTTCCGCGGCGGCGGCTGGAACAGCAACGACCCCATCGAGCAGTTCGCGGCATGCACCGGTGTGTGCTCCGGCAACCAGAAGAGCTTCGGTAGCGCAACCATCGGGTTCCGCTGTTGCCGCAGCGAGTAAGGTTGCGAGCGCGGGCCATCGCGCATAGCATCGGGGGTCGCGAGGGACGCCATGAGCAAGACGACCATCAGGAGCATGAAGACCCGGGCGCGGAGCATCGAGCTCGTGGTGCTGCTGGTGGTCGTCGTCGTGGTCGGCCTGCTCGCGGTCCCCATCTGGCGCGAGCTCACGGCGCCCACCCCGGTGGAGCAGAGCGAGAGCCGTGCTCGCCCTGAGCTCACCGCTCCGGCGACGTCACTGCCCGCTCGCATCCTCCAGCCCCAGGCTGGCGGCGCGCCGACGGCGCCGGTGCCGTCCGTCCCGCCCGCGGAGGTCGGCGCGGGTCAATAAGAACCTGTCGAGAATCGGTGGCAGTCGTGTCGGCGCCCCCCGTGACCGCCTACTTGCAGGTGCCCGAGGAGCACTTCTTTCCGGGGCACTCGCTGTCGAAGCTGCACTTGCCGTCGGGCGCGTTGGAGCACTTGCTGCTGTTGCACTTGGCGCCGCCGCCGCCGCAGTCGCTGTCGAAGCTGCACTTGCTGCCGGACGCCGTGGCGCACCGCCCGCTGTTGCACTTGACGCCCTTGCCGCAGTCGCTGTCGAAGCTGCAATCGCCCTCGCCCGCGAGGGCGCTCCCCGCGAGGAACAGGACGGCTGCCAGGGCGCCCAACGAGATTCCGAGCTTCATGTCACACTCCTTGGTGGTGGGTTCGAGCCCTTCTACTCCGATTTGCCGGCGTTGTCACCTGTCGAACGGTGGTCATTGCGCACCCGCACGGTGACCCGTAGGATCCGCGGGGCTTCGGAGCGGAGGAGGCGACCATGTGGGTGCTCGACTGGCGCGGCGCGGTTCCTTGGGTCGTGGCGCTGGCCCTCGGAGGGTGCGGTGACGACGGGGGAGGGGGCGGCCACGCCGGGGCGGACGCTCTGCACACGCACGGCGGTGACACGCAGGGGGAGGCCGACGCCCCCGCCGATGCCGGCGCGGACACCTCAGGTTCCGCTGACAGCGGCGCTCTGGTCGATGTGCCCGGCGGGGACGCTGGGGAGGACGCCGGGGGTGACGCCGGAGCCGCGGATGCGGCCGACGTGGCGCAGCGGACGGACGCCACCGTGCCGCTCCCGGATGCGGCAACGCCCGCCGTGGACGCCCCCCATGCGCTCCTGGCCGACCCGCGCATCGGCACCGGGGCTACCCTCGCCAACGTGGGGAGCGCCTACCCGGGGGCCGCGGCCCCCCTCGGGCTCGTCAAGGCGAGCCCGGACACCATGCAGGAGCAGAGCATGGGCGGCGCGTTCCACTGCGCCGGCTACCAGTGGTTCGACCCGTACATCCACGCCTTCTCCCACAACCACCTGCATGGCACCGGCGCCCCGGACTATGGCAACATCGCGCTGATGCCCGCGGCGGACATGAGCCCGGAGCGCACCGTCCGGCAGGGGCGCAAGGCGCCGTTCACCCACGACGACGAGGTGGCGCAGCCCGGATACTACGCGGTGACTCTGACCGACCCGCGGGTGCGCGCCGAGGTAACGGCGACCACCCGGTGCGCCCACCACCGCTACACCTTCATGGACGCGCCCGCCGAGGGGGTGATCCTGCTCGACGCCAGCGCGGCCATCGCCAACGGGCGCTGCACGGTGGGGGAGGTGACCGTGGACCCGACCGAGCGGACGGTCTCGGGTATGACCCACAACCAAGGCAACTTCGCGGGGCGCTACGGCGGCTTCGACGTGTACTTCGTCGCGCGGTTCAATCGGGACTTCACCGGCTTCGGTACGTGGGATTCGGCGGATTCGATTCAGGAGGGCGTGGCCCACGCGGCGACCGAGGCGGATCCGGGCCACGTGGGGGCCTGGCTGCGCTTCGATACGGCGGCGAGTCCGACGGTGGAGGTGCAGGTGTGCCTGTCCTATGTGGACATCGAAGGCGCGCGCAAGGCGCTCGCCGCGGAGCTTCCGGCCTTCGACTTTGCCGCGACCCGGGCGCAGACGCTGCTCGATTGGGAGGCGGAGCTGTCCGTGATGGACGTGGAGGGGGGCACGCAGGACCAACGAGTCATCCTGTACACCGCGCTCTATCACGCGCTGCAGATGCCCACCATCTGGAGCGACGTGGACGGACGGTATCGGGGCTTCGACAAGCAGATTCACGTCGCGGAGGGCTGGACCTACATGACGGACATGTCCCTGTGGGACACCTTCCGCACCCAGCACCCGCTCCTGGCCCTGCTGTGGCCCGAGAGGCAGCGGGACGTGATGCGATCTCTGGTCGCCATGCGGGAGCAAGGCGGCTACGTGCCGCGCTGGCCCATGGGCGCGGGGGACACGGGGAGCATGATCGGGCAGCACGCGGCGGCCCTGGCGGCGGACAGTGTCCTCAAGGGCATTACGGGCTTCGATCAGGAGTCTCTCTATGAGGGTCTCCATCAGGCGGCAAACGGCCCGTTGCCTCCAGGCGGATACGGCGGGAGGGACTGCATCGAGGAGTATCTGGAGTATGGGTACTGCCCGTCGGACCTGCACAAGGAGTCAGTCTCTCTCACGCTGGAGTATGCCTTCGACGACTTCTGCCTCGCGCGGTTCGCCGAGTCTCTGGGACGAGAGGACGACGCGCTTGTGTACGACTCCCGAGCCAAGTCATACGCGCCGCTCTTCCACCCGGAGAGCGCGTTCTTCAGGCCCCGGATGTCGGACGGCACCTGGGACGGGCCCTTCGACCCCAAGCTGTGGTCCTTCAGCAACGAGTGGTACGTGGAGGGGACCGCGTGGCAGTGGCTGTGGTTCGTTCCCCACGACGAGCCGGGCCTGCGGGCGCTGTTCGGCGGGGACGAGCCCTTCGTCGCCAAGCTGGACGACTTCTTCCAGCAGGCCAAGGACGTGTTTCAGTTCGATCTTCCGTCGCCGTTCTACTACCACGGCAACGAGCCCGACATCCATGCGTCCGTGCTCTTCGCCCGGGCCGGGCGCCCTGATCTGGCGCAGAGGTGGACCCGGTGGGTGGCGGACGTGAGCTACAAGACCACCTACGACGGGCTCGTCGGCAACGACGACGCGGGGACGCTGTCCTCCTGGTACGCCTTCGCCGCCATGGGGCTCTACCCGACGCCGTGTGTGCCCGGCTACACGGTGCTTGCGCCGATCTTCGATCAGGTGACGCTGCACCTGCCAGGCGGGGACGTGATCGTCGAGTGGCCGGGAGCGTCCACGGGCGCCGTGGCCACGGGAGCGACGTGGAACGGGGCCCCCGTACAGGAGTGGTGGATCGATCACGCGGCCCTTACCGCGGGCGGCACCCTGGTGATGACGATGCCGTGATCACGGCGAGGTACTTTGGCAACGAACCGGTGGCAGCGACTTGCTCGGGGGCGTAGACTTGGTCCCGCCAAGGAGGTGACCCATGCACCGGTCCCCACACACCGTGATCCTGCTGTCTCTGGCGCTCGGCGCGTGCTCGGACGCGCCCGCCGGCGACGGGGCCGTCCAGTTCGGTCCGGGCGCCCCCAACGGCGTCAATGGTCCGGGCGACTCCGGAGGCTCGGTGTCCGTGGACGCGGGTGCCCCGGACGTCCCTGGGGAGGATGTCGCCACGGAGCGTCGCGCCGTGTGCCTGCCCTGCGGTGCCGAGAGTGACTGCGACGCCGGCTCCTGCACCGCCGTCGGAGGGACGCTCCTCTGCGTCGAGCCGTGCGACAATGGCGCCTGCCCGCCCGGACTGGACTGCGTTCCCTCGGGAGCCGGCGCCGTCTGCGCCCCCCCTGGCGGCATCTGCCCCTGCGCGTGGGAGGACAAGCTCCAAGTGCGCCCCTGTGCCGGAGAGAGCGAGGGCGGCGTGTGCGTCGGCGAGGCCCTCTGCGACTTCGTGGACGGCTGGATTTGCTCGGCGTCGGCCCCGGCGCCCGAGGAGTGCAATGGGAAGGACGACGACTGCGACGGCGAGGTGGACGAGGACTACAAGGTCGGCGGCTGGTACTTCGGGCCGGAGAGCTGCGGGGCGTGTGGGGTCGCCTGCGCCGACGTTCCGCACGGCACGGCCGCCTGCTCGTTGGAGGTTCCTCCCGCGTCGTGCCGCGTCGTCTCCTGTGACCCTGGGTACGCGACCAGTGACGGTCTCACCTGCGAGCCCATAGCGGGCTACGCATGCGTGTCCTGCGTCGACGACGCCGACTGCCCGGGCGGCTCCTGCGGCCTCGTGGACGGCGACAGCATGTGTCTCCCTGCGTGCGGCGTCTGCCCCGAGGGCTACGCCTGCACCGACGGGAGCTGCCGGCCCACGGCGGGGACCTGCGCGTGCCTCCCGGCCAGCGTGGGGCTGGTCGTGACCTGCTCCCGGGACAACGGCTTCGGCTCCTGCCTCGGCACGTCCACCTGCATGGAGGATGGGTTCTCCCCCTGCGACGCGCTCCTCCCGGCCGCCGAGGACTGCAACGGTCTGGACGACGACTGCGACGGGGTCGTGGACGAGGGGCTGCCCCCCGATCAGACCTGCGTCGCGACGGCGGAGGGGATTGGCACCTGCGTCGGGCTCCTGGTGTGTGGCGGAGCGGCGGGCTGGCAGTGCACGGCGGAGGCGCCGTCCCCCGAGGTGTGCGACACCTTCGACAACGACTGCGACGGGGTCGTCGATGACGGCTTCCGTGACCCGGTGACGGGGCTCTACATTACCGACGCCCACTGCGGTGCCTGCGGCATCGACTGCGGCCTGGTGGTGGCCCCCCACGCCACCGGCGTCTGCGCACCCACGATTCCCCTGCCGACCTGTGCGCTCAAGTGCGCCCCGGGGTGGGTGGACGCGGACAAGGTGGCCGGCAACGGCTGCGAGTGCCCCTTCCTCGGGCCCGACGACTCGCCGGACGGGGTGGACCAGAACTGCGACGGAATCGACGGCATGCCGGACAAGGCGATCTTCGTCTCGGTCACCGGCTCGGACGACGCCCCTGGCACCCCGGCCCAGCCTGTGCGCACGGTGAAGCGGGGCCTGGAGCGGGCGAAGGACCAGGCGCGGCCTCACGTGTACGTGACCGGCGGCCAGTTCGACGGGGGGGCCGCCCTCCACGCGGGGGTCAGCGTCTACTGCGGCTTCGACCTGGGCTTCTCGGCGCGCCAGCCGTCCGTGCACGAGTCCACTCTGCTGCCCGCCAAGGCGAGCCCCTCGGTGCCGGGCACTGTCAGCGCGGCCTTTGCAAGCCCGCCGTCAACGCCGACGGGCATGGACGGCTGCACGGTCCTCGGGGTCGTGGAGACCGGCGAGGGCGCGTCCTCCTACGCGGTCTATCTGCGCAACGCGGGCGCTCAGGTGTTCTTCAGCGGCAACCGGGTGGTCGCGGGCGAGGGTGGGCCCGGTGTGGCGGGCAAGGACGGGGCCCACGGAGACGATGGCGCGCCGGGCGGGCCGGGCAAGAAAGCCTATGACGTCGGAGGCGTGTGCGTAGCAGCCAACGCCCTGGCCGGGGGCGCCGGCGGCGTGCGGCAGTGCGGGGGCGTCGACGTCAGCGGCGGCGCCGGGGGCGAATCCCGCTGCCCGGTCTACAACGAGTCCGGCAGCGCCAGCGACTGCCCGGCCTACGCATCGCAGAACCCCAAGGCGACCGAGCAAGGCAAGCCGGGCGTGCCCGCCGGCGGTGGCGGCGGCGCGCCGGGCGGCGACGCCCTCCAGTCCGTGCTGTACGACGGCAAGACCTGCACCTGGGACTCCTTCAACTGCGGCTACTGCCATGTGGGCCTCGGGGGCACGGACGGCAAGGACGGCAAAGGCGGACCCCCAGGTGAGCACGGTGCGGCGGGGAGCGGCGCCGCTGGGGGCTCCGTGTCGGGCGGCCTCTGGGCTGGCGCATCTGGCGGCACGGGCGGGGTCGCCAAGGCAGGCGCGGGTGGCGGTGGCGGCGGCGCAGGCGGCGGCGTAGAGACATACTCCTGCCAGGGGGCGAGCGGCGCCTCGGACGTCGGCGGCTCCGGGGGGGGCGGAGGATCGGGGGGGTGCGCCGGAGGTGGCGGTTCGGGCGGCGGCTCTGGCGGCGCGGCCTTCGGGCTCTTCCTCACGTGGACCAGCCCGCCTGTGGGGCTGCCCGTCATCAAGGCGAACACCCTGGTCACGGGCAAGGGCGGTCCCGGTGGCAAGGGCGGCTCCGGGGGTGTCGGAGGCGTCGGAGGCTACGGCGGTGTCGGCGGCCCCGATGGCTCGGGCGACCCCCAGGTGTGGTGCGCTGGCGAGGGCGGCAATGGAGGCCACGGCGGCACGGGCGGGTCGGGCGGCGGTGGTGGTGGCGGCGCGGGGGGGCCGTCCATTGCCGTCGCCGTCCATGCTCCTGCGGGGACCCAGATCAAGCCCCTGGAGGACGGCAACGCGGCCCAGCTCTCCGGCCAGAGTGGTGTGGGCGGGGCCGGTGGGCCCTCGAAGGGGAAGGCGGGTGCGCCCGGCGCCCCCGGGGTCCACCAGGCCGTGGTGCTGCTGCCCTGGTGAGGCAGGGGACCGATGCGCGGCCCACGTTGCCTCGCTTCGGCTGATCGGGGCCTGCCACCATGGCCACGAGGGACCCGCTGTTGCCCGCCTCGAGTGCACGGTGGTAGTCTGGCAAGGCGGTCCTCGACTTGTCTACAGGCGTCGGACCCCAAGGAGGGCACATGGCGCTCGCATCTCGCTCAGCACTCGGAGCCGATCAGACTCCAGCGGCTCCGGCGCCCGTCCAGACTCAGCGAGGCCGACCGCCCTGCGTGCTCAGCGTGGTGTGGGACGTGGGGGTCTCCGAGGTGGTGGACTGGTCGAGCTGGTATCTGACGGACGAGGACGACATGGGGCAGAACCCTCGCCAGAACGAGGCCATCGACGCGTTCAAGGCGGTGCTGCTCGAGCGCGTCGGGGAGCTTGGCCTGGCCGAGGCCTTTGTCGGTGCGGACGCCTTCTTTGCCTGGGTCGAGAGCGAACCGCTGGTGCGGGTTTCTCCAGATGTCTATCTGCTCCCGAGGCGTCCGGACCCCCTGCCGGCCTCGTTCCAGACGTGGCGCCCCGGTCATGTCCCACCGCAGCTCGCGGTCGAGATCGTCAGCGAGGATTGGAAGAAGGACTACGAGGGCGCCCCTCAGAAGTACGCGCAGCTTGGCGTCGCGGAGCTGGTCGTGTTCGACCCGGACGTGGTGGATCGCGCGCCAAAGGGCCCGGATCGCTTCGCCGTGCAGGTGTTCCGCCGCAGCGCGGACGGCCTGTTCGTGCGCTCCTATGCAGGCTCTGGACCGGCGTGGATCGAGTCCGTGCGCGCCTATGGTGTGGTCACCCAGACCGAGATCGCGCCGGTGCTGCGCCTGGCTTACGACGCCGAGGGCCGACGCTGGGTGCCCACGGCCGCCGAGCGGGCCAGGAGCGAGCGTGACGAGGCGGCGCGCGAGCGTGACGAGGCGGCGCGCGAGCGTGACGAGGCGGCGCGCGAGCGTGACGA
>BTVJ01000105.1:0-24038 GCA_045863395.1 Myxococcales bacterium
CCGTGGTGAGCTGCCCGAACAACTGCTCGGGCCACGGGACGTGCAACACGAGCACAGGGGTCTGCACGTGCACGGGCGGCTACACGGGCTCGAACTGCGGGACGGCGCCCGTGGTGAGCTGCCCGAACAACTGCTCGGGCCACGGGACGTGCAACACGAGCACAGGGGTCTGCACGTGCACGGGCGGCTACACGGGCTCGAACTGCGGGACGGCGCCCATCAACTGGAGCTGCGCCAACTCCAGCTACAACGGTACCCAGTATTGGACATGCAGTGGAGGGAGTCGCTATCGCTGCGTGAACAATGTCCCGCAGGTCGAGACCTGCTCCCAGTATGGTTGCTTCTCCAACGGCCTGGGCAAGCACGACCTCTGCATCGGGTCCGACGTGGGTTGGTCCTGCTCGAACTCGTCCTACGGCGGGGCGCAGTGGTGGACCTGCAAGAGCGACGGCAAGCTCCACAAGTGCAACTCCTCGGGCCAGGGTATGGTCGTCGCGTGCCCATCTGGGTGCAACACCATGGCTCTCGGCACAAACGACACCTGCAAGTAGGGCCGGTCCACTCTCGCCCGCCGCCTGCCGCGCCCATCCATCTTGCCGCACCGAGGCGCTCACCTCTCGGGGGGGGAGCTGCCAGCTCCGGCAGTCCGGGGGTCACCGGCCACCCACTGCGACCGGGTCCGGATCCAGATGCCCATCCACTCCCCGCCTCACCCCCGGTGGCTCTCCACGAGCTGGTCGACGGCGGCGCGGACGGTGCGGACGGAGAAGGGCTTGTAGAGGTGGGGGACGCGCGAGGCCTGGAGGAACTCGTGGGCCTTGGAGCCCGCCGTGTCGCCGGTCATGAAGAGGATGCGGCCCGCCACCCTCGGGCGCTCCTCCAGGATGCGGCCGTAGACCTCCTCGCCGTTCATGCGCGGCATCCGCAGGTCCATGACGATGCCGTCCCAGTCCTCGTTGCGCATCCGGTCGAGGGCCTGGGCCCCGTCCGAGGCGGTGGTGATCTGGTAGCCCCGGCTCTCCAGGGCGCGGCGGACGAGCTGGAGCATGGCCTCGTCGTCGTCGACCACCAGGATGCGGGGCGGGGGCAGCGTCTCGGTCTCGGCTTCGTCCACCGTGTCCTCGACGGGGAGGTCGATCTCCAGGGTGGCGCCTCGTGCGCCGTTGAGCGCTCGGACCTCGCCCCCGTGCTCCTGGACCAGGCTGTAGACCATGGACAGCCCGATCCCCGCGCCGCGCCCGATGTCCCGCGTCGTGAAGAAGGGGTCGAAGATGCGGGAGATCACCTGGGGGGGGATGCCCGGGCCGTCGTCGCGCACGGCGATGCGCACCCAGCCCGCGTGGGGGCTCGTGGTCGTGATCCGCAGGACGCCCGCGCCGTTGGTGTCGTACATCGCCGTGATGGCGTTGGTCATGATGGCGCAGAGCGCCTGGACGATCTGGTGCCCGTCTGCGACGGGGCTCGGGAGGTCCCGGCCCAGGGACGTCTCGACACGGATGTGGTGCGTCCGCAGCTCCAGGTCCAGGAGCTCCAGGGCCGCGGCCACGGCATCGTTGACCGCGATGCGCTCTGGCTTGGGCGCTGCGGGGTTGGCGAAGGTGGACAGCTTCTGGACGACGTTGGCCGCCCGCCGCCCCTGCTCGATGATGGACCGGATCTGCTCCTGGGTGTCGTCGTCCAGGTCGCCGTCGAGCAGCAGGAGCTCCGCGAAGCCCACCACGCTCGCCAGCGGGTTGTTCAGCTCGTGGGCGATGCCCGCCGCGAACTGCTCCAGCGCCTGCATCTTCTCGGCCTGCATCTGCTTTCGGTGGTGCTCCCGGTCCCGCTCCTGGCGCCTGCGGACCGCGCTCAGGTCCGTGAGGTGGGCCAGGATCCCGTAGGCGCCCTCGCCGTCGTCGGTGCGCAACAGCGACAGGTCGGCGAGCACCTCCTGGTGGCCGTCGGGCGTCCGGATCCGCGCGACCACGCTCGCCTCCTGGCCGCCCCACGCGGCAGAGAGCACGTCGCGGAAGACGCTCGCGGGGCGCACCTCGGCGACGCTCGTAAATGGGCGCCCGACCAGCGACCCCTCAGATCTGCCGAGCATGGCGTAGCCCGGCGCGTTGCCCGCCAACAGGCGCCCGTGCTGATCGAGCAGCACCGCCCCTTGGCGGATGGTCCGCATGAGGGCCTCGACCGTCGTGCCCTCCTCTGGCAATTGGACCCGAGCCGTGCTGGCGTGATGACCCATGGGGTGTGTGCCTCCGTGTCGCTCCCAGTGCACATCGGTGGGCAGCACCGAACCCTTGAGCCTGAAACTGAAGCGCCCAGCCTCCACCGGTGCCCGCCGGACCTTGCCCCGCGCCCCGCGCCCTCGCTATGCTCCGCCATCTGGAGCGCACGATGAGCTGGCTGTTCCCCACCCGTGACGAGACCGTGGCGAAGCTGCGGGCCGCCCTGGACGCGGAGGAGCTGGAGCGCGCGGCGGAGCTCGCGCACAAGGCCATGCGCAAGTGGCCGGACGACCCGGAGGTCTTCGAGCTGGCGGGCTGGGTGGCGGCGGAGCTGGAGGCGCCCGACGAGGCCGTGGCCGCCTTCGGCCGCGCCGCTACGCTCGACCCCGAGTCCATCGGCGCGCTCCTCGGCCGGGCGTCCGCGTGGCTGGACCTGGCGGACCCCGCGCGGGCCCTCGACGACGCGCGGGCAGCGGTGGACCTCGACAAGGACGACGCGGAGGCCCACTACGTGCTGGCGACCGCCCTGGAGCTGGCTGGGCGGCTGCGAGAGGCCGACCGCGAGTACGAGCGGGCCGAGCGACTGGACCCTGACGCCTTTCCCCGCCCCTTCCGCGTCTCCCGGCACACCTTCGACCACCTGATGCGGCGGGCCATCGAGCGGCTCCCCCCCCACGTCCACGACGCCATCGACAACCTGAGCATGGGCGTCAAGGACCACCCGGGGCCCGAGGACCAGATCGAGGGGGAGAAGCCCCTGTCGCTCCAGCTCCTGGGCGTGTTCCAGGGCGCCTCCCTGCGCGAGCGCACCACGGAGGACCCGTGGACCACGGCCGGTCCCGGCATCATCCTGCTCTTCCAGAAGAACCTGGAGCGCGCGTGCAGAAGCCGCGAGGAGCTGGAGGAGCAGATCCTGATCACCGTCTTCCACGAGGTGGGGCACTACCTCGGCATGGACGAGGACGAGATCCACGGGCGGGGGCTCGGCTGAGCCCCGCTGTCAACGCCGCCGCAGCCGCGCCATGAAGAAGCCGTCCATGCCGTCGGTGAGGGGCGAGGTGCGGACGAAGCCGTCGGGGCTCGCCTCGGTGGGCGGATCCAGCGCGAGGTCCGGGCGCTCCCCCAGGATACCGCCCAGAACCTGCTCCCCCTCGTCCCGGGTGAAGGTACACACCGCATAGAGGAGGGTGCCGCCCGGGCGCAGGGCGTCCGCCGCCCGCAGCACCATGGCGCGCTGCATGGCCGCCAGCGCCCGCACGTCCCCCGGTTGCCGCCTCCACTGGATCTCGGGGCGCCGCCGCATGGTGCCGAGGCCCGAGCACGGCGCGTCCACCAGCACGCGGTCGAAGGTGCCCAGCGCGAGGGGCTCCGTGGCATCGAGCGCCGCCGTCGTCACCCGGTCGCTCACCCGCCAGCGCTGCACCAGGGAGCGGAGGCGCTCCAGCTTGTGGGGGGCCTGGTCGGTCGCGACCACGGCGCCGTCGGGGCCCACCGCCTCCGCGAGCCAGGTCGTCTTGATGCCGGTGCCCGCGCAGAGATCCAGGACCCGCTCGCCCGGCGCAGCGCCAAGCAGGCGCGCGACCCGCTGGGAGCCCTCGTCCTGAGGCACCCACAGCGCCTCCGCGAAGGGCGTGGCGAGCAGGGGGTCGACCCCGGTGAGGCGAAGGGCGTGGGGCTCCGTCCCGAGCTCGCCCGTGGCCCCCGGCTGCGCCGCTACCCACGCGAGGGCGCGCTCCCGCTCCCCCATGCGGCAGCGCACCACCGCCGGCGCCTCATGGGCGTAGGCGAGCGCGTGGGCCTCCAGGGCGTCGCCCACCACGGCCCGCAGCGCGTCGAGCACCCAGACCGGGTGGCTCGTGCGAATGGAGAGCGCCTCGAGGGTCCCACCACCCGGGGGCGCCCCACGCTGGGGCTCGCGGGCCAGACCCCGGAGCACGGCGTTGGCGAAGCCGGCCCGGCGCTGGTCGCCGCGGGCGCGGATCTGGTCCACCGCCGCGGAGACCGCTGCCCGGGCGGGGACGCGGTCCAGGTGCAGGAGCTGGAACGCCCCGATGCGCATCGCAGTCCGCGTCACCAGATCGAGACCCGACGTGCCACGGGTCGCGAAGGCGTCGATGGCGTGGTCCAGGCCCGCGCGGGTCCGCAGGACCCCGAACACGAGCATGGTGGCGAGGCCCCGGTCCCGCGGGTCCGCGACCTTGCCCAGCGCCGCCGCCAGGGCGTCCTGCGCGCCGACGGGCGTCCTCTCCACGGCGAGCAGGGCCTCCAGGGCCGCATCCCGAGCGTTCGTCTGCATGAGCGCCTCCGTGCCCTGTCTACAGGGCAGAGGCCCGCTCGTCAACGCGCCCGACGTCCCGCGGACGCGCCGGGTCCGGGACGTCGCATCACCCTCCGATCCTCGCCTCTGCGCACCCCGTCTGTCTGGAGGAGGTTGACATTTGACCACCGACCTCCGAAAAGGGGGCGCCATGGTCGCCCTCTCACCGGCTCGACGTGCGCTGCTGCGGCAGATCCTGATCTGGGCCGTCGCCCTCGGGCTGCTCTCCTATCTGGCGCTGACCACGGACCTGGACGAGGTGTGGCAGACCATCCGGTCCGTGCGGTTCGAGCTGGTCCTGCCGGTGGTCATCGCCGGCAACGTCGTCATCTTCCTGTGGGACACGCGCTGCCTCGCCGCGCTGTTCACGCGGCTCAACAAGCCCGTCGCCTTTCGGGACCTGCTGCCGCTGAAGGGAGCCAGCTACTTCCTGAACATCGTGAACTACAACGCGGCGGCGGCGGCCATGGCGCTGTTCCTGCGGCGCAAGGCCCGCATCCCGTTCCTGGAGGGCGCGTCCAGCCTCGTGCTGCTCAACGTCGTGGACCTGCTGGCGCTCAACATCCTGATCTCGGCGGGCCTCGCGCTGAACCCCGACGCCGTGGGCCCCGTGATGCGGCAGAGCCTCCTCGTGATCAACGTGGCCTTGTACGCGCTGGTCGCCGGGAGCTTCGTCTACTGGAACGGCGGGTTCGACTTCTTCGTTCTCGGGCGCCTGCGGGCCTGGTCCATCTTCTCGGCGTTCCGGCGGGCGCGCCTGCGGGACTGGGGCGTGCTCCTGGCCATGCGCATGGTCGTCGTGCTGCTCTACACCGTGCTGAACTACGTCCTGCTGGACCTGTTCGGCGTCCCCGTGCCCTTCGACGTGCTGCTGCTCTACAACCCGATCCTCACTTTCATCGGCACCATCCCCATCACGGTCTCGGGCATCGGCACCACCCAGGTCGCCATGCGGGAGCTGTACGGGCCGTTCGCGACCGTGCCGCGTGTCGACGCCTTCAGCACCAGCGTCATCTTCCTCTACCAGCTCATGCGCCTCGCCATCGGGTCGCTTTACGTGTCGCGGGTGCGGCGCGAGCTGGAGGAGGCGAGGCGCGAGGACGGCTGACTACTCGCCCTCGGGGGGAGGCTCGGGCAGGGGAGGGGGCACCTGCGGGCTCCAGTCCGTGGCGTCCACGCGCACCACGAGGGCGTTGGTGGAGCACCGGCGGACGCTGTCGTCCAGGGTGCCGATGATCGCGTAGGTGGGGGTGCGGCCCGCCGCCAGGGCTTCGGTCGCCGCCGCAAGCAGCAGCGTGGTCGGCGGATCGGCCTCGGGGCGCACCAGGGCGCGCAGCCACCGGTCCCCGAGGCGCACCTCGAAGGGCGGACACGGGCAGTCGCAGGGGTTGTAGCGCGCCTCCACCCAGGTGCTCAGGGCCGCGGCCTCGAGCAGCGTCCGGGTCTCCTCCACGGGGGTCAGTGGCACCGTCTCCGCGGGCACGGCGGTCGCCCCGGCGCAGCTCACGAGGGCCAGCGCGGGCAGCCACCTCATGACCAGTACACCAGCAGCACGACGGCCACCGCCCACAGCGCGAGGTTGAATAGGAACGGGCCGTCGCGGAGCATCCGGTCGGTGGGGCTCTGGGCCTCCCCCGGGCGGTTGAGGAGCCAGACGAAGCGCCCGAGCCCGAAGGCGATGAACGGGACCGTGACCACCAGGGCGCGGGTGCCGAACTGGTCGAACGTGTGATCGCTGAGCGTGTAGGCCGTGTAGCAGCAGGCGGTTGCGACGGCCGTGCCGATGAGCGCCGCGTTGACGTGGGCGATGTTGTAGCGGCGGAGCACCTTCCGCGTGTGCTCGCCCCCCGAGAACTGGAGCTCGTGCTTGCGCTTGCCCAGCGCCAGGAAGAGCGCCAGAAGGAACGTGCACGCATACAGCCACAGGGTCACCGGCACGTCGATGGCCATGGCCCCCGCCAGGATGCGCAGGATGAAGCCGGTCGCGATCACCGCCACGTCCACGAAGACCAGGTGCTTGAGGTGGAAGGAGTAGGCGACGTTGACGCCCCAGTAGCAGAGCATGACCACGGCGAAGCGCCACCCGATGGCGAAGGCGCCCGCGATGGCCGCCGCGGTCAGTGCCGCCCCGGCGACCTTGGCGACGGTGACCGGCAGGCGGCCCGACGCGATGGGGCGCGCTCGCTTGGCGGGGTGGAGGCGGTCCTTGTCCCGGTCCAGCAGGTCGTTGAGCATGTAGACGGAGCCCGTCATGATGCTGAATGCGACGAACGCCGCGATGCTGAGCAGAACGGGGCCGGTATTGGGTAGAAATGTGCCCGGAATGAGCATCTTCTGGGCGAAGACCAGCGGGACGAGCAGGAACAGGTTCTTGACCCACTGGTGGGGCCGCATGGTGCGGAGCACCTCACGGGCCAGCGCGAGGGCGCCGGGGGCGCGCGTCTCGGCTGGGTGGGTCACGCGCGGGTTCACGGGGTCAGGGGGACGCGTCGGAGGCGGGCTCCGCGGGGTCGACCGCCGGCGGGATGTCGCCGGGGCCCGGCTCGGGTATGGCCTTGGACGGCTCCGGGGCGTTCGCGGGCTCGTCGGGTGTCCCGGCCGTGGCCTTGTCTGGGGCCCCGGCCGCGGGCTTGTCAGGCGTCCCTCCCGCGGGCGCGGTGCGCTTGGCTCCGGTCGCGGGCCCCTCTGCGCCCTCGGCACCCTTGGCGGGGTCGTTCTCGACGCCCTTCTCGGTGATCAGGGTGATGTTGTGCTTCTCGTAGTAGGACTTCAGCTCGCGGCGGTAGGTGTCCTCGGCCTTGGTCAGCTCGTCGAGCTGCGCGATCAGGGCGTCGACGGGCTCCTTGCGGTTCTCCTCGCTCAGCGCCTCCCGGAAGACCTTCACGTCGGCCTGGAGCTTGGAGTAGGCGCTCACGAGGAGCCCGTGGATGCGCGCGAGGTCCGGCGTGGTCGCGGGCATGCCGCGCAGCGCCTCGACGTAGGCGTCGAGCGCCGGGTCCACGTCCTTCTCGATGGCCGCGCGCAGCGGCTCCACCTGCTCGTTCTTGACGGCCAGCTCCCAAACCTGCACGAAGCGTCCCTGGGCCTGGTTCACTGCCGGCGTGGCGTCGCTGTAGGCCTGGATGGCGCGCTGCTCGGCGGTCAGCTCCTGGCGCTCCTCCAGCGCCGCGCGGATGCGCTCGCACCCGGACGAGGCGAGGAGCAGGGCCGCGAGGAGCAGCGCGAGTCGGCGGCGTGTCATCGGAAGGAGCCTCCAGGGACCGGGGGGGGCCAAAGCCGGACCATCTTAGCCACCCCCCGAAAGGACCGTCAAGCATGCGGACACCCCGGTAGGGATTCGCGCCCTCCGCCTCGGATGCCGCTTGCGCTCGGAGCGCCGGCTCTGCTATCGGAGCTTCCCCATGGACCCCCGCGTCAAGCAGCTGCAGCAGTCCCTCGCCACGGTGCTGCCCGTGTATCTCATCGAGGGCGAGGAGCTGCTGCTCGTCGACGAGGCCGCCCGCATGGTCGAAGCGGCCGCGCTGGGCGACGGGCTCCGCGACTTCAACGTGGACCGGTTCCAGCTCGGCGAGGCGTCTCCGGACCAGATCGGGACGGCGCTGTCGACGATGCCCATGATGTCGAAGCGCCGCGTGGTGGTGGTCCGCTGCCCCCGCGGCATCGAGGACAAGGCGGCGGAGGGGCTCGCGCGCTGGGCGGAGGACCCTGTGCCGACCTCGACGCTGGTGCTGGTGGTGCCGGGGGCGACGGTCAACGGGAACCTGAAGCTGCCGCGCGCCGTGAAGAAGGCGGGGGGGCTGTTCCGCTTCGACCCGCTCAAGCCGCGGGAGGTGCCGGCCTGGATCGCGGACCACACCCGCTCCCTCGGCTTCCAGATACGCCCCGACGCGGCCGCGCTGCTCGCGGAGGTCACCGGCGCCGACCTGATGCTGCTCACCGGGCAGATCGAGAAGCTGATCGCGTACACGGCCGGGGCCCGCCCCATCGAGCGCGGCGACGTGGAGCTGTGCGTGGAGCGCACCCGCGAGGACGCGGTGTGGGACCTGACCGACGCGGTCGGCGAGCGCAACCTGCGCAAGGCCCTGGCGACGCTGGACAGCCTGCTGGAGCACGCCCAGAGCCCCATCGCCGTCGGGGCCGTCCTGACGCGGCACTTCCGCCAGCTCTGGATCGTGCGCTGCGAGAGCCGCCGCGGCAAGCCGTCGGACGTGATCGCCACCGACAACAAGATCCACCCCTTCGTCGCGAAGAAGCTGCTCGAGCAGGCCCGCCACTTCGACGACGACACCCTGGCGTCGCACTTCGAGACGCTGTTCCGTGTGGACCGGGACCTCAAGTCGTCGAAGCTCTCCGACGGCCTGATCATGGAGCGCCTGATCTTCGATCTGTGCGGCCCACCTCGCCGTTGACTCCCCCGAGGGGCTGTGGTAGAAGCCGCGGTCCCGTGTGAATGCGGACGAACCCAGACACGAGCCGAGAGAAGTCGAACATGGCGCAGCACAAGCAGGCCGAGAAGCGGCACCGTCAGTCCCTGGTCCGGCGGGCCCGCAACCAGCACTTCACCTCGATGATGCGCACCTTCGTCAAGAAGGCCCGCGCGGCCATCGAGTCCAATCCCGCCGCGGCGGCCGAGGCCGTCCAGAAGGCGATCAGCGTGATCGACCACGTGGCCCAGAAGGGCATCATCCCGCGCACCCGCGCGTCCCGCGTCGCCGGTCGCCTCATGAAGGCGCACCACAAGGCGCTCGGCGGGGAGTAGGGCATCATCCGGGTGTGGGCGCCTCCTTCTAGGGGCGCCCGCAGTCGCAGGCCAGCGCCTCCCCCGCCGACCGGACGGCCGGCTCCGCCACGACCCGCATGGACCCCGTGGCCGCCGTGCTGTGCCCCGCCCCCTTCCACGCGCAGCGATCCATCCAGCCCTGCACCTCGCCGCGGAGCCCCAGCGCACCTTCGGGGAGGCTCGTGTCCGCGATGGCGAAGTGCGCGTGTGCCGCTTGCGGGTCCCCCGCGAAGTAGAGCGCCACGCCCAGCATGCGCTCCCGCTCGGCGGTGACCGTCCGCGGCTCGTCTGCCATGCGAGCCCGGCGGAGCGGCTCCAGGGCCTCGGCGTGGCGCCCCTCCACGAACAGGCGGCGGCCATACAGATAGGCGACCAGCGGGTCTCCGGGGGCCGCCTCTGAGAGCGACCGCAGGAAGGCGAGCGCCTCCTCGGTCTTGCGCGGCGTGGTCAGCGCATCGCGCAGGCCGTCACGGACGGTCGGGTCCGGGTGGGCGAGGGCGCGCAGCTTCACGTCGATGCCGCGGAGGCTCCCTTGATCGAGCGGGGCCGACCGCAGCTCCTCCCACGCCGTGCGGGCCGCGTCCACGTTGCCGGCGCGCCAATCCGCGTCCGCGAGCTGGTCGCGGAGCGCCGCCTTCAGGAACATGCCGGCGCGGTCCGAGGCGAGCACCTCGGCGACCAGGGCGCGGCCCTCCTCGTCGCCCGCCGCGAGCAGCACGCTGGCGAGCGCCGCCTTCTTGCCCGGCTCGTCGGGGGTCCACCGCAGCACCGTGCGCCGGATGTCCGCCGCTCGCCTCAGGTCGCCACGCCGGAACGAGCGGTCCGCCTCCCGCTCCAGACCCGCCACGACGATGGGGCAGACCCGCTGGAGCACGGGCTTGCGGTCGAAGGTGAAGCGGGCGCGCTCCAGATCCTCGGGCTCCAGGGGGACGCGCGAGCGGTCACGCAGGAAGTCCTTCCACTGTGTCACGAGCGCGTCCATGGGCTCGCCGAAGGCCGCATGGAAGTCGCCCGACCCGTAGAGGCGGAGCACGGCGGGCATGCCCCGCTCGTCCATGAGCCACCGCACGAGGGAGCCGGCGGTGGTGTAGGCCGAGCCCCCGAAGGTCGTCAGATAGCCCTGTGGGCCCATGATTCGCGCCAGATCCGGCAGAATTCCAAGCTCCAGCATGGCGGCGCTCCACTGGTGGGGGGTCAGGCGGCCCCGATCCCACTCGATCGCCGTCGCGAGGCCCTCGACCAGCGCCATGTGGGGGAGCACCCAGTACTGAGCGGTGACGTGGAGCGGGCCGGGGGCGTACCCTCCGGCAAAGACGTGGGCCAGCTCGTGCTCGAGGATGCCGCTCCCGTAGGGGAGCCGCCCCAGGTGGATCTGGTGGAGCCAGGGCTTGGCGACGTAGACCTTGTCGGCGCCCATCAGGCGGCGGCGCTGGGCGGCGCTCCCGTAGACGAAGGACTCGATGCGCACCGGGTGGGGGCCCATGAGGGCGGCGAGGCGCTGCCAGCGGTACTCGTGGTCCTCCGCGATCCACGCGATGTCCTTGACGAAGCGCGGGTCGTCCGCGGGGTACCAGATGGTGACGTGCTCCGTGTCGTGGCGCCCGCCCAGCTCCCGGCGGATGTCGCCGGCGCTCACCTCCCAGCCGAGCTGGCCGCGGAAGCCGAAGAGGGTGGCCGAGACGGCGAGGGCCAGGGCGGCGGGGACGAGGGCGCGGCCGCGGAGGTTGGTGAAGCGTGCGCGGAGGGCGCCGGGGGCCAGGGCTGCGCGGGTCAGGAGCAGGACGGCCGCGAGCTGCACCACGTTGTTCATGCGGTACAGGACGAGGGTGCCCGAGATGCCGATGACGTCGTCGTAGATGGCCCCGATGAGGACGCCGAAGAAGGGGCTGTACGCGAAGATCTGCGGCGCCGTGTAGAAGTGCCACGCGAGCCACGCGAAGGACGCGAGGGTGCCCACGATGAACAGCGCCGTCCCCGCCGCGCTCCGGCGGGTCCAGAGCCCGGCGGCGACCCCGAAGCCCGCTGCGAGGGACATGCTGATGAGCGGGCCTACGAACCAGAAGGCCACGCCGCCCGCGTAGTCGCAGACCTTCACGCGGAGCGCGTTGGCGCTGATCACGAGCAGGGGCAGGTGCGCGAGGATCAGCGCCGCCCCGACGGCGCCCCGCAGCAGCGTGCCGAGGGTGGCGTCGGGCTGCTCCCGGCGCGCCACCTGCACCACGCCGACGCCGACGTGGGCGGCGGCGAGGGACCCGACCAGCGCCGTGACGAGGCAGAAGTAGTAGCTCAAGCTGTCGAAGCCCGGCAGGAAGGCCAGGTACGCGGACAGCGCGACGAGGAGCGCGGCCCAGAGCCGGAAGCGCAGCATCCGGGTGGCGCGCCCGAGCATGGCGCGGGCGGCCGCGTACTTCGCGGCGACGGCTTGCGGGTCTCGCATCGGGGGCTACCGGGCGCCGAGGCGGGAGAGAGGGACGACGGGGGAGGCGGACGGCAGCGCCTCGTTCAGGCTCCCCATGCGGTACCCTTGGAGATCGACGGCCACGTAGAGGAAGCCCGCGGCCTTGCACGCGGCTACCAGGGCGTCGCGGATCTCCGGCGAGACCAGCCGCGGCAGGTCGTCGGGCGGCACCTCGATGCGGACCACCGTGTCGTGCCAGCGCGCGCGCATCTGGGGGAAGCCCAAGGCGCGCAGGGCCTGCTCGCAGCGGTCCACCTGGGCGAGGCGCTCGGCCGTGATCTCCGTGCCGTAGGGGAAGCGGGAGCCGAGGCAGGCGAAGGCCGCCTTGGTCCACGTGGGCAGGCCGAGGCGCCGCGACAGCTCGCGGACGTCCGCCTTGGTGAGCCGCGCCTCGATGAGGGGGCTCCGCACTCCCTTCTCTGCGGCCGCGAGGCGGCCGGGACGGTAGTCGCCGAGATCGTCCAGGTTGCAGCCGTCGACGATGGTGGCGATGCCCAGCTCGTCTGCTCTTTGGCGGCACAAGGAGTAGAGCTCCGTCTTGCAGTGGTAGCAGCGATCCTTCGGGTTGGTGCGGTAGCCCTCGATCTCGAGCTCGTTGGACCGCACGGTCACGTGGCGCACGCCGAGGTGCTCGCCCAGGGCGCGCGCGTCCTCCCACTCCCGGTCGGGCAGGGTCTCGCTGAGCGCCGTCAGCGCCGTGCAGCGGTCGCCGAGCACGCGGGAGGCCACCGCCAGCAGCAGGGCGGAGTCCACGCCGCCAGAGAAGGCGACCAGCACCGAGTCCAGCTCCGCCAGGAGGCGCTCCAGCTCCGCGAGCTTGTCGTCCAGGGTCGTCGTCGGGGTCATGGGCGCTCCTCGTAGCGGTGGGTGGTGTCGTCCCAGGCGAACAGGCGAGCGTCGGCAGTGCCATCCCCGAGCCCGATCACGACGTAGGTGAGGCCGGGCCAGAGCGGCTCGCCCAGCGGCGCGGCCATGGCGACGTCTTCTGGCGAGAAGCGCGCGTCCCCCGCCGGGTGGGAGTGGTAGACCGCGACCAGGGAGCCCTCGTGGGCCATCAGGACGCGCGGGTCGATGAGGTACGCGGTGCGCGAGGTGCGGGGGAAGGTGTCCGGGTCCGCGGCGTGCCAGGCGTCCGCCACGTTCTCGCAGGGGAGCAGGGTCAGCGGGTCGCCGCGGAGCACGAGCCCGCAGCACTCGTTCGGAGCCTCTGCGCGGGCGTGGACGCGCATCGCGTCGAGGAGGCCCGCGCGCTCCAGGTCGTGCAGCGTCACGGGGCCTCGCAGGTGCATGTGTGCTTGGGGGCCGGCCGGGTCGCGCCGCTCGGCAGCACGACGACGCTCGGGCGGGGGTGCCCGAGCAGCGCCAGCAGCACCTCGCTGGCCGCCCAGGCGCCGGCAAGCGCGGCGGTGGCCTCGTCGGGCGCCCACGGGTGGGTGGCGCATCGCGGGCAGCCGTCCTCCTTGGTGCGCAGCCACGCGAGGAGGACGCCCTCTCCGGCGGGGGCGCCCACAGCCAGGAGGGGGGCGCCCCCGGCGGCGTCCGTTGCGGCGCGGGCCCCGACTTGTCCGAGCGCCACCACCACGTCCCAGGAGCCTTCCGCGGTGGTGACGGCCACGTCCGGGTTCAGGGCGCGCAGGCGGGCGTCGAGGCCGTCCGGGGCGCCGAGGAGACCGAGGGTGCCGACCCCGGCGGCCGCCAGGTAGACCAGGGCGGTCTCGGCGCCGGCGGAACCGGCCACCAGCACGCGGGAACCGAGCAGCCGGGCCTGCCCCACGCCGCCCACCTCGCGCAGCAGGATGTGCCGGGCGTAGCGCTGGATCTGGTCCTCCCGCAGCGTCACGGGCGCTCCACCACGAGGCGGTAGAGCTCTCCGTCGGGGCCCTCCTCGATGACCGGGTAGCCGTCCTCCCGCAGGCTGCGGGGCACGTTGCGGGATGGCTCACCGACCCGCATGACGACGACCAGGCGCTCCCCGGGGGCGAGCGCCTCCAGGGCGAGCTTGGTGCGCACGTAGGTGATGGGGCAGGTGTCCCGGGTGATGTCGAGGGTGTTCATGAGGGGCTCCAGCAGGCGCGGCAGGTGGGGTTCTTCGGTACCGCGATGCGCCGGGCCTCTCCAACGAGGGCATCGTGTACCAGGATGGCGCCGGCGAGGGCAGGGCGCTCCCCCCGCAGGATGCGCAGCACCTCGCCCGCCTGGAGCGCGCCGATGACCCCCGCCATGGCGCCGAGCACCCCCGCCTGGGCGCACGTGGGGACCGTGTCGGGCGGGGGCGGCTCCTCGAAGAGGCAGCGATAGCAGGCGCCGCCGGGCATCACGGTCATCACCTGCCCGGCGAAGCGCAGGATGCCCGCCACCACGAAGGGGACGCCAAGGGCGACGCAGGTGTCGTTGAGCAGGAACTTGGCGTCCAGGCTGTCGGTGCCGTCGCAGACCACGTCCCACCCGGCGAGGAGCGCCATGGCGTTGGCGGCGGTCACCCGGACGGCGTGCTGCTCGACGCGGCAGTCCGCGATGGCGGCGATGCGGCGGGCGGCGGCGACGACCTTGGGGGTGCCGATGTCCTCGGTGGCGTAGAGCACCTGCCGCTGGAGGTTGGTCAGATCCACGCGGTCGTCGTCGGCGATGCCCAGGGTGCCCACACCGGACCGCGCCAGGATCTCGCACAGCGGGGCGCCGAGGCCGCCGGCTCCGACGACGAGGCCGCGGGCGTTGTGGAGGTGCGGGGTCATCGGGTGGTCACGGGTGGGTCAAAGGGCTGCACGCGCTTCCAGCGCCGCCGTGTACTCGCGGACGCTCTGGCTCGTCATGGGCCGGTCCACGAAGGAGGCCAGCTCCACGAGGTCGATGCCCGGGAGCGCCTCGCTACGTGGCGCCTGGACGTACTCGTCGCCGCGCAGGATCCACGCGGAGATGCGCCCCTTGCGCCAGACCCAGACCTCTGCCACGCCGAGCTTCCGATACACCTCGAGCTTGTCGAGCCCGCCGGAGGTCCAGATCACCTCGATGGCCAGGTGGGGGCGGCTGGCCGGGCCCTCGGTGAAGATCCAGCACTCGTCGGGCTCGGCGCCTGCCTGCTTCGCCTTGTCCTTGAGGGTCCAGGAGCCGACGGTCTTGAAGTCGCGGCCGGTGTGGAGGCAGTAGGCCTCGACGAGGCACCCGATGGTGGACTTGATCGCTTCGTGCGTGTCGGACGGGGACATGATCTCGACCACCCCCTCGTGGTAGGTGATGCGCGGCGCCGAGTGGTCGCCCCGCATCTTCAAGATGCGCAGGTAGTCCGTCCAGGAGGCGCGCAGGGTCACGAACTGGTCACCGACCGGGGAGTCGTCGTCGCGGGTCAGGTTGGCGGCTGGGGCACTCATGTCGCGGAGTCTAGCGCACAGAACCCCGGCCCGTCGAGGGTTCGCCGTGAGCTGAGCGCGTACCCCCGCCGTTCCGCGCTTCCTCGTGGGGTGCCTGTCGCACAGGATGGCTGCCCGTCCGCCCCGCCCTTGCCACCCCCGCGGCCCCCCGCTATGCTCCCCGGTCCATGGCCACCGGCTTCGACGGCATCCGCGGCCACGCCCGCGTCATCGACACGCTCCAGCGCGCCATCCGTGGCGACACGGTGGCGCACGCCTACCTGTTCGCGGGCCCGGAGGGGGTCGGTAAGGAGCTGGTCGCCCGCACCTTCGCCGCGGCGCTGGTCTGTGATCGCAGGCCCGACGGGCCGTGCGGCGTCTGCTCGGCGTGCGTGCGCGCGGGCCACGGCTCCCACCCGGACGTGGTCACCGTCTGGCGCACCCGCCTGGAGCGCAAGAGCGACGAGTGGGTGGAGACGGTGGTGCAGTTCATCACCATCGACCGCATCCGCGAGGTCTCGAAGGTGGCGCGCTACTCGCCGGTGGAGGCGCGGCAGCGGGTCATCCTGATCCGCGAGGCGGAGACGATGAACGAGCCCGCGGCCAACGCGCTGCTCAAGACCCTGGAGGAGCCGGTCTCCGCGACCGTGTTCGTGCTCCTCACCGCGCGCCCGCACCTGCTGCTGCCGACGATCCTGAGCCGGTGCCAGCGGGTGTCCTTCGGCGCCCTGGACCGGGCGTCCATCCGCCAGATCCTCACGGAGGACCTGCCCGAGGGGCGCCGAGTGCCCGCGGACAAGGCGGACCTGGTCGCCGCCATGGCCGACGGCAGCGTGAGCGCGGCCCTCGCCCTCGTCGACACGGACGCCATCGGGCACCGGGAGGAGTGGCTCGACCGCTTCGTGTCCCTGAACGACGCCGCGCCGGACCAGGTGCTCGCGGTGGCGGCGGCCATGGCGGAGGACAAGGCCCGCATGGTGGTGGTCCTCGACCTCCTGCGCCTGTGGGTGCGGGACCTGCTGCTGGCACAGGCGGGGGCGTCGGCGGAGCTGCTGACCAACCACGACCGGGCGGCGGCGGTCGCTGCGCTGGCTGCGCGCCGGCCGGCGGACCGTCTGCTCGCGGACCTGGATCTGGTATCAGAGACCGAGCGCGCCCTGCGGGGCAACGTGAACCCGCGCCTGGCGGCGGAGCGACTGCTCCTGCGCATGGCCGCGTAGGACGGCGGAGCGCTCCCTGCGTAGGGGGGCGCCCTTGCGGACGTACCGGAGCCCCCCATGAACGCCGACCCGGAGTTCCCCCTCCTCGACGCCCTCGACCAGGGCTTCCTCGCCCAGGTCCTCGCCGACCCCGACCTGGTGGTGGTCCGCCGCGTGAAGGCCAAGTTCGACACCACCAACCGGGTGGCGGACTTCCACGCGGGCGATCTCGTCTTGAGGACGGGCGACCGGGTGGTGGTGGAGACGGACAAGGGCACCAACGTCGCCACGGTGGTGGGGACTCCCACCGCAGCGCTCGCCCCCCGCCGCTCCCTGCGACGCATCCTGCGCAAGGCCAGCGCGGAGGACCGCGGCCACCACGACTTCAATGCCCAGAAGGAGCGCGAGGCCTTCCGGTACTGCCTGGAGCGCATCCGCGCCAGAAGCCTCGACATGAAGCTCGTCACGGTCGAGCTGATGCACAGCGACAACAAGGCGATCTTCTACTTCAGCGCCGAGGGCCGCGTGGACTTCCGCGCCCTGGTCAAGGACCTGGCCGCCCACCTGTGGACGCGCATCGAGATGCGCCAGATAGGCATCCGCGACGAGGCCAAGATGGTCGGCGGCGTCGGGAGCTGCGGCCGGGAGCTGTGCTGCAGCACCTGGCTCCCGGAGTTCACCCCGGTGACCATCAAGATGGCGAAGTACCAGGGCCTGGTGCTCAATCCGCAGAAGGTCAGCGGCCTGTGCGGTCGCCTGATGTGCTGCCTCGGCTACGAGCAGGACCACTACATGGAGCTGCGCCGGAGCCTGCCGCGGGTGGGTGCGACGGTGAGCACCCCAGACGGGGTCGGCCGGGTCAAGGAGCTGCACCTGCTCAAGAAGCAGGTGCGCGTCCTCGTCGGTGAGACGCTGAGCACCTGGGACGTGGATCGGGTGGCCCCTGCCGAGGCGGCGCCAGCAGAGGACGACCCGTAGACGCGGCTCTCTCCCCTGTGGAGCATCCGGCATTCGTCCGGTCGCGGGAGGCCCGAGGCCGCAGTGCTTACTCTGGAAGGTGCGCCATGAACCGTGAGCCGTTGCAGCTCATCGACTCCCACTGCCACCTGGACTACAAGGGCCACGACGACGAGCGGGAGGCGGCCATCGTGCGCGCCCGGGAGGCGGGGGTCGTGCAGATGGTCAACGTGGAGTCGCGGAGCTCGCTGGTCGCCTGCGAGAAGACCGTGGCCATCGCGCGGCAGCACGACGACGTGTTCGCCGTCATCGGGTTCCACCCGCACGACGCGCGGCTGATCGACGACGCCGCCATGGCGGGGCTCCGCGCCCTGGCCGCCGACCCCCGCGTCGTCGCCATCGGGGAGACCGGGCTCGACTACCACTACGACCACAGCCCGCGGGAGGAGCAGCGGGACGGGTTCCGGCGGTTCCTGAGGCTGGCGCGGGAGCTGGACTTGCCCGTCGTCGTCCACACGCGCGAGGCGGAGGAGGACACCCTCGCCATCCTGCGGGAGGAGGGCATCGGGCCTGCGGGTGGCGTCATCCACTGCTTCACGGGCACCCTCGGCATGGCGGAGGCGTGCGTGGAGCTCGGGTGGCACGTCTCCATCTCGGGCATCGTTACGTTCAAGAACGCCGGGGACATCCCCGAAGTGGCGCGGCGGGTGCCTCTGGACCGGCTCCTCGTCGAGACCGACTCGCCCTTCCTGGCGCCGCTCCCGCACCGGGGGCGCAAGAACGAGCCGGCCTTCGTCACCCACGTGGCCGCGAAGGTGGCCGAGCTGCGGGAGCTGCCGCTCCCCGCGCTGGCCGCCGCAACCGTCGCGAACACCCGGCGGCTGTTTCGGCTGCCGTCCCCGGGTTCTCCACACGTCGGGGCGGAGAACCCGTCGTGATTCCGCGCGAGTTCGTGTCAAGCCTTATTCTTGGCCCTCTCCAGCGCGCCCTGCTGCCGGCGCGCCTTGTGGATGCCCTGTGGAAAACACTGCCGATCTCATCCTGATCAATACCCGGGTGCGCCGCCCCGGGCACCCCGTCGCCAGCGGCATCGCGCTCGGGGGTGGGCGAGTCCTGGGCGTGGGCACGACGGCCGAGCTGATGGGACTCGCCGGGCGTCGCACCCGGCGCGTGGCCCTGGACGGGGTCGTCGTCCCTGGCCTGGTCGACTCCCACTGCCACCTGGTCGGGCTGGCGCGGACCCTCGCCGCCGCGGACCTGCGGGGGGCGAGCCCCGCGGAGCTGGTGGGGCGCGCGGTGGAACATGCGAGCACGCTCCCGCCCGACGTCTGGGTGGAGGGCAGCGGCTGGGATCAGGCGCGCTGGCCCAGCGGCGCGCTCCCCACCCACCACGCGCTGAGCGCCGCCCTCGACCGTCCGGCCGTGCTGTGGCGCGTCGACGGCCACGCGATCCTCGTCAACGCGGCCGCCCTGGCCGCGGCCGCCATCACCGCCGAGACGCCGGACCCGCCGGACGGGCGCATCGTCCGCGACGCCGTCGGCGATCCAACGGGGGTGCTCATCGACGGAGCGATGCGCCCGGTGCTGGAGCGGGTCCCGCCACCGGCGCCCGCGCGGCTCCGCGCGTTGGTGGCCGAAGCCCTGAAGGTGGTGGCGGCGGCGGGCATCACGGGGGTCCACGACATGGGGTTGCGGGAGCCGGAGCTCTCCCTCTTGCGCCAGATGGACGAGGCACGCGACCTGACGTGCCGTGTCCACGCGTACATCGACGGAGAGCAGCCCGACTGGCGCCAGGCCGTCGCCGAACCTCCGTGGCGGGGACGCCTCCTGACCGTGAGCGGGGTCAAGCTCTTCCAGGACGGCGCCCTCGGCTCCTGGGGGGCGGCCCTGGACGCCCCCTACTGCGACGACCCGGCCTGTCAGGGGCTCACACTGCACGAGCCCGACGACCTCCTGGAGCGCGTCCTGTTCGCCACAGAGGCGGGTCACCAGGTCGCGGTCCACGCCATCGGGGACCGGGCCTTCGGGCAGGTGCTGGATGCGTTCGCCCAGCTCCCCCCCAGGCGCCGCCCCCGGGTCGAGCACGCCCAGGTGGCGTCGCCGGCCCTGCTGTCCCGCGCCGCGCGCCTCGGCGCCATTCTGTCCATGCAGCCGCTCCACGCGCTGGACGACGCCCCGTTCGCCGAGCGGCGCCTGGGCAGAGACCGCATGGCCTTGGCCTACGCCTGGGGAGAGGCCGCCCGCGTCGACTGTCCCGTCATCCTGGGCTCCGACTTCCCGGTGTCGCGCCTCGACCCCCTCTCCAGTCTGGCGGTCGCCACGGGCCACCACCCGGCGCTCCCCCTGCGCCCGGGGCAGGCGCTGAGCCCGGACCAGGCCCTCTGGGGTGCCACCCAGGGGCCGGCGTGGGCCACCTTTGCCTCTCACGCAGGCGTGCTCCAGCCGGGCTCGCCGGCGGACCTGACCATCCTGGACGTCGACCCCGTGGCCATGCCCTACGCCACGCGGACCGCCCGGGTCCTCGCCACGGTGGTCGGGGGCCGCATGGTCTGGCGCCACCCCGAGGCTCCGTTCAAGACGCTGTGACGCACGGCTGACCCATCGAGACCCGCTACTCCCGCGGCCCGTGGGTGGAGTCGAGGCGCTCCAGGTGCTGCTTCTCGCGGGTGTCCCCATGGGACACGTTGGCCATGAGCACGGAGACGGGCCGCGTCTTCGGGAAGTGCTCGAGCGCGATGCGGAGCGTCACCATGAGCGGCACGGCGAGGACCATGCCCAGGATGCCCCAGAGCCACCCCCAGAAGGCCAGGGCGACCAGGATCAGGAGCGGGCTCAGGTTCAGGTTGCGCCCCTGCAGGGCCGGCTCCAGCAGGTTGCCGAAGCCCATCTGCACGGTGGTCAAGAGCAGCCCGAGCCAGAGCGCCGTCCATGGCGAGGGGAACTGGAGCAGCGCAATGCCCATGGGCGCGATGGTGGCGAGGATGGACCCGACATAGGGCACGAAGTTGAAGAGGAACACGCTCACGCCGAGCAGGAACCAGAAGTCGAGCCCGAAGGCGGCCATGATGGCGATGGCCGCGGCGGCGGTGGCCGCGCTGACGATGACCTTGAGCACGATGTAGCGCTGCACGCTGGCGTTGATCGCGCCCATCACGTCGAGGAGCCTCGTCGCCCGCTCCTCCCCGTAGGCGAGCTGGATGCGCTGGGGCAGCCGCTCCACCTCCAGCAGCACGAAGACCAGGAAGAACCCCACCACGAACAGGTTGCCGACGAAGCCCAGGAACATGGTGGTGCCGCCCCCGAGCACCTGCGCGGCGAAGTCGTCGGGCAGCCGCGCCAGCACGCTCTCGACGCTGATGCGCTCGTCGGGTTGCACCATGCGCACGCGCCGGGCGAGGTCGGTCGCGGTGGCCTCCAGGCGGGAGAGGTTGTCCTTGTAGGAGTCCAGGTTGTCGAGGAAGCGCTGCACGTTGAGGGCGACCAGCTCCCCGATGAGGTAGAGGGTCGTCACGATCCCGAGTACGGCAATCGTATACGCGAGCGCCCGGGGCAGGCCCCGCCGCACCAGCACGTTGACCACGGGCAGGATCAGGTACGCGAGGAACACCGCGATGGCCAGGGGCTGGAGGACCGAGGACAGGGCATCCAGCACGACCGTCGCCAACACCAGCACCACGGCGCCCAGGACGACGGCGAAGAAGCGCAGGATGGACCGCAGCTCCTCCACCGAGCGGCGGCGGCGGTCCCAGGCGCTGTCGTCGGGTTGGGCCTCTTCGCGCTCGGTGGGCTCGTTGCTCACGGAGGGGAACGTAGCACGAGGCCACCGGAGGCGTCACCCGCGGCGCGGTCCACCGCTTCGTCCAGGTTCACTGCGCCCAGAGCAGGATGACCGCGGTGCCGAGCAGCGCGGCGCCCCCCCCCACGATGCGCCGCTGGGACAGGCTCTCGCCAAGGAAGACGTGGGCCAGGAGCAGGGTGAAGATCACGGACATCTGGCTGAGGATCGACGACACGGAGGCCGTCGTGTACTTCATGCCGCCGAGCCACAGGATCATGGACACGTAGGTCCCGAGGAAGGTGGCGGGCAGGAGCGTTCGCCACACCGGCTGAGGGCGGAAGATGCGCAGCAGCACGCGCCCGTTCGGCAGGGGCGCGAGCATCAGGAGCAGGGCGGCGGTGCCCGCCAGGAGCCGGATGGTCGTCACCTCGACGAGGTTGCTCCTCTCCAGCGCCGGCTTGGCGATCACGATGCCGAAGGCCATGAAGCACTCGGCGAGCAGCGCGATGCCCACGGCCCGGAGCTGGGCCCGGCGCGGGAGCGCGGACGCGGGGCTGGGCGTGCCGGGCCGCTGCCAGGTCGCGAGGGCCACCCCGAGCACCACGAGGGCGGCCCCCGCCAGGAAGGCCATGCCGATGGACTCCCCGAGCAGCCACGTGGAGAAGAGCACGACCAGGGGGGCATAGACGCAGCCGGTGATGGCGAGGAGGCCGGGCCCGATGCGGCGGAGCGCCGTGAAGAACATGGTGTCGGCGATGGCGATGCCCAGCACGCCGCTGACGATGAGGCGCGCCCAGTCCTCGCTGCTGCGGCCGGTGTCAACGGTGATGCCCGCGACGAGCATCGTGACTCCGAGGAGCCCCAGCGTCACGGTGTTCTTGTAGAGATTGATACTGGCGGGGGAGACCGCCTCGGAGCGCTTGAAGAGGATGACTCCCGTGGCCCAGGTCAGCGCGCACCCGAGGGACAGAAGCTCACCCAACATCGGACGCGTCCTTGGCGGTGCCCGTGGCGCGGGCGGGGGTTGCGCGTCCCGAGCGCCGCGTCACGGACAGCCGGCCTCAGGCCTTGATGGCCTGCCCCTCTTTCTTGTGCGAGGCCTCGATGTAGACGACGCCGCTGGTCGCACCGGGGATGGCGCCCTTCACCAGCACCAGGTTGCGCGACGGCACGACGCCGACCACCTTCAGGTTCTGGACCGTGCGGCGGGCGTTGCCGTACTGGCCCGGCATGCCCTTGCCCTTCATGGTGCGGCCCGGGTACGTGTTGGAGCCCGCCGAGCCGCCGTGGCGCATGTACTCGTGGGTGCCGTGGGTGATGTTGTGGGACCCCTTGAAGTTGCAGCGCTTCATGACGCCCGCGAACCCGCGGCCCTTGGTCGTCCCCGTCACGTCCACGAAGTCGCCCACCTGGAACATGGCGCAGGTGAGCTCGTCGCCCTCGGACACGTCCTCCACGTACTCCTCACGGAGGCGGAACTCGTGCAGGTGCCGCTTGGGGGCGGCGCCGTGGGCCTTGAACACACCGAGCTCGGGCTTGTTCAGCTTTCGCTCCTCGATGTCCGAGAAGCCGAGCAGCATGGCGTTGTAGCCGTCCTTCCCCGTGCGGGTCTTCTTGCGGACCACCGTGCAGGGGCCCACCTCGATGACGGTCGCCGGAACCTGATTTCCCTCGTGGTCGAACAACTGCGTCATTCCGAGCTTACGACCGATGAGACCTCGCATGGCACTCTCTCCGCTTCTGTCGATAGGGCGCGGCCCGCAAAGGGGCCGTAACATCAAGGGCGCGCGTTTATACCAGCGCCGGGTGGTTGCGTCAACAGGGAGTTCAGGGGGGAGGCAGTGGGAGGAGGCGCGGGGGAGCCGTCGGGCCCCCCGCCTGGCTCACTTCACGCACTCTGGGCTCTGCTTGCCGTAGCACTTGCCCGCCGTGCACAGGTCCCCCACGGTGCAGGGGTCCCCGTCGTTGCAGAGCAGCCCGTCGATGGGCTCGTGGGCGCAGGCCCCCGTCTCGGGCACGCAGTAGTCCTTGGTGCAGGCGTTGCCGTCCTCGCAGATGGTGCCGCGGCACAGGTCCCCGCACTCCTGCTTGTACTGGTGCTCGCAGGTGCCGGTCATCGCGTCGCACCAGTCCCAGGTGCACTCGTCGCCGTCGTCGCAGGTGGCGGCGTCGTCGCAGGTCGTCGCGCACCCCGGGATGGGCTCGTGCTTGCACGTGCTGGTCGCCGGGTCGCACCAGTCCTCGGTGCACGCGTTGCCGTCGTGGCAGCCGAGGTCGCTCTTGCACGGTACGTCTCCGCAGCCGGGGATCTCTCCGTGCTTGCAGCTTGCCGTCGTGAGATCGCACCAGTCCTTGGTGCAAGGGTCGCCGTCGTCGCAGAGCGCGTCGTTCTTGCACGTGACGCCGCCGCAGCCGGGGATGAGCTCGTGCTTGCAGGTGGTGGTGGCGATGTCGCACCAGTCCTTGGTGCACGGGTCGCCGTCGTCGCAGACGAGGTCGTTCTTGCAGACGGTGCCGCCGCAGCCGGGGATCGGCTCGTGCTTGCAGGTGGTGGTGGCGAGGTCGCACCAGTCCTTGGTGCAGGAGTCGCCGTCATTGCACTCGAGGTCGCTCTTGCACGCCGCGCCGCCGCAGCCGGGGATCGGCTCGTGCTTGCAGGTGCTCGTGGCGAGGTCGCACCAGTCCTTGGTGCAGGCATCGCCGTCGTCGCAGCCGAGGTCGCTCTTGCACGCCGTGCCGCCGCAGCCGGGGATGAGCTCGTGCTTGCAGGTGGTGGTGGCGATGTCGCACCAGTCCTTGGTGCACGGGTCGCCGTCGTCGCAGACGAGGTCGTTCTTGCAGACGGTGCCGCCGCACCCGGGGATGAGCTCGTGCTTGCAGGTGGTGGTCGTGATGTCGCACCAGTCCTTGGTGCAGGCATCGCCGTCGTCGCAGACCAGGTCGTTCTTGCAGACGGTGCCGCCGCACCCGGGGATGAGCTCGTGCTTGCAGG
>BTVJ01000106.1:0-23495 GCA_045863395.1 Myxococcales bacterium
CCGGCGAAGACTGCGGCTCCTGCCCGTCGGACTGCGGCTCCTGCGAGTACTGCGGCGATGGCTCCTGCGGCGCCGGAGAGGATTGCAGCTCCTGTGCCTCCGACTGCGGCACCTGCTGCGGAGACGGCATGTGCGACGGCGCGGCGGGCGAGGAGTGCGGGACCTGCCCCGAGGACTGCGGGTCCTGCGAGACCTGCGGCGACGGGATGTGCAGCGCCTTCGAGGACTGCGGCTCCTGCCCCTCGGACTGCGGATACTGCGAGTACTGCGGCGACGGCACCTGCTCCAGCTCCGAGGGCTGCGACGTCTGCCCGGAGGACTGCGGATACTGCGAGTACTGCGGCGATGGGAGCTGCTCGGACGGCGAGAGCTGCAGCACCTGCCCGGACGACTGCGGCTACTGTGAGTACTGCGGGGATGGTACGTGCGGGACTGGCGAAGACTGCATGAGCTGCTCGGCAGACTGCGGTTCGTGCGAGACCTGCGGTGACGGCTACTGCGACGAGCCCGGCGGAGAGACGTGCGAGAGCTGCGAGTCCGACTGCGGGCCGTGCGACTGCACCGACGCCCCTGACTTCGACGTGGCGACCAGCGCGTCCATCGACTTCGAGACCAAGTCGCCGAACATCCTGGGCACCTACGCCAAGATGACCATCGGCGGGTCCCTGTCAGCGGGCGCATCTGCGGGAGACGGAGAGTGCAAGGCGTCCATCGAGGCGGGCGGCAGCGTCACGGCGTGCGCCTCCGTGCTGTACCAGGAGACCTGCATCGGTGGCGCGGTCTCCGGCGGGGGCTCGTGCACCGCGCCGTTGACCTGCGAGGCTCCACCCAAGTACACCTGCGACACGGACCAGGTGTGCTGCAACGGGAACGCCACCGCCTCCCTCTCCGTCGGCCGGAGCTGGAACCCCACGCGGTCCTTCGGACCCTTCGAGTGCGGCCTCACAATCGGCGGCGCCGTGGCCGGCTCGGTCACCGGCAGCGCCGAGTTCGGTCCGGGGTGCGAGTGCAAGGAGACCAAGCTGTCTCTGACCCCCAAGGTCACGCTGTCTGCAAACGGCGGCGCGAGCTGTGGCTTCACCCTCTGGAGCCGGTCTTGGGAGGTCGGAGGCAACGCAACGGCCTGCGCCAGCGGTGGCGTCACGGGGTCCATGGGGTGCGGCATGACCGCCCGCCCCGTCGGCGGCGCCGGCTTCACCATCAACATCCCGTCCATCAAGATCGGCTGGTTCACCTTTGGCGGCTTCTCGCGGACCTACAGCGTGGGAGATGGGTGCTGACATGAAAATCCGCATTGCCTGGGCCTTTGCCCTGACCCTCGGCGCCTGCCAGGCGCCCGGCGACCCCTCGAACCTGGCGGCCGACGCCGCAGAGACGCCCGCTCCCACGGACCGGGTGGGGCTGACGGATCGGATGGACCTGGCGAAGCCGGCTGATCCCATGGACCTGCTGGATCCGGCTGACTCCGTGACTCCGGCGAGCCTGGCGAACCTGCTGGCCCCGGCGACCCCGGCCCGTGTCCCCGCGGACCCCGAGGGCTACGCCAGCGAGGGAGGCTACGCCCTCGACCGCAAGGGCGCGGTCCACAGCCTGGCCGTGCACGGGAGCCGGGACGTGATCGACGGCGTCCTGGCCGACGCGGATGGGCGCCGCTCCCTGGAGTGGCGGACGGCGGACGGCGACACCCTCCCCGTTGCGCCCCCGGCCTGGAACCTGCCCGCCGTGGCAGCCGTGAACGCCAGCGGAGAGGGGCTGGTCTGCTGGAACCGCCTCACGGGCCGGGGCGACGGTATGCCGCACCCCACCGAGGGCGTCGCCCTCCTGTGCCGGACCCGCTCGGGCGACACCCTGGGACCGGAGGTCGCGCTGCCGTCCAGCTCCGCAACCGCCTGGCTCCAGGCGGTCGTGGCGCGCCCCGACGGGTCCTTCCGCGTGCTGGCGTGGCACGACGACGGCTGGCTCGGCGGCCCGGTCCGCGAGGGCCACGGCCGGTGGGAGCACGTCGTCCGCGATGGCGCCCTCGACTCGCCGCGCCTGATCGCCGCCGCCATGGAGGGCGGGCCGGTCGCCCCCCGCTGACCTCCCTCGAGCGCCCCTCCTCCTTGGCCCCTTGCGCTCCGCGCCCCGACGGGCGATGCTCCGCCATAGCCCAGGAGGGGCCATGCGGCTGACACGCCCCGAGATGCGCTGGATGCTCGCCGTCTTCGACGCAATCCTGCCCCCTGGCGAGCTGCCGGGCGCCAGGGACCTCCCCCTCGACCGCTTCCTGGACGCCGTCCTCCAGCGCGCCCCGCTCCAGTTCGCGCTGGGCCTGCGGGCCGCCCTGTGGATGGTCCTCCTCTGCCCTCTGGTGGTCATCGGGCGCCCCCGGACCTTCCTGGGGCTCTCCGTCGAGGACCGCGAGCGGGTCCTCACGCGCCTCGGCCAGAGCCGCCTCTACCCGGTCCGCGAGCTCCCGAACCTGCTCAAGATGGTCGCCTGCCTCGGCTGGGGCAGCCACCCGGAGGTGCGCCGGCGCATCGGGCTCGCCGCCGCCTCCGACCGGCCGCCGGCGTGGGTGCCGTGAGCGGCGCAATCATCCAGCGCGGTGACGTGACGGCGCCCGTGGAGGACGCGGCCGACGTGGTCATCGTCGGCACCGGGGCCGCCGGCGCGACCGCCGCCCGCGTCCTGACGGCCGCTGGCCTCGATGTGATCCTGGTCGAGGAGGGCCCCCGCGTCCCCACCACCGCCCTGCGCCCCGACGTGTGGAGCGGCTTCTCCACCATCTGGCGGGACATGGGCGCCCAGACCGCCCGGGGCCGCTCCTTCATCCCGGTGCTGCAGGGGGTGTGCGTCGGCGGCACGACGGCGATCAACGGCGCCATCATCCACCGCACGCCCGAGCCCATCCTCGCCGAGTGGCGCCGAGAGCACGGCGCGACCCTGGATCCCTCCGACCTCGGGCGCATCTGGGACACCCTGGAGACCGAGCTGTCCATCGCGCCCACCCCAGAAGATGCATTGGGCCGCAACAACACCCTCATGCGCGCCGGCGCCGAAGCGCTCGGCATCCGGGGCAACGTCATCCAGCGCAACGTGGACGGCTGCCGCGCCTCGTCGCGGTGCCTCCAGGGGTGCCCCACGGACCGGCGCCAGTCCATGAACGTGACGTACATCCCGCGGGCCGTCGCCGCGGGCGCCCGGGTGTACGCGACGTGCCGCGCCGAGCGGGTCACCACCCGCGGCGGGCGCGCGGCGGGAGTCGAGGCCCGGTTCCGCGACCCGATCACGGGCACCACCGGCCCTACGGCGCGCCTCCACGCCCGCCGCGCGGTCATCGTGGCGGCGAGCGCCATCCAGACGCCGCTGCTCCTCGCCAAGAGCGGCGTCGGTGGCCGCTCCGGGCAGCTCGGGCGGAGACTCCAGGCCCACCCAGGCACGGCCGTCGTCGGGGTGTTCGACGAGCCCGTGCGCATCTGGGAGGGCGCCACCCAGGGCTGGGAGTCCCTCCAGTTCTGGGACGAGCGCATGAAGTTCGAGTCCGTGGCGCTGCCCCTGGAGCTGGGCGCCGTGCGCCTCCCCGGCATCGGGGCTCCGCTCATGCGGGACCTCGCCCGCTACGGGCACGTCGCCCAGTGGGGGGTCCAGGTGCGCGCCCGCGCCCACGGCCGGGTCCGGCGGTCCCTGCTCGGCACGTCGATCACCTACGACCTGACGAACGACGACGTGCGCACGCTGAAGACCGGCGTGGTCCGCCTGACGGAGATGGCCTTCGCCGCCGGCGCCCGCGAGGTGCTGCCTGGGGTGGCGGGGCTCCCCGAGCGTATCTCGTCGCCCGATGCCATCCGGCGCATCACCGACCTCCCCGACGACCCGCGGCTGTTCCACTGCATCGCCGCGCACCTGTTCGGTACCGCCGTCATGGGGCCCGACCCGGCGACCAGCGTGGTCTCACCCGACGGACAGGTCCACGACCTGCCGGGCCTGTGGGTGGCGGACTCGTCGCCCTTCCCAACGAACCTCGGCGTGAACCCCCAGCACACCATCTGCGCCTTCGCGTGGACGGTCGCAGAGCGCGTCGCAGCGGGGTGACGCCAGAACGCCGGAGCCGTCGGGTTGACGGCCCCCCTGGACCGGAGCGATGCTCGGCCCAACCTTTGGAGGCAAGACATGGTGGGACACCGACTGAAGCTCGCTGCTGCCCTGGTGGCCGCAGCCCTCGTACCCGCGTGTGCCGACGACGAGCCGAGCACCCCGACCGGGGATGCGACCCAGGACGCGGGCGACGGCACCACGGACGTGCCCACCGCCGATACGGGCCACGAGGACACGGGTGCCACACCCGACGTGCCCGACACGATGGCCGACACGGCCCCTGACACGAGCGCCGACGTCCCCACCGACACGGGGACGGCCGCCGACTCCGGGACGGACACGGGCGAGCCCTTCGTGCCCACGGGCGCCTTCAAGGACCTCAAGGCCCTGCCGGTGGACGCCTTCCACGACATCCCGGGCCTCACCGGGCGGGTGGACGTGACCATCGACGAGTGGGGCATCCCGCACATCCTCGCCGAGTCCGTCGAGGACGCCATGCGTGTCGACGGCTGGCTCGTCGCCCGGGATCGCTTCCCCCAGATGGAGATGATCCGCCGCTCCACGGGCGGGACCCTCTCCAAGCTGGGCGGCCTGCTCGACGACGGCATCATCGAGGACGACATCTTCGCCCGGGTCATGGGCTTCCGGCGCCTGGCAGAGCAGGACTGGGCCAATCTGACGGACGGCTCGCTGGAGAAGCGGGTCCTCGACGCCTACGCGGCGGGCGTCAACGCGTACCTGGACCGGCTCCGCGCCGGCGACGCCCAGGTGCCGCCGGAGCTGGCGGTGCTGATCAACGTGTCCACCCTGGAGGACTGGAGCCCCGTCGACAGCCTCGTGCTCGCCCGCTACCAGATCTGGCGCCTGTCCTTCGACGCCGAGTCCGAGGTCGGCTACACGAAGCGCCGCGTGGGCGCCGACGCAGTGTACCGGGCAGACTCCGACGATCCGAAGCTCGCCGCCCGGGCGGGCATCCTCGCGGACCTGGGGGGCTGGGCGCCCGCGGACCCGGCGATCCAGTACCCGGGCTTCCCGCCCCCCGATCTGTCGCCGAATCCCCTGCCGCCGGGCGCGGCTCCCGTAGCCCCGGGCGCAGCCCTCTGGACCGCCCCGGCCCCCGAGGTGCTCGATCTGGCGCAGGACTTCCTCCGCGGCTTCAAGAGCCCCTGGAACCCGCTGTCCGGGGCCGCGAAGGGCGCGAGCAACTCGTGGATCGTCTCTGCGTCCAAGTCCGCGACTGGCAACGCCCTGCTGGCCAACGACCCCCACCTGGACAACGACAGCCCTGCGCTGTTCTACCAGGCGCACATCGTGGTCGAGCCGCGCGATGAGGCCTCGGGGCCTCCCTTGGACTTCGTCGGCGCAGGCTTCCCCGGTCTGCCCGGCGTGCTGATCGGCCACAACCAGGACGTCGCCTGGGGCCTGACCACGGCGAGCTACGACTACACGGACGCCTTCGTGGAGCAGCTCGTCTGGGGCGAGGGAGACCTGCCCAAGGTCATGCGCAATGGCGCCGAGGTGGACCTGGAGGTCTTTGAGGAGACCATCGAGATTGGCGTCGCGGGCAACGTGACGGAGACCATCACCGTGAAGATCCCGTGGGTGCCGGGCCGCGGCCCCCTGTCGCCGGTGATCAAGGGCAAGACGCTCACCATCCCCAAGGAGGCGACGGCGATCAGCTACGGGTGGCGCGGCTTCCAGCCGAGCCCGGAGATCACGTTCCTGGTGCAGCTCCTGAGCGCCAAGGATCTGGCCGACGTGCAGGAGGCCCTGGAGTCGTGGGTGCTCGGGTCGCAGAACCTGGTGTTCGCCTTCCGCGACGGCACCATCTTCTCGTCGGGGCAGTCGTACATCCCCGAGCGCCCCGCGGCGGCGAAGACCTGGGACCCGGACACCAACCCGGGCGGCTGGGCGCCCTGGTGGACCCTGGACGGCACGGGGCAGCATGACTGGGTTGGCGCCATCGACCGGAGCCGCGTCCCTCACGCGGTCGATCCCCCGGCCGGCTACGTGGTGGCGGCCAACAACGACCAGGTCGGCGTGACCCTGGACGGCGATCCGCTGAACGACTACGACTACATCGGCTACGACTACGACGTCGGCTTCCGCGCCGGGCGCATCGAGCGCATGCTGAAGGAGCGCCTGGATCAAGGGCCACTGACGCTCCAGGACATGAGCGACATCCAGCTCGACGTGCGCAGCAACCAGGGGGAGCGGCTGACCCCCTTCCTGCTGGCCGCCGCCGACGCCTTGCTGGCGGAGTACGACGCCCCTGGCACCCACCCGGGTCTGACCGCCCTCGCAGAGGCGCACCCAGGCGCAAAGGACCGCGTCGCCGAGCTGCGGAGCCTCCTGGCGGGCTGGGACTTCACCGCCGAGGACGGCGTCTGGGGCACCCCGACGGAGGCCCAGAAGCTCGCCGCGACCCAGACGAGCCTGTTCAACGCGTGGACCGTCGCGCTGCTGGCGCGGGCCTTCAACGACGAGCGCAACGCGGCCCCGGGCTTCGGCTTCCGGGAGCAGCAGGCAGTCTCAGCGGCCATCCGCCTGTTGGAGAGCCCCGGCGACGCCCGCACCCTCGACCCGCAGACCGGCGAGAGCGCGCTGTGGGACGACCTGACCACCGAGGAGACAGAGACCTCCACGGCGATCCTCGCCGCCGCCCTCTTCGAGGCGGACGCCAAGCTCACCGAGCTGTTCGGTGGCGCAGACACGACGACCTGGCTCTGGGGCAAGCTCCACACCAAGAGCTTCGAGAGCATCATCCCGAGCCTCGCGGGCGGCGTCAGCCCCTTCGACTGGCCCCAGCCGGGACAGGGCTGGGACAGCGGCTACCCGCGCCGCGGAGACAGCTTCAACGTCAACGTCTGCCACGGCGGCTACGGAGACTACGACTTCAAGTGCGGCAGCGGCCCCATCATGCGCTTCATCGCCGAGATGACCCCCGAGGGGCCCGTGTCCTGGAACACCATCCCCGGCGGCCAGGTGTGGGACACCAAGAGCAAGCACTTCACGGACCTGCTCCAGCTCTGGCTGGACTCGGAGCGCCACCCGTTCCTGACGCGCCCCGCCGACGTGGCCACCTCCGTCGAGACCCACCTGGCGTTCACTCCGTAGGGGGCCTCGGGTGCAGCGCCGCGACATCCCGGGCACGGACCTGTCACTCTCCGTCGTAGGCTTTGGTTGCTGGGCTATCGGTGGACTGTGGTGGGGAAACGACGTCACGGACGGAGACTCCGCCGGGGCCATCGAGGCCGCGCTGGAGGCGGGGATCAACTGGTTCGACACGGCGCCGGTGTATGGCCACGGCCACGCGGACGAGGTCCTCGTCCAGGCGCTCGGGTCCCGGCGCCACGACGTCATCATCGCGACCAAGGTGGGGGTGCGGTGGGACAACCCCCAGGTCCACGCACAGAGCGACCTGTCGCCCGCGCACGTCCGCGCCGACACGGAGGCCAGCCTGCGGCGCCTGGGGCTCGACACGATCCCGCTCCTGCAGGTCCACTGGCCCTGCGAGCGGGGGACGCCTCTGGAAGCCACTCTGGCGGAGCTGGTCCGCCTGCGCGACGAGGGGAAGATTCGGCACATCGGGCTCTGCAACTACGGCGCCGCCGAGCTGCGCCGTGCCCTCGACCTCGCCCCCATCGCCACCCTCCAGACCGCCTACTCACTGCTGCGTCGCGAGATTGAGGGGGACGTGCTGCCCGTCGCCCGGGGGGAGGGATCTCCCCGTCCCATCGGAGTGCTCGCCTACGAGCCCCTGGCGCGGGGGCTGCTCACGGGCAAGTTTCGCGCGATCCCGAGGTTCCCGAAGTCCGATCTGCGGGCCCGCGACGAGCGCTTCCGGGGAGCACGCTTCCTGCGCGCCCTCGACCTGGTGATGCGCCTCGACCCCGTCGCCAAGCGGCTCGACGTGCCCCTGTCGGCCCTCGCGGTGGCCTGGGTCTGCCGCCAGCCCGGCGTCACCGCGGCCATCGTGGGCGCCAAGCGAGCCAGCCAGATTCGGGAGAGCGCCGCGGCGGCCGCCCTGCTCGACCATCCCACCCTCTGGCCCGTGGTGGACAAGCGCATCGCCGGTTGGGGCGGCTGATCCTCCCCCACGCGAGTTTACATAATCACACGCTCCCCGCCCTTGCCCCGCACAGGACCCGGTGCTAGCCTGCGCCAGCCCCGACGGACCGGGGCTCAGGAGGCGCGCGTGGCACAGATCGACGTCAGGGGCTTCATCGAGGACAGGCTGGCGGAGCGGTGCGCCGCCACGTTTCAAGGGCGCGGGGACGGGACGCGGGTCGTCGTGCTCGCGGGCGACTCGGCGGCGCGCCGTGAGCAGGCGTTCACGGAGCTGGTGGCCAAGGTCCCCGGGCGGCCGCGGGTCCTGCACGTAGATGTGGCGAGCTCCTGCGTAGCGCCAACCCGCTGGCCCGATGCCTTCCGGGAGCTCCACGCCGAGGCCCACGGGCGTGGCGTGGCCCTGGCCACCGGCCTCGGGCTCGGCGGACTCGCGCCGGCGCTCCAGCTGATCGAGTCCCTCACGCCGCCCCCGTCGGACGCCCCCGTCGATGCGGCGCGCCTGACCTCCCTGCTCGCCGACAAGGCCAAGGACCCGACCTTCCTGCGCCTGACCAACCTGGATCACGGCTCCTACCTGTGGCTGTCCCTCGCCGGGGCTTGGGGCCGCCTCGTCCGCTCGCGCTCGCTGCGCCTGGTGATCGTCGCCGAGACCGGCGCCGAGCTCGCCACCGACGCCACCAACGGGAGCCGCCCGGTCCAGCACCAGTGGCTCGACGACGGCCTGGGTGGCCTGACCGTCGTCCGCGTCCCCTCCGCCCCCCGCGGCACCGAGCTCCCCGACGCGGAGCTGCCCGGCACCAGCGCGGCGGCGGTGCTCTACGGCGGCGCGCTCGTCGGCGACGTGTTCCCCGTGCGGCCCGTCCTCGACGCCCTCGGCCTGGGCGCCGACGCAGACGCGGACGCGGTGGTGGATGCCCTGGACGACGGCCTGGCGGACGACGAGGACGGCGCGATCCTCGCCGACGTGGGCGCCAAGGACCACCTCTGGGAGCCGCTGATGGCCTACCGCTTCAAGGACCCGGCGCTACACGACGCAGCTCTGGCGACGCCGCCGGCCGACGCGACGGTGCTCGCCGGCCGCCTGGCGGACGCCGTCCTGCGCCGCCTCCCACGGCGCGGCCCGGGGACGACCATGCTGGCCGCGCGCCTGCGAAACCGAGCCCTCCAGCCCGACCAGGCGTCCGAGGTCATCGCCGCGGACCTGTTCGGGCAGCCCATCGAGCTCGTAGAGGAGCTGGACCCGGCCTTCATCGGCGCGGTGCTCGCCGCGGCCCCCCGCCCGACCGTCCTCGGGGTCGCCGGGTGGACCGCCGTCCGCGCCATGCCTCCGCAGGTGGGACTGCGCCTTCTCGACGCCCTGGATCGCGCCCTTGCGACGCTCTCGGCCCCCCCGAAGGACGTGCGCGCCATGGTCCTGGCGGGCCGCGCCCACTGTCGCTGCGCCGCCAACGAAGGGGCGGCGGCCCTCGAGGCCGTCGAGGCCGCCCGGAAGTTCGCCACCGACGAGGCGCTCGGCGACTGGGAGCTGCCGCTTCTTGCGCTCCACTCCCGCGCCCTGCTCATCGAGCGCCGGCTCGACGAGGCGGAGCGCGTCGCCAGGGCGACCATCCACCGCGCCGAGCAGCTCCGCCAGCGCTCCCACGTCGGCCGCGCCAAGATGGAGATCGCCACGTCGCAGCTCCTGCGCAAGGACCAGAAGGCCGCACTCCAGACGCTGCAGGAGGCCCTCGGCGCCTTCCAGCAGGCGGGGGACAAGGGCGGGCAGGCAGACGTGCACATGCAGCTCGCCCAAGCCGAGGTCGCCCGCCAGAGCCCCCAGAAGGCCGACGAGCACTTCGCCAAGGCAGCCCAGCTCGCCCGGGAGGGCAACGCGCCGCTCACCTTCGTCGTGGCAATGCGCGCGCGCGGCCGCATGCGCCTCACGCAGCAGGGGGCCGCGGAGGCCGTCCAACTCCTCGGGCCCGCCGCGCAGGCGGCGGGGCAGATCGGGCAGATCCCGCTGGCCGCCGACATCCTGGAGGACCTGGCCAGCGCCGCGGTCCTGAGCAACCAGGCGCAGCAGGCGCAGGGGGCCCTCATCGAGTCGCTGCGGCTGCGGCAGGCCATGCAGCACGTCCCCGGTCAGGCGCGGGTCCTCGCCCGGCTGGCCCTCGCCTTCGTGATGGGCGGCGACGTGGCGCAGGCGAGCCGCGCCATCGACCAGTCCCTCTCGCTCCACCCCGACGGGGAGGGCGCGCTCCAGTGCTGGCAGCTCCGCGGCATGATCGCGCTCCAGCAGAGCCGCCTCGAGGAGGCCAAGGCCGCCGTGGAGCAGGCGCTCCGCATCGCGCCGCCGGACGCGGCGCCGCTCCGTGCCCAGCTCATGATCAACCTGTCGCTCGTGCTCCAGCGGATGGGCGACGAGGCCGGCTCCAGCGCCCTGCGCGCGGAGGCCCAGGCGCTCGCGCCAGACCTCCAGCAGAGCGCAGGCACCATGAGCATCACGTTTCCGCCGACCGGCGGGGACGGCTCCTCGTCCACCGCCTGACACCGGTCCTCAGGGGCACCGACCAAAGCAGGCTCCAGCCGCACCGAGGCACGCTGCGTCGCTCGCCGCGCACGCGGCGCGCGTCGCGAGGCACGCGCCGCGGCACAGGGCCGGGTTGTGCGCGGCGCCACCCTTGGACGGCAGCACCGCCGCCACGGCGTCCAGGGCCGCCCTCAGCTCCTTGCGGCCGTCACGGGCGTCCACGATCTCTGGGGGGAGCACCGCCGCCAGGCGGGGCAGGCCTGCCAGCGCGTCCAGCTCCGCCAGCGCCCCCTCGTCGTCCCTGGCCTTCCAGGCGCGCCGGGCGGCGGCCAGGTGCACCAGCGCCGCTGCCGTCGACACCCCGAGGCGCAGCTCGGTCAGATCCGGCCCCTGCGAGGCGAGGCCCTCCAGGGAGCCGAGCAGCGCCGCCGCGTCGTCGGCCCGCCCAGCATCCACGAGGGGCGCGACGAGCTGCGCGGCGCGAGCGAGCAGCGGAGCGCGCTCAGCGGCGGACACCCGCTCAAGCTCGGGGAGCAGCGCCCGCACGCGCACCAAACGGTCGGAGGTGGGCTCTGGCACCGGGGCCGTTCCCAGGGCGGCCTCCATGAGCAGGGGCGCGACGATGGGGTCGGCCCCGCCGAGGCGCCCGAGCAGGGGCCCCAGGTCCGCGACACACTGCGCCTCCGGTGCGCCCAGGTCGCGGCGGCAGGCAGCGACGCGTTCGCCAAGCAGGGCTCCGTCCATGACGCGAACACCCCGGGCGCTCACCACCACGAGCCGCGGCCCGTCCAGGGAGACGCGCGTGGGCTGCTCCTCCGCCGGCAGCCACGCCGCCACGTCCGGCCCGATGACCAGCAGGCGCCCGCCCACAGGGCTCACGGGATAGGCCACCTCGGCAGGCGCGGCAGGCGCGCTGGGCACGGGCTCCCGCACCCGGCCCGTGCTCCAGTCCACGGGCACAATCAGGCCGTCGGGCGCGCGCACGTAGATGCGCTCGCCGTCGGCGGTCGCCGACGTTGCGCCCGGCACCTGCGCCCACTGGGGCCACCGGAGCGCCCCGTCGCCCAGACCGACGACCGCTACCTGGCGCGGATCCGGCCCGAAGCCGGCGACGACGGCCGCGTCGGGACCCAGGTGCAGCAGGCGCTGCCCCGTCAGTGGATACACCCACCGCAGGGAGCCGTCGGCACCGTCGAACAAGCGCAGATCGTCCGCCTGCACCAGCACGTGCTCCCCCCGCCGCTCCAGACGCTCGACCGCCCCGCCGGGGCGCTCCCGCCACAGGATCCGCTGGTGGGCCGGGTCCACGCAGGCCACGTCCCCCTCCCCGAGCTGCACCACCACCCGCTCCCCGAGCACGAACGCCCGCACCACGGTGACGTCCCGCGCCTCGTAGGCGAGGCCGCCCTCGTAGAGCCGCGGCTCGGCCCACGCCACGTGGGTGAGCAGACACAGGATCACGAGCACCTTGAACATGGGGCACCTCCAGGGCCCCCAGGCTCAGGGAGCCCCCCTCCCGTGTCAAGCCTGGCGTCGTCACCCAACCGCCGGAATCTTCGAGCATCACCCGGCGGTGGGTAGACCGCAGGCGCCCTCCCGGTCTATAGTCGCGCCGGCTTTGCAGGTTTGGAGCACCGAATCAGGAGGATGACCATGGAGCGGAACAGAGTCCAAGAGCTGCTGGGGCCCGACGCAGAGGCCCTGCTCACCCACGTCTGCAACACGATCCCCGCCGAGCACCTCCACCGCCCGGGCCCGGACTTCGTGGACCGCATCTACGCCCAGAGCGACCTGCCCATCCCGGTCCTGCGAAGCCTGCAGCAGATCTTCAGCCACGGGCGCCTGGCCGGCACGGGCTACGTGTCCATCCTGCCCGTGGACCAGGGCATCGAGCACTCGGCGGGCGCCAGCTTCGCCCCGAACCCCATGTACTACGACCCCGAGAACATCGTCCGCCTCGCCATGGAGGGCGGCTGCAACGCCGTGGCCTCCACCTTCGGCGTCCTCGGCAGCGTGGGGCGCAAGTACGCGCACAAGATCCCCTTCATCGCGAAGATCAACCACAACGAGCTGCTCACCTACCCGGGCAAGTTCGACCAGGTCATGTTCGGGACGGTCCGCCAGGCGCGGGACCTGGGCGCCGCGGCGGTGGGCGCGACCATCTACTTCGGCTCCGAGGAGGCGACCCGCCAGATCCAGGAGGTGGCCGAGGCCTTCGAGGCGGCCCACGAGCTGGGGCTGGCCACCGTCCTCTGGTGCTACCTGCGCAACAACGCCTTCAAGGTTGGCGACGCGGACTACCACACGGCGGCGGACCTGACGAGCCAGGCCAACCACCTGGGCGTGACGCTGCGGGCCGACATCATCAAGCAGAAGGCCCCCACCTGCAATGGCGGCTACAACGCCCTCAAGTTCGGCAAGACCCACAAGGCCGTCTACGAGAAGCTGACCACCGACCACCCCATCGACCTGACCCGCTACCAGGTGGCCGGCTGCTACATGGGCCGCTCTGGGCTCATCAACTCCGGCGGGGAATCCAAGGGCGCCACCGACCTGGCCCAGGCGGTCCAGACTGCGGTGATCAACAAGCGCGCGGGCGGCACCGGCATGATCAGCGGCCGCAAGGCCTTCCAGCGCCCCATGGCCGAGGGCGTGGCCCTGCTCAACGCAATCCAGGACGTCTACCTGGACCGGAGCATCACCCTCGCCTGACCCCGAGCCGCGCGCCGTCGCCCCTCTGGCGCTCGAGCCCCATTCCGTGCACCATTCCACCGCCCCCCCAGCGTCTCGGCTCCGCAGGGACGACCCGCGGGGCTCGAACTTCGACGAGCGCGCGCCCGTTGGTGAACGGACACGCAGGACGGCGGGCGCCGCATCGGACCTGGTCGGAGGACCGTGAGAGGATCGCGAGATCGAACCCGCGCCTGGCTCGCGCTGCTGGCCGTCCTGGGCCTGCTCGTGGAGGCGTGCTTGGAGACGGTGACCATCGAGGGCCTGGCCTGCGACGCGACGCACACCTGCGGCGACGGGCTGGCGTGCGTGGAGGGGTTCTGCCGCCGGCCGCGCGCCACCCCCGGGGTCGGCTGCGACGGCCCAGGAGACTGCCCCGTGGGCGTGTGCTTCCAGGAGGCGGGCGTCTGCGTGGCCTGCGCCGTAGACTCCGACTGCGCGGCGGGCGTCTGCCTGGACTACGTCTGCGTCAACTGCCGCGAGGATGATGACTGCGCGACCCGACGGTGCGACGAGGCGACGAGCACCTGCCTCTCCTGCAAGTCGGACCCGCAGTGCGCGAGCGGCTACTGTGACGAGGAGTCTGGCATCTGCGCTCCTCCCAAGCTGACCCGGACCCCCGGTGAGGGGACGACACCGTGATGAAGAATCGACGATGGGCGGTGATCCTGATCGTGCTCGCCGCCTGCGACCAGGGGGGCGACGCGACGGTGCAGCCCGAGACCGACGGCGCTGGGGTCGTCGCGGACGGCCAGCCCGGCATCGACCCCCCGAAGGGCACGTGCACCTCCGACGGAGACTGCCCCAGCGGGAGCGGGTGCTTCCCGGCCACCGGCCTGTGCGAGCCGAAGTGCGACGAGGACGGCACCTGTCAGGAGGGGCGCACCTGCGACGTGAAGACGTCGCTCTGCGTGCGATGCGCCAGCGATGCGGACTGCAAGGGCGTCGGCGTCTGCCACCCCGTGGAGCGCGCCTGCGTCCAGTGCCTGGCCGACGCCGACTGCAAGGGGAAGGGGTTCTGCGACTCCGCTACGCTCCAGTGCCGCGGCTGCTGGCTCGACTCCCAGTGCGCGACGGGCGTGTGCGCCAAGGAGCAGGGCGTGTGCGTGGAGTGCAGAGCCGACTCGGACTGCCCGTCCGGGGCGTGCAACGTGGCCGTCGGCGGGTGCATCGGCTGCGGGACCGACGCCGAGTGCGACGACGAGGACCCGTGCACCGTCGACCGCTGCGAGCAGAAGATCTGCACGAACACCGTGACCGAGGGCCTCTCCTGCGACGACGGCGACCCGTGCACCTCTGGAGATCACTGCGCCGAGGGCCTGTGTGCCGGGAAGGCCACCCCCGGGTGCGGCCCGCCGGTCTGCGTCGCCGACTCCGACTGCATCGACGAGCCCTGCGGGACCTGCGCCGCCGGCCAGTGCTCCTACCAGCAGGACCCGCTCACCTGCGCGAGCGACGCGGACTGCCAGGACGACGTCTGCGCCACAGCCGCCTGCGTGGCCACGGCCTGCGGGGGCACCATGTGCAGCCTGACCCCCAGGCCCGGCTGCGAGTGCGCCACCGCCGACCACTGCCCTGCGAAGGAGGGCGCCTGCCTGACGGCCTGCGATGCCGGCAAGTGCGTCTATGAGCCCTTCATCGACGCCTGCGCGGCGGGATGCCCGACCCCAGCCCAGTGCGCCGCCACGACCTGCGCGAACACGTCCTGCGGAACGGCCTGCGTCACCGCCCCAGTGCCCGGGTGCGTCCCCTGCGACGGGGACGGCGGCTGCAACGACGGCAACCCCTGTACGGCGGACGTGTGCGACCCAGCCGCCGGGTGTGTACACGTGCCTCAGGGGGGCGCCTGCGACGACGGCGACCTGTGCACGAAGGGGGACGCCTGCGGCGGCGGCGCGTGCATGCCCGGCACCCCGGTCGCGTGCGACGACGGCAACCCCTGCACCAAGGACGCCTGTGAGCCGAAGCTCGGGTGCTCCCACGTCCCGCTGACAGGTCCCTGCGACGACGGAGACCCCTGCTCCACAGGAGACGCCTGCCAGGGTGGCGTCTGCACGCCAGGCAAGCCACTGCCGTGCAACGACGGCAACCCGTGCACCCTCGACCTCTGCATCGCCGGCAGCGGGTGCTCCCACGAGCCCACGGTCGGCCCCTGCGACGATGGTGACTCCTGCACCGTGGGAGACGGCTGCAAGGGCGGCGCCTGCGTCGCCGGCACCCCAGAACCCTGTGACGACGGGGTGGCATGCACCCTGGACGCCTGCATCGCGGCAACCGGCTGCACCCACCAACCGGTGCACGCCAAGTGCGACGACGGCAACCCTTGCACCCAGGACACGTGCACCAATGGGGGCTGCGCCTACGAGCCACTGGTGAGCTCCTGCGACGACGGCGACCCGTGCACGTCCGGCGACGCCTGCAAGGAGGGCAAGTGCCAGGGGGGACTCCCGGTGGTGTGCGACGACGGCAACCCATGCACCCAGGACGAGTGCGTGGGGGCCAAGGGCTGCGCCTCCTGGCCCATCTCGGTGCCCTGCGACGACGGGGACCCATGCACCACCATGGACGCTTGCAGCGGCGGCGCGTGCGTGCCGGGCCCGAAGCTCCCCGGCTGCGCGCAGTGCGTCGGCGCCACCCCCTGCGACGACGGGAACCCCTGCACCGCCGACGGGTGCGGCCCGGATGGCACCTGCACCCACGAGGCGGCGCCGGGGCCCTGCGACGACGGAGAGCCCTGCACCACGGGGGACTCATGTAGCGGGGGCACCTGCAAAGGTGGCCCGCTCTCCTGTGACGACGGCGATCCATGCACCCAAGACACCTGCGCGGCGGGCGCGGGCTGCGCCTTCACACCGCTGCACGCCACCCCCTGCGACGACGGGGACGCCTGCACGAAGCCGGACACGTGCGCGAGCGGCGTCTGCAAGGGCGGCGCCTCGGTGCTCTGCAACGACGGCGACCCCTGCACCGACGACGCCTGCGCCCAGCTCAAGGGCTGCACGTTCACGCAGAAGACCGGGGGCGCCTGCGACGACGGCAACGCCTGCACGACGGGCGACACCTGCGTGACCGGCATCTGCGCCGGTGGGCCCGCGCCGAAGTGCGACGACGGCAACCCCTGCACGGCGGACACCTGCGACAAGCTGAAGGGCTGCGTCCACACCCCGCTCGACGGCCTGCCGTGCAGCGACGGAGACCCATGCACGGCGGGGGACCTCTGCATGGGCGGCGTCTGCCAGCCCGGCCCCACCCTGCCCTGCTTCGACGGCAACCCCTGCACCAAGGACGACTGCACGCCAGGCGTCGGGTGCACCAACGCTGCCCTGAGCGGAGCCTGCAACGACGGAGACGCCTGCACCTCCCTCGACACCTGCGTCGCCACCCTCTGCAAGGGCCAGGTGCTCGCCTGCGACGACGGCAACCCGTGCACCAAGGACTGGTGCGACAAGGTGCTGGGGTGCCTGCACGAGCCCTTGGACGGCGGCCTGTGCGGCGACGCCAACCCGTGCACGACGGGCGGGGTGTGCAAGGGCGGTCTCTGCGTCGACCAGAAGACTGTCGACTGCACCGACAAGGACCCCTGCACCTTCGACGCCTGCGACCTGGTGACGGGCGCTTGCGTCTACAAGCCGGCGAGCGGCGCGGCCTGCGACGACGGGGACCCCTGCACGGCCAAGGACCAGTGCGCGGACGGCAAGTGCAAAGGGGCGCCGCTCCTGTGCAACGACGGCAACCCCTGCACCAAGGACGCATGTGTGGACGGCGGGTGCGTGGTCGTCGCCTTCCCGGACGGAGACCCCTGCGACGACCAGGACCCCTGCACCAGCAAGGATGTGTGCAAGGGCGGCTTCTGCAGCGGCACGACGTCGGCGGGGGCTTGCTGCCACCCGGCGACCTGCGGAGACGGCGTCTGCGACCCAGCCTGCGAGTCGACCACGGCCTGCCCGCAGGACTGCGCTGGGTGCGACCCTCCGGCGCCCGCCTGCCCGACGGGGCTCAAGCCCTACACTCCCGCGAGCTCCCCCGCGACCGGCACGTGGGTCGCCGAGTGCCTGGCCGGCACACCGGGCAGCGACACCTACGACGGCGGCCCGGGCGACGACTGGATCGACGGCGCGGGCGGAGACGACACGTTGAGCGGGGGCCTCGGCGACGACGTTCTCATCGGGGGACCGGGCGCGGACCCCCTGCACGGCGGCGAGGGCCACGACACCCTGTACGGCGGTCTCGGCAACGACGTGCTCTCCGGCGACCGCGGCGACGACGTCATCGTAGCCGGCGACGGCGACGACAAGATCCTGGTGGGCCCCGACGACGGCAACGACTCCGTCGACGGGGGCTGCGGCTTCGACACCCTGGTGCTCCTCTGCCGCTCCTCCGGTGACCTCGACGTCGGGGGGACCACCTGGAAGCCGGAGACCGGCAGCGGCGTCCTCGCGTTCCTCGACGGGCAGACCCTGCTCCTGTCCAGCGTGGAGACCCTGGTGTACCAGCCGGCGAGCTGCCCAATGGCGACGTGCTCCGCCGGCGAGCCCCAGCTCCAGTGCGTGGGCGGCGTCCAGATGGTCGGCGACGACACGGCAGAGGTGTTCAAGGCGGCCGACGGCGCGATCTGCGTGATGGCGGCGGGGGGAGACGACCAGGTCTACGGCGGCCCGCTCGCAGACGTGATCCACGGCGGATCGGGCAACGACCTGCTCCATGGCGGGGAGGGCGACGACGCCCTCCACGGCGGCGAGGGCGACGACACCATCGACGGGGGCCCCGGGAACGACCTGCTCCTCGGAGGGCCGGGACTGGACCGCCTGCGAGGGGGGCCCGGGGACGACACGATCCTGGGCGGTCTCGACGACGACGAGATCCGCGTCGCGCCGTGGGACGGCAACGACCTGATCGACGGCGGGTGCGGCGTGGACCGGGTGGTGCTGGAGTGCCGAACCTCCTCGGACCTGCACCCGGAGAAGTCGTCCTGGTCCTACAGCCCGTCGGGGGATGGTCGCCTGGTGTTCGCCGACGGCCAGGTGCTGGAGCTCCGGTCCGTGGAGCTGCTCTCCCTGGAGGCCGGTGCGAGCTGCCCGAAGCCGGGCGGGACCCCTTGATGCTGGAGAACCGGCTCCGAAAGCGCTGGCGCCACCTCCGCCGCTGGGCGGAGCGGGAGGGCGTGACGGCGTGGCGCCTGTATGACCGGGACATCCCCGAGATTCCCCTGGCCATCGACCTCTATGGTTCGCTCGCGCACGTGCAGCTCTACCGGCGCGGGCGCTCGGCGGAGGCGGACGACGCTCTCTGCGAGGAGGCGCGTGCTGCGCTGGGTGTGGTCGCTGGCATCGCCCCGGAGGACGTCTACGTCAAGGCCCGGGAGCGGCGCCCGGGCCAGTGGCAGTATGACAAGGTCGGCGAGAGCGCCCGCGAGACCATCGTCGAGGAGTACGGCCACCGGTTCATCGTCAACCTCTCGGACTACCTGGACACCGGGCTCTTCCTCGACCACCGCCTGACCCGCCGCCTGGTGGGGGAGCTGGCCCGCGGGGCGCGCTTCCTCAACCTCTTCGCCTATACGGGCGCATTCACGGTGCACGCGGCCCGAGGCGGCGCCACGGAGACCACGACGGTGGACCTCTCCAACACCTACCTGGCGTGGGCGCGCCGCAACTTCACGCTCAATGGCCTGGGTCAAGAGCACCGCCTGGTGCGTAGCGACGTGTTCCGCTTTCTGGAAGAGGCGCCCGGGCGCCGCTGGGACCTCATCGTGCTCGACCCGCCGACGGTCTCGACCTCCAAGGCCATGGACTTCAAGTTCGACGTCCAGACGGGGCAAGGGAGGCTGCTGCGCGCGGCCCTCGCGGCGCTGGCGCCCGGCGGAACCCTCGTGTTCTCCAACAACTTCAGGGCGTTCCGCATGGACCCGGCGGCACTCTCCTCTTGCACCATCGAGGAGATCACCGCCCGGACCATCCCGCCCGACTTCCGCGACGCCTCCGTTCATCGCTGCTGGCTGATCCGTCACCTTGCCACACCAGCGAGGCGGGGCTAAGCTCACGCTCTCCGCGGGAGGTGGACCATGAGGGACCTCGTAGTGATCGTAGCCTTGCTCGCGTGCGCGGCGTGCGGCCCCAAGTACGTGCGCGGCTCCGAGGACAAGACCATCGACAACCCGGCCATGAGCACGGGGCTCGACAAGCGCGACCTGGAGCAGCTCCTCGACCAGAGCATGGCGTCCATGATGGAGTCGGCGGTGGTCAAGGGCTGGCCGTCGCTGCCCGAGCCGCCCGTGGTCGCCATCTTCCCCATCGCCAACGAGACGAGTGAGCACGTGGGCGGCCAGCTCAAGGCGCTGCTCTCGAAGATCGAGACCCGCCTGGTCAATGGGGGGTACGCACAGGTCGTCAGCCAGGAGACCCAGGACGCCCTCATCGAGCAGATCCAGAAGCAGCAGGGCGGCGCCTTCGACAAGTCGCGGGCGGCCCAGGTCGGCAAGCAGCTCGGCGCCCGCTTCTACGTCACGGGCAAGGTCTACGACGCCGCGGAGCGGACGTCCGACGCCCGGCGCGTCCAGTACTTCCTCACCATGCAGATCCTCGACGTCGAGACGGGCACCATCCGTTGGCAGAACGAAGCCGAGCTCACCAAGGCGCTGGTCCGCTGATCCTCGCCCTGGCGCTGGCGGGGTGCGGCGGCTACGTCAAGACGGTGGCGTCCATGAACCGGGCGGTGGCGGCCGGCGACCTGGAGCGCGCGGTGGCCGAGGTGTCGCGGGAGCTGGACACGAGCCCCGACGCGCTCCCCGACACCCTGACGGGGGACAAGCCGCTCCTGCTGCTGGAGCGCGGCACGCTGCGCTACGCGGCCCAAGAGCACGAGCGGTCGTCCGCCGACCTGGAGACCGCCGACAAGCACCTGGAGCTGCTCGATCTGACCGACGACACGGCGGGGGACATCGGGCGGTTCCTGTTCTCGGACGACTCGAAGGTCTACGTGGCGCCCCCCTTCGAGAAGCTGATGCTCAGCACCCTGAACCTGATCAACTACCTGACCCGGGGCGATCTCGAGGGGGCCCGCGTCGAGACGCGGCGACTGCGTATCACGCAGCAGGCGGTCGCCGCTTCGCACGGGGAGGTCGCCGCCCGCACCGGCATCGGGAGCTATGTCGCGGGCTTCGCCCTGGAGCACTCCGGCGAGGCGGACGAGGCGCTCCGCTGCTACGACGAGGCCCTGGGGGTGCGGCCCTTCCCCTCCCTCGCCGTGCCCGCGTCTGGGCTGGCGCGGCGCACGGCCTGGCGGGGCGAGCACGTCGCCAAGGTGCTCGCCGAGGCCCCGCCGCCCGACGAGAGCGGAGACCTGCTCGTCGTCGTGGGCCTGGGCCGCGTCCCCCACAAGGAGGCCATGCGCGTCCCCATCGGCCTCGCGCTCACGTGGGCCGCCGCGGTGACGGGCAGCCACGCCATGACGCCCGAGGCCCAGGCCCAGGCGGCCTCCCTGGCGGCCCGCGGGCTCGTGACCTGGGTGATGTTCCCGACCCTCGAGCCCACCCCGACGCGCTTCGACACGGTCGCCCTGGGGGTCGGCGGCGCTCCGGTGGAGCTGGAGCTCGCCGCAGACCTGGGAGAAGAGGCGGTGGCCAGCTTCGACGCCATGCGGGGCCTGCTCATCGGCTCCGCCATCACGCGCACCGTCACCCGGGTGCTCGCCGGCCTCGCCGCCGAGGAGGGCGCGAAGGCGGGCGGCAGCAAGAACGGCCTGGCGCTGCTCCTCGGCCTCGCCGTCCAGGGGGGCCTCGCCGCCGCCGACACGCCGGACACCCGGAGCTGGGTGACCCTGCCCCGCGCCTTCTTCGTAGGTAGGACGCGGGTCCCTGCGGGTCCCACACGGGTGGAGCTGCGCGCGAGCGGAGACGGCGCCCTGACCCTCTCCCGCGACGTGAATGTCCCTGCCGGTGGCTTCCGCGTCGTGGCGCTCACGGTGCTCCAGTGATCCTGGCCATCTCGCGTGCCTGGGACGGGGAGGAGGCTCCATCTTGGGAGCACGCCCTCGTGACCATTGCCCAGTTGGGGAGCGGCCTCGACGTCCGAGTGGACGCCCCGCTGCACGGCGACCCGCCCCCACCGAGCGCCCCGGGCCCCACGTGGGGGCTCTGGGAGCACGAGGTGGTGGAGCTGTTCGTCGCCGGGGGCGAGCACTACACGGAGCTGGAGGTCGGCCCCCACGGCCACTACCTGCTCCTGCGGCTGGCGGGGCGCAGAGCCGTGGTCGAGCGGTGCGCGCTGGAGGTCGCGGTGCAGCAGGCTGGTGACCGCTGGACCGCGTCGTGCCGTCTGAGCGGGGACGTCCTGCCGCCCCGCCCCTGGACCGTAAACGCCTACGCGATCCACGGGGTGGGCGCGGCGCGGCGCTACCTGGCCTGGGCGCCCGTCCCCGGCCCGGCGCCCGACTTCCACCGGCTGGAGTGCTTTCGGTCGATCAGCGAGTGTGGCGGACCCACGCCCCGGTGAGGGCGACCCACTGAAGGTCCTTCGGGTCGACCGGCATGGCGCCGACCACGATGCCTACCACCCGCGCCCCGTCGTCCAGGATGTGGATGTCCGGCCCGAAGCGGGTCGCGCGCAGGCCCTCGGCGAGCTGCAGCGTCGCGGCCGCGGGCCACTCCACCGCGCCGCCCAGCGACTTGGGGTCTCCGTCGGGCAGCGCCGTACCCAGGCTCACCGGGAAGTTGGTGCGGTTGTCGAACCAGGACCCACCGAGCCACGCGATGGCGCCAACCTTGCCGTCCTCCACCAGGAGCACGGCGGTGGTGTCGGCGGTGAACGCGCGCTTGCACCCTTTGGCGCCGAAGATCACGACCTTCCGGGCGGCCGCCTCGCTCATGGAGCAGGGCTCGCCGTAGGCCTCACGCGCCCGCACCTCGGCGAGCGGCTGCCCGACGCTGATGCCATCGACCGGGTACTCGCGTCCGGCGCGCGGCGGCGGCTCCATGGCGGCGCCGATGGTGGGCGCGAGGACCAGACCCAGGAACAGGACGCGGAACATGGCTCACCTCCATCGTCGGCGACTCATCATAGGGCGGCGGCGGCGCCGAAGACAACGCCCCGGCATGCTTGACCTGGATCAACACCCACCTTGACGGCCATCAAGGCTGCACCACCCTGAAGCGCGTACCGTCGAGTGCGAGCCCGCCCGCCATGGACGGACACCCCCAAGCTCCTCGGAGGTCTCGCCCCCAATGTCCCCCGATGTCCCGAGCCAGCCTCGCGTCCGCCGACTCGACATCCGCGTCCGCCGCGTCATGGGGGCCGACGGCGGCGACACGGTCGACCTCGCGGTATACTGCCCCTTCGAGGGCCGCGTCCTGCCGCTCAATGACTGCGCGCGCTGCGCATCTTGTCAGACCATCTCCATCGATCCATCGGAGCGCGACTCCTTCCTGATCTGCGCCCGAGGCGACCAGCCGGAGGGCGTCCATCGCCACGTGGCGCGCTTCAGCGCACCGGCGGACAGCACCACGTTCGCTGCCCGGGTGACCCACGTGGGAGACATCATGACGCGCACGGTCGTGTGCGTGCGGCCCGACGTGACCGTCGACGCGGTGCTGGAGTTCCTGCTCTCCAAGCAGCTCACGGCGGTCCCCGTGGTGGACGAAGCCGGGCAGCCCATCGGCGTCCTCTCCAAGACCGACCTGCTCGGGGAGCTGTTCCAGCGCGGCGAGACCAGCGAGGAGTCGGCGCCGCTCCGCGTCCAGACCCGGGACGGCTACGAGGTGGAGCTGGGCCCGGGCTACCACCTGGACCGGACCCACCGGACCACGGTCGGCGACATCATGACCCCGCTGGTGTTCTCCGTCCCGGAGACGGCGACCGTCGCCGAGGCGTCGGCGCTGATGGCCTACGAGGGCGTCCACCGCCTGGTCGTCGTCAGCAAGGAGAACCGCGTCGCCGGCATCATCTCCTCCATGGACGTCCTCCGCTGGGTGGCCCGCCAGTCGGGCTACGTCCTGCCGCTGGACCCGCCGACCTCCTGAGCTCCCGACAGAGACCCGACGGGCGCTGGCACTCCGGTTGACAGAAACAAAAAAGGCCAGCGTTTCCGCTGGCCTCTCTGGTGGGCGATGCAGGAT
>BTVJ01000107.1:0-23180 GCA_045863395.1 Myxococcales bacterium
GGGGCGCCTCGACCCTCCGGATTGCATCATTACTTATGCGACGCCCTACTAGCCCCTCCGTCTGCCCATGACCCCGGCAACTTCCTGTTCATCCCGCCCCGGTGCTCCCGTATACTGCTGCTCGTCTTTGCCGACTCCACTCCGCAGCCGAGGTACCGGCCATGGTGATGCTCCCTGACCAGGCATTTGAGGACGACCTCGAGAAGCTCCACGCGGAAAAGAGCGACGGAAAGCTCGGCGCGCAGCGAAAGCAGCAGGCGATCGACCCGAGGACCATCGAGCTGCTCCTGGATGCGGCGAATCAGGGGGATTCGAGCCGCCTCGCCCACCACCCCGAGGCCATCGCGACCCTCCACGGCGCCATGGGGAACCGCGCCGTCTCCGACCTGCTCGCGGCCCGAGGCGCCAAGGGGCAGCCCGGCGCGGCGGACGGGCAGCCCGACGGTGATCCGACGGGCAGCGCCGCGGACGGGCTCCCGGACGGAACGGCCAAGGATCCGCTCGTCGACGCCAAGCCCGACCCCGCCGCAGGTCCGCCCGCGCAGACGCCGGAGCCGGAGCCCGCTCAGCCCGGCAGCCCCCTCCCCGCCATCGGCATGGCGGGCCTCATCGATCTCGCGCCCCGCATGGCCCCGAAGGGAGCCGCCAAGCCGCGCACGCCCAGCCCCGACAAGCCTGGGACGGACACCGAGTCCGAGGTCGGCAAGGCGCTGAAGGATCTCGAGTCCAAGCCGGACCTCAAGCGGGTGGACCCGGCGGGCGCCATGCCGCACCTCCCGCTCGGGGCCCCCGGGCAGCCCGGCGGCGCCCCTGCCGCCCCCATCGACGCCCAAGCCCCGAAGCCCGGCGACGGGGTGCCCCAGGCGAGCCCCGTGCTCGATCCCGGCGCCGTACCCGGCCCCGCCTCAGGCAAGCCCGACGCAAAGCCCCCCGTCGATGGACCGGCAGCGGACGTCTCCCCCATCGCTGACGCGAAACCCACGGGGCCCATGATCCCCGGCCCCGACGCCATGCCCCAGGGGCCAGGGCCGGACGCGCAGCCGGGCCCTCAGCCAGGTGTTCCTGGCGTAGACGGCCCCATCGTCGACCAGAACGAGCCGGGGCCCCTGGTGCCCGGACCGGACGCCGTGGGTCCTGACGCGCAGCCGAAGCCGGACGCCGGCCCGGACGCCGGCCCGGACGTGGACAAGGCGCCCGGCCAGCCCGACCAGGTGCCGGGTCAGAAGCCGGTCAACGAGGGCCCGTCGCAGGACCCGGCGAAGAAGCCCGACGAGACGAACGCGAAGCCGAAGGACGAGGTCAAGCCGGCGAAGGACCCCGACGGCACCAAGAAGGACCCCGGCAAAGACCCGGCCAAGGACCCGAACGGGCAGCTCGGTCCCAAGGGCCCACAGGCAGCGCCCGACGCAGGCCCGACGGCCCCGGTCCAGGTGGCCCCGGTGGCGCCGGCCCAGGACCCTGGCCCCGGCGGCACCCTGGAAGAGTACATGGCCGCCCACCCGGATCCCGCGGCGGCGGAGCGCGTAGAGGGCCTTGCAGGGGTCAACGGAAGCGCCGAGCGCAACGCGACCCTGCTCAACGCCAACGTCCCGAAGCCGCCGGACCGCAGCTTCCTGTTGACCCTCGGCATGGACAAGGACTGGGCGAACCTCCAGAAGAACCTCAAGACCAACCCCTTCAACGGGGAGGGCAGCGCCCTCGAGTTCATCACCAAGCTCAACTCCATCCTGGACTTCGCCAAGGACGTCTCGGGCAAGATCGGCATGGCGGCGACCATCGGCGGCGCCATCCTGACGCTGCTCGTGCCGCCGGTCGGCGCCTTCCTGCTGACGGTCGGGCGGGTCGCCAACGCGGTGAGCCTGGTCTTGTCGGGGCTGCGCGTGGTCACGGGAATCCTGAGCGCCGTGATGCTGGCCGTGCGCATCGCGAAGGAGAAGGACCCGGTCAAGCGCCTGGAGATGGCGCAGATGATGCGCCAGGAGTGCCAGGCGGTCGTCGGCTCGGGCCTCGACCTCATCCTGTCGAAGCTCGGCGGCAAGGCGAAGGGCGGCGGCAAGGTCGCCGGCCAGAAGGCCACGGACTCCATGAAGGCGGCCTGGAAGGAGGCCAAGGGAGTCTCCAAGGTCACCAGCTCGCTCAAGGCCGGCGCCAGCACCCTCAAGCAGAACATGGGCACCGGCTTCCGGGAGACGGTCAAGGGCGCGAAGCAGAACCTGACCATGGTGAAGAAGCTGGGCGTCGGCGGGACCCTCAAGGCCGGCGCCACCGGCATGAAGAACGGCCTCAAGGGCGCGTTCGTGACGCCGCTCAAGGACCTGAAGGGCGCCGTCGGCGACTTCAAGTACGTGGCCAAGGACTTCAAGGACTTCCGGTCTCTCTGGAAGGCAGAAGGCTACTGGCGGGCGGTGGGCAAGACCAACTTCCCGAGCCTGTCGGGGGCAGGCGCCAAGTGGAGCGCGTCCGGCAAGTCCGGCGTGGTGGAGAAGGCGAAGCTCTACGGCGGCGAGCTGAAGCGCGACATGCTCGACGCGACGGCGGGCGGGTACGCGACGCGAATCTACGCCGGCATGAATGGGGTGACCCACGACGGGGCGACCAAGAAGCAGCTCAAGCAGGCGTCGGTGAACAACCCCACGTCCATGATGGACGCCAAGGCCAAGCTCCAGAAGATGGAGGAGGCGCTGGCCGGATCGAGCCGCAACAAGAAGATCACGGCGGTCAACGGGGGCGACAAGGGCGTCCTGTCCGACACGCTCTACGAGAAGGGCAAGAAGCTCGACGACGCGGGGTTGATCAGCGCGTCGTACAGGAACCGCGCGGGCGCGAACCTGACTGACGAGACCCTGGACGCGACGCTGAAGGTCAAGATCGCCCAGGCTCGCTCCGAGCTCACCCTGTTCGACCCCAAGGGGGCCCTGACGGGGGCTGTCACGACGCCGCTCACCGGCAAGGGGACGGCGCTGGAGGGGGCGCTGACGGGCGGCGGGAAGCTGACCGGCGCCGCGGGGACCCTGCACGCAGAGAGCCGATACTCCAACGGTGACCCCAAGCCAGGCTTCGTCAACAAGGAGAAGGCGGCCCTCAAGAAGCAGTCGTCGGACGAGATGACGAGCTACGTGCAGAAGCTCCAGGAGGAGTCGCAGCAAGGGGTGACGGCTGCGAGAGTGGACTCGGCGCTGTCTGCCGTGGCGCCGCTGCTCGACCAGCGGGCGCGGGACATCGAGGCGACCATGGGCGCCAAGGGCGGCGACCCGGGCAGCAGCGTTCCGCATGATCCGCCCCCGCCACCCCCACCGGAGGGGACCGTGGTGCCGAGCGCCGACCTGCTGCCGCGCATCGATGGGGAGCGGGCGCGCATCAAGCAGATCCGGGCCGGGGTGGAGGCCGACATCAAGGCCAGCACCGAGATGAAGGCCGTCGCCGAGCAGAGCCTCGCCGAGGCGCAGAAGGCCAAGGCGAGCATGGGGAAGGCGGGCCAGACCCTCGACGGCCAGACCGCGGACGCCCAGAAGGACAGCCAGGACATCGCCAAGGCCAAGGCCAAGAACGAGGAGGCCCAGGCGAAGCTCAAGGGCGGCCAGGCCACGGCCGAGGGCGAGAAGGGCAACGCCGAGGCCAAGGCCAACGAGGGCCGCGGAGTCAAGGCAGACCCCGACAAGGGCAAGAAGGACGCGGAGGAGCGCAAGAAGGCCGAGGCCGACAAGCGGGAGTGGGACGCCAAGTACTCGCGGGCGGGGTGGTTCGAGCGCCGCAAGATGGACGCGAAGAAGCTCTGGGCGTCCTTCACCAGCTTCCTGGCGCGGGCGGCAGACTGGGTCTGGAAGAAGCTGATCCAGCCGGCCATCAACGCGGTCAAGTCGGCGCTGGCCAAGGTGATGGGCTTCCTCACCGACATGATCATGAAAGGCGTCATGGGCATCGTGAAGCTCTTCCTGAGCGAGGAGGAGAAGCAGCGCCTCGACGGGACCATGGTCGAGCTCAAGGAGCAGCAGGCGAAGCAGGCCGAGCTGAAGATCCAGGAGTCCAAGGCGGAGACGGCGAAGCAGACCACCAAGGCGACGGAGGCCGAGACCAAGGCGCAAGCAGAGATGGCGCGGTGCGACGCCAATATCCAGCAGGGGCAGCAGATCATCGCGGAGCTGGACGCCAACGACCAGGCCCTCGCCGGAGAATCGACGAAGGTCACCGGCGCGCGAGACGCCTTCAGGGCCCAGTACGCCCCCTACTTCGACTGGGTGGCCCGCCAGGGAGCCCGGAAGGACGAGGGGCAGGAGGAGGAGCAAGGGGCCGCCTTCGACCCCGCGGTGCACCCAGCGGAGCGCCCGCTCCCGCCCCAGGTCACGGGCGCCATCCACGGGGCGGCGGACGCCGTCGCCGAGGACAGCCGCAAGGCGGAGGGCGAGGTCGCGGCCAAGGCGATGGGCACCCGCGACCAGATCCACGCGAAGGCAGCGAGCTTCGCCGACGAGCCCGCGAAGAAGGCGGCGCTCGAGAACGGCGCCTCCGACCTGGCAGGCCAGACGGTCCAGACCCACGGCCTCACCGAGTCGGAGCGGCGCTCCCGCCTCGCCGGCCTCAAGGCCCAGGCGACGGCGGCCGGCACCCTGGCGGGCTCAGAGGCGATCACCCGCATCAAGGCGCTCCAGGTCCAGCTCGCGGAGGAGGCCGCCGGCGTGGACGTCGCCCGCGGCAAGGCGCTCACGGAGCTGCGGTCCGGCATGATGGAGCTGGTGCGGCACCAGGGGTGAGCGGGGCCTGATGTGCGGCGCCCCCCGTCCACGGGCGCTGGGGCGTTCAGCGAAGGCCCGGCTTTTGGTGCGTCGACGGAGTGGCATCGCGGATCCCAGCGCGGAGGGCACCCGAGTGGGGCCTCCCTCCGGTCGGGACCGGGGACGGGCAGTCGCCCACCGCATTGCAGGGATGGGGCGGATACGCACGAAAGAGTCCTTCCGAGGATCCCACCCCCGCGGGGGAGCGACCTTGTGCCCGTCCGTGATCTCCCGGCGGGGACCGGTGCTGCGGTGCACTGCAGCAGAGCCGCCACACCACGACCCCGAGAGAAACAGCACAACGTGACCCGTGCTCGTCCGAAGTGGCGCGCCGACCCGACTGAGCCGTCGGGCATACGATCCACTTGAACACGGAGGAGTCACGATGCCCGAAGCCACCGCCCGTCGCGCGGAGCCCACACGGCAGACCGCGTTGGATTCCCCCTCGCTCGCTCCCACCGCAGCACCCTCCTCAACTCCGACCGACACGTCTCGATGGCTGCAAGTCCCCCCGGAGGCTCGCGCTTCCGTCCGCGCCCTCGCCTCCAGACCCGAGTTCCTCTACGGAGAGTTCCTGTCGCTCACCGAGCCGCTGCCTCCCACGGTCCGCGTCGTGCTCGCCCATGAGCTGCGCCACCTCACCTACGTCCCACCTGAGGTCGAGACTGCGCGTGACAGGGGGCTGGACCCGGGCATCTACAAGTGCGGGCGGGGGCGCGAGCGCACCATGCTCGCAGACGGGGGCGTGGCGTCCGCGCGCGACCTGGACGCCGCAAGCGCCGGGATCCGAAAGATGGCGGAGGTGAGCGCCCACCTGACGGCCTCAATCATCGCGCTGGGGGCGGGCGGCGCCATGGAGGCGGGGATCGCGGCGCGCGGCGCGGCCACCTTGGCCGGCCGCCTCGCCGGTGCCATTCCGGTCGTCGGGGAGACTGCGCGACTCCTCAAGGTCATCGATCCAGACCACGCGGACATCTACGACGGAGTGTCTCTGGCGGCGTCCGCCGGAGGTCTGGCCAGCGGTCTGGCGAGCCTGGCCAGCGGAGGCGGCCAACGGGCCGCGCTGGAGGCGGTGAGCATCGCTACCAGCCTCGCCCAGACCACCCTCTCCGCGGTGTCCGTGGCCGAGGGCTCCTGCCAGGACCCGGCCACGCGGCGTGAGATCGGCAAGCTGAAGCTGGTCCTCGCAGCGCTGCGGCACGCGACCGGCGGAGTCCCCTCCCTCTCGGACGTCACCCCTCCCTGACCGGGTCTCTCCGATTCCTCGCACCGCTCCGTTCCAGATCGTGCAGCACCGCTGGGGGCCAGCGTTTGTAGACGTGCTCCCGAGGCCGCGCAAACCGGAGGACGCCGGCAGACGAGGCGGGGCAATCCCTTGCTCCATCGGTTGCCAAGACGACACGTCGCAGACGATTGGGCATGAACGGGGGGAGTTGTGTTGACCAGGATGGACCTGTACCTTGGTCAATCACGGAGGGTCCGATGTCTCAAGTAAATGTCTACGAAGCAAAGACGCACCTCTCGCGGCTGCTGGACCGGGCAGAGGCCGGAGAGGAGATCGTGATCGCTCGGGCAGGCCGCCCGGTGGCTCGCCTGTGCCCAATCCTGCCCGTCGAGCAGCATGGACGAATATTGGGCCGTGACTCGGGGCTCTTGCGGGTTCCTGACGACTTCGACGACCCTCTCCCTCCAGAGGTGCTCGAGGGCTTCCTCACATGAGGCTGTTGCTCGACACCCACGTCTGGCTTTGGATGCTCAGCGACCCTGGCCGCATCCAGCTCGACGCGCGCCGCCTGCTCGCAGACGATGCGACCGTCCTCTTCCTGAGCGCGGCAAGCGCCTGGGAGATCGCAATCAAGTACCACCTGGGCAAGCTGAGCCTGCCCGAGCCCCCGCGGGACTTCATCCCGCGCCGCCTCGTCCGGGACAGGGTGACTCCGCTCCCGGTGGAGCACCACCACGCGGTCGAGGTCGCGGGCCTCCCCAGCCACCATCTGGATCCCTTCGACCGCCTCTTGGTCGCCCAGGCGCTCGTCGAGGATCTGACGCTCGTCACCACGGACGACAAGCTCACGCCCTACGGAGCGCGTCTGCTCCGTGCGTGAGCGATTTCCCTCCCCGGGGAGACCTTGGGCGCACCAGGCTCGTCTGTCATGGCGCCGGGAGCACAGGAAGCGTCGCCAGGGCGATGAGCAGGTCGCGAAGAGGCCCCTGCTGAGGTCCCTCGAGGTCGAGGCGGGCGCGCAACGTTGGGATGAGCTCCTCCAGGGGGTCCGCGGCGTCCCGGTGGGTGAGCATGGCTGGGAGCGCAAAGGCCGCCGCAACGGAGAGGTCCGGGGGGCCATAGGCGGCGTCCTCGGCGACGCTGCGGACGCTGGCGGGGTCGTCCGGGGCAGCGCCGCCCAGGGCGAGGTCGAGGGAGCCGCGCAGGTCCGCATCGGTCCTGGCATCTACCGCGTCTCGCACCGCGTGGAGGGTCGCGATGACGTCCGGGTCCCGGCGGCCGAGCCAGCCCGCGACGACGGCTGCGAGCCCCGCCAGATCCGGGTCGTCGAGCGCGCCGCAGAGGGGGAGCACCATCTCCAGCAGCTCCATGCGAACCCGGTGCGGTAGCGGGGGGGCGTCCGAGAACGCGCCACGGTCCTCGTCCAGCTCCAGCCTGCGGGCGAGGGGCTCGAGCAGCTCCAGGGTGGCGAGGTGCAGCTCCACGTCGCCCTCGCGCCAGACCTCCCGCACGCCGAGGACGAGGCCCGGGTGGGTGCGGAGCGCGCCGTCGAGGGCCTCGCTGAGCGGGGCCACCGGCTCTCCGTCGGCGGCCAGGCCGACGGCCATGGACGCAACGCCGGGGTCGTCCGTGCCCAGCGCGAGCAGCGCGTAGGTGGCTGCGTACCGCTCGTCCGGGCGACCGAGGGCGGCGTCGAGCGCCGGAAGCAAGGACCCACGCACCGCCGCGGCCACCTGTGGGTGCGCCGCGAGGGCGCGGGCGCAGGTGGCGCGAAGGAAGTTGTCCACCGGGGCTAGCGTCAGCCGGGCCAGCAGGTGGGCCGTCAGCTCGCCGACCGCCGGCCACCGCGCCACGGCCCCCGCGGCCTCGGCGGCGGCCTGAAGCGCCAGGGGGTCGCTCGGGCGCTCCCGGGCGACCTTGAGCACGCCCTGGACCAGGCCCTCAGCGACGGCAGAGGGCGCTCCGAGACGCCCCAGGGCCCCTGGCGCCGTGGGGTCTCCCTCCTTGGACTGCTGCGCCAGCGACAGGAGCGCCTTGTCCAGCGCCGGCCCCGGCGGCCACACCATGGGCAGCAGGCTGCCGACCTGACCCGCCGAGAAGCCGCACGAGAGCGCGAAGGCCCTGAGGGTAGGAGCGCTGCCCTCGTACTGGGCGGCCAGGGAGCCCAGCGACGCCTCCAGACACGAGGTGGCGCCGGGGTCCTGCCGACCGAGCAGCCTCTCGATGCGGTCGGTCAGCGCCTCGGCCACCTCCTGGGCGAAGGGGCCCCCGCGGACCTCCTGGGCCAGGGCGGCCATGCCCGCCACGCCGTGCAGGTCGTCTGCCCCGTGGTTGGTCCACGAGAGGGCGCGGTCCAGCAGGGCGCGGCGCAGGTCCGGGGCACAGGCGGCGCCCCACGCAAGGGCCAGGGCGAGCTGGAGCGCGCCAAGCTCCAGGACGTCCTCGAAGGGGCCATCGCGCTCCGAGAGGAGCTGCATGAGGTCCGCCTGACCCTCCCGGTCCTCCACCAGCGCGATGGCCATGGGCACGACGTCGAGCAGGTCGCCGCGGAGCCGGTGGTCCAGGTCCCCCGCTGCGTCCTCGGTGGTGGCCATTCGGCGGGCGGCGAGGGTGTGGGCGAGCTCCCGCCCGGCCGGCCGCACGACGCCACCCGGAAGCACCACCCAGAGGCCGCGGGCGACGGCGGCGTCGAGGATGGCGCCGCCGTCGCGCCAGCCAGCGGCCGCGAGGTGCGACGCCATGACCGCCGGTGTGGCGGCCCACGCCGATGCCGGGCGCCGCGCCAGCGCCAGCGACAGATCGCCCAGGGCGTCGAGCAGAGCCGCTGCCTCCAGGGTCCCGAGGCCGCCCGTGGCTGCCGTGACCTGGTCGAGGAGCCGCGCGAGCCGCCACGAGGAGGGCAGGGTCAGCGCCGTGGGGTCCATGTGCACGTTCCGTCCTCCAGGCGAGCCACGATGGTGGCCGCCACCTCCGCAGACCGGGGAGCGAAGCGCGGCAGCTCCACGCGCTCCCCGGACCTCCCGACGAGCACCAGGGTAGTGTCGTCGCTCACCGCGGGAAAGAGCTCCCCCGGCTCGATCCGCGCCGCCGCGAGGTCGCAAAGGTCCACCGAGCGGTCCGCGAGCATGAAGCGGCGCACGGTCACCCGCTGGTCGACGGTAACGCCCGCCAGCTCCCAGAACAGCGGGTTGACGACGGTGAGCATCAGCAGCCCCGTGACCGCCGACGCGAACACCACGGGGCGGAGCCCCGGCGCGCCTGACCGAAGCAGGCGCCCGACTCCCCAAACAGCACCGATGACCGCGAGGCCCAAGGCCACGTCCGCGAGGCGCTCCAGCGACAGCGCCTCCGCCTCGACCACCAGGTCGCCCGCAGCCGGGGCGGCGCCGCCGGCGAACTCGACGAGGGCACGCACCGACGCCGGGTCCAGCGCGCTCACGGGTGCAGAGTCCGGGGGGAGGGCTCGCAGCTCACTCCTCGTCCTCCCACTGGCGCACGACCCGGCCGAGCTTCTCGCACTCCAGGGTCGCGGCGCGGCGCAGGTCGTTCATGCGGAGCGCCCCGTGGCGCGCCGCGGCGAAGAAGGCCGCCCGCACCGCCGCGTTCTTGATGTGGCCACCGGTCAGGTCGAAGTCCTCGGCCAGCTCGTCGGCGTCGATGGGCTCCTCCAGATCCACCTGGGGCGGGATCATGGTCCGCCAGAGCGACGCGCGGGTCGCAGCGTCCGGCGACGGGAAGTGGACGCGGTAGCGGATGCGCCGACGGAAGGCCTCGTCGAGGCTCCCCTCGAAGTTGGTCGTCAGGATGGTGACCCCCTCGAAGTCCTCCATGCGCTGGAGCAGGTAGTTGACCTCCAGGTTCGCGTAGCGGTCCACGCTGGTCTTCACGTCGGTGCGCTTGGCGAACAGGCTGTCCGCCTCGTCGAAGAGCAGGATGGACTGGCTCCGCGCCGCCTCGTCGAAGATGCGCCCGAGGTTCTTCTCCGTCTCCCCGATGTACTTGGACACGGTGCGGGAGAGGTCCACACGGAACAGCTCCATGCCCAGCTCGCCGGCGACGATGCCCGCCGCCATGGTCTTGCCGGTGCCAGGAGGCCCCGAGAAGAGGCAGGAGAGGCCCCTCCCATAGGGCAGCAGCCGCGCGTACCCCCAGTCGTCGAAGACCCGCGGCCTGAAGCGGGCAAAGGCGACCATCTCCTCCAGAAGCTTGCGGGACTCCCGGGGGAGGATGAGGTCGTCCCAGCCGAAGGTCGTCACGATGCGCTGAGCGATGCCCGACAGGCGCGGGGTGAGCTGGGCGCGGCAGGCCTCGACGAGGTCTTCGACGGAGGGCAAGCCGCCATCGCGGCCGCGCGCGGAGGCGCCAGCGGCGGTCGCGGCCCGGCGGATGGCCCCACCGGTCAGCGGGAAGCGGCTCGCCGCCTCCAGCCCCTCGCTGGAGAGCGGCGGCAGGCCCGCATCGGAGGTGGCGGTGGCCCAGATGCGGGCGCGCTCCTCCTTGACCGGCAGGGGGAGGTGCACGACCGCGGCCTGGTCCAACATGCCGAGGAACCACGACGCCCCGTCCCGCGCCGTCACGACGACGCCGTGACGGTGGCTGCGCGCCAGCTCCGCGAGTGCGCGGACCGCGGGCGCCACGGCGGCCTCGTCGTGCTCCGCATCTGCCAGGTCGAGCAGCAGCGGCGCACCGAGGAGGTGAGCGTCCCGGCGGAGCGCCGCCAGCCGCCGCTCCGTTCGTTCGCCAGAGATCAGCAGACGGTCCACCTGCACCTCGATGACGGGCCCCGTCGCGCACAGGTGCGCCCGGGCGGCCGCAGTCTTTCCGGCGCCCGGCGGCCCCACGAGGGCGACCAGCGCCGGAGAGCCGCGGCCGATGAGGGCGAGGTTGCTCCGAAGGCGCTCCCGCACAGGGTCGGGCAGGACGAGGGCCTGGCCCCGGTGCCGCACGATGGCCGCGCACCCGCGGAGCACTGGGTCGAGCGCCGGCTGCGCCATGCAGAAGGCGGCGACGCTGGGCGCGAGGCGCACGGACCGGGCGAGGAAGGGCTCGGGGGCGCCGCCGGACGGGGGGCCCACCTCCACGAGGTCCCAGGCGACCAGGGGTGATCCATCGAGGAGACCGGCCGTCCCCAGACGAAATGCAGCGCCCGGGCGTAGCAGAGAGAGCAAGAACTCGATGGTGGGGCTCCGCCGGGTGAAGTCGTCCCATGCGTAGGTAAACAGTCGACGCACCCCTTCATCCACCTCGCCGCCCAAGAGCAACACCAGGAGGCGGCGCTCCAGGTCGTCGAGGCCGAAGGCAAGCGCGAGGTGAGGGAGGGGCAGGTCCGCGGCACTGGCGGCGACCCGCGCGTCGATGTGGGCCCTGACCAGCTCCGCCTCGCCCGACGGGGGAGCCTCGTCCTCGCCGTCCAGGAGCCGCGACGCCTGGGCGGCGGACACGGCGAACTGGGTCAGGCGGTCCTGGTCGGATGCCTGCCCGGAGGAGGGGCGACCCCGGCGGCGCAGCAGATCCTCGACGAGCAACCGGATCCAGCCCAGCTCCTCGCGGAGGTGCTCGACGGCGTCTGGAAAGGGGGGTAGAGTGGCGTTCATGAAGCGATTGTACACGGGACAGCGCGACCGGACCAAGGAGAGCAGCGGCGGTCAGGGTACGGCACCCCCGGGCCGCTCCAGCGCAGCCACGACACCGAAGGAGGGATGAGCAGGCGCCCACCGCGCCGCCCCGTGCACGACCGATGGGAGCCCGCGACCTGGGCTCCCCCAGCCGACCCGGCACACCGGGCCAAACCGCGCAGGAGGTCGTCATGCACCGCGTCATCCTCTCCGCACTCTTCGCAGCCACGCTCCTGTTCCCCGCATCGTCGCTCGCCGGAGGTCGCGCCGCGGCCTCAGCGGTTCCGAAACCTCTCGTCACCGAAGGGCACGCGTGGGTCTTCGACGTCACGGCCCAGCAGCCCGACGGGACCCGCGCGTCGTGGGTCGAGCGCTGGACGGTCATCACCGTCGAGGCCGTTCCAGGGACGGGCGCCAAGCGCATCTACATCGACATCGAGAAGCCGGAGGGCGGAGGCGAGCTGCCGGAGACGACCATCGAGCTGATCCTCATGGGGTCGGCGCTGTGGGACGTCTACACCCTGGACCGGCTCCGGCCGCCCGCCACCCTGGACGTCGGCCGCATCCTGTCGCAGCGCGACCCGCTCGTCGACTTCGCCAGGGTCTCCACGACGGCGACTGTGACGCGCCGCGGGGAGGACCCACGCAAGTTCGTGCGGTTCGTGAGCGCTCCAGAGGCGACGGTCCGCATGGGCCTCACGCTCAGGGGAGTCGTGGAGGCCACCCGGGCCCGCGGGGAGACCGACTCCACGGAGACCTGGTGGTTCGACGAAAAGCGTGGCATCGCGGCCATCCGGTCCCAGCTCCCGGTTGCGGGCGGCGGGACCGTGTTCACCTGGGTGCTCAGGTAGTCACCGCTGGGCGGCGCCACACCGCTTGCACTCGGTGGCGGGGGGCTGGATCCGCGCGCCGCAGTACGGGCAGGTCTCGCGACGCTTGCGCTCCTCCTCCCGCAGGCGCTTCTCCTCCTCCATGCGGCGCCGCTGGGCCGCGATGCCGTCCGAGGCATCCCGCTGCGCGGCCGCGACGTTGCGGCGTGCCGCCTTGGACAGCGCGTAGGCGCCGATGACGATGACCAGGATGACGATGACCATGAACAGCGACATGGGGCGAGGGTACCGCGGATCCTGCGTCTCGTCGAGCCGCCCCGCGCACCATCCAGGGCGGGGGCACCAGGTTGGCCCACCGGAAGCCCCATTCCGCAACGTCGCGACGTCGTCCCGACACACTGTTGACAAGCTGCCGTACAGTGTGAATTCATCCGCCACGTGCGACAGGGTCAGAGAGGACCATCTACTTCAAACGGAGACCGGACACATGAAGACGACGCGTGCATGGACCAAGGGAATCATCGCGGCGCTCGCAGCGCTCGCGCTGGCCGCAGCGGGCTGCGACAGCGACTCGGGCGGCAACGGCGGGAACGGCGGCGGCTCTGACACCATCAGCGGCGCGGACACGGGCGGCACGGGTGGCGATTCGACCACCGGCGCCGATACACACGAGGATCACGACACGGGCGGCGGCACCACTGACACGGGCGGCAGCACGACGGACACTGGCGGCGGCACGACGGACACCGGCGGCGGCACGACGGACACCGGCGGCGGCACCACCGACACCGGCGGCGGCACCACCGACACCGGCGGCGGCACGACGGACACGGGCGGCGGCTCCACTGACACCGGCGGCGGCACCACCGATATGGGTACGTGGGAGCTTCCTCCCAACGAGGACGTGCAGGCTCCCGAGGGCGCGTGCATGAACGAGGCGGATCAGGCCGAGATCGACGCGAACAGCGATGCGATCAAGAAGGAGGCCCAGTCCTGCGGTCTGAGCTGCATGTCCAACGCGGACCCGAAGGGGTGCGCGACGACCTGCATGGAGGAGAAGACGGAGCTCTCCGGCGAGTGCGGCGCCTGCTACGCGGGCATCGTCGCCTGCGCCATCAAGAACTGCATCGCCAAGTGCGCTGCCGACGCCAACTCCCCGGCGTGCGTCGAGTGCATGGAGGGCGCGGGCTGCTACGACGAGTTCGAGACGTGCAGCGGCATCGTGTCTGAGGGCTGATCACCCGGCGCCGTGGCTCTCTCGGGTTGCGGCGCCCCCTTGACACGCCCCCGCCCCTGCCCGGACCATGAGCACCTCCCAGGAGGTCCATGGTGGCACTGCTTCGACTCGCCGTCCTTCTCGCGTTTCTCGGGGCCTGCGCCTCGGACTCCCCCACGTCGACCGCAGACTCGGCCACGCTCGGAGACACCGGCGTTGCGGACACCGCAGTCCACATGGACGTGACCTCCTCCGACACCGACGTGGGGGCACCGCCCGTGGACGTACCCACTCCCGCGCCGGACGTCCCGGAGCCCGCCGACGCGTGCGACGGCTGCTCCCCGGCACCGGTCTGCCCCCACGGCTGCGACCACGGCACCTGCGTGGACGGGGCGTGCGCCTGCGACCCGGGCTTTGCAGGCGACCGGTGCCAGGTGTGCGACAGCGGCCACTTCGGGCCCACCTGCGCCCCCTGTACCTGCGCCGCGGGGACCTGCATGGACGGCCTGGAGGGGAGCGGCACCTGCGTGTGCCCGGCGGGTTTCAGCGGCCCGTCCTGCGAGACCGAGGCCGACGCCATCCCCTTCGACGCCGTGGGACCCTACGGGACCGGCATCAAGGACCGGGTGGCCGACCTCGGCTTCCCGACCCCGGAGGGCACCTTCACCCTCTCCGAGCGCTGGACCGGGCACCACAGCTACCTGTTCGTGCTGCGCTACAGCGTGTCCGCCTACAACAAGCAGGTGTGGGCCTCGGACCTCAAGGCGCTGCTCAAGCGGGCGCCGTCCTCCACCGTGCTGATCTTCGGGTCCCTCGACTCGACGTGGCAGAAGGACATGGACGAGCTGCGGGTCCGCCTCGACGCGGCCCTTGCGGCGCTGAGCCCCGAGGCGCGGGCGAGCTGGGCCGGGCGCATCCACACCATCGATGTGCGGGCGGGCGAGCTGCCCTTCGTCGCCGCGCAGGGGGCGTTCTGGTTCGCCATCGACCGGTTCCAGCGGTGGCGCGAGATCGGGAGCCTCTACGACTTCGTGACCGGGGCCAGCCCCATCGAGTTCATGGGCCACGAGCCCCTCTGGTTCGACTACGAGGCGCGCATTGCCCACGAGATGGCCGCCCTGGACGCGACCGTGGTCCCCGTGTGGGTGGGCGAGCAACACCAAGGCGGCTGGGGCGGCGGCTACGCCTCGCGCAAGACCGTCGAGCTGCCCTCGGCAGCCGAGATGGCGAAGTTCGACTCGCTGGCGGTCCACGTGGTCACCTCCTGCCCCGAGCACAAGCAGGGCAAGGAGAAGGGGTGCAACGAGTGGGACTATATCCAGGACCTGCGCATCTGCGACGTGGAGGTCGCGCCGGACCCCGGCGGCGCCTGCACCGAGGGGGACACCCTGCCCTGCGCCTGCGCCCGCCCCGACGGCACCACGGTCGACAAGGAGCGCGCCTGCGTGGACGGCGCCTTCGCCCCCTGCCCGTGCGGCTGCGACACGGAGCTGGTCCGCTGGGTGACGTCCTACGGGCGCGAGGGGGAGTGGGTCACGGACGTGAGCCCGCTCCTGGCCCTGCTGAAGGACGGCGGCCCCGTGACCTTCCAGTTCGGGGGCGCCAACGCCTACCTCCTGGACCTGCGGCTCCTGCTGTGGGACGCGGGCAAGGGCGTGCGGCCCGTCAAGGCCCTGCACCTCTGGGGCAACGGCGGGGGCGAGGGCTTTGGCAAGGGGTACAACGACAACCACCCGGACGTGACCTTCCAGACACCACCGGGGACCGTACGGGCTGAGGTCTATGCCGTGATCTCCGGGCACGGCTTCGGCGGCGTGAAGGAGAACTGCGCCGAGTTCTGCAACCACCAGCACAAGTTCACGCTCAACGGCAAGTCGTGGGTCAAGACGCACCCGACCGCCGGCACCCCCTACGGCTGCCGGGACCAGATCTCCGACGGCGTGGTGCCCAACCAGTTCGGGAGCTGGGTGTTCGGGCGGGGCGGCTGGTGCCCGGGGATGGATGTCCTTCCCTGGACCGCCGACGTGACGGAGAAGCTCGCGGCGAGCAACACGCTCTCTTATTTGGGACAGTACGCCGGCAAGGACTACGACCCCGTCATCACCGACCCGGGCGCCTACCTGCCCGAGATCAAGATGGCGTCGTGGCTGATCTTCTACGAGGCCGCCCCGTGACCGAGCCGCTGGAGGACCTCCGGCAGCGCATCGACGGCGTCGACGAGCAGATCGTCGCCCTGCTCGCCGAGCGCAAGGGGCTGGTCGCCTCCGTCGCAGCGCAGAAGCAGGCGCGGAGCCTCCCCATCCACCACCCGGCGCGGGAGGAGGACCTCGTCTCCCGGCGCCGGGACCAGGCGCGCGCGGCAGGCGTGGACCCGGACCTGGTGGAGGACGTGTTCCGGCGCGTCATGCGAGACTCCCGGCTGTCCCAGGCCCGGACGCTGGCGAGCCACGCCGTGCGGCCCGGCGCCGCCATCCTCGTCGTCGGTGGCGCGGGCGGCATGGGGCGGCTCGTGGTGCGGTGGTTCACGGCGGCCGGCTACGACGTGCGCGTGCTGGAGCGCGACGGGTGGGGAGCGGTGGATGCGCGCGGCGTGGCGCTTGCCATCTTGTCGGTGCCCATCGACCTCACGCCGGCGGTGGCAGCGGAGCTCGCCCCTCACCTGGACCCCGGCTGTGTCCTCGCCGACGTGACCAGCGTGAAGGTCCGACCCATGGAGGCCATGCTCGCGGCCCACGGGGGACCGGTCGTCGGCCTCCACCCCATGTTCGGGCCAACCACCGGGTCCCTGGATCGCCAGATCGTGGTGGCCACGCCCGGGCGGAGCGAGGCGCAGTGCCGCTGGGTGCTCGACCAGCTCGCGGCGTGGGGGGCCGTCGTGGTGGAGGCCACGGCAGAGGAGCACGACCGGACCATGCGCGTCGTGCAGGCGCTGCGCCACTTCGCCACCTTCGCCTTCGGGCAGTTCCTGGTGCGTGAGGGGGTGGACCTGCGCCGCACCTTGGAGCTGTCCGCCCCGATCTACCGCCTGGAGCTGGGCATGGTGGGGCGCCTGTTCGCCCAGGACCCGCACCTCTACTCCGAGATTGTCCTGGCGGAGCCGGAGCGGGCGGCGCTGCTGGAGCGCTTCCTGGAGTCGGCCCGAGGCAACCTCCCCATGCTCCGGTCCGGCGACAAGGCGGGCTTCGAGGCCGAGTTCCGGCGCATCGCCGCCTGGTTCGGGCCCTTCGCAGACCAGGCCCTCCGGGAGAGCACCTGGCTCATCGACAAGCTGGTAGAGCGCTTCTGATCGTGCAGTTTGCGGCGCACCGTGGCACCCTGTCGGCGTCATCGACGCGGGGTGCGCATGAGATGGATTGGGATCGCAGGGCTGGCGTTCGTCCTCAACGGCTGCTTCAGCGCCACCGGTGAGGGACCACCGACCCAGGGCACGGACGACGCGAGCACCGACACCGGCGTAGACGCCGATGATGCCGGCCCCGACATCGCCTGGGACACGGGTCCAGCCGGCGACACGGGGGGGGCGATCTCCTGCCTCTACACGTCGGATTGCGCCGCGCTCAACGTCGGCTGCACCGTCGCCACCTGCGTCGACAAGGTCTGCAAGACCATGCTGGTCGACGACATCCCGTGCGACGACGGGGACGGCTGCACCACCAACGACACATGCAAGGCGGGGGCCTGCGCCGGCGAGCCCTCGTGCCAGTGCCAGAGCGACGCGGAGTGCGCGCCGCTGGAGGACGGGGACCTCTGCAACGGGGTCCTGACCTGCCAGGACAACGCCTGCAAGGTAGACCCGGCGACCGTCGTCACGTGTGACCCGTCCCTCGACGAGGTGTGCAGGGTCGGGCAGTGCGATCCCGCGACAGGAGCCTGTGCGGCGGTGGCTCGGGCCGACGGCGTGTTCTGCGACGATGGTGACCCGTGCACCGACCCGGTGGGCTGCCAGGGCGGGGAGTGCGTCTCGAAGCCCCGCTGCGACGACGGCGACCCCTGCACCGCGGACTCCTGCGATGGAGGCTCCTGCTCGACGACGCCAGCGGAGGGGCCCTGCGACGACGGCGACCCGTGTACGGTGGGGGACGCCTGCGTGGGCGGGGCGTGCGTCCCCGGGGAGCGGGCGTGCCCCTGCGACGACGACGCGGGCTGCGCCGGGGAGGACGACGGCGACCTCTGCAACGGAGTGTCCACCTGCCAGGACGGACGGTGCGCCCATGACCCCGCCACGATCATGACCTGCCCGGACGGCGACTGCACGGTCGGGGTGTGCGACGCAGCAACGGGGGAGTGCGGCATGGCTCCGAAGGAGGGGGCCTGCGACGACGGGAGTGCCTGCACCAGTGGGGATCGGTGCACGGGTGGCGTGTGCGCCGGTGCCATCGTGAGCTGCGACGACGGCAACCCGTGCACCGCGGATTCGTGCGACTCCGCCGACGGATGCACGTCGACGCCGGCTGACGGCGCCTGCGACGACGGCGACGCCTGCACTGTGGGGGACTCCTGCGAGGACGGGCGGTGCGCGGGCAGCGCGACCGCCTGCGACGACGGCAACCCCTGCACGGCGGACGGCTGTGATCCGGACCTCGGCTGCACGAAGGAGCCCGCGGAGGGCTCCTGCGACGACGGCAACGCCTGCACCACGGGGGACACGTGCGCGGGAGGCAAGTGCGTCGGGGGAGGTGCGGCCGACTGCAACGACGGCAACCCCTGCACCACGGACGGGTGCGGCCCCGCCGTCGGCTGTACCCACGTCGCCAACGGGCTCCCCTGCGACGACGGCGACGCCTGCACCACCGGCGACTACTGCAGCGATGGCACGTGCCTGGGCGCCAAGACCGTGACCTGTGTGGACGCCGAGCCGTGCACCGACGACGGGTGCGACCCTGCCACGGGCTGTGTGTTCGCGCCCAACGAGGCTCCGTGCAGCGACGGCGACCCCTGCACGAGCGGCGACCTGTGCGGGGGTGGTACCTGCCAGCCCGGCGAGCCCGTGTGCACCTGCGAGACGGACCTGGACTGCGCCGCCCACGAGGACGGCGATGCCTGCAACGGGACGCTGCGGTGCGACACGAAGGCGGCCCCCTTCCACTGCGTGGTGGACCCGGCGACCGTCGTGCTGTGCCCGCCGACGGGCGGGCCGTGTACCCAGAACGCCTGCCAGACCGCGAGCGGGACTTGCGCCCTCGTCCCCCTGGCGGACGGGACCCCCTGCAACGACGGGAACGCCTGCACCCTCGGGGACGGGTGCGCGAGCGCCCAGTGCGCGGGGGGACCGGCTCCGTCCTGCGATGACGCCAACCCCTGCACCCTGGACACCTGCGACGTCAAGACCGGCTGCACGCACGCCGCGGCGGTCGGGTCGTGCGACGACGGCAACGCGTGCACCCTGCTCGACTCCTGCGTCAAGGGGACCTGCCTCGGGGGCCCCACCGCGGGCTGCGACGACGGGAACCCCTGCACCGACGACGGCTGCTCCCCGGCGACGGGCTGCACCCACGTCCAGAACACCGCGCCGTGCGATGACGGCAGCGCCTGCTCCGTCGGCGACGCGTGCGACGCCGGCTGGTGCACCGGCAAGCCGCGGGTCTGCAACGACGGCAACCCGTGCACCGACGACGGCTGCGCGCCGGCCAGCGGCTGCACGCACGTCGCCAACGCCGCGACCTGCGACGACGGCAACGCCTGCTCCACCGACGACCACTGCCTGGACGGGGCGTGCGTCTTCACCGCCGCCGCTCAGTGCAGCGACGGGAACCCGTGCACCGACGACGCGTGCCTGCCTTCGGTGGGGTGCACGTTCACCAACAACACGAGCCCATGCACCGACGGCAGCATCTGCACGGCGGGCGACGTGTGCGGCGGCGGCGCGTGCAAGCCTGGGGCGCCCATCGGCTGCGACGACAAGAACCCATGCACCGACGACGTCTGCGATCCGGTGGAGGGGTGCAAGGGCCTGGTGAGCTCGGCGCCCTGCGACGACGGCGACGCCTGCACGGCCGGGGACGTCTGCGCGGATGGCACCTGCGGCGCCGGGCTGCCGACGGACTGTGACGATCAGAACCCCTGCACCACGGACTCGTGCGCACCCGCGACCGGGTGCATCCACGCCTCGAACGTGGCACCCTGCGACGACGGCAACCCCTGCACCGTCGGAGACACCTGCGCCGGGGCCTCCTGCAAGGGCGGCGGGCCGACGGCGTGCAGCGACGGGAACCCGTGCACCGCGGACTCCTGCGCGGCACCCACCGGCTGCGTGTTCACGCCCACGCCCGGCGGCTGCGACGACGGCGACCCGTGTACGACGGGCGACACCTGCGCGGCGGGCGTGTGTGCGGGTACGGGCGCCATCGACTGCGACGACGGCAACCCGTGCACCGACGACGCCTGCTCCCCGGAGGGCGGGTGCGCCAACGTCCACAACGCCTCGCCATGCAGCGACGGCAACGCCTGCACGGTGGCCGACACCTGCGCCGGTGGGGTGTGCAAGCCCGGCGTGGCGCTGTCATGCGACGACGCCAACCCTTGCACCACCGACTCCTGCTCCACCGTCTCCGGGTGCAGCAGCGTCCCCAACGGCGCCCCCTGCAACGACGGGAGCGTCTGCACCCTCAACGACGCGTGCGCCGACGGCGCGTGCAAGGGGGGGCTGAAGCTGAGCTGCGACGACTCCAAGGCGTGCACGGTGGACTCTTGCGACCCGCTGACCGGGTGCGCCCACGAGGACAGCGCCGGGCCCTGCAACGACGGAAACGCGTGCACCTCGGGTGAGTCCTGCGGGGGGGGGGCCTGCGGGGGTGGCTCGCCGGTCGCGTGCGACGATGGAAACCCGTGCACGACGGACGCCTGCGACCCTGCCACGGGGTGCACCCATCTGGCGAACGCGCAACCCTGTGACGACGGGGACCCCTGCACGGCGGGAGACACGTGCGGCGGCGGCGCGTGCATCCCCGGCACCCCGACGTGCCAGTGCGACACCACGGCGGACTGCGCTCCCTTCGACGACGGCGACCCCTGCACCGGCGCGCTCGTGTGCAAGACCTCGGTGTTCCCGCACGTCTGCGTACCGGACCCGGCGACCGTGCCCGTGTGCGACGCCTCCGAGGACTCCGCCTGCATGCGCAACACCTGCGTCCCCGCGACGGGCCTGTGCGCCCCGACGCCAGTCAAGGAGGGCCAGACCTGCGACGACGGGACCGTCTGCACGACCGGCGACACGTGCAAGCTGGGAGAGTGTATGGGGGCCGCGGCCCTGTCCTGCGACGACGGCAACCCCTGCACCACGGATGCGTGCGACCCCACGAGCGGGTGCTCCAGCGCGCCCCACGCCCTGCCCTGCGAGGATGGGGACGCCTGCACCACGGGCGACTCCTGCACCGCGGGGACCTGCGTGAGCGGCGGGCCCACGAGCTGCAACGACGACAACCCCTGCACCACGGACGGGTGCTCGCCCGGCACCGGGTGCACCCACGCCTCCAACGCCCTACCGTGTGACGACGGCAGCGCCTGCACCACCGCGGACACGTGCAGCGGCGGCGCCTGCGTGGGCGGACCTGCTCCGGTGTGCGTGGACGGGAACGTCTGCACCGACGATGGGTGCAACCCGGCGACGGGGTGCACGTACACCCCGAACGTGGACACGTGCAGCGACGGGAACAAGTGCACGACCAACGACACGTGCGCCGGCGGTGTGTGCAAGGGCGGCCCGCCTCCGAGCTGCGACGACGCCAACCCCTGCACCACCGACGGCTGTGATCCGGGGACGGGGTGCACGGCAGTGGCCAACACCCTGCCGTGCGACGACGGAAACGCATGCACCGCCGGCGATCAGTGCGCGGCCAAGGCGTGCCAGCCCGGGGCGGCGAAGAACTGCAACGACGGTAGCCCCTGTACGCTGGACGGGTGCAGCCCGAGCACCGGCTGCACGCACGTCCCAGTATCCGGCGGGTGCACCGACGGCAACGCCTGCACCGTCGGGGACTCGTGCGTGGGCGGGGTCTGCGTTCCCGGGGGTGGCGCAACCTGCGCCGACGGCAACCCATGCACGACCGACGGCTGCAACCCGGCGACGGGCTGCACCTACACCCAGTCGGCGGGCACCTGCGAGGATGGCAACCTGTGCACGGTGGACGACTCCTGCGTCAACGGAGTCTGCACAGCCGGGCAGGCGAAGAGCTGCGACGACGCCAACGTGTGCACCAACGACGCCTGCTTCCCGTCCCTCGGGTGCGCCTACACCAACAACGCCAACCTCTGCTCCGACGGCAACTCCTGCACGACGACGGACCTGTGCCAGGCTGGGGTGTGCGTGGGGGCCGGGACCAAGGTCTGCGACGACGGCAACCCCTGCACCGACAACGAGTGCGAGGCGCTGGGTGGGTGCAGCTTCCCGCCAAACGGGGACCCGTGCACGGACGGCAACGCCTGCACCACCAACGACACGTGCAGTGGGGGGGCCTGCGCGGGGGGCCCCGCCCAGGTGTGCAACGACAACAAGCCGTGCACCGTGGACACCTGCAATCCGCTGACCGGGTGCGTGTTCACCCCCAGCACGGAGCCCTGCGACGATGGCAACGCCTGCACGACCTCGGACCAGTGCGCGGGCGGGGCCTGCGTAGGCGGCCCCCCCCTGGGCTGCAACGACGGGAACCCCTGCACCGACGACTCGTGCAGCCCCGGGGTTGGCTGCGTCCACGTGCCCAACCAGGGCGGGTGTGACGACGGGAGCGCGTGCACCACCGTGGACGAGTGCAAAGGCGGCGTGTGCGTGGGCAGCGGCGGCCCCAACTGCGACGACGGCAACCCCTGTACGACGGATGCCTGCAACCCGGTGGGCGGCTGCGCCAACACGCCGAACTCGCTGCCCTGCAATGACGGCAACGCCTGCACCACCGGGGAGGCGTGCAGCGGTGGCGCATGTGGGGGTGGCAGCGCGACCAACTGCAATGACGGAAACCCCTGCACCCAGGACTCCTGCGTCCCAGCGACGGGATGCGCTCACGCCAACGCTCCTGGCCCGTGCGACGACGGCAACGCATGCACGCTGAACACCACGTGCATCAACGGCACCTGCCTCGGCGGAACGCTCCTGCTCTGCGAGGACGGCAACCTCTGCACCGACGACACCTGCGCGCCCGCCTCTGGCTGTCAGTTCCCCGCGAACACCCTTCCCTGCAACGACGGCAACGCCTGCACCACCGCGGACACCTGCGCCGGCAAGGCGTGCGTCGGAGGGGCGCCACCCAACTGCAGCGACGGTAACGTCTGCACCAGCAACTCCTGCGCCCCTGCGACGGGCTGCGTGAGCGCGAACAACACCGTGGCGTGCGACGACGGCAACGCCTGCACCACCTCGGACACGTGCAGCGGCGGCGTGTGCGTCGGAGGGGCGCCGCCAAACTGCAACGACGGCAATGTCTGCACCACGGACTCCTGTGTGCCAGCCACGGGTTGCGTGAATGCCGTCAACACGGTGGCGTGCGACGACGGCAACGCCTGCACCACCGCGGACACGTGCAGCGGTGGCGTGTG
>BTVJ01000108.1:0-22502 GCA_045863395.1 Myxococcales bacterium
TTTGTGGGGGGTGGGTTTAATGCCAAACAACACATCTTATTTTGGGGCCCAATTATTTTTTTTTTTTTTTGTTTTGACCCCCTCATCATTTTGACCCCCTCATTTTGACCCCCTCATTTGACACGCGCGGCCGCTGCCCTATCCCAATGAGGTGGATGGGTTCAATCACAGAGCGGCAATCCGGCGGGCGAACTGTCGGCGCGCCGACCGCTCCAGCGGCGCCCCTCACCGAGGCAGGGCGTGGATTCTCGTCGCCGCGCTGCTTACTCTGGCACCGCAGGCCGCCGCGGCCGAGCTCGACCTCGGCGTCGACCTGCCGCCAGTGGCCATCCATGGCTTCGTGAGCCCCGGCTTCGTCGTCTCCATCGGCAACGAGTACCTGGCGAAGTCCAGCGAGGGGACCTTCGAGTTCGTCGAGGTCGGCATCAACTTCACGTCGCAGCTCACGGAGCAGCTCCGCATCGGGGTCCAGATCTTCGCCCGCGACCTGGGGAGGCGGGGCGACTACACGCCCAAGGCGGACTGGTTCTACCTCGACTACCGCTTCGCGGACTGGATCGGGCTGCGGGCGGGGCGCACCAAGCTGCCCTTCGGCCTGCTCAACGAGGTGAACGACATCGACCAGGCGCGGGTCCCGATCTTGCTTCCCCAGTCGATCTATCCCATCACGAACCGTGACTTCCTGCTCGCCCAGACCGGCGTCGAGCTCTACGGCTATGTCGTGATGGGAGACGCCGGCGCCCTCGACTACCGGATCTACGGTGGCACCATCTTCTTCGACGTGGACTCCAGCGCCGGGGGGCAGTTCGACGTGGATGAGCTGAGCGTGCCCTATCTGGTCGGCGGACGCCTGATGTGGGAGACGCCGGCGCCGGGCCTTCGGGTGGGCGGCTCCGTCCAGGCCCTGCGCCTCGACACCACGCTCAGCGTGACCCAGCCACAGCCGCTCACGCTGACGGCGGACATCGAGGCGCTGCTGTGGGTGGTCTCCCTGGAGCTTACGGTGGACGACGCGATGGTCGCCATGGAGTACAGCCGGTGGCACGTCCAGACGCACAGCAGCCAGCCAACCCTGATCCCTGAGGCGGAGGTGATCAGCGAGCGGGCATACGCGCTGTTCTCCTACCGCGTCGACTGGTTCACCCCCGGCGTCTACTACTCTGTGCTCTTCCCGGACGTGGATGACCGCACGGGGCGCGAGCAGCGGCAGCACGACGTGGCGCTGACGCTGCGCTTCGACATCAACGAGTTCTGGCTCGTAAAGGTGGAGGGCCACTACATGAACGGGACCGCGGCCACGGAGCCGATCCTCAACGGGGGACGGCCGCGGAGCGAGCTGGATGAGGACTGGGCGGTCTTCCTCTTGAAGACGACCGCCTGGTTCTGAGAGGAGCGATGGGAAGGCGCCTCGCAATCGTCGCCGTGCTCATCGTGTCGGTCGTGGCCTCTCCCGGGGCAGCCGCGGACGATGGGTTCCAGATCATCGTGCACCCGTCCAACCCTTCGACGTCCCTGAAGAGCAGCTTCGTCGCAGACGCATTCCTGCGGAAGGTTGGCGCCTGGCCTGGTGGCGAGACGATCAAGCCCGTGGACCTTGCCCGAGGCGCCTCGGCACGACGCGGCTTCAGCGAGGCCGTGCTGAAGCGCTCCGTCTCGGCCGTCAAGAGCTACTGGCAGCAGGTCATCTTCTCTGGGCGCGGCCTGCCGCCGCCCGAGCTCGACTCGGAGGAGGCGGTCATCCGCTACGTCACCGAGAACGAGGGGGCCATCGGGTACGTCTCGGGCTCGGCCGACGTGGGAGCCGCAAAGATCGTGAGCGTGAGGTAGCACCTCGATGAAGTGGAGCATCAGGGCAAAGCTCGGGGCCATCGTGGCCATCGCCGCCGTGGCGCTCGTCGCTCTTGGTGTCGCGAGCTCCATGCTCTCCGAGCGGGTCCAACGAGAGGTCGCCACGATCAAGGAGCACTACGTGCCCCTCGTCGAGCTGGGCCCCAGCCTCTCCCAAGGCCTCTCGCGCCTCGACCACGCCCTGCAGGACGCCGTGGCGGCTGGAGACCCCGACGCGCTTGGGGAGACGCACGCGCTGAAGGTGGCGCTCATCGCGCGGCTGGAGGCAGCGGGGCCCGCCGTCAGCCGCAAGGACGCAGAGGCGCTGACCGAGGCCCTCGACTCCTTCCACGCTGCCGCGCTGGACGTCTCACGGCGCATGATCGCGGAGGAGACCGGCCTCCAGCTAATCGACGCCATCCGATCCATGCAAGAGCAGCACGAGGCGGTGGAGCGCCTGATAGCGCAGACCACGGAGGTGGACCGTCACCAGATGGCGTCCGCGTTCGGGCGGATCGCCGCCATTCAAGAGCAGGCCGAGGAGGTGCGCCTCGCCCTGAGCGTGACCTGCCTGGCCCTTGTCCTGCTGCTCTCGTCGTGGGTAGGGCACGGGGTCGTCCGGTCGCTTCGCAACGTGTCCGACGGCCTGGCGCGCTACGGAGCCGGAGAGTTCGACCGTCCGATCCCGGTCAAGGGCAGCGACGAGCTGGCGAACGTAGCGCTCTCGGCCAACGAGATGGCCAGGCGGCTCGGACAGCTCGCGTCGGAGCGGGAGCAGGCCGCGTGGCTCGACGCGACCCATGCCGCCCTGGTGCGGGAGCTGCGCGGCGAGCTCCTGCCCCACGAGGTCGCCGAGCGCGCGCTCCGCTTCCTTGCACGGTCCCTGGAGACACCGGCCGCGGTGCTCTACCTCGCGGACGCGGGTGGGACGCTCCGCGCGACCGCACACGTGGCCGGCGGCGACGCGCAGGTCTCCCAAGGCGCCCCCGGGAGCGCACCCGCCCCCCACTTCGCCCCGGGCGAGGGGCTCGTCGGTGAGGCGGCGCTCCGCGACGAGCTGATGGTGGTGACAGACCTCCCGGCCGGCTACCTGCACGTCCGATCAGGTCTCGGCGAGGCGCCCCCGCAGTCGATCATCCTGGTGCCGCTGCGTCGAGCGGCCAAGCTGGTCGGGATCATGGAGCTCGCGACGTTCCAGCCCCTGTCGGACCAGGCGAGGAGCCTCCTCGACGCAGTGCGTGAGACCCTCGCGATCACCTTGGACGTGGCGCGGGCGCAAGAGGCGGTGCGCAGCCTGCTCCGCGAGACGCAGGAGCAGGCGGTGCGCCTCGCAAACCAGGACGAGGAGCTCCGCGCGACGAACGAGGAGCTGCAGCAGCAACACGAGGAGCTGCGCCTGTCCAACGAGGAGCTGTCTCACCAGGCGGAGGAGCTCGACCAGCAGAGACAGGCGCTGCAGGAGCGGAACGAGACCCTCGACGAGGCGCGCCGCCAGCTCGAGGTGAAGACCGTGGAGCTGTCGACGGTCAGCGCCTACAAGTCCCAGTTCCTGACGAACATGAGCCACGAGCTGCGCACCCCGCTGAACAGCATGCTGCTGTTGTCGAACCTGCTCGCCGAGAACGAGGAGCGAAACCTGACGGACCGGCAGGTGGAGTACTGCCGTACGATCCACTCCGCCGGGACGGAGCTCCGCGACCTGATCAACCAGGTGCTGGATCTCGCGAAGGTCGAGGCGGGCAAGCAGGACCTCCGCATCGAGCCCGTCCGGCTCGTCGACGTGCTCGACCGGGCGAGGCGCGTGTTCGAGCCGCTCGCTCGTGACAAGGGGCTCACGCTGGTCGTCGGGCAGGAGCCCGGCCTGCCCGAGACCATCCAGAGCGACCGGCAGCGCGTCGACCAGATCGTGACGAACCTGCTCGGCAACGCGGTGAAGTTCACATCGGCCGGGAGCATCGCGCTGCGGGCACATCGCCCGGCGGACATGCCGCTCCGAGGAGCCCTGGTCGGCGGAGGGGTCGCGCTGTCCGTGTCCGACTCGGGCCCCGGGATCCCCGAGAAGGATCTGGAGCGGATCTTTGCGCAGTTCGAGCAGCTCGATGGACAGACTGACCGCCGATACGGCGGGACGGGCGTGGGCCTCGCGCTCTCCCGCGAGCTGGCGGCCCTCCTTGGAGGAGAGCTCCACGTGGTCAGCGCGGAGGGTCAGGGGACCACGTTCACGCTCACCCTACCCCTCGCGATCACAGGGGCTGGGCGGGCACCGACGGAGCCAGCGCCCACGGCGCCAACCCGCACCGTGCTCCCCGCGCCTGCCGAGGCCGAGGAGCTCGACGACCGCCGCCAGCTCTCGCCAGGCGAGCCCTACCTCCTTCTCGTCGAGGACGACCGGATCTTCGCGGAGACCTTCGCCGAGGTCATACACGGGCATGGGCTCAAGTACGTGCTGGCGACGAGCGGCCGGGAAGGCATCCGGCGAGCTCGCCAGAGTCGCCCCTCGGGGATCATCCTGGACGTTCGCCTCCCCGACACGGATGGGTTCGCGCTGCTGAAGGAGCTGCGGAGCTCACCCGAGACCGCCTCCGTGCCGGTGCACTTCGTCTCTGCGGCGGACTCTCCGGAGCGCGGCCTCGCCATGGGCGCCGCGGGCTACCTCGTGAAGCCGGCCTCCCGGCGCGAGCTGGTGCAGGTGATCGAGGCGCTCGTGCCGGATCTTGCATCTGACGCGCGCCGCGTCCTCGTCGTAGAGGACGACGCCTCCGACCGCCTCTCGTTGATGCGGCTGCTGGCCGGAGAGAAGCTGGAGGCCAGGCAGGCGGCGAGCGCGGCAGCGGCGCTCGAGCTGCTCCGGACCGAGAGGTTCGGGTGCCTGGTCCTCGACCTGTCGCTCCCCGACATGGATGGTCTGGAGCTGCTCCGCAAGATCGAGGAGATGTGCGGCACGACGATGCCTGCGGTCGTGGTCTACACCGGGCGCGCCATGACCAAGGAGGAGACGCGCCGCCTCGAGGCCTACGCCGAGACCATCATCCTGAAGGAGGGGGCGTCGTCCGACCGGGTCCTCAACGAGGTGCGGCTGTTCGTCCGGCGGCTCGACGAGGGGCTCTCGGTGCGCCGCCCTGGACCACCACGCCACGTTCCATCCAACGTGCGCCTCGATGGGAAGCAGATCCTGCTCGTCGACGACGACATGCGAACCGTCTATGCGCTGTCGGCTGCCCTCCGTGCCAAGGGCGGCGCGGTGCTCGTCGCCGACACGGGCCGGGCTGCGCTCGCGGTCCTCAAGGATCACGCGGACGTCGACGCCATCCTCATGGACATCATGATGCCGGAGATGGATGGCTACGAGGCCATGACGGCGATCCGAGATGACGAGCGGTTTGGCCGAGTTCCGATCATCGCGCTCACGGCGAAGGCCATGAAGGGAGACGCGGAGCGCTGCATCGCGGCAGGCGCGTCGGACTACCTGCCGAAGCCCATCGACATGGACCGCCTGCTCTGGATGTTGCACGGGCACCTGAATGGGGAGAGCGCCAATGCTGCATGAGGACGCCACCTTGCCCGGCATCGCGAGCGTCGAGGACATCGAGGTCCGCCTGCTGCTCGAGGCGATCCACTCGCGCTATGGCTACGACCTGCGAGGCTACACGCTCGGGTCCATGAGGCGGCGGGTCCTGGCGGCCCTGGAGCGCTCGGGGCTGGAGAGCCTCGGCGCCTTGCAGCACGCGGTGCTGAACGACCCGAGGCTGTTCGCTGCCGTGCTGGACGACCTCACGGTGCGCGTCTCGGAGCTGTTCCGCAACCCCGAGTTCTTTCATGCATTTCGAACGCACGTGGTGCCGATCCTGCGCACCTACCCCATGCTCCGGGTCTGGCACGCCGGGTGCGCAACGGGCGAAGAGGTCTACACCACGGCCATCGTCCTCATGGAGGAGGGGCTGTATGATCGCTCCCAGATCTACGCGACCGACATCAACCTGGCGGCCCTCGACAGGGCGCGCCAGGGGACCTACGCGGGTGAGTCGGTGGCCGCGCTCGCGTCGAACTACGCTCGCTCCGGAGGGACGCGCGACCTCTCGGAGTACCATGCGTCCGGCTACGACTGCATCGCGATGAAGGAGCGGCTGCGGCGTAACATCATGTTCATGCAGCACGATCTGGTCTCGGATCACGTGTTTGGGGAGATGCACGTGATCTTCTGCCGCAACGTCCTGATCTACTTCGGCAGAGAGCTCCGTACCAGGGTGCTTGCGAAGCTGGGGCAGAGCCTGTGTCCCGGGGGCTTCCTGTGCCTCGGGTCCAGCGAGCGGCTGACGGAGCTGCGCGGTCCTGGTCGGACCGACGCGGTGTTCACGGACTTCGTGAGGGAGCGCCAGATCTATCGCTATACGGGGTGAGGTTGTGCCGGGCCCGCCTGCGGAGCTCGTTGGGCTGCATGGGGGAGTCGATTCCTTCGACGGGGCGTTACCCGTCACATGGGAGGTGTCCACCATGGCCAATCGCAACGTCTCTCAGGTCCGATGGGGCTGCCCGGCTCGTGGGAGGACCACTCCGAGCCTGCCGCTGCTCGCCGCAGCCATCCGCGTGAAGCAATGAGCCCGCAGCCAGCGGTGCTCGTCGTCGATGACGTGCGCGCCAACCTGGTCGCCCTCGAGGCCGAGCTGTCGCGGCTCGACTGCGAGATCCTGTGCGCGTCGTCGGGCAACGAGGCCCTCAAGCGCCTGCTGGAGCGCGACTGTGCGGTGATGCTCCTCGACGTGCAGATGCCCGAGATGGACGGGTTCGAGGTCGCGCGGTTCGCGCGACACAACCCCGACACGTGCGACGTCCCCATCGTGTTCGTCACGGCGATGCACGAGACCGAGGACAACAGCCTGCGCGGCTACGGAGCCGGGGCCATCGACGTGCTCTTCAAGCCGGTGCACCCCCAGATCCTCCGGTCCAAGGTGCAGGTCTTCCTCGACCTGTACCTGGGGCGGCAGCGCCTCGCCGAGGAGCTCGAGGCGCACCGGCAGACCCTCCAGGAGCTCGAGGCCTTCACCTACTCCGTGTCCCACGACCTGCGGGCGCCGCTCCGTCCCCTCGAGGGCTTCAGCCGCTACCTGCTCCAGAACTACGGGGAGCGCCTCGACGTCACCGGGCGCGACTACCTGGACCGCATCCGCGCCTCCGCCGTGAAGATGGGGACGCTCATCGAGGACCTGATGCTGCTGTCGAACATGGGGCGCCGCGACATGCAGCGCCGGGCCGTGAACCTTCACGTGGCGGCGCGCGCCATCATCGGCGAGCTGCGAAGCTCCGACCCCGACCGGGACGTGGAGCTCGTGACCAGCGGCGAGTCGACGGTGACGGGGGACGCTGGGCTCCTCCACATCGCGCTGGACAACCTCTTGAGGAACGCATGGAAGTTCACACGGAGGCGAGGGCAGGCGCACATCGAGCTGGGGATCAGGCGTGAGCGTGACAGGTGGGTGTGCCACGTGAGCGACGACGGCGCCGGCTTCGACGCCGCCCGCGCCGCGCAGCTCTTCCAGCCGTTTCGCCGCCTCCACTCCGCCGAGGACTTCGAGGGCAACGGCATCGGCCTCGCCATCGTCCAGAGGATCGTCGACCGCCATGGCGGGGAGGTGTGGGCCGAGGGCGAGCCCGACCGCGGCGCGACGATCTACTTCACGATACGCGGGCGCCCCCCCGCCCGGCGCCCCCCGCCGGGGGGCCACACCTGCCCACGTCCCCTCGTCTGGCGCGCCAGAATATGAGAAGTGAGCAGGCTTGACCCCCTACCTCTGGCGCGCAAGGGGGACCAGGAGCAGCGCGGAGATCACCGCAAGCCCCACGAAGACGAGGAACAGGACGTCCCAGCCCCAGATGGAGCTGACGCGGGTCGTCACGACGCCCTGGAGGATGGCGCCCACCGAGCCGATGCCGTTGATGATGCCGGCCGCCGAGGCGGCGCTGGCCCCCCCTCCCAGGTCCTGGGCCGCCGCGCCGCTGATCAGCGCGTCGGGGCCGAAGAGCAGGAAGCCGACGAGCGCCATGCTCAGCGCGTTGGCGACCAGGCCCGCGTCGCCGACGCCACGGTAGAGGAGCAGGGCCCCCGCCAGCGCGAGCACCATTGGGGCGGCGAGGCGAGCGCGCCGCGCGGGGAACCAGCGATCGGAGACCCACCCGGTCACCACGGCCCCCAGGATTCCGCCCACCTCGAAGCTCGTGGACAGGTAGCCCGCCGTCCCCTCGTCGTAGTGCAGCGCCTGGCTCAGGTAGTAGGGCAGCCAGAAGAGCAGGCTGTAGCGGATGAGCTTGAGCCCGAAGTAGGAGCCGCCCAGGAGCCACACGGCCGGCATGCGGACGATGGCGCGGAAGCCGACGCGCTCGACCGGTGCCGCCCCTTTGGGGGGCTCATCCACCGCCGGGAGGCCCCGGTCCTGGGGGCGCTCCACCAGGAACACGAGCACCACGGCGCCCACGAGGGCTACCCACATGCCAGGGACGAAGAAGGCGGCCCTCCACCCGTGGTGGATGAGGAGCCAGGTGGCGAGCGCGGTCGCCACGAGGCCGCCCACCTGGTAGCAGGTGCACCACACACCCATGACCCAGCCGCGGCTGCCCCTGCCGAACCACCACGCCATGGCCTTGACGTTGTTGGGCCAGCCCGTCGCCTGGACCAGGCCGTTGAGGCCGAAGGCGAGGAGGAACAGGGCAGCCACCGAGGACGCGCCGAAGGCAAAGGACAAGCCGGCGGAGAGCAGCATCCCCCAGCCGATCATCCGGCGCGCGCCCAGGCGATCACCCAGGGCGCCGGTCACGAACTGCCCGAGGGCGTAGGCCGCGAGATAGACCGTGTCGATGATGCCGAGCATGTCCATGGACACGCCCAGCTCGCGCTCCATGCGCAGCTTGACGACCCCGAAGTTCTTGCGGGTCAGGTAGTAGGACGCGTAGCTGAGCCACGTCAGCGAGAAGGCGCGGGCCCGCAGGGACCGGACCACTCGTTCCTGGTCGTCCAGTCCGGGTGTGACGCTCATGGGGCGGGAGCATGACACCGGCGTGACACCGCGTCAACGCGCCGCGCCGAGGATGTCGGAACCGTCTTTACAGGCGTCCGCGAGCCCGCTAGGGTCGCAGCGTTGGTCCATCTTCGAGGAGGTCCGCCGTGTCACGCCCGAACCCGTCGCAGCCCGTCGCCCTCGCGGGCGTTCTCGAGGCCACCGCCGCCCACTCGGCCACCGTGCTGTCGCAGAAGGCGCGGGGGCTGGCCAAGTCAGAGATCCTGACCATCGCCTATGACATCCGGGATCGGGTCGCCCGTGGGGAGCGCATCACGAACCTGACCGTCGGCGACTTCTCGCCCCGGGAGTTTCCCATCCCGCGGCGCCTGATCGACGGCATCGTGGCCGCCCTGGAGGGGGGGCACACCAACTACCCGCCGTCCAGCGGCACGGTGGAGCTGCGCGACGCGCTGCGGGTCTTCTATGCGCGCCGCCTCGGGCTGGACTACCCGGCGGAGTCGGTGCTGATCGGCGGTGGCGCCCGCCCGATGATCATGGCGGCCTATCAGGCCCTCGTGGAGCCGGGCGACGTGGTGGTCTACGGGGTCCCGTCGTGGAACAACGAGCACTACGCCTACCTGACCGACGCCGAGGCCATCGAGCTGCGCGGAGACCCTGCCGAGGGCTTCATGCCCGACGTGGACGCGTATCGCCCTCACCTGCGGCGCGCGCGGCTGCTGTTCTTCAACACGCCGCTCAACCCGACGGGCACCATGCTCCAGCCCGACAAGCTGGCACGTATCTGCGAGGCCGTCATCGAGGAGAACGCTCGCCGCGCCGCGGCCGGGGAGCGGGCGCTGTTCATCGTCTTTGACCAAGTCTACTGGATGATCACCTTTGGAGGGGAGCACGCCTCCCCCCCGCAGATCGACCCGCGCATGGCGCCCTACACGATCCTGATCGACGCCGTGTCCAAGTCCTTTGCCGCAACGGGCTTGCGCGTCGGGTGGGCCTTCGGGCCCGCCGAGGTGATCACGCGCATGGGCGCCTTCGTCTCGCACATGGGGGCGTGGGCGCCGCGGCCCGAGCAGATCGCCTTCGCCAGCCTCCTGCGCGACGACGCCGCGGTCAACGCCTTCCACGCCGCCTTCGTGCCTGCGCTCGGCGCCCGGCTCCGGGTGCTGTACGACGGCCTCATGGCGCTCAAGGCCGGGGGGTTCCCCGTCGACGCCATCGCGCCGGAGGGGGCGCTGTACCTGTCGGCGAAGATCGATCTCATCGGGCGGACGACGCCGGAGGGGGTCACCCTCGGGGACATCGAGGCCGTACGGACGTGGCTGTTGGGCGAGGCAGGCATGGGGGTCGTCCCGTTCCGCGCGTTCGGCTACGCCAACGACACGGAGGGGTGGATGCGGCTGTCCGTGGGGGCCGTCAGCATCGCCGACTGCCATGGGGTGGTCGAGCGGCTCGGACGGGCGCTCGCCGCGCTGCGCTGAACGTGCGCGCTGCCATCCTGCTCCTGCTGTGCGCCTGCACGAGCGACGCTCCGCGACCCGCGCCGCCGACTCCGCAGAAGCCCGCGCAGACGCGCCCGGTCCCTCCGGGCACGGCTGCGGCCGCGACCGCCGCCGCCACCCGCGCTGAGACGATGCTCGGCGCCAGCCGGTCGGAGGACGCCGCCCGCGCCGCGCTGGAGGGCCTCGAGGCCCTCTCCGAGGTGGCCGTCGAGGGCGAGATCGCCCGTGCGCGCATGGCGCGGGTGCTGGCCGCGACGGGCGCGGTGGAGGAGGCGCAGATCCACGCGGGCCGCGCCCTGGTCAAGCTGGAGCGCCTGGAGGAGGGGACCGTGATCCCTCCGCTGCGAGGCGCCATCGCCGCCGCCATGGGGGCCGTGGGCCAGGAGGGACTCGCGGAGAAGGTCGCCTCGATGCTCGATCCAGCGAACCGTGCCCAGGCCTGGCGCTCAGCGGCCGATGCGCTCCGGGCGCGGGGCGCCGCGGAGCTGGCAGAGCGGGCCTACGCTCGCGCGACGGCAGCCGAGGCTGCGGCGCCGGTCCCTCGATCCGGCGAGACCGGCGGAGGCGAGGTCCCCGCGGCTCCGACCGCCGGGCCCTCCGAGGCGCCCCCCCAAGTGGCCCCCGAGGCGCCCCAGACACCCGTGATCGAGGGCAAGTGACCGCTTGCCCCACCCGCGCCGCTGCGGCTATCATCGCGCCGCGACCCCCCGGAAGGAGGCACCCGTGACCCGTGCGAACATCACCAAGGCGGCAATCGTGGCCTGCGGACTGCTCATGGCTGGCCCGGCCGCCGCGAAGGGCGGCTTCTACATCGGCGTGGGCCTCGGGGGCAGCGTGGTCAGCGGTGAGCGCGGCGTCGCCCTGGAGAAGACCTCCAAGGACGGGCGCACCACGCTGCTGGTCGCGCCGGCCGCCATGGACGACGCCATCCGCACCGACCTGGGCGCCGGCCTCGCGACACTGTTCCGCTTCGGCTACAACATCCTCGGGGCGGCGGCCATCGAGGTCGCCTTCGTCGGCCACGGCTCCGGCTTCACGAGCTCGCTGGAAGGGGCGGGGCACCTGTGCTTCGACGCGGTGATCCACCCGCTCGGCATCGCGGAGCTGGCCGGCGCCGTCGAGGCGTCCATGTGGGACCCCTACGTGATCCTTGGCGGCGGCTTCACCTACGCGGGCTACACCAGCGCCGACGGCCAGGACAAGGGGTGGTTCGGCGGGACCTTGCAGACCGGCGCGGGCCTCAACATGCACCTCGTGCCGTTCTTCAGCCTGGGCGTGGACCTGCGGGTGACGGTGCCCTTCTACGACACCTGGTACTTCAACTTCGAGCGGGACGAGTCCTTCGCCCCGCTGTCGACGCCGAGCACCATCATCTTCACGCCGCAGCTCCTCGGCACCTTCCACTTCGGCTGATGGCGGCGCTCCGGGTCGCCCTGCTCCTGCTCCCAGCCCTGGCCATGGCCGACACCATCGTGCTGACCGACGCGGAGGGCGACGCCCACGGACCGGGCACCTACGTGTACCCAGGCCCGCCGCTCCTGCCAGAGGGGGCGCTGGACCTGGACCAGGTGATCCTCCACGACAAGGGCGACACCGTCGAGATCGAGGTGCGGCTGCACCGCCGTATCCGGACCGTGGACGTGCGCCTGTCTGCCGACGACCCGCGTACCGTCTTCGCGCCCCAGGTGGACCTCTACATCGACCAGGGGCCCGGCGGGGCCACCGCCTGCGTGCCGGGGCGACAGGTCGCCTTCCCGGCTGGCTTCGCGTGGGACCGCGTGGTCGTGCTGACCTCCGTGCCGGACAAGGTGGCGACGTCTCTCTCGGGGCGCCCGGAGCTGGGCGCGGCGCTGGTGCCCTACGATGTGCGAGTCCGCGGCCGCACCCTGGTCGCCCGGGTGCGCACCGCGGAGCTCGGGGGGGCCCCCTCGCCCGACTGGTCCTACGCGGTGGCCGTCACCTCCGCCACCTTCGCGACCTCGGTGGCGGCCGCCATCGACCCGACGTCGGCGGCCGCCCGAAACGCCTTCACCCGCGAGGTGGCCCCGACGGTCGGCTCCTGCGCCAACTGGGCGGAGGCCGTCGACGGCTCCCCGTGCACCTTCGGTGGGTGCGCGCCGTGCGGCGGCCACCCGCGGGTCCTCGACGCCCTGGACGCGCCCGGCCTCCCGTCCCCGCAGGCCCTCGCGGGCTACGGAGGGGGGAGGCTCGCGGAGCTCCCGGTGGTCACGCCGTCGGGGCGTCCTCGGGCGGAGGCGCCCAGCGAGCCCCAGACGCCACCCCCTGGGACGCTCCAAGTCCTCGACATCGATGGGGATCTCATCACGTCACCGACACCGTCCGCCGACGCCGGCAATCCGGTTGCCCCCGGGCGCATCGTGGATATACTCGACGCCCGAAGCCAGCCGGTGGGCAAGGCGGTCGTCGTCAAGGTGCTGGACGGCCTGCTTCTCCTACGGTCGGTCGAGCCGCCAGCGAGCCCGGGCGTCATCAAGGCGATCCGGCTGCGCTGACCCCGGAGGCCCCCCTTGGCCCGCGTCCTGCTGCAGCACGTCCAGAAGCGCTACGCGGGCGACGTCCTCGCCGTCCGTGACCTGTCACTGGAGATCCGGGACAAGGAGTTCATGGTGCTCGTCGGGCCTTCGGGCTGCGGCAAGTCCACGACCCTCCGCATGATCGCCGGCCTGGAGGACATCTCCGAGGGCGATCTCTTCATCGGAGAGCGCCGCGTCAACGACGTGGCCCCCAAGGACCGGGACATCGCCATGGTGTTCCAGTCCTACGCGCTCTACCCGCACATGACCGTGTACGACAACATGGCCTTCGGGTTGAAGCTCAAGGGCGTTCCCAAGGACACGATCCGCTCCTTGGTGGACGACGCCGCGCACATCCTCGGCATCACCGAGTACCTCCAGCGCAAACCGAAGGCCCTGTCCGGCGGGCAGCGCCAGCGGGTCGCCATGGGCCGCGCCATCGTGCGCCAGCCCCAGGTGTTCCTGTTCGACGAGCCCCTGTCCAACCTGGACGCCAAGCTCCGCGTGGCCATGCGCGTCGAGCTGGCCCAGCTCCACCAGCGGCTCCAGACAACGGTGGTCTACGTGACCCACGACCAGATCGAGGCCATGACCCTGGCGACCCGCATCGCCATCATGGACGGCGGCGTGCTCCAGCAGGTGGGGACCCCCATGGAGGTCTACCACACCCCGAGAAACCGCTTCGTCGCCGGGTTCATCGGCAGCCCGGGCATGAACTTCCTGGACGCGGAGCTGACCGCAGGCGGCACCGTCGCGCAAGGCAACGGGTTCCGGGTGCGGCTCGGCGCCCACCTGGCGGCGGCCGCCAGCGCGGCCCGAGGCACCGTCACGCTCGGGATCCGTCCCCAGCACCTGCGACCGGCAGAGCCCGGGGCGGAGGCGGCCATCGAGGCCCGCGCCGACGTCGTCGAGCACATGGGCGCCGAGAAGTACATCTACTTCGCCCTCGGCGGGCACACGCTGGTCGCGCGCGCCGACGGCGAGGACCCGGTCGCCGCAGGCGAGGCGGTGCGCTTCGCCGTGGACAGCGACCGCCTGCACCTCTTCGCGGCGGACGGCCGCAACCTCGCGGTCCCGTGAGGGCCGCCCCCCGGAGGACTCCATGAAGCTCGCCTGGACCGTGACGCTGGCGCTCGCCGTGAGCCTCACCGCGTGCAAGAAGGACGACGCCCCCCAGGCCCCCGAGGCCGGCAAGGGGCCGGCCAAGGCCCCCGCTGCGCTCCCCGACAAGGCCCCCGAGGCCAAAGCCACCGACCAGCCGACCACGGCCCCCGAGACCGCCGAGCCCCCCCTGGACAAGGCGACGGTCGTCCTGTGGCACGCCTACCGCGCCGAGGAGCAGCGGGCCCTGGAGCAGCTCGTCGACGCCTACAACGCCCAGGGCGGCCCCGTGACCGTCGAGGCCATCCCCGTCCCCTACGACGCCTTCGTCGACAAGATCGCCGTGACCATCCCTCGGGGCAACGGACCGGATCTGTTCATCTTCGCCCACAACATGATCGGCGACTGGGTGGCGGCCGGCCTCATCGAGCCCGTGAACCAGTGGGCGCCCCCGACCCTCCTCGGGCGCTTCATCCCCGACACGGTCAAGGCGCTGGTCTACAAGAAGTCGCTCTACGGCCTGCCGTTGGCGTTCAAGAGCCTGGTGCTGTTCTACAACAAGGCGCTCATCGCCGAGCCGCCTGCCACCCTCGACGACCTCATCGCCAAGGCCAAGGCCAACACCGGGGGCGAGCGGTGGGGGCTGGCGTTCGAGGCGGCGAAGCTCTACCAGCACGCGCCGCTGCTCCACGCCAAGGGGGGGGCCGTATTCGACGAGGCGGGGGCGCCGGCCCTGGACAGCGCCGGCAGCGTCGCCGCGGCGGAGGTGGCGCGCTCCCTGGTCAAGGAGCACGGCGTCGTCCCAAGCGGCATGACCGGCTTCATGGTCACGTCGCTGTTCAACGAAGGCAAGGCGGCCATGGCGATCAGCGGGCCGTGGTTCCGGGGAGAGATCGACCCTGCCATCAGCTATGGCGTCGCCGTCCTGCCGAGCGTCGATGGCGCCCCGATGCGGCCGTTCCTTGGCTCCGAGGCGCTCTACGTCAGCGCCAAGAGCGCCCACAAGCGCGAGGCCTTCGACGTGGCGAAGTTCCTGACCAGCGACGCGTCCGCCCTGGTGCGCGCCACGGTGGGCAAGCAGCCCGTGGCCAACCGGGCGACCTACGACGACCCGGCGGTCAAGGGTGATCCCAACATGCCCGTGTTCTTCGAGCAGTCCAAGGCGGCGGTCATCATGCCGTCCACCCCCGAGATGCAGGTGGTGTGGTCCACCTACGACAATGCGCTGAACAAGGTGATCTTCGGCGACGGGGACGTCCGCGCGACCTTCGGTGACGCGCAGCGCAAGGTGCAGGGCGACATCGAGAAGATCCAGCGATGAGCCCCTCCGCCGGATGGCGCGCCGCCGCGCTCGGCGTGCTGACGGCCGCGGTGGCCCTGGCCGCGAGCGTCGCCATCTCGGGCGCCCTCAGCCGCGCCGCCTGGGATGCGCAGGTGATCCGCGGCCTGGTGGAGGCCCGGGCGCTCGCCGTTGCCGAAGACCCCGCGGCCACCGCCGAGGCGCTGCGCGCCGCGAGCCCGGCCATCCGCCGCATCGCCGTCATGGACGCCGGCGGAGTGGACGAGTGGGGCATGGCCCGGGACCAGGGCCTGCGCGCGGACACGGCCGGCCGCACGGGACCCCTCTCGGACGAGGACCGCCCCCTCGCCGTGCGCTCCAACGAGCTGATCGATGCGGTGGAGAGCGGGCGCCCCCTGAGCCTGGGGGACCTGGCCCGGGCGCTGCCCGACGGCGGCCTCGCGATCACGGTCCCCGTCCTCAGCGCAGGGGAGCCCGCCGGCGCCGTCATCGTGGAGCGGGCCCCCGCTGACCCGAGCATCCCGGCCTGGCTCGCCCTGGCCCTGGGCCTGGTCGGCGCGGGGGTGAGCCTGGCCACCGCACGCCTCATGCCCCGCCGCCCCCGCAACGCCGCGCTCGTCGCGGGAGCCATCCTCGCCGTCGCCGGAGCGGCGGCCGTGCTCGCTCTCACGCCGTCCACGCCGGACGGAGGCGCCCTGCTCGCTCGAGCCACAGCGGAGGTGGGCGCCATCGCTCCCGTGGATCTGGACGCTTCGGTCCTCGAGCCCGCCCTGGCCCAGATCCGGGCCCGCGAGGCCGGCACGCTGGCCCCGCTGGTCGGCGGCCTCGCCCTGCTGCTCCTGCTCGCGAGCCTGCTGACGGTGCCGCTCTCACGCTTCCTGGTCGATCTGCGGCGACAACCAGGCACCTACGGCTATGTGGGCCCTGCCCTCGTCTCGACGCTCGTCCTGGTGTTCGTCCCCTTCCTCATGGGCGTCGGTCTGGCCTTCTTCTCCGCAGGCAAGGGCGGCCCGGAGACGTGGACCTTCATCGGCCTCGACAACTTCGCGGAGATCCTCTTCCCCCCGGACACGGGCGACACGAACTTCTACTTCACCCTCGGCATGACCGTCGCGTGGACGGTGCTCAACGTGTTCCTCCACGTGACCATCGGGCTCGGCCTGGCCCTGCTGCTGAACCGCCCCTCCCTGCGCTTCCGCGCCGCCTACCGGGTGCTCCTCATCGTCCCCTGGGCCGTGCCCAACTACATCACGGCGCTGATCTGGAAGTGGATGTTCAACACCCAATACGGCGTGATCAACCAGCTCCTGGCGATGGTGGGCGTCTCCCCGGTGGACTGGCTCGGCCAGTCGCTGCTGACCAACTTCCTCGCCAACCTGATCACCAACACCTGGCTCGGCTTCCCTTTCATGATGGTGGTGAGCCTGGGCGCGCTCCAGTCCATCCCCAAGGAGCTCTACGAGGCGGCGAGCATCGACGGCGCGACGCGGTGGCAGCAGTTCCGCACCATCACGCTGCCCCTGCTCAAGCCGGCGCTGTTCCCGGCGATCATCCTCGGCACCATCTGGACCTTCAACATGTTCAACATCATCTACCTGGTGAGCGGCGGCGGGCCGGACAACCAGACCAACATCCTCATCACGGAGGCCTACCGCGCCTTCAAGGTGCTCGGGCGCTACGGCTTCGCGGCGGCCTACTCCCTGCTGATCTTCGTGATCCTGTTCCTGTACGCCACCGTGACCAACCGGGTGACCCGCGCCACCGAGGGGGCCTTCGAATGAAGCGCTGGGGCAACGTGCTCACCCATGGCTTCCTCGCGCTGTTCACGCTGGCGACCCTGTACCCGCTGCTGCTGGTGCTCAAGATCGCGTTCAGCCCAGGCAAGGGGGTGAGCTCGTCGCCGGGTGTCATCCCCGACGAGTTCACCCTCGATCACTTCCGCGAGGTGGTCGGCACCACGGACAGCCAGGGCGGCTGGCTCTTCGGGCAGCAGCTCTGGAACAGCGTCGTGATCAGCGTCGCGACCACCTTCGTCGGCATCTTCATCGCGTGCACGGCTGCCTACGCCTTCAGCCGCTTCACGTTCACGGGCCGCAGGGCCGGGCTCGTCGCCTTCCTGGTCAGCCAGATGTTCCCGGGCGTCATGATGATGATCCCGCTCTACATCCTGATCGGGAACCTCGGCCTGCTCGACAACCAGCTCGGCCTCATCCTGGTGTACTCGACGACGGCGATCCCGTTCTGCGTGTGGATGCTCAAGGGCTACTTCGATACCATCCCGAAGGAGCTGGAGGAGAGCGCCATCATCGACGGGGCCAGCCGCTTCACGGTGTTCTGGCGCATCATCATGCCGCTGTCCGCCCCAGCGGTCGCCGTGACTGCCCTGTTCAGCTTCATGACCGCCTGGAACGAGTTCATCCTGGCGTTCACGTTCATGAACAAGCCCGAGAGCTTCACCTTGCCCGTGACCATCCAGCGCTACGTGGGGGAGCACGACATCCAGTGGCCGCTGATCGCGGCGGCGAGCGTGCTCGTGAGCATCCCGGTGATGACCCTGTTCTTTGCGCTTCAGAAGTACCTGGTCGGCGGCCTGACGGCCGGCGCCGTGAAGGGGTAGGCAACGTGCTCGCCGTGATCCCGTACTATCCCCAGCCCAAGGTGGACTTCGGCTGGATCTCCTTCGAGGCCTGGGGCGTCCTGGTCGCGGTCGGCTTCCTCACGGGGGTCTTCCTCGCCATGCGGGGCGCCCGGCGCATGTTCCTCGACGACCGGGTGATCTCCGACTACGGCCTGTGGGCCTTCGTCGGCGGCTTCACCGGCGCCCACCTGGTGCACGTGTTCTTCTACGAGCCCGAGCTCCTCGCCGAGAAGTGGTGGTTCGTGTTCGTCATCTGGAGCGGCATGTCGTCGTTCGGGGGCTTCCTCGGGGCGGCCGTCGCCACCATCATCTTCTTCCGGCGCCGCACAGACTCCTTCTGGCACTACGCAGACCCGCTCGCCCTGGGCATGGGGCCAGCGTGGGCCATCGCGCGCGTCGGTTGCTTCCTGGCCCACGACCACCGGGGCAGCCTCAGCGACTTCCCGCTGGCGGTGGACTTCCCCGGGGGCGCCCGCCACGACCTGGGGCTCTACGACTCCATCCTGACCTGGGTGCTGACCATCGTCATCTACGTGGTCGCGCGGTTCCGGCCGCGGTACGGAGTCCTGGCCGGCATCCTGTGCTTCGGCTACGCCGTGGTGCGCTTCTTCTTCGACTTCCTGCGGGCGACGGACATCGAGAAGGCCGACACGCGCTACCTGGGGCTCACGCCGGCGCAGTACGGCGCGGTGGCGCTGGCCGCCTTCGGCGCCTACCTGTTGTGGCGCTCGCGCCGCATGCCGCGGCACGGGGAGCACGATGCGGGCAAAGACTCCGTTGACGCCCCCGTGATCGCGCACTAGGATGGTCCTTGTTCGGGCGACCCGCGCCCGTGCGCGAAGGGTTGAACCAGGAGCAGAGCGTGATCCGCGATCAGGAGCGAGTCAGCTTTCACCGTGACTGCCAGGGGATCGTCATCCCCGACGGCATCGACATCACGGTCCCGGAGGGGGCGACGGGCCTGCTGATCCAGAAGCTGGGTGCCCACTACACCATCCGGCTGGACGTGGGCTATCTGGTCCGCGTAGCCGACGTGGACGCGGACGCCATCGGGATGGAGGTCGAGAGCGCCTCGGAGCGGCCCCCGGTGGATCCCGACGCGGTCGTCACGCTGGAGCAGGTGTGGGACGAGCTGCGCACCTGCTACGACCCGGAGATCCCCGTCAACATCGTGGAGTTGGGCCTCATCTACCGCTGTGAGCTGGAGCGCCTCCCCGGCGAGGGCACCCGGGTCAACATCGACATGACCCTGACGGCCCCGGGCTGCGGAATGGGCCAGATCCTCACGGACGACGTAGACGCGAAGGTGCGCCGGCTGCCGGGCGTGGCAGATGTGCGGGTCGACCTGGTCTTCGACCCCCCCTGGTCGCCGGAGCACATGAGCGAGGCGGCGCGGCTGGAGCTGGGCTTCTTCTAGTTATCGATACAGGCGCCGCACCCAGGACGCCTCCTTGTCCGAGATCAGCGTCCCGAGGCGCCCGGCCGCGTCCACCTGCGCCGGGTTGCGCATGCCCTGGAGCACACACGCCGTCGGGTTGCCGTTGAACAGGGCGTCGATGAGGCCGTGGAGCACGGGCTCCGGGTGGCTCGCAAACCGATCCTTGAGCAGCTCCCGGTTGGCGCGCATGAGAGCGATGGCCTTGGGATCGCGGAACTCTGCCACATTGTTGCGGAAGTCTCCCTGCGGGAACGTGGTGGGCTCGTCATACTTGCCCAGCAGGAGCCCGTGCCGCAGCGGAGAGAAGAAGGCGACGCCCAGATCCCGCTCGTTCACCAGGTCCGCGAGCCCTGACGCCCCATAGGCCTTGTCCGTGACGTTGTGGTAGGGCTGGACCACGTCCGGGTCCACCGCGTCCAGGTAGCGCACGATCTTCGCGCTGTCCCAGTCGGAGAGCCCCACGTACCGGATCTTGCCCACCCGCTGCGCCTCCCGCACGATGTCGAGGGTCGGCTCCAGCCACTCCCCGTTGGGCCCGAAGTCGCAATGGTGGAGGTAGTAGAGGTCCACGAAATCAGTCTTGAGGTTGCGCAGCGAGCGGTCGAGCTGCTGGCGGACCTGCTCCGGGTGATAGTAGTGATCGTAGGGTCCCCGGACCCAACCCACCTTGGTGGCGAGGAAGATGCGATCCCGCGGGATCTCGCCCCAGAGGGACCCTATGAGCTCCTCCGCGTGGCCGTTGCCGTAGGCGTCCGCGGTGTCCCAGTGGTCCATGCCCAGCTCCCAGGCGCGGCGGAGCGCGTCGAGCGCGAGCCTGTCGTCATGACCGGACCACCCGATCTCGGCCTGACCGGACATATTTGGGCCCCCGTGCGCCCAGGTCCCCACGCTGATGGCGGACACCTTGACCTCCGTCCGCCCGAGCCGCACTCGCCGCATTGCCATGAATCGTCCTCCTGGTCCGCTCCACCGGGCCGAATGGTGGCGCATATGGGGCCTGTCTGCAAGATCGGTGGAAAGAACTCCTGTCCTTGGTGCATGTTGTACCGAAATGACCTGCAGGGGAACCCTCATGAAGAAGCTGTTCTTCGCCCTCGCCTTCACAGCCGTGGCCGCGGTCCCAGCCCAGGCCGTCACCGTGAGCCCGCGCATGAACGTGCAAGGCTACGTGGCCTCGGCATCGGGCGCCCCGTCGAACGGCACCTACGTGCTACGCCTCTCCCTGCACACGGCCGCGTCGGGAGGCACCGAGCTCTACGCGGTGATCCTGAGCGACGTCACCGTGACGGCAGGGAACTTTGATGTAACCATCGGGCCGATTCCGGCGGGAGCGCTCCACGGGTACGGATCCGTGTGGCTGGAGACGAAGGTCGGCGCGGAGGCGCCGTTGCCCCGCAAGGAGGTCCTCGCCTCCCCCTACGCGCTGCAGGCAGAGCACGCGAACACGGCGGACCTGGCGACCGCCGCGCAGGGGCTCTCGTGCTCCGGCTGCGTCACGGCGGCCCATGCGGGCTTCAACTACGCGGGCAGCAGCGCGCCGGGCGGTCCGGCCACGGCGCTGACGTGCTCGGGGTGCATCACGTCGGGCATGATCCAGGCGGGCGCTGTGGGCTCGGCGGCCATCGCCGACGGATCGGTCGGCAGCGCCGACGTCGCATTCAACTACGCCGGGAGCGCCTCGAAGGGCGGGCCGGCGGCGAGCGCGGCGGACCTGACGTGTACGGGCTGTGTCACTACCGGGCACGTGGCGGACGGCTCCCTGACAGGCGCGGACATCCAGGACGGCACCGTCGCCAGCGGCGACGTGGGCTTCAACTACGCGGGCAGCACGTCGAAGGGCGGACCAGCCACGTCGCTCTCGTGCAGCGGGTGCATCACCGCGGGAATGCTCGGCGCGGGGTCGGTCGGCGCCGCGGCCATCGCGGACGGGTCCGTGGGCAGCGACGACGTGGGCTTCAACTACGCGGGAAGCGCCTCCAAGGGCGGGCCGGCCACGGCGCTGTCGTGCAGCGGGTGCATCACGTCCGGGATGCTCCAGGCCGGGTCCGTGGGGTCGGCGGCCATTGCGGACGGGTCCATCGGGAGCGCCGATGTCGGGTTCAACTACGCGGGGAGCTCGTCCAAGGGAGGAGCCGCGTCCAGCGCAGACGCGCTCTCGTGCAGCGGCTGCGTCACGGCGGCGCACGTGGCTGACGGCTCGCTGACCGGGGCGGACATCCAGGACGGGTCCATCGGGAGCGGCGACGTGAACTTCAACTACGCAGCGAGCACGTCCAAGGGCGGGGCGGCGACGAACCTGGTGTGCAGCGGGTGCGTCGGGTCCAGCGACCTGGACCCCAACCTGTCCTTCTCGAGCAACAACGTCACCGACCTGACGGTCACGGGCAACGCCTACCTGTTCGGCGGCAACGGCGGCTACCAGTGCATCCTGTCGGGGAGCTGCCCGCCGGGATGGAGCAACATGGGCATGAGCGGGGTCCTGCTCAACAAGGGCAACGGCACCTGCGCCGGCATGGCCTTCGGGCAGGGGTCCGAGTTCAACTCAGGCTGGTGGTGGTGCCACCCCTACCTGTGCTGCCGCTGATGAGGTCCGTCTGGATCCTGGCAGTGGTGGTGGCCGCCTGTGTGGAGGCCGCGCCAGCGCCCGTGGGAGCCGGGGACGCGGCAGCCGGAGGGGACTCTGCCGACACGGCGGAGCTGGCGGACGCAGCAGACGCGGCAGATACGGCGGAGACCTCCGGCCTGGACGCGGCCGCGGACGCGCGCGGCGACGACGCCCTCGGTGGGGCGGACGCCTCGCCGGACTCCTCTGCAGACACCGACGACGGAGACTCCGGGGAGGCAGACGGCGACGCGGACGGCGAGGCTCAGACGGACGTCGGGGCGGACACGCACGACGCCGACAGCTGCGTCACGGACTCCGAGTGCGACGATGAGGATCCCTGCACGACGGACACCTGTGGGGCGGAGGGCTGCCTGTCCGTCCCCCTGGCGTGCGACGACGGCGACCCGTGCACGACGGACACCTGTGGGGCGGAGGGCTGCCTGTCCGTCCCCCTGGCGTGCGACGACGGCGACCCGTGCACGTCGGACACCTGTGGACCGGAGGGCTGCCTGTCCGTCCCCCTGGCGTGCGACGACGGCGACCCGTGCACGTC
>BTVJ01000109.1:0-21923 GCA_045863395.1 Myxococcales bacterium
GCCGCCCGAAGGCGGCCATGAGGGGCGTGCAGCTATTCGTTGCTGACCCTGTCAGTCCAGACAGGTCACACTGACGCTGCTGTCGCAGCAGGGCTTGCTCATGACGGAGCACACCGCTTCGTCCGCCTGGCAGGTGCCGCAACAGCAGGTCCCCGCCGTCTGGTCTTCCAGTGTGCAGGCTCCTCCTTGTGCGATTGGGATGCCAGGCATGTCCTGACCGAGCGCGTTCGTCGCGGGCCACGCGCACACACTGCCCTGTGGATCACAGGTGATGAAGCAGTCGCCGTCCGCGCCGCCCGGGCACTGGGCCTCGGACGTGCAGGCGCGGCGCAGGCGGAGCCGTTCGTCGCCCGGAGGGCTCCTGTGGAAGCCGAATGTCGACGGCTGCCACGCGAGGATGCTCGGCGACACCAGGGCAATCGCTCCATCGACGGCATAGACCCGGCCCGGCGGGAGCAGCGGGTTGCCGCCAGCGTCCACCTCGCTCAGAGACGGGACGTCTACGTAGACACGCCAGACGCCGCCGAATGTGTAGCGGATCGCCTGGAGCGCGCGCTGGAGGTCCCGCTCGAAGTCGCTGGAGACATCGGCATAGTCGAGGCGATTGATCCACTTGTAGACACCCCCGGTGAGGCACGCGACCTCCATCTGCGCGCCGTCTTGGTGCGGGTAGCCATAGGACTGGAATTGCACGAACGAGATCGGGATGCGCTGTGCCATGGGCAGCGCCTCGACCTTGGACCTGAAGGTCTCGTAGTCGAGGTGGGTGGGGCACGGCTCGTCAGGAAGGAAGCTCGGGCTCTTGGGGTCGCAGGTGTCGGGAGAGTCCGAGATCACGACGATTTGCCGCGGTAGCGCCCCGTCCGACGAGGTGGCGTTGGCCATCAGGAAGTCCCACGCGTGGTCGACCGCCGCCCAGAGCGGGCTGCGCCCCTTTGCGAGGATCGCCCCCTGTCCGAGGTCGGTGAAGGCTCCTGTGACCCCCTTGGTCGGGTCCTTCACGTCGACCGTGCCTCCCACCCACTCGTGCCGAGTGCCGAAGCAGGCGCGCTCCTGCTGGACGGCGTCACCCGCCAGCTCCAGGTTGGGGGCGTTGCAGGCGAGCTTGACCCCGTCCTCGTTGAAATACCACGCGATGAGACGATCACTCGGGTTCAGAACCCGGATCAGACCCTCCGAGGCCGCCCTGTACCTGGCGTGCGTAGGATCAGACCGCTTGCCGGGGTCCGGAAATCCCTGCCGCACCTCCTTCCGGTCCTGGTTGCCAAAGCCGATCATGCTCTCGCTGTGATCCACGAGGATCGCCACAGCGACGGGATGCTCGCGGCTCTCTGATCGGCGCTCGAAGACGACATCCACGATGGATGCACTCGGATCGGAGACTCTGACCTCGGAGTCACACTCGGCGGTCTGATCCGGATACGCCTCGACGCAGCCGAGGCTCAACGCAAAGATCGAGGGGTTGATCGCCTTGCCGGGACCCACGGTGATCTGCTGATCGTCGATCCAATCGCCCTCTCGCATCTGGAGGTCCTTGTTCCCTGCCATGGGACCTGCTGGCGATTGGCCCTTCAGGTTGAGCGACACGAAGAAGCCCTCGGGCTGGTCAGCCGGCCCGCAGGCCGGGACGCGCTGGCCGCTCTCCGTCTTGAAGGGCGTCGCACTCAGAAGCTCGATTTGGGAGCCGTGTTCGACGATGGTCCAGGTGGTGGCCCCCGCCGGACGATTGCCCGTGGCCTCGTCGTCGCCGCACCCGACGAGGGCCCCCATCGCCGCAACGCACAGTGCAGCTCGCCTGATCACCCGGACCCACCGTCTGCTCGAGCAGATTGTTCTTCCCTCCCCGGCGGCGAGGATACTGCCACCACGTCGATCTGGCGCGTGAAGGTACGAGACCTGGTTACATGGCGGCCCCCTCCGCCGGTTGCACACTGGGGCGTCGCTCCATCTCCGTCGCTCCGATCGACGTCAGCGGGCGGGGCCCCTGGCGCGAGACGTGGCGATGGCGAGGTGGTGGCGGGCCGCGTCCGCGAGACCTCCCCAGGGCTCGCCGCCTCCGTGGGGCACCGGGGCGTCCGCGGGCATCGCGGCGGCGATGGTCGCGGCGTTTCTGAAGGAGCGCTCGGCGCCGGCGGCGTCCCCCCGGGCGAGCAGCAGCGCGCCGAGGGCGAAGTGGGCCGGAGCGAGCTCCCGGTCGAGGTAGAGGGCGCGCCGCAGGGAGCGCTCGGCGTGCTCGGGCTCGCCTGAGTCGAGCTGGAGCAGGCCGAGGGTGAGGTGCTCGGACGCCGAAAGGGGGAGTTCGGTCCCACGCTCGGCTGAGTCGGCGTCCCGTCCCGGTTCGTGACCCACGGGAGCCGGCCGATCCGGGCTGGTCGCCGCCTTGGACACATCAGGGAACGTGGCCTCGGAGACCGAGACGGGAGGCGGCGAGGCCCAGGCGAGCGGTGGCGAGGCTCCCCACTCGGGCGCCGCCACGCGCGGCGCTTCACCGGTGGGCTCAACGGGGCGCCGGTAGATGAGCCCCGCAGACGTGCTCACCACCTCGAAGGGAGCGCCGAGCTGCGGGTCCGAGGCGCCGAGCATCAGCCACCCTCCCGGCGCCAGCGAGGACCACAGGAGCTCCGCGACCCGCCGCACCTGGGGGGCGTCCATGTAGATGAGGACGTTGCGGCACAGCACCAGGTCGGCTTCGGGGAGCTCGCTCGGTGGGAGACCCGACGCCAGGTTGTGGTGGGCGAACACCACGGCGCTACGGAGGACCGGGTCGAGGGCGAAGCGCGCTCCGGCCGGGCGAAAGTGCGCTGCCTGGCGGACCGGGTCGAGGCCCCGGAGCGCCCAGGGCCGGTAGAGCGCCGCCCGCGCGCGCTCGAGGGCCGCCCGCGAAAGGTCCGTGCCGAGGATGCGACACCGGTCGGCGAGACCCCGCTCGCGCGCGAGGATCGCGAGGGTGTAGGGCTCCTCGCCCGTCGCGCACCCGGCGCTCCAGAGACGGAGCGTGTGTCCGTCTCCCCGCCGCGCCAGCACCTCCGGCAGCACGACGTCCGCCAGCAGGTCGAGCCGCTCCGGCTCCCTCCAGAACCAGGTCTCGCCCACCGTCACGTCTCCGGCGATCCGGTCGAGGAGCGCCTCATCTCTGCGGAGCCGGCGCGCCAGCTCCGCCGCGTCCCGCGCGCCCGTCACACTCACTGCGCGCGCGACGATGGCCTCCACCGCGGGTCTGCGCCAGGGGGGGAACGCGAGGCCAGTGCGCTCGGCGAGCAGCTCGAGGACCGGGTTCGGGGCGACCTCATGGGCGCTCACGGAGGTCACGGCGTCTCCGCGGCCAGGGCCGCGGCGAGGGCCTGCTCCTCGGCCTGGGTCAGAAACGCCCGCAGGTCCTGGATGAGCACCAGCCCGTCGTCGAGCCGTCCGACGCCGGCGAGGGCAGGGAGCCCAGGAGCGACCGCCGCACCGGGGAGCACGTCCCCCGAGTCGAGCCGCACGATGCCGAGGACCTGGTCCGCCCGCAGCGCCACACGCCGGGTGCCGTCCGACGCCACCACCAGGTGCTCGGCGTGGTGGAGCTCCTTCGGGGGCATGCCGAACCGGGCGCGCAGGTCGAAGCACGGCACGAGCTCTCCGCGCACGTCGACAACGCCCTCGATGACCGCTGGCGCGCCAGGGACGCGGCGGATGGCGACCGCTCGCAGCAGCTCCACGACGGCACCGAGAACCAGCCCGAAGCGCTCGCCCCCGATGGCGATGGTCAGGACGTCCATGGAGTGGCTCGTCCCAGGGCGAGGTGTGCCTGCTCCTTCCACGCGATCCGCTCCCATCTGAGTCCAGGACCCATCCCAGACTCCCACACTCGCCAGCCCGAGGGAAGGCGCACGGAGGGCTTCAATCATGATGTCGCCGCGTTACACGGCTGACGTCGGTGGGTTGGCGGGGCACACCGGACGACGCCACGGCAAGGGTTGCAGCACGGCACCCACTCGACTTAGGGTTGCGCCCCGGAGGTGACCCATGGAGATCCTGCCCGCCCCCGAGCACCTGGTCGACGCGGAGGGGCGCCCCGCCATCGGCGTCTTCGACGGGCCGCCGCGTCACGCGGACCTGGAGCGGGCCCGCGTCGTGTCGCGCGGGGTGCGCCTGCCCCCGGCCCTCGCCCGCCTCCGCCTCAAGCAGTGGCAGCACGTGGCGCTGATCACGCCGAGCACCTTCGTGGGGCTCGCCATCGTGGACGCGGGCTTCCTGCGCACGACCTGGTGCCACGTAGTGGACCGGGCGTCGGGGCGCCGCTTCGAGCACTCCCGCAAGGGGCCGCTGCTCGACCTGCGCGTGGCGCCCGACCTGTGGGATGATCGCTGCCACGTGCGCGCCCGGGGCTACGACGCGACCATCGAGAACCGGCTCTCAGCCGGGGAGCACCGAATCCTGTTCGAGATCGCAGGCGACCCGGCGGTGTCGGGGACCCTCCGATGCCCCCACGATCTCGCGGCGGACCAGCCCCTGGTGGTGTCTCTGCCCGTCGGCGGCGGCCGCGCCATGTACAGCCTGAAGGCCGCGCTCCCCCTGGAGGGCACCCTGCGCGTCGGGGACCGCACCCAGGCGCTGGATCCACGGTCCTGCCACGCCATCTGGGACGTCCACAAGGCGCACTACCCGCGGCGCACCTTCTGGAACTGGGCGACCTTCGCGGGCCGGGACGCCGCCGGGCGCCGCGTCGCCCTCAACCTGACCCGCAACGTCAACGAGGACGACGCCACCTGGAACGAGAACGCCGCGTGGCTCGACGGGCACATCGAGCACCTGGGCCCCGCGACCTTCCACTTCGACCCGGCGCGCCCCCTCGACCCGTGGCGCCTCGGCACCGCGGACGGCGCCGTGGACCTCGTGTTCCGTCCCCAGGGCGAGCGCCGCGAGGACCTGCGCGCCGGCCTCGTCGAGAGCGTCTTCCGCCAGCCCTACGGCACCTTCGACGGCACCGTCCGCGTCCGTGGCGAGCGCGTCACCGTCGAGGCGGCCTTCGGAGTGTGCGAGGACCACCGGGCGGTGTGGTAGCGCGGGCCTGGAGCGCAGTTGACCCGTAGTTCAGACTCCATTGGACAAAGGCAGGAGGACCCGGTGACGCTGAGCACGAGAGACGAGATACGACTGGGACCGGAGGAGCGCGAGGCTCTGGTCGCCACGCTGAAGAAGCGCTTCGACGCGAACATGCGGCGCCACCGAGACCTGGAGTGGAAGACCGTGCAGGGGCGGCTCGATTTGCGCCCCGAGAAGCTGTGGCCCATCGCCGAGATGGAGCGGACCGGCGGCGAGCCCGACGTGATCGCGCGCGACGCGGAGACCGGCGAGGTGGTGTTCTGCGACTGCGCCGCCGAGAGCCCGGCCGGTCGCCGGAGCGTCTGCTACGATGAGGCCGCCCTCGAGTCGAGGAAGCAGCACAAGCCCTGGGCGAGCGCCCTCGGGCTGGCGGAGGCCATGGGCGTGGAGCTGCTGGACGAGGCGGGGTATCGGGCGCTCCAGGCGCTCGGGACCTTCGACGCCAAGACGTCGAGCTGGATCCGCACTCCGAGCCCGATTCGCGCCCTCGGCGGCGCGCTGTTCGGCGACCATCGATTCGGCCAGGTCTTCATCTATCACAACGGCGCGGAGTCCTACTACGCCGCGCGCGGGTTCCGCGGCTCGCTGCGCGTCTGACGGCTCGCCCTGAGGCGGTCACCCGCGCGCGAGAGTCCCCGGCCAGGGGTCTCACTTGCAGGCGTTCGTCGGATAGGACGCGCCGCAGACCTCGTACCCGGGTGGCGGCGGCGGCCCGTTGCAGCACGCGGCGTGGGCCTCGGCGATCACTGCGCCTGCGGGGACGTGCCAGTCCACGGGCTCGCAGGCCGGTGTCTGTGTCGCGTGGACTCCCTTCGCGTAGACTCCCCAGCACCGGGTGCAGCCTGGCGCGAGGGCGGCGTAGACCTCGCCCTGGGAGACACAGGCCGCCCCAGGCGCGTCGCAGCAGTCTCCGGGGCACCGCCCATACTCCCAGGGCATGCAGACGCCGTCTCCGCAGGTGACGGGGACGCAGTCTCCCTTGCCGAACACCTTGACCACCTTGCCGTAGAGGCGCGTGCAGTCTCGCACGGAGACGTCGACCACCGGGAGCGTGACGCTCCACTTGCTGGTGAATCGCAGCGCGGGGTCCGTCAGGTTTGGCCCCAGGGCAGACAGACGCCCCGTGTGCGTCGGTGTCTCGCCTTCGACCTTGTAGAACACCACGACGTCGCCGAGCCGCCACGAGGACGGGGTCGCCGTGACCTCCACCCAGCCCTCGTCCGCCAGGATCGTCTCGACCGACTCTCCGAGGATGTGATAGCGCGCGGCCAGGTCCGGGAGCCGGGTGTCAGGCTCCCGGAAGGTCCAGCTATGGCAGTCGTAGGACCGCGTGGATCCGGCGACCAGGGTGATAGGATCCTCGAAGGTCGCGATGCCGTCGAGCTTCTGGGTGAACACGTCGTCCCTCGCCTGCGCCAGCGATGGGGTAAAGTCGTCGGGCCACCAGGCCGGAGGCACGGCGGGGCCGATCAGGTGCTGGTGCTCGATGGGCGAGCCCTTCGTGGTGAGCAGCTCCAGCGCGCCGGAGCGGACCCCGGTGAGCGCGGCGACCTCGTCCCGCCCGTAGAGGCTCTTCGTGGCCCCTTCCCCCGAGAGGACCGCCACGGCGTGGGCCGCCGCCTGGAGCGAGAAGAAGGGCACGGGCTCCACGGAGAGCCCCCGGCGGACGTAGTCCAGCAGGTCGGGGACGGCGGCGACAGCCCCACCGCGCTCCAGGACGAGGGCGACGAGGGCCCGCACCCGGTCGCCGTCGTCGGTGCCGTCCAGGGTCACGTCGGCGAGGACCTCCCGCAGCGGCGGGACGGCAGCCGCGCCGAGGGCGACCAGGGCGTCCACCTCCGGATAGAGCGCCGACGCCACCGCGGCGAGGGAGTCGGCGCCGTTGAAGGACTCCACGCCCAAGGTCCGCTGCGGCACGAGCAGGGCGGCGAGGTGCTCTCGCGCCTGCCGCTCCCCGCCGCCCGAGCCGCAGGCCATGAGGACGACGAGCAATGACCAACCCAGGGTGCGCATGTCCGCAGGATGACGCTGGCGGGGATCCAACGCAAGCCCGCACGCACCGGGCGAGTGCACGAGGCCGTCGACGGAGCCCGTGGAGTGTGCGAGGATCGCCCCACGCTGGAGCAGCCGGCGCCACCGGACGCAAGGAGACCCACATGGCGACCATGAGCCTTACCCACGCGGCGACGCGGATGATGCAGGCGGCGACTGGCGACACCCTGCTGTCGGCGCGCCGCATGTTGCTGGAGCTTGGCATCGACACCATCCCGACCCTGGGCGCGGACACGACGCCCGATGGTGGCGACGGGGCGCCCGCGAGCGTCGAGTCCCTGGGCCGCTTCCACGTCCAACGGGAGCTGGGGCGCGGCGGCATGGGGCGCGTGCTCTCCTGCCACGACCCGGAGCTCCTGCGGAGCGTCGCGGTCAAGACGCTGCTCGACCCCTCGCAGGTCGACGAGCACTCCCTCGCTCGCTTCGTCGCGGAGGCGCAGATCACCGCGCAGCTCGACCACCCGAACATCGTGCCGGTCCACGAGCTGGGCGTGACCACGGACGGGCTGATGTACTTCGTCATGAAGCGCGTGGAGGGCGGCACGCTGCGCGACGTGCTCGTGGGGCTCGCGGCGGGCGAGCCGACCGCGACGGCCATGTGGACGCGCTTCCGCCTGCTGATGGCCTTCGTCCTCGTCTGCAACGCCGTGGCCTACGCCCATGATCGGGGAGTGCTGCACCGGGACCTCAAGCCCGAGAACATCCTGCTCGGGCCCTTCGGCCAGATCTTCGTGATGGACTGGGGGGTGGCGCGCCTGATGCGCGGGGGGCCGGAGCGCGTGCGCGTGGAGGATCGGGGGGACATCGCAGTCTCCAGGACCATGGACGGCACCACCATCGGGACCCCTGGCTACATGAGCCCGGAGCAGGTCCGCGGGCACCTGGACCAGATGGACGGGCGGAGCGACGTCTGGGCGCTCGGCGCCATCCTCTACGAGATCCTGACCGGCATCCCTGCCTATGACGCCAAGGACCCCTTCGCCCGCCTGGTCCGGACGGTGACGGAGTCCCCTGTGGACCCGCGCCTTCGAGCGCCCTCCCGCAACATCCCCGCTCCCCTCGCGGAGGCCTGCCTCCGCGCGATGGCCATGGAGCCGGCAGACCGTTTCCCATCCGCGGTGGACCTCGCCTTCGCCGTGGGCGGGTACATGGAGGGGGCCCGTGACGAGGCGGACCGGTGCGACGAAGGGCGGGTTGGCGCGTAGGAGGGCGGAGACAGGACTGCCGCTCGAAGTCAGCGGGTCGGGCATGTACGGAGCAAGGTCACCAAGCGGGCAGGGTCTGGCACGCGGGGATGGATTCAACGCGCTCGGCGAACGGAGAGATGCCCGTTCCGTAGAGACAAATGGGCCGCAGGGAGACGCCGTCGGGCACGAATGCGACGGGGTCAGTCTCGGCAGAACTCATCGAAGTTGGGCAGATTACACGCCGGGTCATCGTTGGTGATGGGGGTAGACACGCAGCCGGGCGGCCGCTCGTCACCGAAGCCGCTCCCGCAGTCGAGCCAGCCGCACTGGATGCAGGTGCAGAACGACTCGCAGCAGACGGAGAAGTCCGGGAGGCAGTACTTCGTTCCTGCGCCCCCGCACCCCTGAGAGCAGTAGTGCTCCGGTGGATCCCAGCACTCGTCGCCGAACACCTTGTAGTCGCCCATCTTCGCGAGATTCTTGCAGCCACTGTCCGGGCCCTGCGCGGACACGTCTGAGCTCAGGCCGGTGTCCCCAGTTCCGCCTCCCGCGTTCCCCGCCGCCGTGTCGGCAACGGTGGACTTGTCCTGCTCGCACGCGCCATGAAGCAACATCGCAGCAATGGTTACAGCACATGACATGGTATTGAGTTTCATAGCTCGTCCTCCCTCAGTTTGTGCTGAAAGGCCACATCAGCCACGCGATCCCGAACCACGTGGACGAGCTGTTCCAGTGGTATACATCGACCATGATCCGATAGGTCTCGTTGCGCGCCGCGTCAAACTCGACAAATTCGTAGCTGTTGGGGACGGTTCGTGAGGTGGCCACGACAGCACCATCGGACACCCTGTACACCCAGAGATCCAGGTCGGCGTCAAGGGCAGGTGACGTGCAGTCGACCGGCGGGTTCCCCGTGCAGGTCGTGGTGGCGTCCCACGAGAGGACGACGCGGAGTCGCATGCCCGTGCTCGTAGTACGGGCGCTCCAGACCTCGTTATAGAAACTCCCCGCAGGGTCGTTGTACTGGTCCATCGATCCGTAGTCGTATCCCTGCGTGCTCGGTGTGTTGCCTCCGTCCTGGCGGTACGTCGGGTGCGCCATCGTGACCGAGCGGTGGACGCTGATGAGTCCGGCGCCGTCGCGGTCATCGACGCCGTCGCTGAGGTCCAGCGGCCCCCCGTCCACGGTTTCGGTTGCACCCGCCATGATGAGGCTTCGCACCGCTTCGGGCCAGACTCTGAGGTCGGTGTTGCGCTCGTGAATCTGTGCGGCCGCCGCCGCGACCTGCGGGGCAGCGAAGCTCGTACCCCAGTAGCCTGTCAGGCCGTCGGCGTCGATCCCCTGACCTGGCGCGACAACATGGGGCAGCTCGCGAGCGTCGGGCGGGTTGAGATCGCTCGCCCGGCACATGATGACGTCATTTGTTCGGTTGCTGTCACCGCAGTCGTTGGCACCTCCGACCACAAGGGTGTTGAACGTAGGGCACCAGATCTCGGCACGGCTTCCGCCGCATGCCGTCCCGCAGTTCACCAACGGCGTCGAGTCGTGGTTCCCGGAGAGTACACTAATGAGGGGATAGGCGGACGACGACTTGGCGTAGTAGTCGAACAGCCGCTCGTCTGCCGTGCTGCAATTGTGACTGAAGTTCCAGATGTGCGCGCTCTGGGTGTTGTGACACCAGGAGAACGCCCACCGCGCGTCCGAGTCACACCCGGACCAGGTCGACATGTAGACGCTCGCGCCGGTGGCGACGCCGTACGGTGCCAGGTTGTCCCGAATCACACCAGCGACCACGCGGGCGTGGTTATCCTTGTTTCCTCCGCCGCAGTACGTGCCCGCGATCACGAGGTCGTTCGGCGTGTTGGGCTGACGCTGCTCGACCACACAGATCTTCTCGGCCGCCCCCGTGTATCCTGTGCCTGACGCCTGGACGGTGTCCACGTAGCTCGTCGAACCAGGAGTGTTTGGCTCCTGCCAGTAGATCTGTGCGATGGCGGGAGCATCGGAGAGCGCGAGGAGCTCGTCGCGGGTCAGGTCGGCGTACACGGCCGGAGTGCCCGGCTCATGCTGGAACGACGCCGTCGTCACCTGGGACCACGAGCCGGCGAGCCCCTTCACGGCCGCCTGCTGCTCATCTTCGATGGCCTTCGCATGGGTCAGCGCCGGGTCCGGGTCGACCAGCAGCGCCTCCTTGGGCGGCGACGGCTCATGGGTCCGCAACCAGATGACCACCGGGATGGGCGTCACCTCGTCTGTCTCCTGCGCCAGGTCGTAGAGCTGCGGATCGAGAGATCCGTGCAGCGACCAGCGCAGCGCGGCTTCCTGCTGGGAGAACGCGGCGCCGCAGTCGTCCATGACGGCGCCGTCGTCGCCGAAGCACACCGAGACAGGCTTCTGCGTTGCCCCATCGACCGCTTTCACCAGCCAGACGGTCTCCGCCAGGAACTCGAAGGACCGGGGCGTAACGTGGATGTGTTCGACCGAGGCCGGAGCGAAGTGCTGCACCGCCTACTCCGTAGCGGTCCCCGCCTGGCTAGCGCGCGCCTCACCCGACGCGCCCGGCCCAACGCAGAGCATCAGAGAAGAGAAGAGACGGTCTGCCATGTTCCACCTCCGGCGCTGCCGTCCGCCTGCCACTCTGACACACCTGCCACGGCGAGTCCTGCCCTTTCTCGCAAGAAGTTCACTGCGCCCCGACTGTGTGTAACCGAAGACCCTGACGAGAGGCCGGGATATCCCGTTGTGATGCCCGCCAGTCAATGAGCATCGAACCCCGACCACACCGCTTCCTTCCTCGCGCTGACGAAGACTGGCCTCGCCTGGGCCACTCCCGCGAGCCTTGAGACCGTCAGACCGCCTCCCAATCGACGTGAAGCTCGCCGTCTGGACTCGGCGGGGACATGACGGCACCCGCAGCGCAAGGGACCAGTGCGACGAGAGGCGCATCGAAGGTTCGGGAACGTGGCGTACCACGGTCCACCGAGGGCGGCGACACGACGAACTGGCGAGACCGTGGACAGACACAGACCGATTCACGAGGCGCGCTGCGTCTGCCCGCAGGCTCCTCGCGGAGCCCCCCCTTGACCGCCCAGGCCCACCTGTGGCGCAATCGCGAGATGGGACCACGTTTCGTCGGACGCCAGCACACCATCGAGGAGCTCCTGGGGTGCCTGGACGGGGCAACCCGGGGGCGCGGCTCGCTCGTGCTCCTGCATGGCGAGCCGGGCATCGGCAAGACGCGCCTGGCCATCGAGGTCGCCGGGCGGGCGGAGGCGCTCGGGGCGCGTGTCGCGTGGGGGCGGTGCTGGCCCGGAGAGGGGGCACCCGGGTTCTGGCCGTGGGTCCAGGTCCTGCGGGCACTTGCTTTGGACAGCGAGGCGGCGCGCCTGCTCCCGCCTGGCGGGGCACGGCCCCCCGGAGACGGCGGCGACACCCGCTTCATGCTCTTCGACGGCATCGGCGCGGCGCTGCGAGCCGCCAGCGTGGAGTGCCCGAGCCTCCTCGTGCTCGACGACCTGCAGTGGGCCGACGTCCCCTCCCTGCTGCTCCTGGCCTTCGTCGCCCGCTCCCTCACCGGTGCCCGCCTCCTCGTGGTCGGCACCTTCCGCGACGTGGACGCGGGCGCCGCTCCCGAGGTGCTGCGGCTCCTCACCGGGATCGCTCGGGAGGGACGGGCGATCCCACTGCTCGGGTTGTCGCGAGCCGACCTGGGGGAGCTGGCGACGAGCGCCGACGAGACGCTCCTCGCGCGGCTCCACGACGCAACCGGTGGCAACCCCTTCTTCGCGGAGGGCGTGCTCCGGCTCCTCGCGGACGAGCCGCCACACGGCGCCGCGCTCCCGGTGCCCGTGGGGGTCCGTGCGGCCATCCGCCAGCGGACGGAGCGTGTGCCCGCCCCAACGCGCTCCCTGCTCGGCGCCGCGTCGGTGCTCGGCCGCGCCTTTGACGCCGACCTGCTCGCGGACGTTGCCGAGCTGGCCGACGTGGAGCCCTTCCTCACGGCAGCCACCTCCGCGGGGCTCCTCCACGCCCTGCCCGACCGCCGGTTCGCCTTCGCGCACGACCTCGTGCGCGAGACCGTGTACGCGGATCTTCCGGTGCAGCAGCGCCGTCACCTCCACGCCCGCGCCTCGGACGCGCTGGAGAGGCGCACGCAGAGCGCGTCCCTCTCCGAGGTGGCCCACCACGCCCTCGCCGCCCTTCCGCTCGGAGACCCCCGCCGCGCCGCCGACCTCGCTGCACGAGCGGGGCGCCTCGCCGCCTCCCAGTGTGCCTTCGAACCCGCAGTCACCCTGCTGGAGCGGGCCTTGGACGTCGGTTCACGCCTGCCGGACATGGACCCCGCGGAGCTCGTCGATCTCCTCCTCGACGTGGCGGGCGCGCAGACGGACGCCGGCCAGGTGCGCGCCGCCCAGCAGACCTGCCGGCGGGCGGCGGAGCGGGCGGGGGACCTGGGCGACGCGGACCGCCTGGCCCGCGCTGCCCTCGGCTACGGCGCCGAGGTCGCCTTCGGCGTGGTCGACCCGTACCACGTCGCGCTCCTGGAGCAAGCCATCGCCGCCCTGGACACGGCCGCGGTGACCGGGCGCGCGCCCCTCCGCGCCTTGCTCCTGGCCCGCCTGGGGGCCGCCATGCAGCCGAGCGCGACCCCCGAGCGCCCCATTGTCCTGGCGCGCGAGGCCGTTGCCGCCGCCCGGACGCTGGGCAACCCCGCCACGCTCGCCCGGGTGCTGGCCACGGGCCGCGCCGCCTGGCGCTCCCTGGACGACCTGGGCGAGCGCCTGGCCATGGACACGGAGACGGCGCGCCTCGCCGCAGAGCTCGGAGACCATCGCCTGGCGGCACAGGCCCACCGTCGCCTCGTGCTCGACGGGCTCGAGGGAGGCGATATGGCCCTCGTGGACGAGCACACGGAGGCCTTCGAGCGCGCGAGCGAGGCGGCGCCGCGGGCCGAGAGCGCGGCGCTGAGAATCCAGCTCCGGGCCGCACGTGCTGCGCTCACGGGGCGGTTTTCAGACGCGAGTGAGCTCAACGACGCGGCGGAGACCGCCTTCCGCCGGGTTCGGGAGACCCTGGGCGTCGCCACCCTGCTCGCCCCCTTCAGGATGCAGCGGCTCCTGCTCGAGCGCGCCTGGGGCCGCCGCGCACGGCTCGCGGAGCTGCTCGCAGAGCCCTGGGGCGCGCTCGACCCGCTCATCCGGGGCGACGTGCTCGCGCAGCTCGGCCAGGACGGGGCGCGGGAGCACTACGAACGTGCCGCCGGGCTGGCCCTCCCCGGCAATCTGCACCTGCTGGCCCGCCTGCTCCTCGCCGAGACCTGCGTCCGCCTGCGGGACGTGGGGAGGGCCGCCCGCCTCCGGGAGCTGCTGCTCCCGCTGGCGGGTCGCAACGTGGTCTGGGCGTCGCTGCTGGCGGCGTGCGACGGCGCTGCATCGCGCCTCATCGGCGAGCTGTCGACCCTGCTCGGAGACTGGGCGCTCGCGGCCCAGCACCTGGACGACGCCGAGCGCATGAACCAGCGCATCGGGGCCCCTCCCTGGGTGGCGCGGACCCGGCTCGCGAAGGCCCGGATGCTCGAGGCCCGCGGCTGGATCGAGGACCGTGCGGAGGCGGCGCGCCTGCGAGACCAGGCTGCGGACTGCTTCGCCGCCCTGGGGATGGAGACCTTCCTGGACGAGGCGGGCGCACCACGACCGCGCGGCCCACGCCCACAGACGCCTGGCCTCCGTCGCAGCGGGAGCCACTGGATGCTGACGCACGGCGAGACGACCCACACGCTGGACGACAGCGACGGGCTGCGCTACCTGGACCACCTGCTGAGTCACCCGGGCGTCGACGTCCACGCCGCGGAGCTCCAGGCGCTGGGGCGGGGCGCCTCGGGCCGCGGAGTCAGCGCCCCGGGCCCCATCCTCGACGCGCAGGCGAAGGCGGCCTATGGCAGACGCCTCACGGACCTGCGGGACACGCTGGAGGAGGCGACCCGGTTCGGGGACCAGGGCCGCGCCGCGCGGGCCGAAGAGGAGATCGAGGCTCTCGCCGCCGAGCTGTCCAGGGCGGTGGGCCTGGGCGGGCGCGACCGGGCGACCGGCTCCAGCGCCGAGCGCGCCCGGGTGAACGTCACCCTCCGAATCCGCCACGCCCTGAAGACCATCCGCGCCGTCTCGCCCGCCGCCACTCACGACCTCGAGGCGTGCATCCGCACCGGCACGTTCTGCTGCTATACGCCGGCGCCCGGTCGCGCAACATCGTAACGCGGGGAGTTACGCAGAAGAGGCATGAGCCTCACCCTCGAGACCACCCGCTCCTGCCGCCGCGCGCCCCTCGTCCTGTTCCTGCTGGAGGAGCTCGCCACCCCCTACGACCTGGTGTGGCGCGAAGACGGCCACTTCCTGGCGCACCACGGGACGCTGGGGCCGCTCCTGCGCGACGGGGACTCCGCCGTACTGGAGCTGGACACGCTGCTGCGGCACCTGGCGCGCACGCGGAGCCCCGGGGACCTGATGCCCCTCGACCCCGCCGGGCTGGCGGAGGTCGACCGCTGGATGGAGGTGCAGGCCACGCTGCGGGTCGCCGCCATCCGCGTGGCGCGAGGCGACGGCGACGGCCGCGCGACCGTCCTGCGGTGCCTCGGCGCCCTCGAGGCCGCGCTCGGCGGCCGCGACACCCTGCTCGGGCGCTTCACCGTCGCCGACGCCCCGGCCGCCGCGCTGTGGCAGCTCCGGCAGGCGTGCGACCTCACGGCGACGCCGCGGGTGGCGGCCTGGGCGGAGCGGGTGGTGGCCCGGCCGGCGTGGAGACGGGCCTTGGATCGGCTCGCATCGGGAGGAGGCAGCCCATGACGGACACCCCGTTGACACGCGCGCTCGCCGAGTGGAGCGTGCTGCTGGCCGCAGAGCGGGTGACCTGGGTGCCCGAAGCGCTCGCTCACGCAGGCCGCACGACGCTCCCGGCCGCCCCGCTGCCCGCCGCCATCCTGCGCCCGGCGGCGAGAGCCCAGGTGCCGGACATCGTGCGCATCGCCGCGCGCCACCGGGTCCCACTCCACCCGATCAGCTCCGGCCGCAACTGGGGCTGGGGAGACTCCTGCCCGGCCACGGACGGGCAGGTCCTGCTCGATCTCGGGAGCCTCGATCACATCACGGTGGACGAGGAGCTGGGCTGCGCCGTCGTCGAGCCCGGCGTGACCCAGGGGGCCCTTGCGCGCCACCTGGTTGCCAGCGGCTCCGCGTGGAGGCTCGACTGCGCGGGAGCCGGCCCCCTGGTGAGCCTCGTCGGCAACGCCCTGGAGCGCGGTCTGACCTTCGGCGCCTGGGGCGAGCGCTTCGAGGCCGTCTGCGGCCTGGAGGCGGTCCTCGCCGACGGCGCCAGGGTCCGCACCGGCTTCGGGGCCTATGGCGCGTCGCGGACGGCCCTCGCCAGCCGGGCAGGTGTGGGCCCCGCGTTGCATGGGCTGTTCAGCCAGTCCTCCTTTGGCGTGGTGACGGAGCTGAGCCTGTGGCTGTCACCGCGACCGGAGCACGAGGAGGTGTTCTGGCTCTCCTGCGGCGACGAGGCCCTGCCCGAGCTCGTCGACCGGCTGCGCCCGCTGCGGATCCGCGGCGTCCTGCCGACCAACGTGCACCTCTTCCAGTTGCCCGCGACCTCGGAGTCGCCCGCCCTGTGGTGCAGCAACGGCGCCATCTTCGGGGGCCGGGAGGCCGTCACGGCGCACGTCCGGGAGCTGGAGGCCGCCGTCACCGGGGTCGCTCGATGCGCCCTATCGAGCCGCACGCCGCCGGGCCCCGGGCTGCGCGATCACCTGGCCATCCCGGACGTCCCCGCCCTGGACGCGCTGATGGCCGGGACGGAGGCGCTGGTCCGCGGGGAGCCCTTCGAGCTGCCCCCCGGGGCGCTGCTCGCCCTGCTGGGCGGGCCAGAGATTCAGCGCCCGCAGAGACCCCCGAGCTGCGACCCGCGGGACTCGGGCTATGGGTTGGTCTTCAGTTGGCAGGCATGCCCGGCCGTCGGCGCCGAGATTCGCCGCCTGGTCGACCTGACCCGGAGCTGCCTCCTGGCCCACGGCTGCCCCCCGCTGTTCACGGCGCAATACGCGAGCGGCCGGGCGATCACGCTCGTCACCCGCATCGTCTTCGACCGCGAGGAGCCCGCCCGCCGCGCCGCCGCCCTCGCCTGCCAGCGGGCCCTCCACGACGGCGCCCTCGCGGCGGGCTTCCCGCCGGCCCGCCTCGGCCTCGCGGGGCACGAGGCGCTCGCCACCGCGGGCGCGCCCTTCTGGGACCTCGTGGGGCGGCTCCGGGGGGCCCTCGACCCGGATGGCATCCTGGCCCCGGGGCGCCACGACCCCACGCGGGGCCAGCGATGAGGCGGCGCCACATCCTACGTGGGGCCGGCGTCGGCGCCCTGGCCACCGTCGCCATGGACCTGACCGCCGCTCTGGGGCGCGCGCTCGGGCTGCTCCAGGGGGCCTCCCCGGAGTGGATCGCCCGGTGGTTCGGCCTGGTCCTCCGCGGCGACCCTGTCACCGACGACATCCGCACGGCCCCAGACGTCGGCCTCCCGCTGCCTCTGCTGCTGCTCGTCCACTACGCCATCGGCGCGACGCTCGGGCTCCTCTACGTCACGGTGGCCCGGGGGCGCGAGGGCCCCGCCAGCGCCCTGCTCTTCGGCCTCGCCACCAACGCGCTCCCGTGGCTGCTGATGTTCCCAGCCATGGGCTTCGGCCTCTTCGGCCTCGCCGGCCCTGAAGACGCCCTGCTCTTCCGCACGAGCCTCGTCAACCACCTGGGCTGGGGCATCGGGCTGGCGCTGGCGGTTCGCATCGGGAGGGGTGGTGCATCACGCCCGCTCTGACGGGGGTGATCGCGACTTGCTTGGCGCCGCTGCTCCGGGCATCCTCGCGGCACCAGAGGAGGCGACGATGAGCAGGATGATGGGAGCAGGTGCGGTGGTGGCAGCAGGACTGGCCATCCTGGGGTGCGAGAGCGAGGGCGGGTCGGGGACGCCCCCGGCGATCAGCGGCCTCACGGCGAGCGCGACGACCATCGAGGTGGGCAAGCAGCAGAACGTGACGCTCGGGTTCTCCTTCGAGGACCCGGACGGCGACGTGGCGAAGGCACACGTCGACATCCGTATGGACGGGGTCGCGCCGGCCTCGGTGGAGGCGGCGGTCGCGAGTGCCTCGGGCGTCGCCAAGGGGGCCGGCCAGGTGATCGTGGCGCTGCTCATCCCCAAGGCCGGGCAGGTCACCCTGCGGCTGTCGGTGATCGACGCCGCGGGGAACGACTCCAATACTCTGGAGACCACCGTGACGGCGCAGTAGTCGCCTGCTCCGGGCGCAGGCAGCTCCCCTTGCATCGCAGACAAGTATACGCATCATGTGCGCATGAGGTCCTACAGCAGCCACGACGTGATCAGCCTCCTCATCGCCAACGGCTGGGACCTTGATCGCGTCAGTGGTTCGCACCACCAGTTCCGACATCCGGAGAAGGCCAACACCGTGACGGTGCCCCACCCGCGCTAGGACCTGGGGCGCGGGCTGGTGAAGGCCATCTTCAAGCAGGCGGGCATCGAGCCCTCCTAGCGGGGCGTGAAGCCCCAGGAGACGACCTGATGCGCTACTACCTTGCGGCAGTGGAGCTCGCAGGTGACGGCACCTACTGCATGGTCTTTCCAGACCTCCCGGGCTGTACGTCCGCCGCAGATACACTCGACGAGTGTGTCTCCATGGCGACCGAGGCGGCCGAGGGCTGGGTGGAATCGATGCTGGACGCCGGCCAACGGATCCCGAGGCCACGCGAACTCTCGGCCGTCAAGGCGGACCCCGACATGGCCGACTTCGACACGTTCATCGTGGTACCCGTCCGCGTCCGGGAACCAGCGGTACGAGTCACGTTCACCATCGACCCGGGCCTTCTTCAGCGCATCGACACGGAGGCCAGCCGCCGCGGCTTCAACCGGTCGGCGTTTCTGGCGGAGGGCGCGCGAGCGCTCCTGGGCGAGGGGCGGCACAACAGGTAGGCCGTTCGGCGTCGTCACGGTGCGAAGACTACCGGGGCGCCGTCTTCCAAAGAGCCCAGCGCGGCCCACGCGCCACTCGCGATCTCGAACGCCGCCATCCCATAGGCCGCGGCGATGGCGGCTGCGACGCCTGAGGCCGCGGCCTCGACCTCCGGGGCGTGGCCCAGCTCCCGCTCGACCGACGTCATGACGTCGGCTGCCAGCCCGCAGGGGCGGATGTGGGCGAACCCGCGGAGGTCCACGCTCAGGTTGACCGCCGCGCCGTGGGCCGTGACGTCGCGGTGGACGTGGACGCCCACCGAGGCGACCTTCCTCGGGAGGGACCCGTCGGTCCAGACGCCGGGCTCCGCGTCACTCCAGCGCGCCAGGACGCCGATCTCCCGGAGCCACGCGGCGATGCCCGACGCCAGGCGCATGACGTGCTCGCGCGGGCCGAGGCGGCGGCGGCGCAGGCAGAGCACCGGCCACGCGACGAGCTGACCCGGGGCGTGCCAGGTCAGGTGACCGCCGCGGGTGCTCTGCTCCACCACGATGCCCTGCCTGGCGAGGTCTTTGTCGCTTGCGAGCAGGCCCGCCCGGTCGCCGTTGCGCCCGATGGTGATCGTCGGCGGGTGCTCCAGGAGCAGCAGGCGCTCGGGGCCGCGGCCCGCCAGCAAGGACTCTCGGGCGTGCTCCTGGAGACGGGCCGCGTCGGCGTAGGCGATGCGCCCGAGCCAGGTCCAATGGAGGACGTCGGCTCGGCCAACGTCAGGGTGTGATGTCTCGAACGAGGGCACCGGCGGCTCCACGAGCAGCTCCACGGCATGGTTGCCTCAAAAGACCAGCCCGCCCGCAGGCGACCCGGAGCCCCGCATCCGTTGATGCGCGGCGGGCACCATGCTAGCGTAACGGGCCTTGCTGGCAAGCGGGTGTTCGACTGCCGTCACCTCGCGGGGACACGCGCGCCGCTGAGGCGCCTCTCAGGCCACCACAGCTCAGCCGTTCCCGTCGTGGCGCTCGTGGCGCTCGTGGCGCTCGTGGCGTGCGCCGCCCCCAACCACAGCCCCACACTCGACCCCGTGCCGGACCAGAAGGTCGCGGTGGGAGAGGAGCTGGACGTGCTGCTCACGGGGCGCGACCCCGACGGCGATCCCCTGCGCTTCAGCCTGGCGACGGGCCCCAAGGGGGCGGCTGTCTTCGAGGTCGGGAGCAGCGCCTTCTTCCGGTGGGCGCCGCTGATCAACCAGGTGGAGCCGGGAGGGACGTCCTTCACAGCCACGGTGCGCGTCGAGGACGGCAACGGCGGGAGCGCCGAGCGGACGTTCAGCATCTTCGCGTACCCAGAGGGCGGGACCCCGGTGTTCCTCAACCCGAGCGGCTTCGTGGTCAACCTGGCGTACTCGACGCGCGTCGCCTTCCTCGTGGAGGTGAAGGACGACGACACGGACGCCGCCAACATGGTGCTGCGCCTGGTCAGCGGCATCGAGGGCGCCGAGTTCAACCTGATCAACGGCAAGCAGGCGTCCTTCTACTGGAAGCCGACGCCGGTTCAGATCGCGCAGAGCAGCTACTGGTCCGTAGTCGTGGGCGCCGACGACGGGGTGCACCCGGAGGTGCAGCAGGCGATCTCCATCATCCTGCTCAACGGCGAGGCCGGCCACTGCCAGGGGAGCCCGCCGAGCGTCCAGCACGTGCCCCTCGGAGACATGCACGGGGGCGCGGGCTACGAGGTGAGCGCCGAGGCCACCGACCAGGACACGCTGGTCGCGTCCATGACGCTGCTCTGGTCGCCCAAAGAGGCCACCGACGCCCAGATGACGGCAGTACCCATGAAGATGGTCGACGGGCTGTGGCGGGGGACCATCCCGGCGCCGGCGCTGTCAGGGACGCAGACCGCCACCCTCCGCTATGCGCTCGTGGCGCGCGACAACGACGACATCACCGGGACCGCGTGCGACCATGAGACGCGCCACCCGAAGGCCGGGGTCCACGCGTTCTGGGCCTACGCCCCCGGCAACGAGGGAGCCTGCGCCGAAGACGGCCTGGAGCCCAACGACACCGCGGATCAGGCGTCGCCGCTGGTGCCCGGCCAGACCCTGCTGCGGGCGTGCGGCGGGGACGACGACTGGTTCTCGATCGCGGTCGGTGCCGGGCAGACCCTGTCCGCGTCGGCGCGGTGGGAGCCAACCCACGGGACGCTGGACCTGACCCTCGTCGATGGCGCCGGGACCAAGCTGGGTGAGGCACAGGGGACCCCGGGCCAACCCCTCGTCTGGGGCCCCGCCCAAGGCGACGACCACGCTGCTGCTGCGGGCCCGGTCCCCGGCCGGGACCGCCATGGCCTTCACCCTGTCCGTGGATCTGTCGGACCAGACGTGCACCGACGACCCGCTGGAGCCCAACGCCGGACCGCTGGCGGCGCACCCGCTGACACCCGGCATCACGGACGGGCTCGTGATCTGCCCCGACGACCACGACTGGAACGCCATCCAGGCCAGCGCGGGTCAGGTGCTGACCATCGCCGTGCTCTTCGACCACGCGGTCGGGGACCTGGACGCCGTGCTGTACGCACCAGATGGCCTGACCCCCGTCGCGCCCTCCACCACCCAGACCAGCGACGAGAGCATCACCTTCGAGATCCCCCAGACCGGCACATGGCTCCTGGAGGTCCGCGGCTTCGAGGGCCAGAGCAACGCCTACGAGCTGGCCGTCTCCCTGGCGGCGGCGGGGGACGTGTGCTCCGAGGACATCCTGGCGCCCAACCAGACCCCGGAGAAGGCCGCGACGCTTCCGGCCGGCGCCTGGAGCGGCCTGACCGCCTGCCCCGGCACCAGCGACTGGTTCGCCTACGGGCTCAACGGAGGCGAGACCCTGTTCGCCCTCGCACAAGCCCCAGCGCCCCTGAAGGTGCGCCTGTATGCGGGCGACACGGTGATTGGGGAGAGCGGCAGCGACGCCGATGGCTCCTGGGGACAGGCCGTCATCCAGAAGTCCGGGAAGACCCTGATCGAGGTGCGCAACGAGGGCACCGCGCCTGCACCCTACACCTTCGCGCTGGCGGTGACCGAGCCGGACGGGCCGTGCAAGGACGACCGCTTCGAGCCCAACGACACGCCGCCCCAGGGCCCGACCATCGAGCCCGGCGTGCTGACCCGCGGCAAGGTGTGCGGGAGCAACACCGACTGGTACCGGGTGTTCATCGGGGGCTTCGAGACGGCCACCCTCTGGCTGCTGTTCGATCACGGCGCGGGCGACCTGGACCTGCGGCTCTACGACGTGGACGGGAAGCTCATCGGGGGGAGCACGTCGACGACGGACGACGAGCTGGTGGAGGCATTGGTGGACAAGGGGGGTTACTACTACGTCGAGGTGTGCGGCAAGGGAGCCGTGAGCAACGCCTACGACCTGGTCTTCTTCGCCGAGGACTCAGATGGGACGGTGGTTGATGGCGCTGGCGCTCGTCGCGCTGGCGGGGTGCCGTGCAGAGGAGGGCGTGGAGTGCGCCCTCGACACGGACTGCGAGGGGGGGCTCCTGTGCCACCCGTTCAGCGGATAGGAGATTTCATCGCGGTTTCGGGTTGCGGATAGGCGGGCGGATAGGCG
>BTVJ01000110.1:0-21733 GCA_045863395.1 Myxococcales bacterium
GACCCGAGGGCGCGCAGGGACCCGAGGGCGCGCAGGGACCCGAGGGCGCGCAGGGACCCGAGGGCGCGCAGGGGCCCGAGGGGCCCGAAGGCGCGCAGGGACCCGAGGGGCCCGAAGGCGCGCAGGGGCCCCAAGGCCCAGCGGGCACGAGCTGCTGGGACCTCAACGAGAACGGCGTGGCCGACACCGACGAGGACACGAACCAGGACGGCAAGGTCGACGTCTTCGACTGCCAGTACGTCCCACCGAAACAGCAGCCGGAGCCCGGCTCTCTGACGATCACCGTGCGCGACGCGAAGACCATGGCGCTCCTCTCCGGCGTGACGGTCACGCTCGAGGGCTCCCCCCTGACAGGCCAGACGAGCACCGCGGGAGTGCTCACCCTCAGCCCCCTCGACGCAGGCCTCTACGGGGTCACTGTCACGGGCGCAGGCCTCGCCCTCTCTGGCTCCGCCATCGTGGCGTCGGGCACCGTCAGCGCGTCCGCGGCGGATGTCCCGGTGCTCGCGGGCAAGGACTCGCCGCTCTCGCTCGGCCTGGACCGCATCCCCGCTACGCTGAACCTCAAGGCAATCAAGAAGGGCGGGTCCCCGACCTTCACGGCGGCCAACTGCGTGGCGTGCCACACGGACCGCAAGAACGAGACGTCACTGGATCCGGCCATCAAGCCCTTCCACGCCATCGGCGCCCACAGCGCGCTGTCCTGCACGACCTGCCACACCAGCGTGGATCTGCAGGCCAACGTGGACCCAGTGCTGCGCGACCAGGTGGACTCAACGAAGACCTGCAAGATGTGCCACACGAAGTACCCGAAGATTCTGCCGCTCTGAGGGCGAGGTGAGCGGCCATGAACAAGGAATCAGGAGCTCCGGCGCTCGCAAGGGCCACCGCGGGATCGACACGAAGGAGTGAGGACATGACCCGAAGCCTGTCCCGAAGACTGTTCATCAAGTTGAGCGGCGCACTGGCCGGCGGCACTGCCGTCCTCGGCGGCGCCACCCTGTCCGCGGGCGTCAAGACCGGGCAGAACGACCCCGACGACCAGATCGGCGGGATCAAGGTGCTCCGCAGCGCGTGCATGATGTGCAACGCCGGCTGCGGAATCCAGGTGAAGGTGAGAGACGGCGTCGCCATCAAGGTGGACGGCAACCCATACTGCCCGCAGACCAGCGAGTATGCGTCGGCTGGCAAGGAGGTCGTGGAGTCCGACGTCGCCCCCACGGCGTTGGGCAGCCTCTGTGCTCGCGGCCAGGCGGGCCTGATGAGCCTCTACGACCCGATGCGCATCAAGTACCCGCTGAAGCGAGTAGGCGCTCGCGGTGCCGGAGAGTGGGAGGTGATCTCCTGGGACCAGGCCATCGCGGAGATCTGCTACGGCGGGAAGCTCCTGGAGGGGAGCTTCGAGGGCCTCGCGTCCATCCGCAATAGCGCTCCCATCGGCGCCGCCGAATCCGACTACATGGACGAGGCGCCCGCCACGGGATACGGCCCAAAGTCCAACCAGCTCGTCGTGCTGTCCGGGCGCAACCAGAACGGCGCCATCACGGGCCGGTTCACCGCAGCTTTCGGCACCACCAACAACATCGATCACACCGCGATCTGCAACGCGTCCTACAAGACTGCCGGCTATCACACCTTCAGCCGGCCCAAGTCCAGCTCGGGGACCTACAACCTGAAGCCGATCATCGAGAACGCGGACTACCTCTTGCTGTTTGGCACGAACCCGGTGGAGTCCAACGTCCCGAGCAATACGTTCGGGCGCCTGGTCGCCAGCTTCCTGAAGAAGGGCGGAAAGATCGTCACGGTCGACCCGCGGTTCTCCAACACGGCGGCCAAGTCTCACCGGTGGGTTCCCATCAAGCCAGGGTATGACGGCGCCTTCGCCCTCGGCGTAATGCGGTGGCTGATCGACAGCGGCATGCACGCGATCGACTACCTGAGCCGGACCAATGAGGACGCGGCGAAGAAGGACATCGGCGGCCTCAAGTACGTGAACTGGACCAACTCCACGTTCCTGATCAGCAAGTCGACCCACAAGTTCATCGACTCGGCAGAGGCCGGAGTCCTCTCGACCGTGTTGGACGGACCGATCACCAAGACGGATGCGACCGTGACCGTCACGGACGCGTCGGGCTTCCCCGCCAAGGGGACGATCAAGATCGGGACCGAGTACGTCGTCTACACGAGCCGGACAGACACGACGTTCACCGGACTGACGCGCGGCTTCTATCGGACGACCGCGGCCGATGCGGCGAGCGGCGCCACCGTCTCGGTCCCCTTCGTCGTGGTCTCGGGCGGCTTCGCCCACCCCTACACTGCCGTCGACCAGGCCGACATCGAGTTTGACGGGACGGTCAATGGCATCTCGTGCGAGACCAGCTTCTCCGCCCTGAGCGCCTCGGTGTTCGAGCGGACGGTGGCCGAGTATGAGGCGCTCTGTGACATCCCGGCGGGGACCATCGCGACGGTGGCCGGCGAGTTCGCCACGGCGCAGAACCCCGTCGCCGACTGCTACCGGGGCTCGCAGTCTGGTACCAACGGGTACTACAACATCCGCGCGATCAACCTGCTCAACGTGATCATGGGCCGCGTCGACCGCGCGGGCGGGTACGCCGTCGGTCCGCGGTTCGCCGGGGCCGACCCGACCAGGCCCGTCACGACCAGCACGTCGGGGGTGCGCCTCGACCGCTACAAGGCGAAGTACGCCGGAGCGAAGTCCAAGCCCAGCCGGCAGTGGTTCCCGCTCGGGGAGTCGGGCGTCCACCCCGAGACGCTGGCGTCCATGAAGTTCGGCTACCCCTACAAGGTGAAGGCCATGATCACCTTCACCAACAACCCGGCTTTCACCGCCCCGTACCCCCAAGGTCAGATCGAGACGCTGAAAGACACCAAGGCCCTACCGCTGCACATCGTCTCGACGGTGAACATGGACGAGACGGCCGCCTACGCGGACTACATCCTCCCAGACGGCACCTACTTCGAGAAGTGGGCAGAGCCCATGACGGGCTACCCGACGGTCCACACCCGCTCTTCGACGATCCGAAGGCCTGTCGTCGGCAAGTTCGATCCCATCACGAAGCATTACATCCCGGCGCTGCCTGGGACCATGCTGTGGGACGACGTCCTCATCCGCATCGCCGTGGAGCTCGGTCTGCCCAACTTCGGTCTCAACGGTGCCGGCGCCGGGAAGGACATCTTCACGGCGTGGCAGTACTACAACCTCTACTTCTCCGGCGGCGCCTACACGCAGGGGCTCGACGACAAAGCAGACTGCATGCGCATGGGCGGGCGGCGTGAGAACCCCGCGGCGATCATCGATCCAGCCAATCCGGACCTCGCCCTCAACAAGTATGCCGACATGCTCGAGGTGTACTACGAGAAGGTCGGCACGACGAAGAACGCGCTGACGGGGGCGTACTTCTCAGGAGTCCCAATCTTCGAGCAGCCCCACCTGGACCTGGAGGGGACCGCCATCCCGCCGACGGCCGGCTACGACCTGCAGCTCATCACGTTCAAGCGGGGCTGGCACACCCAGAGCCGGACCGCGTCCAATGTGTGGCTCAATGAGATCGAGCCGGAGAACGCCCTGTGGATCAACACGGGGGACGCCCAGGCCCGCGGCATCGCCAACGGCGACCTGGTCAAGATCACGACGCCGTATCACACGGACGGTGAGACCGGGCACGCCTACGTGACCGAGGAGATCCGCCCGGGGGTGATCGGGGTCAGCGCCCACTTCGGGCGGCGTCAGGCGGGCTCCAAGCCCTACGTGGTCGACGGAGAGACGCAAGCCCACGACCCGTCCTTCGGGAAGGGGCTCAGCGCCAACCACCTGATGGCCCGTGACCCGAAGTTCCCCAACCTGTGCATGACGGACCGCGTCTCTGGCATGGCCGCGTTCATGTCCCCCTACGTGAAGGTCCAGAAGCAGTAGTCCACCGGAGGCAACGAGATGGCCCAGCTATCCTTCAAGATCGACCTGACGCGGTGTGTGGGCTGCAGGGCCTGCGAGGTCGCCTGCAAGTCCGAGAACAACACGCCCGTCGGCGTCCGCTATCGCAAGGTCGTGGACGTGCTCACGGGCACCTTCCCCAACCTGAAGAAGCAGTTCGTCTCCATGGCCTGCTTCCACTGCAAGGACCCGGCCTGCGTCGCCGCGTGCCCGAGTGGCGCCGCCTTCAAGGAGTCCGCGTTCGGCATCGTGCGCATCGACCAGGAGGTCTGCGTCGGCTGCAAGCGCTGCATCGCGGCGTGCCCCTATGGCGCCCCGCAGTTCAACGCGGCGACCGGCACCACCGAGAAGTGCACGATGTGCTACCACCGCATCGTGGACGAGACCGGCGTGGGGTTGGTCCCGGGGATGCTGCCCGCGTGCGTGACATCCTGCATCGGCCGCGCCCTGACACTGGAGTTCGACAACGGTGACGTGGGAGAAGCGCCGGCGAAGTTCGCCGACCCGACCCTGACCAAGCCGTCGGTGACCTTCACCACGTGAGGTCCTCATGGCTCCCGACGCAGACCGCCTGGCCTTCGCGCGGGCGAGGAAGGACCTCTACTCCTTCCTCGCTCGGGCCTTCTGCTACCCTCCAGGGCAAGACTGGTTGGACCGTCTGGGCGCGCCGGAGATCCGGGAGTCCCTTGCGGCCATTCAGGGAGCCGAGGGTCCCGGCGCGCCCGCCCTCCCGGAGGTCCGCAGAGCCTTCTTCCAGCTCCTGAAGGTCCCGGGCGACCTGTACGTGCGCCCATACGAGTCGGTCTACTCCGACTCTGTCCGTGTGGCTGGGGAAGAGACTGGCGGCCTGCTGATGGGTGAGGCGGCGGTGGCCGTCCAGCGGGTCTACGAGGCTGCGGGCTACTCTCCGCCGGACCACCTCGAGCTCCCCGACTACCTGGGGCACGAGCTGGCGTTCGCCGGCTATCTCTGGTCTCTGGAGGAGGATGCCCTGACTGCCGCAAACATCGAGGCCGCCGATGCTCGCCGCGCCGAGACTCTGGCGTTCGTGGGCGCCCACCTGTCGAGGTATGTGCGGCGGCTGGTGGAGGTGGTTGGCGAGAAGGACCCGACAGGCGTGTACGCTTCCCTCGGCGCCATCGCCACCACGCTGGTCGAGGAGGACGCCGCGCCGTGAAGGAGCGTCCCCGGGAGAGTCGCCTCCGGGGCCTCGGCTGGCTCCTGGGCAGGGTCCCCATCGCCCTGCGGGAGGACCGCTGCACCCGCGCCATCAGCCCCATGTCCACCTGCACGCGGTGCGTAGGCGCCTGCACGCGGGGCGCCATCGAGCTCAAGCCGCAGCGGAGCAAGTCCGTGCCCGCCTTCATGCCGTCCTGCGACGAGTGCGGGGAGTGCGCCCGTGAGTGCCCCAACAGCGCGATCATACTGCCGGGCAAGTCTTCGACGTCCCGGCGCGACCTCCTGGCGGGGTGGCTCGTTCCACGAGCGCGGATTCGGCCGGCGCGCGCCGCATGGGTGCTCTCACGAGGGGGGTGCGACGGCTGCGGAGTCTGCGAGAAGCTCTGCCCGGTTGGCGCCCTCGACGGAGTCACCCGCGCGTCGTGGTCCGAAGTGGCGTCTTCGGCCTGCACCGGCTGCGGCCTCTGTGTCGACGTCTGCGTCTTGAAGGCCATCGCGGTCCGCGCCGAGGCCGATGAGTTCACTCAGACTGCTTCCTGAGCTTCTCCCAAAGAGTCTTCCTGCTGATTCCGAGCGCGTCGGCCGCCTTGCTCCGATTGCCCTGCGCGTCCTCGAGAGCCCGCTCGATATACGCTCGCTCGAAGCGGGCCGTTGCGTCGCCAAGCGGGGCAGGATCGCCGTCCAGACCGGGGAGCGCCTCGCTGCTTCCCCCAGGGACTCCGTCGAGGCATATGTGCGCGGGCAGGATCTCGTCGCCGCCACACAGGGTCACGGCCCGCTCCATCACGTTCTGGAGCTCGCGGACATTCCCCGGGAACGGGTGCGACTCGAGGATCGCCTTCGCTGCCGGGCCCACGCGCGGCGCCGCCCTGCCTTGTCGCCGGGCGATGTGTGTAACGAAGTGGGCGGCGAGCGGACCGACGTCGTCCACGCGCTCCCGGAGAGGCGGGACGCGGACCGTGAACACGCCGAGACGGTAGTAGAGGTCCTTTCGGAATGTGCCCCGCTCGATCCGGTCGGGCAGATCGTCCTGGGCCGCAGCGATCACGCGAACGTCGACGGTGATGGGCTTGCTCGACCCCACGCGCTCGAACTGGCGGGTCTGGATGGCGCGCAGGAGCTTGGCCTGCCCTTCCAGGGACAGGGACGCGACCTCGTCGAGCAGGATCGTGCCGCCGTGGGCGGCCTCGAGCCGCCCCGCGCGACGCGCCACCGCTCCGGTGAAGGCACCTTTCTCGTGGCCGAACAGCTCCGACTCGAACAGGGAGTCGGGGATGGCAGCGCAGTTGACGCGGACGAACGGGCCCTCCGCGCGGCGGCTGAAGTGGTGGATTGCCTCGGCGACCACCTCCTTCCCCGCACCCGTCTCACCGGTGATGAGAACATTGGCGTCCCCGGGCGCGATGCGGCGCACCGAGGAGAGGACGTCCTGCATTCCGCGCGAGCAGCAGACGACGTCGGCGAGCCGAAACCCGTGGGGATCCTCTGGAGACGGGTCGGCGCGGGCGCACAGGGGAGCCAGCTTCTCCTCGAGCTCGGCGAAGCGGAACGGCTTGACCAGGTAGTCGGTCGCGCCGAGTCGAAGCGCCGCGACCGCCGTGTCGACGCTCGCGAACGCGGTGATCAGGATCACGTGGCAGTCCGGGTGGAGCTGGCGCGCGGTCCGGAGGACCTCCAGGCCATCGGCGCCCGGCATGCGCACGTCCGTGATCACCAGGTCGTACCGTCTCTGGCGCAGCGCCGCCAGCGCCTGCTCGCCGTCCTCCACCGCCAGGACCTCGGCGCCGCCGCCGCGGAGAAACCCGGCCAGGGGCACCCGCAGCGTCTTCTCGTCCTCGGCGACCAGGATGCGCTTGCAGCGCGCGCACAGGCTCATGGGGAGACCTCGGCGTTCGGGTGGTCCACCGGAAGCCAGACGGCGAACACGGCACCGCCTCCGGGAGCGTCGTCAATGACGATCTCGCCTCCGTGGCGGCGGACGATGGCATCGCACAGAGCCAGCCCGAGGCCGGTGCCCTTCCCCTGGGCGCGCGTCGTGTAGAAAGGCTCGAAGACGCGGAGACGGTTCTCGAGGGAGACACCGGGACCGTGATCCCTCACCGCCACGACGACGCCGTCCCGCCCGAGCCTGGACTCGACGTGCACCGGCGACCCTGGGGCGGCGAGGCGCCCATTGGTGTACAGGTTCACGATCACGTCGGACAGCGCGTCAGGCTCGCCCTGGATGACCGGCAGGTCCATCCCCAGCTCCACGACGGGCTCCGGATCGCTGACCCGGTCCCAGGTGCGGCAGAAGGCCAGGGCATGCCGCACGACCTCGTTGACGTCGGTGGGTCGCGGCCCGGAGAGCCCCGTCCTGGCATACTCCGTAAGCCGTCGCATGACCTCCGCCAGGCGCCCCACGCCCTCCTCCGCGAGGTCGAGATACGCGCGTCGCTCTCCCTCCGGCGCCTCCCGCGCCATCTCGAGGCAGCTCTGGACGCCCGCCAGGGGGTTGTTCACCTGATGGGCGATCCCCGCCACCAGGGTCCCCATGGCCGCCAGCTTCTCGGCGCTCGCGGCGCGGCGGGACGCGCTGGCCGCGGCGGCCTGGTGGTGCTCCATGTCGCGCCGCATCTGGTCCATGGCGCGCGCGACCAGATCCATGTGGGGGTCTCCAGTGCTCGCGGGAACCCGAGCGTCGGCTTCCCCGGACCCGACTCGCTGGGCCGCCTGCACCAGGATCTCGGTGGGTCGGCCGAGGCGTCGCCCGAACGCCCAGGCGAGGAGAGCCGCTAACGCGGCGATCAGGGCCGTGGCGCCCGCCATGACGAGGTCTGCCTCCAGGAGCGGCTGCGTGAGCCAACGCTCGCCGACGCCCACGTGCACCGCCGCCCGCAGCGACGGGATGATCGGCACGGCCACGTCATAGGAGGTCTCGTCCGCGCCGCGGATCGCGGTGGTGAACGGGCCGCCAAGGGTGGGCGTGGTGCGGATCGCGTCCCGCACGGCGTGCGACAACGGCCCGGGGCCCGTGGCCAGGATCTCCCCGCCGTTGCCCACCACGGCGATCCACTGGACCCCCTCCTCGGTGGTCAGGGTGCGTGCCAGGGCGGGCTCGATGCGCCGGGTGTCTCCGGTCAGGATCGCGTCGGCGTGGGCGGTGGCGAAGCCCCGAGCCACGGTGCGGATATGGGCGTGAGCGCTCCCGACGAGCCGCTCCACGAGCAGGGAGCGCGACCACAGCGCGAGCAACGAGCTGGCCAGAAGCACGATGCCGCCGGCGGCGAGGGCGAGCCGGACCCCGGCGGCGCGGGTGGTGGAGGCGCTCACGGTCCACCGGCAGGCGCATGGCGCGGCTGGACGGCCCGGACGCCGTCGTAGAGATCGTCGGACACCGGGACGAAGCGCTCCACGCCCAGCTCCGCAAGGATGTCGCGGCCCTGCGGGGTCTGGCCCATCCCCGTGAGCGCCTGGGCCACGCTCAGGCGCACGGCAGGCGACACGTGGGCCGCCGCGACCACCGGCGGAGCCCCGAAGTCGTCCGACCGGGCGATCACCCGTATCTTCCCGGCGAGAGAGGCGTCCGCTCGCAGCATCGCGTGCAGGATCAGCGCGTCGACACCCGCCAGGTCCACGTGCCCCCCCGCCACGGCGCGCACCGACTCGTCGTGGCTCCCAGTCCAGAGCGGCCGCGCCATGTGCCGCTCCGGGTCCACCCCGACACGCCGCAGCATGGCGCGGGGCGCCGCGCAGCCCGTGTTGGACAGCCGGTCCGTGTAGGCGATGCGGAGCCCCTGGGTGCCTCGGACGTCCTCGAGGCGCCGGAGCGGGGAGCCGGAGGGCACGATCACCTCTCCCCAGTAGGAGGGGCGCCCATCGGTGACCGGTGCGACCAGCAGCGCGACCCTGGAGGTGCGCGCCAGCTCCACGTAGGCGCCGCTGCACACGAAGGCGATGTCCACCTCCCCCGCCTCGACCAGACGATTCGTCTCGCCGTAGGAGGCCCGCTGCACGAGCTCGACGGGCCGACCCAGCTCCTGGGAGAGCATGTGGGCAAGGCGCGCATACTGGATGAAGGTCGCGCGCGGCGAGATCATGGCGCCAATGGCAAACCGCAGCGGCTTCTGCCCTGGCGCCTGAGCCCTGGGAACGTCGATGGCCCCCGAGGCCACCATAACGCGGTCCACGGGAATGGGCGCGTCCCCGAGGTAGGGTCTGACGAGCAACGCCGTCCCGGCGAGGGAGCACAGCACGGCGATGAGAGCCCACGTCCGCGACATGGTCCGGATCGTACACGTCCCGCACCTGCGGGCAACGGGCGACTGCAGGAACCAGGCGGAGACGTTACGAGCGGGTGAGGGTCAGGGCCCGCCCGACCAGTACACGTAGACGATGGGCACGGCGACGCCGACCGCCACGAGCAGGCCGCCGCGGCCCAGGAGCCCCTTGCGGCCGGCGAGCATGAACATGCCGCTCGTCGCGAGCACCAGCAGGAGCACGGCATAGGCGTCGGCGACGGTCACCCACGCGGACTTGCCGCGGGCGACGTGGAGCCAGTTGATCACGCGCAGGATGAAGCGCGGGCGCTGGCCCTCCTCGTGGACGACGCCCTTGTCGGTGTTCACGTGCAGGGTCGCCTGCTCCAGGATGATGTCCACGTTGGCGTCGTCGATGCGGAACACGTCCTGGGGCTCCTCGCTGCGCCCGACGTGGGCGATGACCGCGCGGGCCAGGGCGTCGTCGTCGGTGGGGAGCACTGACGGGAGGTCGTGCCGCGCGTCCACCTGCACGAAGCTCGGGTCCCAGTCCAGGATGTGGTTCACCGCGATACCCGACACGGCGTACACGAAGGTCAGGCCCACGACCAGGTAGCCCATGTCGCGGTGCATGGCGCGGAGCAGGGGGCGCCACCGGCGGCGGAGCCAACCGCGGGGGGCGGGCGTAGCGGGGGCGACGGAGGTGACGGGGGCGTCGAGCTGCGCAGATCCGCCGTCACGCATGCCGCTCCTCCTTCCAGGGGTCCGCGTGGTTGTGGTAGCCCCGCACCTCCCAGTAGCCGGGCTCGTCCCGCGTGGTGAACCGGATGCCCGTCACCCACTTGGCGCTCTTCCAGAAGTAGAGCTGGGGGATCAGCGCGCGGACCGGGCCGCCGTTGCGCCGCGCCAAGGGGTCCCCGTTGTGGCGGTGGACGATCAGGGAGTCCGGGGCGAGGGCCTCGGCGAGCAGCACGTTGGCCGTGTAGCCGTGGGCCGCCTCGATGACCACGTGGCGCGCATCGGGGCGCACACCGGCCCGCTCGGCCAGGTCCCGGATGCGGACCCCCCTGAACGTCTGGTCCAGCGCCGACCAGGTGGTCACGCAGTGGACGTCCGACGACTGCTCGGTCTGCGGCAGGGCGAGCAGCTCCCGGTAGTCGATGGTGAAGGGCCGGTCCACGGCGCCGTGCACCTGGAGGCGGAAGTTGCGAGGGTTGGGGTCCCCCTCCTGGCCGCCCATGGGGCGGAGGAAGGAGATGACCTTCTGGCCCGGCGGCAGGCGCTGGCGGCCGTCGGGCAGCGACTGGGCGCGGGCCTCCCGGGTCGCGCTGTCGCTGGCGACGACCCAGAGGCCGCCGCCGAAGGCGACGACGGCGGTGCCCGCGAGGGCGCGGCGGATGAAGTCCCGGCGGGACGAGTGGTTCATGCGGCTGGCTCCCGTGTTGATGGACGCTCCAGAGCATACGGCACAAGGGGCCGAACGGACGGTTACGGCGCGTTGTGGGGCCCGTGGGCCCGTGGTAGTGTGCGCGCGGACCACGTTCTTGAAGAGGCGAGACATGCGAAAGCTTCCTTGGGTGGCGCTCGTGATCGGGGTCGCGGCGTGCGCGGACGATGGCGAGCCGGGTGCGGGGGATGTGGGCGGGGCGGACGTGACAGCGGACGCTGTCGACGGCGGGGTCGCGGACGGCGCGGGCGGGGCGGACGGTGGAGTCCCGGGCGACGCTGGTGCGGGTGACGGGGGTGGGGTGGACGCGGGCGATGCCGACGCTGGCTCCGAGCCGCTCGGCCCCTACCGGGCGACCATCCGCCGCACGAGCTTCGGCATCCCGCACATCACCGCCGACGACTGGGGCTCCCTGGGCTACGGGGAGGGCTACGCGCTCGCGCAGGACCACGTCTGCACCCTCGCGGACCAGGTAGTGCGTGTCAACTCGCGCAGAGCGGAGCTGTTTGGCCCTGGGGCGGGCGACGCCAACGTGAACAGCGACTTCGGCATGCTGGCGCTTGGGGTGCGGGCGTCTGCGAAAGAGACCTGGGAGAAGCAGGGGCCCGAGGTGCAGGCCGTGGTCGAGGGCTACGCCGAGGGCTACAACCGCTACCTGGCCGAGGTCGGGGCCGCAGGGCTGCCCGAGCCCTGCAAGGGGGCCGCGTGGGTGCAGCCCATCACGCGGGAGGACCTGCTCGCCTACTACGCCATGCTGGCGCTCTATGGATCCGGGATGCCGCTGTTGGACTACATCGCGACCGCGCAGCCTCCCGGGGCGACGCAGTCGAACGTGCTGCCCATGACGTCGTTCCCCGACTTCCGGCGCCTGGACGCGCTCGGTAGCAACGGCTGGGGCATCGGCAAGGACCGGGCGGAGGCAGGGATGGTCGCGGTGAACCCCCACTTCCCGTGGGAGGGGGAGCGGCGCTTCTGGGAGGTCCACGTCACGATCCCCGGCGTGCTCGACGCCTACGGGGCGGCGCTGGTCGGCACGCCGCTCCTGCAGATCGGCTTCAACGACTCGCTCGCCTGGACGCACACTGTCTCTGCGGCCAAGCACTTCACGTTCTACCGCATCACCATGCCGGCCGGGGACCCGACCAGCTACGTGTATGACGGCGAGACCCGCAAGATGGACGCCACGACGTACACCATCCAGGTGCGGAAGCCCGACGGGACCCTGGAGCCGCGCGAGCGCACCATGTACCGCACCCACTTCGGCCCCATGCTCAACGTGCCGCCCATCGGCTGGACGGGGGACCTGGCAGTGAGCTACCGGGACGCCAACGCCGGGAACAGTCGGCTCATCGAGCAGTGGAGACGGTTCATCCTGGCCAGGAGCGTGGGGGAGCTGGAGAAGGCGCTGCGGGAGGTGAACGGGATCCCCTGGGTCAACACCATGGCCGCGGACATGAGCGGCCAGGCGTTCTACAGCGACACGGGCGGTGTGCCCAACCTGTCGACGAAGACCATCGCGGCCTGGGAGGCGGCGCTGAAGAGCGACCCGTTCACCGGGCTCGCGTGGGCCAACGGCCTCATCCTGCTCGACGGGTCCAAGAAGGAGTCCGAGTGGGAGGACGCGCCGGGGAGCCCGCCGGGCGTCGTCCCCTTCGATCAGACTCCGCACCTGGTGAGGAGCGACTTCGTGGCCAACGCCAACGACAGCTTCTGGCTGACCAATCCGGCGGCCCCTCTCACCGGATATGGACCCCAGTTCGGCGACACGGGCACGCCGCGCAGCCCGCGCACCCGGATGAATCTGAAGATGCTCACGGAGCCGGATGGGGCGTCCGGGGCGGACGGCAAGTTCAGCCTGGAGGAGCTCCAGGAGGCCATGCTCGGCGGGCGCGCCCTGATGACGGAGCTGCTGCGCGACGAGGTGGTGGCGAGGTGCACTGGCGCGGGCATGGTGAAGGTGGGAGACGGCGAGGTGGACGTGTCTGCGGCGTGCGGCGTGCTGGCGGACTGGGACGGGCGGCTCCGGGCCGACAGCGTAGGCGCGGTGTTGTGGCGAGAGGTTCTGGGAGGCTATACGAGCGACGACTTCTACGACGCAGGCGCGCTGTTCGCGGTGCCCTTCGACCCGGCGGACCCGGTGGGGACGCCGCGGGAGCTGGTGGCGGCGCCGCAGGACGGGCCGGACCCCGTGATCCAGGCGGTCGCCAAGGCGGTGGCTCGACTGGAGGGGGCTGGGTTCGCATCGGACGTCGCCCTGGGAGACGCACAGTACACGCTGAAGGGCGGGGAGAGAATCGGGATCCCGGGCGGACGGGAGATTCCCGAGGGGGCCTTCAACATCGTGAGCCCGGCGAGCGGCAATGGGACGCTCTACCCGTCGATGCCAGGAACGACGACCATCAACGGCATGACGGGGCTCACGGGAGACGGCTACCCGATCCGCTACGGCTCCAGCATCGTCATGGCCATCGAGCTCTCTGGGACGGGTCCCCGGGCCAAGGCCCTGCTGACCTACTCGGAGTCGGCGGACCCCGCGTCTCCGCACTCCAAGGACCAGACCAAGAGATTCACCAACGCCGAGTGGCGGGACGTTCTGTTCACCGAGGCATCAATCAAGGCCGACCCCGCTTTGAGCGAGGTCGTCATCGAGATAGGAGAGTGACCATGGCAGAGTTGGCTCCGAGACTCGAGGGCATGGACGAGGTCACGCGGGAGCGGCTCGTGCAGCTCGCCTGCGTGGCGGCCTGGTCCGACTTCCACGTAGCGCCGGAGGAGCGCAAGGTGGTCCTGACCCTGGCCGCCGAGCTGGCCATCGGGGACCGCTCCATGGAGCGCGTCTACCGGTGGCTCGACGAGGCGCCGCCGTACCTCGACCCCCAGGCCATCCCGGTGGAGCACCGCGCGGTGTTCCTCGACGCGCTGCAGGCGGTGATCAGGGCGGACGGGCGGCTCGACCCGGCGGAGTGTGAGACGCTCCGGCTGATCAAACAGCTCGTCGCGTAGCGCGGCCAGGGGGCTCGTGCCGCTCGGGTCCGAGTGCCCCGATGGCACCCCGAACGTTCCTCGAAGGCACCGCCCGCCCCCCTTGTCAGGCCGAAATCGCTGTGAACCGTCACCGTCGCTCCGGATCGTGGCTCCGGTGGCGTCTCCATGCCGCGCGCGCCTCGGGCGACGCCATCTCGAACAGCGCGAGCAGCGTGTCGCTCCACCACAGATAGCGCTCCTCGACGGTGAGGCGGGCGAACTGCGCGACCTGCTCGCGGCTGGGTGAAGCGACCAGGGGCCGGCGGCGCGACTGCGGGTCAGGCGTCATCGTCCAGCTCCTCGAGGTGCTCGATGTCGGCGAGGTCCTGCGGCCGGCCTGCGTAGCGCTTGAGCGCGATGAGCGTTGCGCGCCCGACGACCGGGACCTTCGTGCTGCCGAGATTGCGGTGCTGCAGGTCCTGGGCGAGTGCGCTCCATGGGAGAGGCGGCGCCAGCAGAATGTCCACCTCCTCGACCGGCCGAGAGGGGTGCCAGAGCGAGAGCGCGATCATGTTGCGAGCGCGCAAGGCCTCGCGGCTCGCGAGGTCGGCAAGATCGGTGAGCGGCACGGAGATCCGAGGCCGATAGCCTGCCTGATCGAGAACCTCGACCAGCGCCGTCATGTTGTCTGGCTCCGGGTCCACGACCAGGTCCACGTCGAAGGTCATGCGGGGGACGCCATGAAGTACGGCGGCCAAGCCGCCAACGACCGCAAACCGGACGCCTCCCCGGTTCAACGCCTCGAACAGCTCCTCGTACGGTCGTCTCGTCACGGGTCGACCTCCATCAGCCACACTGGCCGGCGCCCTCAGGGTAGCGGCGCTGCGACAGGGGCGCCAGGGCTGGGGTGCCCGAGGCCCCGGTCAGCTCACGGCGTAGCAGGAAACATGGGCGCGGCCCTCATGCGCCGAGCCCGCGACCGATCGGTGACGGGCAAATGTGAGGATTGGAGCGACGGCGAACGAGCAGGAGCGCGAACAAGAACGCGAGCAGGAGCGGGAGGGAGACAGGCGCCGGGGCGGCGGAGCAGCCGCTCTCGCTTGCGGGGGCAGGCGCCTCCTGCGCGATGTCTCCGGAGGGGGCGCCGTCCTGGGGGGATGCGTCGCAGCCGGAGCAGACACAGGTGCCTTCCGAGCAGACCTGGCCGTCCGGGCAGCTCCCGCAGGTCCCGCCGCAGCCATCGTCGCCGCAGACGCCGACGCAGGAGGGGACGCAGGAGCACGCGCCGGCGACGCAGGTGGCTGGAGGTGTGCAGGTCCCGCACGTTCCGCCGCAGCCGTCGTCGCCGCAGTCTCCGGCGCACGTCGGGGCGCAGGCGGTGCAGGCGCCGCTGACGCAGGTGGCGGGCGGTGTACAGCTCCCGCACGTCCCGCCGCAGCCGTCGTCCCCGCAGTCGCCGGCGCAGTGCGGGGTACACGGGGCGCAGGCGCCGTCGACGCAGGCTTGGGATGGAGGGCAGCTCCCGCAGCTCCCGCCGCAGCCGTCGTCGCCGCAGTCTCCGGCGCAGGTCGGAGTGCAGCCCTCGCAGGCCAGGGGGTGTGTACCGCTCGGGTCCGCCCCGCTGAAGCCGCAGTCGTACCAGCCGAGGCCGCCCCGGCCGCTCGGGTCCCACCCGCAGGTGGTCGCACACGAGTAGCCTCCGAGGACGCCGCCGTCACAGGTCTTGACCGCGTCGGTGGAGCAGCAGCCGGCGGGGGGGACGTCGCCGCAAGTGGGTGGGACGCACTGTCCGCCATCGCAGGTGAGGGCGGCGGGACAGGTGCCGCAGGTGCCGCCGCAGCCGTCATCGCCGCAGGCGCGCCCCTCGCAGGCGGGGATGCAGGTGGGGCACGCGCGGGCGTGGACGCCGGAGGGGTCAGAGCCCGTGTGACCGCAGTCGTACCAGGCCGCGGCCGGATCCCAGCCGCAGCCGCCCTCGCAGGTCCGCGCTTGGGGGGTATCGCCCTGACACCAGCGGGTGACGTCTCCGTCGCAGCAGCCCACCCAGCCGAGGACGCCGCAGCCCGTACACGCGCCGCCCTCACACACCTGGCCCGCGAGACACGGCCCGCACTCCCCGCCGCAGCCGTCGTCTCCGCAGGCTTTGTCGGTGCAGTCGGGGACACAGCTCAGGCACTGGCCGCCGACGCAGGTGTCACTCTCTGAGCAGGTCCCGCAGGTTCCGCCGCAGCCATCGGGGCCGCAGGACTTGTTCAGGCAGTCGGGGACGCAAGGGAGACAGGCCCCGTCCACGCAGGGGTCGAAGGGGGCGCAGCTCCCGCAGGTGCCGCCGCAGCCGTCGGGCCCGCACTCCTTGCCGCTGCACTGGCGCGTGCAGCACTCGCCGAAGAGGCACACCTGGTTGGCGCCGCAGCCGCCGCAGTCGACGCCGCAGAAGGAGCCGCAGGAGGTCGGGGCGCAGGTGGGGTTCGGAGGACAGGGGGAGCAGTCCTTGCCGCACTCCTGCTCGCAGGCCGTCGCACAGAACAGGTCCCATGCGTCGGTGCAGCAGGTTGGGTACTTGGCGCACACGCAGGCCTCGCAAGAGCAGCCGTCGCAGCCGGGCTTCGCGCGGGGCCCGCAGCCGAGAGGTGGCGCCTGGCAGGCCCCGAGGTCCTCGACGCACACCTGGCCCTTGGCGCAGGTGCCGCACGAGAGGCCCTGCGGGTCCTTGCCGCAGCTCTTGCCGCCGCAGAGGGGCGCGTGGCAGGCGCCGTCGTCGAGGCAGGCCTGGCCGGCGGGGCACGACCCGCAGAGGCCCTTGCACGTGGGGCTGCACGGGGCAGAGGCGCAGCCCGGGGGGCACGGGTCGCAGGACGGGCTCGCCTTGCCGCTCGGGTCGACGGATCCAGCCGCCTGCCCGCAGTCGTAGAGCCCGAGCGGGTTCCAGCCGCAGTGGGCGAAGCCGTCCGCGCAGTCGACGCAGTAGAGATCCTGGCCCTGGCACCAGAGGTTGCGCCCCTGGACGTCGCAGCAGCCGGCGGCCGGGACCGTGGAGCAGCCACCGGGCACGCTCGGCACGAGGGCGCCCTTGCACTCGACGACGGTCGGGGCAGCGGTGGCGTCGATTGGGGTGAGGGAGACGAGGGCGAGGGCGGCAAGGACGCGGGGGCTCATGGGCTCACTCCACGGTAAAGGAGGTGATGCCCTTGCCCTGCTCAGAGACCAGCTTGAGGCAGGTCTCCTTGGCGTCGGGCTTGGAAGGACAGTCGAGGTCCGTCGCGAGGTAGACCGCGAAGGCCTCGTCGGTGCCGCCGCCTTGAGAGCCCAGCTCGTAGACGGTGATCTTCCAGCCCGGCCCGATGGCGTTCTTCCCCGGGAAGGTGCCCACGACCCACCCGCCCCCAAGGGAGAGCTGGTCGCTGCCCGGCGGGCCCAAGGTGACCCCTGCGTCCGTGTAGCCGTTGCTGCAGGGCTGGGTGCCCGGGTTGGCCTTCACGTCCACCCAGTTGCCGACGAGCTGACCGGCCGGGGTGTAGAGGTCCGCACCCGTGATGTCGGCGCCCGGCGAGCTGGACCCGCTGCACGTGCCGCTCCACCGGTCCTCTACATAGACGGCGGAGTAGACGACGGGCTCGACCGGCGGGACACAGGCCCCATCGACGCAGGCGGTGTTGGTGCACGTGCCGCAGGTGCCGCCGCAGCCGTCCGGCCCGCACTGCTTGCCGGAGCAGTCCGGGGCGCAGACACACGCGCCGTCGATGCAGAGCTCGGCGCAGTCCTGCACCTTGGACCAGGCGCCGCTGAAGCAGACCCAGGAGGCGCCGCCGATGCAGCGGGTAGCCCCCTCCTCGCAGCCCAGGGGGCCGGCGTCGAGGGTGACGGTGTCCTCCTGGATGTCCGCGGTGGCGTCTTGGGCGGCGTCGGGCGGGGTGACGTCACCCGGGGGGACGTCGAGTGGAGGGCCCGCGTCGGTGGAGGCGTCGGCACCGCTCCCGTCATCGGGCCCGCCGATGCCCACGATGTCTCCGGGAGCGACCCCGCCGGGAACGTCGGCCCCTTCGACGAAGGTGCCGCCCTTGCCGCTGTCACAGGCGACCAGCGCCAGAATGATCGCGAACCGTCTCACTACGCGCTCCTCCCTGTGCCCCCCCAGGACCCGCACGATGATACCGAGGGCGGCGCTCCTTTCCAGTGTCCGCGTGATTCCGGCTCGGAATGTGGGGCCGTGACGCTCAGAAGTCGGCCGGTGGATCCTCGAGCAGGGTCTTCAAGGTGCGGGCCAGCAGCCCCCCGTGGTAGCCGTCGATGACGCGGTGGTCGAAGGTGCCCGTGATGGTGACCACGGGCCGGATGACCACCTGCCCGTTGCGGACGACGGGCCTGTCCTCCAGGGCGCCAACGAGGATGAGGGCCGGACAGCGGCTCGGGGGGAAGATCGGGGCGAAGCCCACCCGGATACCGAACATGCCGACGCTGGTCACCATGGCACTGCCGAAGGGGTCGCGCGGGAGGCCGAGGAGCCGCCCGTCGAGGTTCAGCGTGTAGGTGAGCCAGCCCATCAGGAGCGTGACGGGCCGCATGAGGAAGGCGGGGACGCTGGCGATGCGCTTCTTGGAGGAGCGCATCTCTCGATCTTCGCCGTTGCGGATTCCGCGGGCGCGGAGCGCGATCTCGGCGGCGATGTCGGCGAGGGGCTTGGTGTCTGCCCGCTCGATCTTGCAGCCGGACAGGTCGGGGCTCTGGCCGTCCTCCACGACCGCGACCTGCAGGAAGATGTCCACGTCCCGGCGCTCGTAGATGCGCCCCCACCGCACGATGACGTTCAGGTCCGGGTGCTCGCGCAGCGCAAGGGCGAGGGCGCGCGCGACGGCGTGGGTCAGCGTGATGCGACGCCCGGAGGAGGCGCTGAGCTGGTCGAGGACGGGGAGCAGTCGCGAGACATCCACGTCCAGCATCCCATAGATGGTGGGGTCGTCAGGCGGCGCCCAGGCAGCGACGCTCATCTTGCGCCAGGTGCTGAGCCGGGTGGCCTTTCGGAGGACGATGTTCGGCATGGGGGCGATTATGGGCGCCTTTCGGGGGAAGGGCAACTGGGGAGTGAGAGGAGCAGGCGATGCGGGACGTGGGAGCGGTCGCAGAGAAGAATTGTGGGTTGACCAATTTGCCCGAGTCGACCTATAACCGTTCCATTCGCTTGCCAGAAGTGGGGTGCTCCGGGTGGAAGGACGCACGACCAGGGACACGACGGGGACGGCGCTGTGGAGCGGGGTCGCGGCTGCGTGGCGCTCACCGGTCCAGGGGGCTGACCACGCCCAGGGGTCCCCGTCGCACCACGTGCGTGTAGATCATGGTGGTCTTGAGGCTCCGGTGCCCCAGCAGAGACTGGATGACCCGGATGTCCGTCCCCGCCTCCAGCAGGTGCGTCGCGAAGCTGTGGCGCAGGGTGTGGGCGCCAGCCTTCTTGTCGATGCCCACGGCGACTACGGCGTCGTGCACGCTCGACTGCACGCCCCGCTTCCCGATGCAGGGTCGCCGCGACCCTCCGGTGTCGTCGGTCTCGAGGCCGTCCGCTGGGAACACCCACTGCCAGGTCAGCTCCCGCGCGGCGTTCGGGTACTTCTGCCCGAGGGCGTGCGGAAGCTCGATGGGGCCGACCCCTGCGGCGAGGTCCTGGCGGAGCGTCGCCGCGACGGACTCGATCTGCGCTCGCAGGGCGGGGACGAGGGTGCGGGGAAGCAGCGTCACCCGGTCCACCTGCCCCTTCCCCCGGCGCACGATGATCTGCCCCCGCCCGAAGTCCACATCCTGCACACGGAGCCGCGCACACTCACCGAGTCGGAGGCCGGACCCGTACAGCACCCGAGCCGGACTCTCGTGGGGCGGAGCCACGTGGTCGAGGACCGCGGCCACCTCGTGCGGGTCCAGTACGACGGGGAGACGACGCGGCTTGTTAGAGCACGGGAAGGATTGCAGGTCGCCGAGGTCGATCTCCAGCACGTGCCGGTAGAAGAACAAGATGGCGCACAGCGCCTGGTTCTGCGTGGACGCGGCGAGGCGTCGCTCGACGACCAGGTGTGTCAAGAAGGCGGTGACATCGTCGGGCCCCAGGCCACGCGGGTGCTTCAGGTCGTGGAAGCAGATGTACCGCCGCGCCCACTCCACGTAGGCCTCCTCGGTGGCCTTCGCGTAGTGGCGCCGGCGCAGCACGGCACGCAGTCTCTCCAGCAGCTTCATGGGACCCTCCGCTCAGAGTGGGAGCCCGCGGGCGGCGCGCTGGCTCATGGGGAGCCCGTCCAGCGGACTGTTGGGGGAGTTCTGGGCCTTTGCAGCGACCTGCTCGTAGACCATCGTGGTGCTCACGCTCTGGTGCCCGAGCAGAGTCTGGACGGTACGAACGTTGGACCCGCCCTCGATGAGGTGGGCAGCGAAGCTGTGCCGCAGGGTCAGGCAGCTCGCGCGCTTGGGTATTGCAGCGTCGATGACCGCCTTCCGCGCGGCCCTCTGCATGGCCGACGGGTCGATGTGCCAGCGCCGGCGCACCCCCGATGCGGGATCCACGCTGATCCGAGACGCGGGAAACAGCCACTGCCAGCCGAGCTTCCGCTCCTCGTCACCGCGGCGACCACCGAAGCTCCGGGGCAGCGGCGCCGTGCCAAAGCCGGCGCGCAGGTCGTCCCCGTGGATTCGTGCGACCTCCTCGATCTGCGTAGTGAGGGGGCCGACAAGGGCGTCGGGCAACAGGGTCGCGTGATGCACCTCCCCCCGCTCGTCACGGACCATTGTCTGCCTCTGAGCAAAGTCGAGGTCCCGCACCCGCAGCCCGACGCACTCGGCCAGGTGCAGCCCGGCGCCGTAGATCAGCCGCCCCATCAGCCCGTAAGCCTTGGGCAGGCGCTCGATGACCGCGAACACCTCGTCCCGGGTGAGCACGACAGGCAGATTCCGCGCCTTCTTGGCGAAGGCGGTGGAGTCGAGACCCAGGTCGATACCGAGCACCTCCCGGTACAGGAACAGGACGGCGCACAGAGCTTGGTTCTGGGTAGAGGACGCCACGGTTCGCTCGATGGCCAGGTACTCGATCCACGCGAGCACCTCAGCCTTCCCCATGGTGGCGGGGTGCCGGATACCGTGGAACCGGATGAACCGGAGGATCCACCGAACGTAGGTGTCCTCCGTGGTAGCCGAGTACTCCTTGGCTCGCAGCACCGCGCGCACCCGATCCATCAACTTCATTGCGTCCTCCACTGGCAGTCTGTGGCGCGGCCCGCTTCGGCTCCCGTCGGGCGACGCTGCGGACTTTTTTCACGACGCAGGCCGCGCCCGTCACTTTCGGGGCGCCGCACGGGTCTATCGACGCGCCCGAGGCGCGGGTCCGGCGCAATTACCGTGCGGTGGTCGAGAGCCATTGGAGCACCCCATAGGTCAGTTCGCCCGGTGTCGGCATCAGCGTCCGCGCCGACTACGGCGGCCCCCTCCGCACCGTGCCGGCCCACCACCGCCACACCAGAGCACCTCCACCATTACGACGGCGAGCTCGCAGTAGAACACCACCAGGTCCAGCAGATGTATTGCAGCGAATCCGGCAAGGATCGCCCGAGGCACCGAGGTCGCTCCACTGGCACCGGCACCCGCCCTGAGCGGCTCGTGCACCACACTGCCATAAACGGTCTCTACAGCGGCTTCCACGGCAGCAGCGCAGCACAACCGCCTCCACGTCGTTCTTCCACTGCCGGAAACGCAGCGGCCGACGCCACGCTGCGGGCTTCCACTGCGGCTTCGCAGCGAGAGAGGTCACGGCGCTGCAGCCAGGTCGGCGACACGCCGAGCAGTGCCGCGGCCCTCCGTGCTTCCACCACCGTACTGTTTGCGGCTTGTACTGCGGGGGCTGCCGCTGAAAGCATAGTTCGGTCCCTAATCGCGACGGAATGGTGGCGTTGCGACATACCGCGCTTCGGCCGAGGACAACGTGGG
>BTVJ01000111.1:0-21712 GCA_045863395.1 Myxococcales bacterium
CCAGACCGGCTACGACGAGCCGCTGCTGCACACGATGTACGTGGACAAGCCGCTCTCGGGCGTCAAAGCCGTGCAGACGCTCTCGCGACTGAACAGGGCCCACCCGCAGAAGCACGACGTGTTCGTCCTCGACTTCGTGAACGACGCGGACAGCATCAAGGTCGCGTTCGAGCCCTACTACCGCACCACGATCCTCAGTGGGGAGACGGACGACAACAAGCTCCACGACCTGAAGACGGCGCTCGACGGGTGGGAGGTCTACAGCCAGGACGACGTCGCCCTGCTGGTCGAGCGATATCTCGGTGGCGCGGACAGGGACGGCCTCGACCCGATCCTCGATGCCTGCGTGGCGCACTACAAGCAGGACCTCGACGAGGACGGCCAGGTCGACTTCAAGGGCAAGGCGAAGGCCTTCGTGCGGATCTACGGGTTCCTGTCCGGCATCTTGCCGTACACGCGCGCCGACTGGGAGAAGCTATCTATCTTCTTGAACTTTCTCGTGCCGAAGCTGCCTGCCCCGCAGGAGCCGGACCTCGCGAAGGGCATCCTCGAGGCCATCGACATGGACAGCTACCGGGCTGAGAAGCTGGCGATGCAGCGTGTCGCTCTCCCGGATGCCGACGGCGAGATCGGGCCCATCCCGGTGTCGGGGGGAGGCGCGGTGTCCGAGCCCGAGCTGGACCGGCTCTCACGCATCATCCAGTCGTTCAACGAGCAGTTCGGGAAGATCCCGTGGGCGGACGGCGAGCGCGTCGTGCGGGTGATCACCGAGGACATCCCGGCCCAGGTATCGAAGGACAGCGCCTACCAGAACGCGTGCAGGAACTCGGACAAGCAGAACGCGCGAATCGAGCTTGATCGCGCACTGGGCCGGGTCCTCGTGACGCTCATGAAGGACGACACCGAGCTGTTCAAGCAGTACAGCGACAATCAGAGCTTCAAGCGGTGGCTGTCCGACATGGTGTTCGCGGAGACGTGGAGTTCTCGGATGCTCCCGGCTGAACCGGCCCCGCCGGGTCCGATTGCCTGAGGAAGAAGGGCGCTCTGGACCTGTCCGTGGGGCACCCCGCTGGCCTCGCTCCCCGCAGCCGGAGTATGCTCGCCTGCGTCGAGCGATGCCCGCCGGGTCCATGGAGGACGCGCCATGACCACACGCCTGCTCTCCGTGCTCTGTCTGTTCGTGGCCGCCGGCTGCGCGGGGGACGCGACGGGAGGCGCCGGGGCCACCGACGTCGCCTCGGCGGGTGACGCCGGGTCTGACGTCGACTCTGGGGCCAGCGGCCCGGACGCCGCGGCCGACGTCGGGCTCGACGCCGCGGTGAGCGACGACGGGGGCCCGACGACCGCCGACGCAGACGGGACCCCGAGCCCCTCCGATGTGACCGCGGATGTCACCGACACCCCCGCCGACGTCCCCTACGGTGACTCCCTGGCGGACGCCCCGCCCGTCGACGCGGAGCCAACCCTGGACGCGGCGGACAGCGCGCAGCCCGTGGACGTGACGTGGCCTCCAGATGGCTCCGCGCCGCCCTTCGTCGTGCTCGACCCCTCGACGCTCACGTTCTTCACGCTGCCCATCGGGTCCATCCGTCATGCCGTCGCGGGCCACGACCCATCGAAGCACATCTGCGCGACCCTGATCTGGGACTTCTCCAACAACGGCGAGCCCCCCGTCGCGCACTGCGGCATGTTCTACCAGGGCTTCCCCTACGCGATCATCGAGACCGACACCGACGGGCCCTGCGGCGCGTGGGACTATGGCAGCGACCTCGTGACCGGGTACGCGGCCGGGTGCGTCGACTTCGCCGCGCACGGGCCCGCCAGCATGGACCTGATCGAGGTGAACGTGCACGTCGAGTCCGACGCGGCCTCGTGGGTCATCCACGCGAACAACCTGGGCCTCTACGATCCCCCGCCCGCCTTCTTCGGCATCGAGTACTCCACCGACATCCCCGAGGACGTCTGGGCGCTCGCGGCGGGGCCCGACAGCGTCCCCGGGTGGGTGAAGGTCACGAAGGACGGCGCCCCAATCCGGCTCTTCCCCCACTGCGGGGTCCCGCGCTGCGACGGCGGGCCCACGCCCCCGTGCGGCCAGCCGGACGTCGTCGTCAGCCTGACGGGTGGCGACTACTCGGGGAGCATCCACGCGGCGTGGGACGGGCGAATCCGAGAGATCGACGAGGCCCTCGGGTGCCAGACCGCCACGGTCGCGCCGGACGGCGCCTACGAGGCCACGTTGTGCTTCTCCTGGACCGTCGAGGGGGCCAAGACGGGTCAGGGCCCGTCCGTCCAGTGCAAGACCGTGCCCTTCACCATCCCCATCGGAGAGCTCAGCCTCACGTGGATCGCCAGCTTCGGCGGGTGACGGGCCGCGGGAGTCACTCGCCAGGCCCCGCGACCCCACGCTGCCCCCTGCGGCCCTCCCCATCTCGACTCCGGGTCCCCGTCCGGTGCCGCGTCACAAGCGCCGCGTCCACGCCAGCTTCCCGGTCTCGTCGTCGAGGGCGATCAGCCAGTGCTCGTACCACAGGACGGCCTGGCCCCCCGCGCGGAGCGCCTGGCGGTTGCAGCAGTCGGGCTTCACCTCCGGCACGGGCGTCGTCCACCGCTTCGTCGGGCCGTCCTTGCCCACGTCCCAGCGCGAGACGAGGATGTGGGCCTTCTCGCGGTCGAGGCCGCTCTGGTGAACGACGTAGGACACGCCCGGTGCGCCCGCCTCATGGGACGCGCCGATGGTCCAGGCGACCTGGGCCTCCAGGGCGTCGCCGCGCCCCTCCACGGCCTTCTCGACGCGCTGGTCACCACGGGGGCCACCCGACCGGTTGAGCCCCTCCCGCACCTCCAGGCCGCCCTCCGCCGGCTTCACGGCGAGCGTGTGCAGGTCCAGCGAGACCACCGCCCCCGAGTCGAGCCGCAGCAGGAACGGATCCTCGCTGCTCCCGCGCCACACGGGCAGCTCGCCGTCCTTCGTGAAGAGCCCCGACGCCAGGGCGGGTGCCTTCTCGACGAGGCCCGTCCACGGGATGGCGTCCTCGAGATCCAGGGGGCGGAGCGCGTGGAGCGACTCCTCCGGGTCGGTGCTGACTGCCCAGAGCCGGCCGTCCGCCGCCCCGAGGGCGCGCACCACGTCGTCCACGTAGGAGAACCGGAAGTACACGGGCGCATACTGGCGGCGCGCTACCCGCTCCCCGTCCGTCAGGCGGTAGGTGCTCAGGTGAGGGTAGCGGGACGTGCGGGTCTGGCGGGTCTTGCTGTCCTCGGAGGTCGACTCCGAGTGGCCGGACGCCGCGGCGTACCACGCCCCCTCGTGCTCGAAGAACACGACCGCGGTGATGTCCTTGCTCTCGGAGGTCCAGGCCGCGGAGTAGCCCGTGTAGAGCCAGAAGGCCACTCCCGCCACGGGGATGGCGAGAATGGCGAGCCACAGGAGCGGACGGGTCGAACGCTGCATGGTGCACCCTTCGGCGCTGGAGAGCCGGCCCAGGCACCGAGCCGAGGCCCTGCTCTCTGGATGATGATCCCACGGACGGGCCCGGTCGCGCGGTCCCTGGCGTGATGGCGTGCCTGGACGCTATCCCGAACACGCCCGCGGCTGCAACCTCGTAGTTCAAAAAAACCGCGATGTTCCGACCTCGCGCGGCCCGTGCTGGGCTCGCGGCTCGTCAGCCCTGGCGCCCTCGACGGAGCAGCGACCCCGAGACCAGGGCCACTCGCGGCCTCAGCGCGTCGGCTCAAGCAGCGACCGGAAGGGGCGCGGCTTGGCCGAGGCGCGCACCTCGGCGACGCGCACGCGCACCACCGGGGCCTCGAAGCCCTGGCGCACCAGGACGCGGCGGATGCGCTCCGCCAGCAGCTCCGGGCCCACGGGGACGTCGGGCGGCAGGCTCAGGACGAACCCGTCGAGCGCGACCTGGACCAGCTCGAACCGGCAGAGCGGCAGATCCTTGAACAGCCACGACAGCGACCAGGCGTCCACCCGGCGCCCCCCCGGCGCCACGAGCCAGCACGCCTCCCTCCCTCCGAATCCTGCGATATCGACCCCCACGGCCCCGCACGAGCACGAGCCCTCTACGATCCCGGCGGTGTCTCCAATCTCGTACCGCAGCAGCGGCGCGACGCTGTCACGCAGGCGCGTGACCACCAGGCGTCCGCCGAACGACTCCACGTGCACGTCTGGGTGCAGTACGTGCAAGCGGCCGGGCGACAGCGGACACCGCCACGCCATGGGCCCCACCTCCGTCGCGGCGTAGTAGTCGACCACCGGCGCGCCCAGGCGCTCGGTCACGGCCACCCGCAGCGGCTCCGGCAGGGCCTGGGCCGACGACAGGACGAGGCGCGGGGCGATGGGGGACGGGGCCTCCGGCAAGGCGCCGAGCAGCCAGTGCAGCCCCGCGGGGTCGCTGGACAGGATGGCGGGACGCGCAGCCACGAGCCGCTCCAGCGGGCGCGGCCGCACGGTGGACACCCTCACCAGGGCGCCCCCGGGGCCCAGCCCCGGCGCCGGGTCGCGGTACTCGAGCCCGCCCGGGAGCACGTCGAGCAGCACGAGGCGCGGCCGCGCCGGCAAGGCGATGCGCAGGTGCCGGCACCAGAAGCGCAGGACCGCCCACATGTGCACGCCGTCATAGCCCGAGCGAGGCACGAGCAGCGCCTGGCCGCTCGTCCCCGAGCTGGTCGCGACGTGCAGCTCCGGGTCCCCGTCCACGTCCACGAGCTCGCTCCACCGGGCCGCCAGCTCGTCCCGGGTCAGCAGGGGGAAGTGCGCCAGATCCGCCACGCTCCGCAGGTCGTTGGGCGTGAGCCCCGCCTGGCGCAGGCGGTCCAGCCATGCCGGCGCGCGCCACAGGCGGCCCCGCAGCGCGGCGAGGCGCCCGGCGACCAGGTCCTCGACGGGCCCGCAGGCCCCCCGGACCAGCGCCTCCTCCGCGTCCGTCAGCGCCGCCCCATGCCGCGCCAGCACGTCGCCACCGTGCCGCAGCCTGACGCCCACTCCGAGAAAGCGCTGCTCCTGGGCCCACGCCATGTGACGGAGAGGTCCTTCGCTGGAGCCTCCCGCCTCGCCCTCGACCTTCATCGCCACTTCCCGTGTTGTTGGGTGCTCGGGCAGTCTCCGCACACCGCCGGCCGCCCCGCCTCTCGCCTCGCCGCGAGCCGCCCCTCCACCGCGTCCAGGTCCTCCCACGAGCGCAACCCCTCCACCGCCACTCCAAGCTCCGGCGCGAAGCTGCACGGCGCGAGGCGGTCCACCTCGACGAACCAGAAGTCGCGCCCCGGGCCGCAGTCCTCGACCGGGAGCCGCTGCCCCTCCGCCCAGGCGCGCAGGCGTCGCAGGTACGCCGGCGATCCCGACAACACCAGCCCCCGCGACGCCGCCTCCGCCTGCACCTCCCCGATGGTCGCTGTGAGGTGGGCCACGTCCTCGCGTCGCAGCGCGTGCCCTGGGTAGAACTCCGGCCGGTCGCGCCCCCCGAGCGCGTTGAACGTCAGCTCGTCGGCCCCCGCCTCTGCGACCAGCCGTACCAGCGCCGGGAGGTGCTCGACGCTCTGCCGCATCAGCACGGTGTTCACCCGGAGCCACGGTCTCCGTCCCACCCGTCGCACCCGCGCGAGCGCCTCCAGCAGCGCCCGGCCCCCTGGCCGCCCCCGGAGCGCGTCATGCACCTCGGGCGGGCCGTCGATGGAGACCGTCAGCTCGTCGAGCGCTCCGATGAACGGCATCCTCCCCTCCACGAGCGCCCTCCCGTTGGTCGTCACGGCCAGCCCCACCGCCCCGGCGAGCGCCTCGACCACCTCCCCGAGGGGACCCCACAAGAGCGGCTCGCCCCCGAGAAACGAGAGCAAGGCACGCCGCCCCCGCGCCCACCCGCCGATCAGCGCCCCGAGCCGTCTCACCTCTGCGGCGTCCGCCTCACGCCGCGCCCGACGCAAGGTCACGTCGTAGGCGCAGAAGGCGCACGCCGTGTCGCACCGCTCGGTGACGCGCCACACGACGACCAGAGGCGGGCGGCTCCCGCTGTCAGGCAGGCCAGGCATCGCCACAGGGTGAGGGACCCGGGGCCCCCGGTCAACAGGGGCGCGCGGCTGGGTTGCCTGGCGTCAGAACCGCAGGAAAAGCTCCCGCCCCTCGTCCACGGTCAGCTTGGACACGCTGGTCACCCGGTCGCTGAACAGGCGCACCGTGTCCGCCTGCTGCCCCTGGAGGTCGATGAGGATCGTAAAGACCCGGAAGTCCAGCCGCAGCTTCTCTTGCAGGAAGGTCTCGAGGAAGCCAGGGCTCAGTTGGGCCTCCCCGTCCGTGACGAACACGATGTCCGCCCGCCGCCTCCGGGCCCCGCGAATCGTGTCCAGCGCCCGCGCCAGCGGCTGCTCGTAGTCCGTGCCCCCGCCGGGAAAGAACGAGGCGAAGCGCACCAGGTCCGCCTGCGAGATCGGGCTGCGGCGAGACGCGCCGCCCCGCGAGAGCAGGTCGAAGGCCGTGACCGCCCCCGGACCCGCGGAGAAGCACAGCACTTGGAAGTCCCGCCTCTGGCGCCGCGCCAGCTCGAGCAGCGTCAGGGTCACCGCCTTGGCCCACAGCTCCCGGGGGCCCTGCATGCTGGAGCTCACGTCGAGGCAGACCACCGCGGGCCCGCGCCCCGCCTCGTCGGTCTTCAGCTCGTACTGAAGGAGCGAGCGCTCGAGAAGGGACCGCCGGAACACCCGCCCGAGCACCGGGTGCCCGAGCGCCAGCAGCTCCGAGGGCAGCAGGTGGCCGAGGTCCGCCCCGCGTTGCACGTCGTGCACCTCCGCCCCCCGTCGCGCCGGGGCCCTCCGCCGGTCGGCCAGGGCGACCTCCCGGAACACCCCCACCATCTTCGCCAGGAGCTGGAGCTTCCGGTTGTCCAGGAGCTGCTCCCCGAGATCCAGCTTCTCGTGGGCCGCCGTCTCGCCGGGGGCCCCCACCGACTCACCGAAGCTCCGCAGTGCCTCGTCCTGCCCCCGCAGCCGCTCGGGCAGCGCGTCGGCCTCGCCCCGGACCGCCTCCTCCAGCGCCGTCGGGATCCCCCCCACCATGGCGTCCGCCTCGTCCTCGGCGCGCTCCACCTCCCCGCGCAGGTCCTCCACCTCCTCCCCCAGCTCCTCCCGCACCCCAGCGAAGCGCTCCCCACCCGCCTCGGCGCTCCGAAGCTCCTCGCGCCGCTCCTCCAGCACCTCCCGCAGCCGGTCCGCCTCGTGGAGCCGGATGATCTCCTCCCGTGTCAGCAGCTCCTCGGCGCGGAGCCCCCGCAGCAGCACGCCCGCCACCCGCAGCATCGCCCGGGCGGCCGCCTCCTCGTCGAGGCGCGTCCGCTCGTGCAGCGCCCCGAAGCCCGCCGACCCGCGCAGCGTCTCCACCGCCCACCGGGAGAGCCGCGCCGTCGCCGCCAGCTCCGCCGTCGGCCGCACCTCCACCACCAGCTTGAACAGCGCGCCGAAGAGGTCGTGGCACAGGTCCCGGAAGTGGGGGTAGAGCGCCTGCCCGGCCGCGGCCACGGCCTCATAGGCCCGGCTCTCCGCGGTCACGCGCCGGAAGCAGTCGTCGTCGAAGGAGTCGGTGGGCACCACCCGCGTGGCCCGCGCGCCCCCCACCTAGTCCCCCAGCAGCTCCCGGCCGAGGGTCGCGATCTCGTCGCGCACGCTCTCCACCGGGTCCGTCGGGGCCCCCCGCACGCGCACCTGCTCCAGCAGCCGCTCCACCTGGAACAGGATCCGGTGCAGCTTCGCGTGGGCCTCCACCGCCGCCCGCGCCTCGGCCTGGGGGTCGTCGTGGGACCGGGATGCCCAGGCGTGGATCTCCCGCGCCTGGTACAAGAGCCGCCGCGCCTCCTCCTCGTGGCCGGTGAGCACCTCCTGCAGCACGGTGCGCACGGTCTCGGCCTCCGCCGGGTCGGACCACAGGCAGTGCTCCAGGTGCAGGAGCACGTCGTCATCCACCGCCGCCCGCCCCTCGACCACCGCCATGCCGCGCAGGAAGCCGAGCGCCTGCCGCCACCGCCGGTCCGACGCCACCACCCCCTTGTCCGCCAGGCGCTCGCGAATCTTCACGATGTCGTGGAGCGCCTTCTGCGGGACGGGCACCGCAACTGCCACCCGCTGAAGCTCTCCAAGATCCTCGAGCGACAGCGTCGCCCGCGGCTCCGCGGGCGGCTCGGCCACCAGCACGCGCAGGAAGCGCCGGGCGTCCTCCACCGGCCCGACCACCAGCCGCACCAGGAACCGATCATGCAGGGCCTGCAGCTCGTCCTCGTCGGGCAGCTCGTTGGACGCCCCGAACAGCGACAGGAGCGGCACCCGCACGACCTCCCGGCCATTGTGGAAGGTGCGCTCGTTGAGCACGGTCAGGATGGCGTTCAGGATGGCCGAGCTGGCCTTGAAGACCTCGTCGAGGAACGCGACGTGCGCCTCGGGCAGCTTGTGGTCCGTCACCCGCCGGTAGTCGTCCCGCTCCAGCGCCGCCAGGCTCACCGCCCCGAACAGCTCGTCCGGCGTCGTGAACCGCGTCAGCAGCCACTGGAAGTACCGCCCCCCGGAGATTCGCCGGCAGAGCTCGTGCGCGAGCATGGACTTGGCGGTCCCCGGCGGCCCGAGCAGCAGCACGTGGCTCCGGGACAGCAGTGCCCCGAGGGCCGCGTCGATGGCGGAGTCCCGCTCGACGAGCAGCCCGCGCAGCTCGGCACGTACAGCCCGCAGGCGCTCGATGGGGGTCGTCTGGTCGGCGTCGCTCACCGGCGTATGATACGCGCCGTCCTGCCCCTCCCGCAACGCGCCGGTCGGTGAGCGCAGCTAGCCCTCGGGCGCCGGGTCGCGCCCGACGAAGGCGATGGCGGTCATGACCCCGAAGAACACGGTGTTCAGCGCGAGGCCGAGGGGCAGCGTCTGCTGGTCCGCGGGGAGCGTCAGCATGTGGAGGTAGCTCGTGACCGTGAAGTAGAGGAAGAGGCCCGTGATCGGGATGAGGAAGCCCTTGACGATGGCGCTGCCGCGGGTGTTGAGCGGGTGGGCCGGGTTGGCGTTGGCGCCCCGCACCACGAACGTGTAGAGCATGATGGCGGCCATGGAGCAGACGCCGATCACCATGAACAGGAGCCACATGCTCTGTGGCTCGTAGGCCTCCCACAGGAGCTCGCGGGTCTTCCACGCATCGACGCCGACCGTCTTCTCGAAGAAGGCCATGAGGTCGCCCCTGTCGACGTTCTTCAGCGCGGCCTCGGTGACCCCCGCCTTCTCCACCAGGTACTTCTTGGCCAGGTTGATCTTGTCGCCGTGCTCCTCATACCAGTTCCCGGCGACGATGCTGCCGATGGACCAGCCGATGCCCACGGTGAAGTTGGTGTAGCCCATGTAGAGCCCCGCCTTGCCGGGAGGGGCGAGGCTCGCGAGGTAGCGCATCTTGGTCGGGCTGGCGCTCATCTCGCCGACGGAGAAGATCGCGATGGCCAGCAGGATCCACCAGCCGCTCAGCGACAAGCCGAGCATGTAGATGCCGCCAGCAGAGATCGCGATGCCCACGATGATGGCGTTGAGCGCGCGGACCTTGCCCGTGACGTAGCCCACCGCAAAGGCGAGCAGGCTGATCAGGAGCGCGTTCAGGTTGATGATCCACTCCTGGGTCAGGTTGCCCTCGTTGATGGTGGGCACCCAGCTCTCCGGCACGATGCTCTTCAGGGCGCTCGCGGCGCCGCGCGAGTCGACCCAGTCGTCGATGAAGTTCGGGAGGATGTCGAAGAGCTGGAAGAACATCAGCCAGAAGCCGGCGAACGCGATGGTGAAGAAGAACAGGCGCGGCTCCAGCAGGCCCCGCATCGCGTTGTACATCACGCGCATGGGGCCCTGGTGCTCCTGGTCCTGGCCCACGTGGGCCGGCTCCTTGAAGAAGAACAGCGGGATGAAGTTGAGCGCGATGCCGGCCGAGCAGAGCAGGAAGACGTAGGTCCAGTCCAGCACCCGCAGGTAGCCCGCCAGGAGCGGACCGACGAAGCCCCCGATGTTGACCATCTGGTAGAAGAGGCCCCAGCCGAGCGACTCCGCCCCCTTGGGCATCTGGTTGGCGATGAGCCCCTGAACGCCCGGCTTGAAGATGGCCGTACCGAAGGCGAGCAGCATCGCTCCCGAGAAGAAGAGCTCGTAGGCCAGGTCCGACCCCGCCGCGCGGGCCTCGGCGAGCGGCATGCCCGCGAGGAGCTCCGCCAGATGGACCGAGTAGCCCATCAGGAGGTAGCCGAAGATCTTCAGGACCGTCGCCAGCGCGATGTTGATCTTGTAGCCGTAGCGGTCGGCGAAGCCCCCGGACAGGATTGGCACGAAGGACTGCACGATGGCCCACACGGCGAAGATCGTGCCCTTCTGCCGGTGATCGAGCTGGGGGCCTCCGTCGCCCGCCGCGAGCACCATGAACACCGGCAGGACCACGCGCACGCCGTAGTAGGCGAAGCGCTCCACCAGCTCGATCCAGTTGGCGATCCAGTAGACGCTGCCGAAGGACTTGAGCTGAGTCCAGAACGACTCCTTGGACCTCTCGTCACCCTGCATGACACCGCCCACACATCACCTCCTGCGTCGGGGAGGCCGCAGTCTAAGGCCACCGCCGTCAACTGCGCAACACCGCAATCGGGCGTCCGGACGCCCGCCTCCCGCGCTCCCTCGGCGGCTGCGTGGTTTGACAACTCCGCGGGCCGGGGAGTACCTTCCCCGGGTCCATTCATGCGCCAAACATCGTGGATTCACATATGGTTCAGCACTTCCCGCGCCTGCTCCTGCCCCTGATCGCCCTCGCAGCCTGTGCGCCGGGGGCTCGCGCGTCGGGCCAGCCCGTCTTGCACGCCATGGAGCAGGAGCTCAAGCGCAACGTCGACACGCTCCGCCTCCAGGACTACCCGCCGCCCTACTTCATCGGCTACCAGCTCAAGGAGGAGCGGGTCGAGCGGGTCGCCGCCCGCGCCGGCTCCATCGTGAAGCGCGAGCAGACCCGCGACCGGGCCCTCAACGTGGAGGTGCGCGTCGGCAGCTACGAGCTGGACAACACGGGCGACAAGGCGGGCCAGGGCTACGACGAGCTGGTGCTCTACCAGGCCCCGACGGACGCCCCCCTGGACGACCACCCGGGCGCCCTGCGGCAGGCCCTGTGGCTCCTGACGGACCAGCGGTACAAGGAGGCGCTCGCCGCCTACCTGCGCGTCAAGGGCATGAAGGTCTACCGGGCGGAGGATGCAGACAAGCAGGGCAGCTTCACGCGGGAGCAGCCGGTCCGCGACATCCAGGAGCCACCGCCGCTGGACTTCGACCTGGACCGCTGGGCCGAGGTGGCGCGCACGGTGAGCGCGGAGCTGTCGTCGAGCGGCATCGCCTTCGACTCGTCCGTCGAGATCGATGCACGGCGGGAGACCCGCTGGCAGGTCAACTCGGAGGGAACGTCACTCCTGACCGGCGCCGTGATCTACGGCATCCACGTCAACGCCATGGCACGGGCAGAGGACGGCATGATCCTGGCCCACTCCTTCGACGTCTACCGCCGGGACCAGGCGTCCTTCCCGCCGGTCGCCGAGATCTCGGCCCTGGCAAAGGACATGCTGGCCGAGCTGGACGCGCTCCGCAAGGCGCCGGTCCTGGAGCCCTACACGGGCCCGGCCATCCTGCTCCCGGAGGCGACGGGCGTGTTCTTCCACGAGGCGGTGGGTCACCGTCTCGAAGGGGAGCGCCAGGACAACGACGAGGAGGGCCACACCTTCAAGGGCCAGGTCGGCCGCCAGGTGATGCCCGAGTTTCTGTCCGTCTACGAGGACCCGACCCTCCGCGAGGCGGCCGGCGCCCAGCTCAACGGCTACTACCGCTACGACGACCAGGCCGTCCCCACGTCGCGGGTCGTCCTCGTGGAGCGCGGCGTCCTGCGCAACTTCATCCTCTCGCGCAAGCCCGTGGAGGGCTTCACCGCCAGCAACGGCCATGGCCGCGCCCAAGGCAACGCCACCCCCGTCGGCCGCATGGGCAACCTGATCGTCGAGACCAGCGCCCCGGTTACACGGGAGCGCCTGAAGGCGATGCTCCTCGAAGAGGCGCGGCGGCAGGGCAAGCCCTATGGCCTCATCGTCAACAGCATCACCGGCGGCTCCACCAACACCACCAGCTACGGCTACCAAGCCTTCAAGGGCGCGGCCCGCACGGTCTTCCGGGTGGACGCGACGACCGGCGAGGAGACCCTGGTGCGGGGCGTGGAGATCGTCGGCACGCCGCTCGCCAGCATCAACAAGATCGTTGCGGGTGACGACACGGTTGGCGTATTCAATGGCTACTGCGGCGCTGAGAGCGGCTACGTGCCGGTCAGCACGGTCGCCCCGGCGATGCTGTTCAGCGAGATCGAGCTGCAGCGGTCGGTGCGGACGCGTGAGAAGGGCCAGATCCTTCCGCCCCCGACCCCTTGACTCCGCCCCGGAACCGAGAAGGACGCCGGATGCCAGGACTCTCCGCTCATGCAGCAACCGACGTGGGGCGGGTGCGCGAGCGCAACGAGGACAGCCTGCTCCTGCTCCCCTCCCACGCGGTGTACGTCGTGGCCGACGGCATGGGGGGGCACGCGAGCGGCGACGTGGCGAGCCAGACCTCCATCTCGGCCATCAAGAGCTTCTTCGAAGACGAGGATCTGACCGCGACGCTGCGCCAGGAGTACCGGGAGCTGCGGCGCACGGCGGAGGGCCGCCTCCCCTTCCACGCCTTCGAGCAGTACTGCCTCTACCGGGCCCTGGAGAGCGCCAACACCTCGATCTTCAATACGGCGCGGCGCATCCCGCGCTACAAGGACATGGGCACGACCATCGTGTCCACCCTCTTCGTGCGCAACCGGATCTACGTCGGCTTCGTGGGCGACAGCCGCCTCTACCGCATCCGCGGCGGGCGCATTGCGCAGCTCACCGAGGACCACAGCCTCGCCAACGAGTACATCCGGATGAACATCCTGAAGAAGGAGGACCTCCCCCACTTCCCCTACAAGAACGTGATCGTGCGCGCGCTGGGCCTCAACGACACGGCGCGCATCGACACCTTTCACCGGGAGTGCCGCCCTGGAGACCTCTACCTGCTGTGCACGGACGGCTTGACGGACCTGGTGACCGACGACGAGATCATGGAGGTCATCGACGGCGCGCCCGATCTGGGCGAGGCGTGCGAGCGGCTCGTCGACCGGGCCAACGCCTACGGCGGAGTGGACAACATCACGGTGCTCCTCGTGCGGGTGGACGAGGGGTTGGCTGCATAGGTCCGCGTCCCCGGTAGGGGGCCGCGGGGAGGATGGTGAACGTGGCGACATGGAGAGCGGGCCTCGGAGCGGCCCTGGTGCTGGGGGTCCTTTGGCTCACGGGTTGCTCCAAGCCCTGCGGCGAGCTGGCGGACCACGCGTGCGAGCGGGCAGGCGAGGGCAGCGAGACCTGCCTGGCCATCCGCGAGAAGGCGAGCAAGGCGTCGAGCGAGGACCAGCGGGCGTGCCGCAAGGCCCTCGACATGGTGGAGACCCTCGGAAAGAACAAGTGAGCACCGCGCGACGATGACGGGCGACCTGCCGGAGGATCCCGGTCGGCCACCGGTCCCGTCAGATGGCGGGCCCTCGTGGTTCGGCAAGTACGAGCTGCTCGAGATGATCGGCAGCGGCGGCATGGCCGAGATCTTCAAGGCGCGCCTGTCGGGCCTCGGCGGCTTCGAGAAGATCCTGGTCGTCAAGAAGATCCTCCCCCACTACGCCAAGAACCGCAGCTTCGTGAAGATGCTGATCGCCGAGGCGAAGCTCTGCTCGTCGCTGCAGCACGCCAACATCGTGCAGATCTTCGAGCTCGGGGAGGTGGACGAGAACCCCTACATCGCCATGGAGTACGTCCACGGCAAGGATCTGCTGAAGCTCCTCTCCCGCCGCACCAAGATGGGCGAGCGCATGCCCATCGAGCTGTGTCTCTACATGGTCGCAGAGGTCTGCAAGGGCCTGGGCTACGCCCACGAGGCGACGGACCCCCGGGGCAACCCCCTGAAGATCATCCACCGGGACGTCAGCCCGTCCAACGTGATCATCAGCTACAACGGGGAGGTGAAGATCACCGACTTCGGGGTCGCCAAGGCGAGCTTGGAGCAGGAGCAGCAGCACACCCGCCCTGGCGTGCTCAAGGGCAAGCTCGGCTACATGAGCCCGGAGCAGGTCACGGGGAGGGACTTCGACCACCGCAGCGACATCTTCTCGCTGGGCATCATCCTCTACGAGGCCATCACGCTGAAGCGCCTGTTCCTGGGCAAGACCGACCTGGACACGCTGATCAACATCCGCGACGTGCGCATCGAGTCCAAGTTCCAGCGCCACGACTACATCCCCGAGCCGGTGCGGGAGATCCTGCGCCGCGCCCTCGCCCGGGACCCGGCCGAGCGCTACCAGACGGCCATGGAGTTCCACGACGCGGTCCAGGACTACCTGTTCGATCAGCGCCTGCGGCTCACGGGGGCAGAGGTGGGCCGCCTCATGCGGGAGATGTTCCCGGACGTTCCCTCCGCTCTGGCAGGGACCGCGCCGCCGAGCACCCACGATGGCCCGGCTACCCCTATCGGCACGCCGGTCCCCTCTCCGCGGACGCATCCAGGGACGCGGCGCCCCGAAGGGGGCATGCCCGACACGAGCCCGTCGTCCCTCTCTCTGCGCCCGGGCGCGCGACGAGACCCGGAGCCGGTCTCCGCTCCCGAGGTACCCATGGACCTCGCGGCGGTGGCTCCGGAGCGAACACCGGTGGGGCGCCCGGCGGCCAAGGAGCGCCCCCGGGGCAAGGTCGCCGTACCCATGGAGGACCTGAGCGGCGCCGCCCAGCGCGACAACCTGTCGGGTGCCTACGCGTTCCGGGCGACGCAGACCAACACGGGCAACGTCATCCTGCGCGGCGCCCTGGACCTGGACGTCGCCGACAGCGGCGGCCCGGACGCGCTGACTCCGGTGGGCTGGGGAATCGGGGACACGGGCCTCCACGAGGCGACCTTCCGGCTCCGGGGCCACGACGGGCAGGTCTTCGGCCCCATCTCGTTCCCGAACCTGATCAACCTCATGAAGAGCCGCTCGGTCACCGAGGGCGAGCTCGTCAGCATCAACGACGGCGAGTGGGTGCCCGCCGGCCAGATCGCGCCGCTCCGCCGCATGCTGCCGGAGTTCTTCGGGCGGGCGCGCCAGAAGCCGCTCTACGAGGGGCCCGTCAACCACCTGATGCTCCCGCGCCTCATCTACCAGATCGCCGTCAACCGCAACTCGGGCGTGCTCAAGCTCTCCCGCGGGACCACGGCCAAGGAGGTCTTCTTCAAGCGGGGCCGACCGCGCCACATCACGTCGAGCCTCAAGAAGGAGCTGCTCGGCAACTACATGGTCGACAAGGGCCTGGTCCCCGCCGCGGGCCTGGACGAGGCGATCCGCCGGGTCCGGGAGACCGGCGCCAAGCTCGGCGACACGCTCATCGCCATGAACATCGTGCGCCCCTATGACCTGTACCGGATCCTGAGCAACCAGTTCCGCGACAAGTTCCTCGAGGTCTTCACCTGGACTCGCGGCTGGTACGCCTTCTTCGAGGACGAGGTCCCCGCCGACGACATCATCCCCCTGGAGGTCGACCCCCTGCTCTGTCTGAGCGAGGGCGTGCGCCAGTTCTATGGCCTGGAGGTCCTGGAGCGCTTCTTCATGGACAGGATGGGCCGCCCCTTCAGCCAGGTGAAGAACCGCCACATCACCATCGACAACCTGTGCTTCTCCGCCAAGGAGCGCCGGGCCCACACCTTCGTCGAGACGGCGACGACCCTGCGCGACCTGATGCGCAAGCACGGCCGCACCCCGGACGACCGCCTGACCCTGTTCCGCGTCGTCTTCGTGCTGTTCCAGACCGACCTGCTGCTCTTCGAGAACGACTCGCCGGACGTGCCCCCTCGCTGAGCGAGCCGAGGGCCTGCACCGCCCGCTACTCCAGCGCCGACGTGAACACCTGCGTCGACCAGAGGGTCCCGCCCCGCATGGCCACGCCCACGCCCGTGTAGAGGTAGCGCTCCGACAGGATGTTCTCGCGGTGGCCCGGGCTGTCCATCCAGCTCTGGACGATGCCCGCGGCGGGGTCGCCGCCGTAGCTCCCCTTGGCGATGTTCTCCGCGGCGGCGCCGAAGCTGCGCGCGCCCGCCTGCTTGAGGCGGTCCGTGAAGCGGCGCGAGGCGGGCGTCGGGGACTCGTGGGCGAAGTAGTCGAGGCGCGCCATCTCCTCGCTGTGGGCGCGGGCCGCCAGGGCGACCAGGGGGTGGGGCTGGAGCGGCGGGAGGCCCGCCTCCGAGCGCGCGTCGTTGATGCGCTCGACGATGCGCTGCTCCAGCTCCAGCAGGTCCGCGTCGTCGCCAGGTGCGAGCGGGGCGGGCGGCGGGGGCGGCGCGGCGGGCTCCGCGGGCCACGCAGGGGCGACAGGTGTCTCCGATGGCGGAGGCGCGGGCGGCGCGGGAGGCACGGGAGGCTCTGGAGCCCCCTGAGTGTCCGGCGCCACCACGGCAGGCACCAGCACCCACTGGGCGCCGGTGCGGCTCGGGCGGCTGACGACGGCCCAGCCAGGAGGGTCGGGCGGGCGGCTCCACGGGTCGGTGCCGAGCGACGGGATGGGCACGAGGGCCCACTGGTTGCTGCCGGAGCCTGGCTCCAGGACGACGGCCCAGCCGCTCGGGGCGGGCGGGGTGGCCAGGGCGGGGGCAGAGAGGAGCAGGAGCAGGAGGGCGGCGTTCAGTCTCATGGGCGCTCCATCGGGGATGCACGGCCGAAGGGCTCAAACGGTCTCACGACCAGGGGTATTCACGCGGCGCTCGTGGGGCGAGCCCCCCTGGTTCGCCCGACGCGCTTGATCCAGATCAATCCGCATAAACCCATGCGGAGGTCCGCTGGCTCCCTCCCGCCGGACGCGCCGGAGGAGGACAGAGACCATGGGGACGACACGCAGGGACTTCATCAAGCTGAGCGCCACCGGGGCCGGTGCGCTGGCTCTGGGCAGCGGGCTCCTGACCGACTGGTGGGGGCTCCCCGCCCACGCCCACGCGGACCCGGGCACCGACGGCGACCGGGTGGTCCCCACGTTCTGCGAGCTGTGCTTCTGGAAGTGCGGTGTCCTTGCCCACGTGAAGGACGGCAAGGTCACGAAGATCACCGGGAACCCCAAGCACCCGCTCTCGAAAGGGCGGCTTTGCCCGCGCGGCGTCGGCGGAACGGGGCTCCTCTATGACCCCGACCGCCTCAAGACCCCGCTCATCCGCACCCGCCAGCGCGGCGAGGACACCTTCGAGGCGGTGAGCTGGGACAGGGCCCTCGACCACGTCGCCGAGAACCTCCTGCGGGTGAAAGAGAAGCACGGCCCCGAGGCGCTGGCCCTGTTCAGCCACGGGTTCGGCGGGTCCTGGTTCAACGTGCTCATGAAGGCCTACGGCTCGCCCAACATCGGCCAGCCCTCCTACGCCCAGTGCCGCGGCCCCCGCGAGGCGGCCTTCTCGCTGACGTATGGTACCGGCCTCGGCTCCCCGGAGCCGCTGGACATCGCCAACACCCGCTGCCTGACCCTCATCGGCTCCCACCTGGGCGAGAACATGCACAACACCCAGGTGCAGGAGCTGGCCGACGCGGTCGGGGCCGGCGCCGAGCTGGTGGTGGTGGACCCGCGCTTCAGCGTGGCGGCCGGCAAGGCGCGCTACTGGCTGCCGATCAAGCCGGGCACCGACACCGCGCTGCTGCTCGCCTGGATGCACGTGATCATCGGCGAGCGGCGCTACGACGCGGACTTCGTTACGGCTTATACGAGCGGCTTCGAGGCGCTGCGCGAGCACGTGGCAGACAAGACCCCCGAGTGGGCGTACCCGCTGACCGGCATCGAGCCGGGGCTGATTCGCGAGACGGCGCGCTTCATCTCCTCGCACCGGCCTGCCTCCCTGGTGCACCCGGGGCGCCACGCGACCTGGTACGGCGACGACACCCAGCGCATGCGGGCGGTGGCCATCCTGGCAGCGCTCCTCGGGAGCTGGGGGCGCCGGGGCGGCTACATCACGCAGAGCGCCATGCCGCTGCCGCCGTACCCGTTCCCGATGCCGAAGCACGAGATGCGCGGGGTGGCGGACCGCCCGAAGGAGGGCGGCTGGCCGTTCGCCGAGGAGACCCTGGCAAACGGACTGCGCCTCGCCACGTTCCCCGGCAAGGGCGCCTACGACATCAAGGCGTGGCTGGTCTACGGGACGAACCTCATCCAGAGCCTCCCGCGCCCCGCGGAGACCATCGAGGCCATTCAGCACCTGGACTTCCTGGTGACCGTCGACGTGCTCCCTGCGGAGATCGTGGGCTGGAGCGACGTGGTGCTGCCCGAGGCCACCTACCTGGAGCGGGAGGACGACCTCTGGGCGCCGGCGTACAAGGAGCCCTTCGTCGCCGTGCGGCAGCGGGCGGTGGAGCCGCTCCACGAGAGCAAGCCCGGGTGGTGGATCGCGAAGGAGCTGGGCCGGCGCATGGGCCTCGGCGCGACCTTCGACTTCGAGGACGCCTTGGCAGTGGTTCGGGCGCGGGCCGGGGCGGGCGGCTACGACGTGGACGAGCTCCTGACGACGGGCGTGGTGCTGGGGAAGGCGGCGCCGACGTGCGAGGAGGAGGGGGCGCCCATCCCCATCTTCACGGACAGCGGAAAGGTGGAGCTGAGGAGCGAGGCGCTGGAGAAGGCTGGCTTCGACGCGCTGCCGGCCTTCTACCCGCAGGAGGAGCCCCCGCCGGGCATGTTCCGGCTGATCACGGGGCGTGCGGCGCAGCACACCTTCGGGCGCACGGCCAACAACCGGCTCCTGGCGCAGACCTACGGCGAGAACGACGTGTGGGTCAACGCGGCGGCAGCCAGGGCCATCCCTGGGCCCGGGCGCCCGCTCCGCACGGGTGATCGCGTCGTGCTGGTCAACCAGGACGGCGTGCGGTCGCTGCCGGTGAAGGTGCGGGTCACCGAGCGCATCCGCGGTGACGCGGTCTACATGGTCCACGGGTGGGGCCACACGGCCAAGGGGTTGGGGTACGCGGCGGGGAAGGGAGCATCGGACAGCGAGCTGACCACGAGGTACGCGGTCGACCCCATCATGGGCGGGACGGGCACCGCGGTGAACTTCGTGCGGATCGAGGCGGAGGCGGTGGCATGAGATACGGAATGACCGTGGACACGCGGCGCTGCGTCGGGTGCAACGCCTGCGTCATCGCCTGCAAGACGGAGAACAAGCTCCCCGAGCAGGTCAACCGGGACTGGATCGTCGTGGAGACCCGGGGCGTGTTCCCCCACCTGAGCCAGGAGATCCGCTCGGAGCGGTGCATGCACTGCACGGACGCCCCCTGCGTGAGCGCGTGCCCGACCGGGGCGAGCCACATCGAGGACGGCGGCATCGTCATGGTCAGCCAGGAGAAGTGCACGGGCTGCAAGGCGTGCATCGCCGCGTGCCCGTATGAGGCGCGGTCCATCCACCCGGACGGCTTCGCCGACAAGTGCACCTTCTGCCTGCACCGGGTCCAGCGGGGGCAGCTCCCGGCCTGCGTGGAGACCTGCCCCACCAAGGCGCTCACGTTCGGGGACCTGGACGACCCGGACAGCGACGTGGCGAAGGTCCTGCACGAGCGCAGGAGCAAGGTCCTGAAGTCCGAGCTTGGCACAAACCCCAACGTCCACTTCCTGGTGTAGGCCATGAACCGAAGCGACACCTTCTGGAACCCCTACCTCGCCGGCGTGGCCCTCGGGCTCGTGCTGCTGGCGTCCTTCCTGGTCATGGGCAACGGCCTCGGCGCGTCCGGGGCCGCCAACCGCCTCGGCGTGGTCGCGGTGGACGCTGTCGCGCCGGGCCACGTCGCCGCCAACCCCCAGATGGCGGCGGTCAAGGCGGACGGGGCGAGCCCGCTGGACGACTGGCTGGTCTTCGAGGTCGTCGGCGTGCTCCTCGGGGGCGCGGTGAGCGCCTATGCCGCGGGCCGCATGAAGCTCGGCGTGCTCCGGGGGCCCCGCATCTCGGTGACCTCGCGGCTTGCCTTCGCGGTGCTCGGCGGCGTGCTCATGGGCTTCGCGGCGCGGCTGGCGCGGGGCTGCACGTCGGGCCAGGCGCTCTCCGGCGGCGCGCTGCTCTCTGCCGGGAGCTGGGTGTTCATGCTCGCGGTCTTCGCCGGCGGCTACGCCCTGGCGCACGTCATGAGGAGGCAGTGGACATGATGCCCTTCGAGTGGTTGACGGGTGACGGTCGTCAAGTGGGCCTGGTGGTGGCCGTGGTCATCGGCTTCGCCTTCGGCTTCGTCCTGGAGCGGGCGGGCTTCGGCCGGGCCCCCAAGCTGGCCGCGCAGTTCTATCTGCACGACATGACCGTGTTCAAGGTGATGTTCGGCGCCATCATCACGGCCATGGTGGGCCTGATGGTCGCCCATGCGGCTGGGGTCGCGGACCTGCGCGTCGTCGCGTCGTCGGCGGCGAGCAGCACGTACCTCTGGCCCATGCTGGCCGGCGGGCTCCTGCTGGGCACAGGCTTCATCGTCGCGGGCTACTGCCCCGGCACGTCGGCGGTGTCGGCCGCGTCGGGCAACGTCGACGGCATGCTGACCTTCGGGGGCGTCGTCCTCGGGACCATCGTCTTCAACGAGGTATATCCGCTCATCGAGCAGTTCAACGCGAGCGGTGACCGGGGCCAGCTCTTCCTCTACGACGTGCTCGGGCTGCCGGCGCCGGTGCTCGCGGCGTTGGTGGTCGCCATGGCGCTGGCGATGTTCGTGGGGGCAGAGAAGGTCGAGGGCTGGGCGACCCGCCGCATGGGCTTGGTGGCTGCGCCTGCGCGCCCCGGCCGCCGCCTGGCCTTCGGGACCGTCAGCCTCCTCGCGGTGGCGGGCCTCGCGGGCCTGGCGATGCCGGGCGCCCCCAAGGCGGAGGTGGCGGCGCCGCCCGTGATCACCGCAGAGGCGCTGGCCCGCCGGGTGCTGGAGGCGCCGTGGACGGTGCGGGTGCTCGACCTTCGAGCGCGCGAGGCGTGCGCGGAGCAGCGGGTGCCCGGGTCGGAGTGCGTGGGCGACGGCATCGCGGAGCTGGGCCTCGCCGACGCCACCGACGGCCGCGACCTGGTGCTGGTGGGCGGCGCCCCGGAGGTCACCTACGCGGGCACCGTGCTCGTGCTCGACGGCGGCTTCGAGGCGTGGCGCGCCTTCGCGCTGACCCCGCCCGCGCCCCTCGCCGCCGACGCGACGCGCCAGGATCGGGAGGCCTGGGCCTTCCGCTCAGGGCTCCACGCGGCGATGACCGGCGTCAAGCAGGCCCCGCCGCCGCCCGCCGCGGCGCCGGCGGCGGCCCCGAAGAAGAAGAAGGGCGGCGGCTGCTCGTAGCTGCCCCGCAGGGACGCGGAGGGCGCGCAGGCGCTCTCCGGAGAGGGGCTGGCCGGAGCCGCCCCCCAGCGTAGCGCGGCGCCCCGGCGCCCGGAGGACACCATGCTCGAAGTGGATCTGGCGCGCAGCAGCCACCTCATCGACCCGCAGCTCCACATCTGGGGCTGGGAGATCCCCGTGTATCTGTTCCTCGGCGGGGTGGCCGCCGGGCTGATGGTGATGACCGCGACCTTGGGCCTCCGCGATCCGGACGGCCAGCGCTCCCGCTGGGTGCGCCTGATGCCGCTGGCGGTGCCCGTGATCCTCTCGCTGGGCATGGGCGCG
>BTVJ01000112.1:0-21149 GCA_045863395.1 Myxococcales bacterium
TCGCAAGGTCGCAAGGTCGCAAGGTCGCAAGGTCGCAAGGTCGCAAGGTCGCAAGGTCGCAAGACGCTGCTCCTACTCGGCATGATGGCCCTTTGTTTCTGGAACTGTAGCTCGCCGGAGCCATACGGGAGCGGCGGCGGGGCCACGGGAACCCAACTCGGCGCCGTGGAGACGGTCAACGCCAGCCTCGTTGACCTGTATGACCGCGCCGCCCTGAAGGGCGCGACAGAGCCCGGGTTCATTGGCTTGTCGGGGGATGTCACTGCTGAGTTCCTGACGCGCGGCGTGAATCCGCGAGAGCCGCTGGTCGTGACTTCGCCGTCCGGGATCCCGGTACTCCTCGCGGGACTTGACGCGTCGTTTCCCCCATTGACGCAGCCGGTGAAGGACCTGGCACCACCCGGGCTGCTTCAGCAGTTCCTCAACTCGTACGGCAACCTCTTCGCTCCAACGGGAAGGCAGATCGAGTTTACGGTCCAGCGGGAGGATGTCTTCGCGGATGGAACGACGGTTCTTCGAGTGCAGCAAGTAATTGACGGGGTGCGTATTCAGGGCGCGGACGCTGTGGCACATCTCCGGCCAAATGGCGACCTCAGCTACTTTCACGGGAGGTTGGCCGCGGTGCCCGCGAAGCTCCCCCTTCCAGACTACGGGATTGACAAGACGGTGGCACTGACGTTCCTTCCCACCGGCGCGGGTGTACAGGTCGAGGCCATAGACCCGTCCCTCGTCTGGATACCGGAGGCGCTCGGATCCAGCAGTGAGGGAGACGAACTGACGCTGGCCTGGGAGGTTCTGACGAGAGATGCGCATGACACGCTGGTCGTGACCAGGATCAGCGCAGCCGATGGGACCGTCCTGGCCTCAACCCCTGTGGCGAAGCACGCGATGGCTCGCTCGGTCTCGGATGCAGAGGGGCTGGACACATTGCCGGGAGTGCTACGATTCACTGACGACCCATACTACTGCAATGGTTGCGTGGACACAGTCGTGCGGGCGGCCAGGAGCTACCTGGCTACCCTCTACAGCTTCTGGAATGGCCAGTTTGGGTGGAGCAGCTACGATGGTAGTGACGCCGTTATGGAGGTCACCGTCAGGTACGGTGGCAACACGACATCGCCGTTTTGGGACGGATACAACAACGATAAGGGAACTCCGTTTTCGGGCATGTCTCGCGCCGTGTTCGACCCAGGCAATGTGTCAATGGACTTCGTGGCCCATGAGTTCGGTCATGCCATGAACCAGGCGACCGCCGGGTTGGACCATATGGGACATTCTGGCGCACTGGACGAGCACGCGTCCGATTGCCTGGCGGCGGTAGTGTCACAGGACTGGATTCTGTTCGAGGGTACTAGCTGGTCCGCGACCTATCTCGGCACGCGGAACGTTGCCCACCCGCAGCTCTCGGCTCTTGCCTGGGACACCTGCGCTAACTGCAGTTTCACCGGGCAGCCCGACCGGTGGACCAGGTTTGGGACCAACTCGAAAGACGACAAGCTCGTGCACTACAATGCGGGGATTGGCAACAAGGTGTGCTACCTCCTTGCCGCGGGGAGTCTGGACTTCAACGGACTCAGCGTGGCCGGACAAGGGTTCGGTCGAACTGCCGAGACATTCCACAATCTCCTTCGCTACTACCTCACATCCACGTCGACCTACGAGGACTACGTTGTCGCCCTCTCGGCGGCAGCGCTGAAGGTTGACATCGACAATGGACTGGTGGGCTTTCCCACGACCCTGGCGTCGCTCGATGCCTTGGCGGCGGTCGGACTCTGGGATCCCCCGCAGGCAGTGCCGACCAGTACTCTGGCGGTTGACCGCGTGGCCACCACGGACCACGCCACACCGAACAACGGACAGGGGCTCCTGGTCGCGTTTCGTAGTCTCCCGCCCAGGAGATTGACCTTTGCCGAGTACGGTGCGGCCACCGGGTGGCTGCCTGCATATACTTCGGCGTACGAGGTGCGCCCCTTGTTGGGGGCGCCGGACTTCCTTAGTGAAAGAGATTCCTTGGCGCTCGACTGGATTTTCTATCCGGTTGAGGTGAGCCCTGGTATACGCGCGGTCGTAAGGGCGGCGCTCATCAATGGTGCTCTTGCCATTCCAACGCCAGTGACGCCGTATCTGCCGCTCGCCACGAGCAATGAACCTGTAACGGCCGCGGCGCTTGCCGGAGAGATGTACGTGTTTCATCGGGATGTTCTCAAGCAGGTGCACTGGGCTCAGGTTGGAGGCAGCGACGGAATCGTGACTGTGGCGGGCCAGTACGTCACATCGGCTGCCCCTCCGGATGTCGTGGAGAGCCTGGGGCGGATCTGGCTCGCATATACTCTTGGTAATGAATCGTGCGTGATCTCTGCTACCCCGGCGGGGATTCACTTCAACTCGTGGTCCAACCCGTACTGTCCGCGTCTGTCCGCCGATGCCTTCAATGCACGGTTCGCATCTCCTCCTGGGAGTGTGAGACCTTCCACGCTCATCCAATGGGACGTGAGTGGGAATTACAACAATCCAGCCGCCATCCGACTGCTTCTCTCTTCGCATGTTCAGGACCCGAACTACTTGAGCTACCCGATGGCGCAGATCTCCTTGACCGAGGACGGCAACGGAACGGTGGTCGCGGCGGAGCGAAACGTGCTCCAACCCATCGAGGGTGTCGAAAGCCCCGGGAAGAGTGCCGCGGTCGGCGGGAGGCTGCACCAGGTGTTCATCAGGTCTGACGGTACCATCCACCACCGCAAGAAGAGGGGGTACTGAAATGAAGCCAAAGGGTCTTTGCATCATTCACAGATTGGGCCTCTTGGTGGCGCTGCTCGGTGCCGCTCTGGCGAGATGTTCGTCCAGCGGGAGCGCGCAGAGCTCAGGGTCCCTGGTGGCGGTGGGATCTGAAACTACCGCCGGAGTCGGCGATTCGGTCGACCTCGACAGCTCCGGATCCACCGGGGACTCGCTGGAAGACGGCGATTTGTCTGCGCCCGCCGGTGATGCGTCTGGCGGGGCCCCGGACGTGCAGCCTGCGGCCGAGCGCTCGCACGAGGATGCTTCACCGGTTGCGGTTGGGGAGGAGTCGTCAAGCCTGGCCTGCGTACAGGATGCCGGCGCGCTGCTGTGTAGCGACGTGGACGCCGCCGGTGGTCACAGCGGACTCTACACGCGGTCGCTGCGGCTGCTTCCAGGTGGTCGTCTAGGTCTCTCGGGGATCAGGAGCAATGGCCTGGCGGGAGCGTCCAAGGACCCACTCGCGTGTCCATGCCGCGACACCGTTCGTAGTATCGCCCCTTCCGGCTTCACCTACGGCGAGTTCGATATGGGCGCGGGCCAATTCACGGCGGTCGGGCTGTGTCCGATCCAGGTCATCGACAACAATCATGTCATCGACGAGTGTCGTCTTCGCGAGAGCATCCTCAAGCACCAGCCGTTGGAGATCGGGTCATTTGGTATTCCAAGGCCCCCCGCGGTTAGCCTGACGCTGGAGGGGACGACCTGGCGGGCAGGAGTGGCCGGTGGGCTGGACGACCAGAATAGCTTACATGCGCTGGAGCGCGTGAATGAAGCGGAGTCGGTGTCCTACGGGATGCCAGTCGCAGTGTGCCTGTTCGACACGAACACGCTGATTGAGTCGCAGTGCTTCCCCGACCCGGCGACAGGCCAGTTTGCTCTTGTCGCCGACAACCTGGACAGCCAGTTCCGCATCGTCGTGGATGGTGTCGAGCACGAGCCGCGGGCGTCGTCTTGGGGTCACAAGCCGTATACGTTCTTCGCCCGTCTGCCCGTCGAGGACAGGCTGGCGGTTCGGGCAGAGGCGGTGGTACCTGACTCGAACGGCTTTGGTCTGGTCGTGGCGCTGGACATTCCCCTGGCCGAGAGCGGCACGTGGACGGCCGCCGACAGACCCGACATGGAGCTGTCGGTCATCCATCGTCTTCCAGTAGGCCCCGCTCCATGCGGTGACGGGTGCTGGTCGAGCGCACCCGGATGTTGGCTCGAAGTGACTCTGGAGAGTCTGGGCTCCCGCGCTGTCGGAAGCTTCGCTGGCAGGATCGGGCACGGCAGTTGCGCGGCCGGGGAGGTGCACGACGTCGAGGGGACCTTCGACGTGGGGTACACTCCCTGCCCCTGACGAGCCTGACGGGGCGCAATCCAACCGGTTTGAGGTGGTACCTGCTGGGTCGTCGCGGCTCGTGAACCTGCGTGCTGGGTCTGGCGACCGCTCGGAAGAAGCAGCTCTCCCCGGGCGAGGAGGGGTCTTGACGTTGCCGTGCTCGCTCGCCGCAGGGTAGAATGGCGGTCATGGGTGATGACGCTGGTGACGGACGGCCGAACATCGAGCAGGAGCTCACTGCCTGGGTGGCCACGTCGTCGCCGGCCCCCGTGGCCGTGTGGCTGTTCGGGAGCGCCGCGGCCGGTGCCATGCGCTCGGACAGCGACGTGGACGTCGCGGTGCTGACCGCGGATCCTGCGCGCCGCATCCCGGCCGTAGAGCGGTGGGCGCTCGCGGCCGATCTGGCCCGGCGGCTGGGTCGCGACGTGGATCTCGTCGACCTGCGGGCCGCTCCGACCGTGCTCCAGATGCAGGTCGTGAGCACTGGGCGCCGTGTGGTGTGCCGTGACCCGGCTGCCGCCGAGGCCTTCGAGTCTCTCGTCTGGGCCATGTACGTCCGCTTCGTCGAGAGCCGGCGTGACATCGTCGACGACGCCGTGCGCCGGGGGACCATCCATGGTCGATGATGTGGTCCTCGCCAAGGCATCGATCATCGAGCGTTGCCTCCAGCGCGTCGAGCAGGAATATCGCGGCGATCCTGAGGGGCTGCGGAGGGACCTGACGCGACAGGACTCCATCGTGCTCAACCTTCAGCGGGCGTGCGAGGCGGCCATCGATCTGGGGCTCCATCTGGTGCGCGTACGCCGGGCGGGGCTGCCGCAGCGGTCCCGAGACGCATTCGACCTGCTCGTGACGGCCGGCCTCCTCCCTGACGACCTGGGGGACCGGCTGGCCGGGATGGTGGGCTTTCGGAACATCGCCGTCCACGACTATCAGAAGCTGGACCTGGACGTGGTGCAGGCCATCATCGAGGAGCGGCTTCCAGACCTGCGGGAGTTCGTGCGCGTCGCGCTCACGGCGGCTTGAAGCTGCGAACACGCCACCGATTCCTGTTGGAAGAGCGCCTCGACGTGTTCTGCTTCGTTGGTCCACCCCTCGGAGTGCGGCCTGGTCGGGGGCCCACGTTGTGGGGACTGGGGCTCGACTCGGCCGGTGGTCGCACCAGGCGATGGCACCCACATCTACGCCAAGCGCTGCGCCCAGCCCCAGCCCGCGCGAAGGAGCAGGCGCTCCCACGCCGGGCGGATCGCGTCCATGGGCGTGCCCAGAAAGACCGCGCCGGCGAGGGCGCGCAGCGCGTCTCCGGTCTTGCCCGCGACGCCTCGTTCGGCGCCAACCGTGCGCCACTCCTCGGCGTCGAGTCCCGCCCGGGCCAGCCTCAGGGTCAGCGGGTCCAGGGGGGCGTCAGCCTCCAGGGCGAGGGCTCGCTCCTGCACCTCGCGGACCTCCTCCAGATCCCGCGCGCCGTGGAGCGGGCGGCGCAGGGCCCCGATGACGCGGGCGGCCTCGTCCGCGGCGGAGACTCCCCGGCACTGTCGCGCCTCCGCTGCCTGGACCCGGAAGCTCGAGGGCGCGAGGCGGGCCGCCGCGCTGAACCGGAGACCGTCCAGGGGCTGGCCGTCGGGCGGAGAGGCGCACAGCGCGCCAAGATCCGGTGCGACCGGTCGCCAGAAGCGCCCATCCGTAGACCCGACCACCGGCAGGCGGGCACGCTCGATGGCCTCGACGCAGACGTCCAGGGCGAGGAGTTCCGTGTCGCTCACCGCGACCGGGATCAGCATGGGCGGGAGCGTGCTGACGCGAGGGTCCCCCCGGTCATCGAGCCAGCGGGCCCAGGGCGGCGGCTCGCCTCCCGCTGCTACCACGGCGGACTGGACCGCGTCTGCGAGCTTGCCGCGAGCCGGCAGTAGTGCGAGGCGGGTCTGGAGCGGGGTCATGGGAGCGATCTCCGGTGTGGGGCGCGGTGGGCGACGCTACCGGTCTGATCGGCCCTTCTCCGGCTCACCGCGAAAGAGCCGCGCGATGCCCGACAGCAGGCCCTCCGGGGCGTGTGCCTCGCAGCGGCACCGGTCCTCGGGGCTCACGTCGCGGAGCACCTGCTCCACGTGCGCCCCGCACCCGCGCCACGTCACCTTCCCGCACCGGCTGCACCGCGCTCTCGAACACATCTGCGTCCTCCTTGGGCTCAACGCTCGCGCACCCTACCATACCGCCTCGCGACCTTCACGTGGCGCATCCAGCCCACACCCTCTCCGGCGCAGCCGAGCCCCGCGCTCGTTGCACGACACGTCACGGCGAGGCCGTGCGGCGACCCCAAGTCCAGGCGGTCCGAGACGGTGGGCGGGTCGATGCGGTTGCTCTGCTCGGCCCCCCGTGGTAGCTAGCTCCCTGGCCGCACAGGCCAGAGGAGTGAGGATGCCCAGAGGACCGCGGGAAGACGACGAGCGCCCGGAGGCGGAGCGCTGGCCCAGGGGGCGCGTGGACATCGTCGTCCCAACGACCGAGCGCTGGAAGGTCGGGGAGACGGTGCGGGACGCCGCCGACGGGGGCGCCGCGCGGGTGATCCGCGTGCGCGCCAGCCAGCGGGAGTCAGCGCGCAAGGCCCCCCCCGTTCGCCTGCCGCGCACTGTCGAGGTGGCGCACGTCGAGGCGCCTGACGCCACGCCGTCTCATACGGCGGGGCGCTCGGGCCTCGTCGTGGACGACGCGCTGGCGACGCTGCTGCGCCAGCACCCCGGGCTCGGCGCACTCCGCCCTCGCTGCGGTCTGGTCGCCTCCGCGTTCGCCCGCCTGGAGGAGCACGACCGGGAGCGGTGGCTCGGGATGCGCAACGGGCGCCCGCGCCCCATCCGTCTGCCGGCCCGCTTCGATCTGGCGCCCGTCGGAGTGGCCCTCCGCGAGGCCCTGGACGGAGCGACCGCCTCGCTCGACCGCCTCGCCCTGGAGTGGGCCCTGGAGCTCTTGGAGAGCGACCCTCACCTGCTGTGGAACCACGCCGTGGAGGCCGCGCTCCCGGCGCTGCAGGAGGAGGCCGGCGCCACAGTCGCAGCCCTCGCGGAGGCGCTCCCGGCAGAGAGCCCCTGCGGCCTCGACCTGCCACCGGAGCTCGCCATCCCACTGCTCCCCTACACGGCCAGGTGGCGTCTCGGGCGGATCGCCGGAGAAACGAAGTCCACCAACGTCTTGCGCGAGCACGCCCAGCGCCGCGTCCGCACCTTGCTCGATCCGACCCTGCGCGCTGCCCTGGCCGTGCTCGCCGACCGCGTGGGTGTTCCCGCGCCCGCGCCCGCGGACGACGCCGCGTGGACCGACGTGGTCCTCGCCTGCCTGCGCCAGCTCTGCCAGGTGCCCGATGGCCGCCTGGCTCTGCTCGCGGCTCGCCCCGCAGAGGTCTCCGCGTATGTCGCTGCCGGCAAGGAGCTGCTCGACGCAGGGCGTCCCTTCCTGGCCGAGCTCGCGTTCGTGGCGGCGATGACCGTGACCAGCGATCCCGCCAAGGCGCTGCGCTACGAGGCGGAGGCCCACGCCCTGCTCGCAGACCAGGACGACGTGCTCGTGGCTGCGCGGTGCGACCATGGGAGCGGCGTCGTCGTGCGGCAGCCGGGCCCCGAGGGGCGCTGGACCACGCGGTGGGAGCCGAACGAGCGGTGGCCCGACGAGGCGCCGGTCTCGGTCCTGGGGCTGGCCGCGCCGATCCTCGACGCCCTGCTCGCCGCGGGCCTCGCCACGGTGGGGTCAGTGCGAGCGGCCGACCGGCTCGACCTCCTCTCCCTGCCCTCGGTGGGCCGGAGTGGGCTCCGCCAGATCCTGGACGCGCTGGAGTCGCCGCCCCCATGACCTGGGAGCTGCGGCAGGGGACCCGCGCGCTGCTCGAGGCGGAGCGCGGCACCATCCGCAAGGAGGGGCGCTTCCGGGTCGCCCTGTGCCACGCTGCCCGGTATCCGGTGGCCATGAGCAGCCTCGGCTTCCAGGTCATCTACAGGCTCATCAACGCGCGCCCGGACTTCGTCTGTGAGCGCGCCACCTACCCCGACGACCCTGCTGCCTTCCGCGCCACCCGCACGCCGCTCTATACCCTGGAGTCCGAGCGGCCCGTCGCCGAGTCCGATCTCATCGCCTTCAGCATCGCGTTCGAGCCGGACCTGCTGCACCTCGTCGACATGCTCGACCTCTCGGGCCTGGCGCCGCTGCGCGAGGACCGCGGCCCCTCGGACCCGCCCGTGATCGCCGGGGGGCCCATCACCACGTCCAACGCGCTTCCGCTCGGTCCCTTCGTGGACGTGGTCGTCAACGGCGACGGCGAGGAGGCCGTCGAGCAGCTCATGGACGCCCTGCCGGCGGGCAAGGAGGCCTTCCTGCGCGCCTGCGCCGACCTGCCCGGCTTCTGGGTGCCGGCCGTGCACGGTGACCGGGTGCCAGAGAACCTGCGGGTCGGGGCCACCCACCTGCCCGCCGCGGGCCAGGTGGTCACACCCCACGCCGAGCTTTCGGATATGTTCCTCATCGAGGCGTCGCGGGGGTGCCCGCGCTTCTGCACCTTCTGTGTCATCCGGGCGACGGTGCAGCCCATGCGGGAGTCGGATCCGGCGGCGCTCCTCGACGCGGTCCCGGACTGGGCTCCGCGCGTGGGCTTCGTGGGTGCCGCCGTCAGCGACTACGCCCACATCAAGGAGGCCATCGAGGAGGTGATCCGGCGCGGCAAGGGCGTGGGCGTCTCCAGCCTGCGCGCCGACCGGCTGGACACGGACTTCGTGGACCTCCTGCGTCGCGGTGGTTACCGGACGCTGACGGTGGCCAGCGACGCGCCCAGCGAGCGCATGCGCGCGAAGCTGATGAAGGGCATCCGGGACCGGCACCTCGTGCGCGCGGCGGAGCTGGCCCGGGCAGCGGGTCTGCGGACGCTCAAGCTCTATGTGATTGTCGGGCTGCCCGGGGAGACGGACGAGGATCTGGACGAGCTCATCGCCATGGGCCGCCACCTCGCCGGCATCGGGCCGCTCGCGCTGACGCTCAGCCCCTTCGTCCCCAAGCTGCACACGCCGCTGGCCCACGCCCCCTTCGCAGGGCTCAAGGCCGTGGATCGGGCCCTGGACCGCGTGCGGAAGGGGCTGCGCGGCGTCGCGGACGTGCGCGCCGCCTCGTCCCGGTGGGCGTGGATCGAGTACCGCCTCAGCCAGGGAGGGCAGGACGCGGGCCTGGCGGTTCACGCGGCGTGGCGCAGGGGAGGGGGCTTCGCGGCCTGGCGCGCGGCCCTCGACGGCTGCGATGAGCGGGCGGGCCTGCGCGCGGCCGAGGGCACGGGGCTCTGGGAGCCGACGGGGGTGGTCCCGGGGGCGCCGCGCCCGCCACGCCCGCCGAGGCGGCTCCCCCGCGAGGCGTTCGATACCGGGCTCAGCGGGGGCGGTCGCTAGGAACTCCGATGCCGGGGGCCTCTGCGCGGACTGCGCCTACGGGCGCGCCAGCACGATCTCGACCTCAAGGGCCACCCGGGACCACTGCTTGTCCGTCGTGATGGCTGGCAACTCCAGACGCTGCGCCAGCGCGAGACAGGCCCTGTCGCCGAGGGACAGCCCGAGCGCCCGCGTGACGGGCCGCAGCAGCCCCGCCCGGTACGCGAGCTCCTCATCGAACGGGTAGACCTCCAGCCCGAGGCCGGAGATGGCGCTCTGGATGACCGCCTCGGGCACGCCGGTGTCGGCGAGCTTCCCCACGACCTCGCAGAGGTTCACCGCACACACGGCGGCGCCGGGGATCGCTGAAGCCACCCTCTGGCTCCCCGGCTCTCCGTGGAGCAGGGCAAGCAGGGCCGAGGCGTCGAGCACGGCCTCACTCGGCACTGCGCTCCTCCTCGCGCCGTTCGGCGATCAGCTCGTCCGAGAGCGACACATCCACCGGCACGAAGGGAGCGATCAGGGCTTGGGCACGCCTCACCGCCGACGCGGAGCTCATGACGCGCAGCCCATCCGCCTCCAGGACCACGACCACCTCGTCCCCCACGCGGAGTCCCAGCGCGCGCCTGAACTCGCCCGGGATCACCACCCTGCCTCCCGCTCCGAGCCTCGCAGTTGCCGTGGACATGGCAAACCTCCGTGAACTGGCACTCCTTGCAGAACATGGCGCTGGTCGGAGATCGTGTCAAACGGACGACGCTCGCCCACAGCGTCGTCAGACCGGGAGGTGGCCGGATCGAGCCGCGCCCCCGGCGTCACCGGCCCCGCGGCCCGCTGACCCTCGGTCCCGCGCCCATCCGCGGGGGGCGTGGCGCCTTGGGGGCAGGTGACGCTCCCCGCCCGATGGACAGGGAGCTTGCCGGCGCGAGGGTGGCCTCCCCCCGCGCAGCGGACCGGAGCGCTGCGAAGGCCGGGTGGTCTATCTCGATCTCCAGGGCCTCGCAGAAGTCCACCAGCCGGTCGAGGGCAGCGCGCAGCCGCTCCTCCTCCCAGGCGGCCGCCGCGCCCGGCGCCTGGCGCAGCGCCTCGCGGAAGCGCCGGAAGGGCTTGTCGCTCGTGATCGCCGAGTGCAGCGCCTCGCGCGCCTCCCCCGCCGCTCCCGACGAGGCGAACGCCTCCATGGCCGCGAACTCCTCGTCCGACTCCACGTAGGGGATCTCGATCCAGTCCTCCTCCTCGAAGACCCGCTCCTCCACCTTCTGGGCACGGGCGGCGCCGAGCTTCCGGGGGTTGTGGTAGAGGAGCTTCCCGGTCCGCGTGTTGAGGTAGTACGTGTCCACCATCGTGGCGTCGCGAAAGGCAGCCACCAGCCGGTCCCAGTCGGTGTTGAGCGTCGTCATGGGCAGGAGACTACCGGAGGCGCTTGCCGCTGTCACCCGCGCCGGGAGCGCTGCCGGGCGCCGCGTCACGAGCCGGGAGTGGAGGCGCTGACATTTTCGTTGCAGCGGGCCGGCGCGCCGTGCAAATTGCCGCCGCAAGCCGGATGAGCCGGCCAGCTCGAGCGGCGCAAGGGAGAGGGCTCATGGACATCACTCCGCTGATTCCTCTGGACCACATCGCGGTGGGGGTCCACGCAGCGGACAAGCGCAGGGTGATCGAGTCCGTCGCGCGGCATGTGGCCGAGGTCGAGGATGGCATCGACGAGCGCGCCCTCTTCAGCGCCCTCATGCAGCGGGAGGCGCTCGGCACGACCGGTCTCGGGCGAGGCATCGCGGTCCCCCACGCCACGCTGCCGGGCTTCCGGCGCACGGTGGTCATGGTGACCAAGCTCGACGCGCCCGTGGACTACGGCGCGACGGACGGCGAGCCCGTCGGCGTCGTCTTCACGCTGGTCTGCGGGCGCGAGACGCAGAACGCGCAGCTCCGGGCCCTCGCCCGCATCGCGCGCCTCGCCATGCGCCACAACCTGGCGTCCGAGCTCGGCACGCTCACCACGGGCGACGAGGTGCGTGACCGCCTCCGTGCCCTCGAGCTGGACCTCTGAGCCGACGGGTCGGGGCGCCGGTCGTCGGGGGCACCGCGCGTTTGCCCAACCGCCCCGCGGCCGCTACAATCGCGCGTCCCGTCCCCCCTGGGCGGCCGCTCGGATGACCCGCAACCCGCAGATGGACCTCGCGATGGACCAGCCCGACCTCAGCGCGCCCGACGGCATCGACGTCTCGGTGATCGTGCCCGTCTACAATGAGGAGGAGTCGCTCCCGCCCCTCTACGACGCCCTGAAGGGCGCCCTGGAGGCCCTGGGGAAGACCTACGAGATGGTCTTCTGCGACGACGGGTCCCGCGACGGTAGCCGGAGGATCCTGGAGGGGTGGGCGGCCAAGGACCCGACGGTCAAGGTGGTGTTCTTCCGGCGCAACTTCGGCCAGACCGCCGCCATGGACGCGGGCTTCAAGTACGCGACGGGCAGGGTGCTCATCCCCATCGACGCGGATCTCCAGAACGACCCGAAGGACATCGCGCGGCTGCTCTCCAAGATGGAAGAGGGCTACGACGTGGTGAAGGGCTGGCGCCAGAAGCGCCAGGACGCCTACTGGACGAAGACGCTCCCGTCGCGCATCGCCAACCGGATCATCTCGAAGATCACCGAGGTCCCGCTGCACGACTACGGCTGCACGTTGACGGCCTACAAGCGCGAGATCATGGCCGAGGTGAACCTGTACGGCGAGATGCACCGCTTCATCCCCGTCTACGCCCACTGGGCGGGCGGCAAGGTGACAGAGATCCCCGTCACGCACCACGCGCGCCAGTTCGGCACGTCCAAGTACACGCTGCGCAAGACGTTTCGCGTGATCCTGGACCTGATGACGGTCCGCCTGCTGGTCGGCTACGCCACGAAGCCGCTCTACTTCTTCGGTCGGTTCGGGTTCGCGGCCTTCTTCGTGGCCCTCGTCAGCGGGCTCGTCGCCCTCGGCAAGAAGGCCTTCGCCGGCGCCGACGGCTTCTGGTCCGGCGCCCCGCTGTACACGGACCCGTTCTTCTACGGGGTCATCTTCTTCGGGGTGGTCGGCGTGCAGATCCTGCTGTTCGGCCTGCTGGCCGAGCTGAACGTGCGCACCTACTTCGAGTCCCAGGGCAAGCAGCCCTTCGTGGTTCGGGACACCCTCAACCTGGGGCGCGGTCTGCGCGGCACGGACACGCGCTAGGAGGCGGGCCATGTGCGGCATCGCCGGCTTCGTCGTCTCGGGGCGCCCACCGGAGGATCCCACCGGGGTGCTGCGGTCCATGACGACCGCCCTGCGCCACCGGGGGCCAGACGACGAGGGCTTCCACGAGGCCCCTGGGGTACACCTCGGCCACCGGCGCCTGTCGATCATCGACCTCGGCGGTGGCCACCAGCCCATCTACAACGAGGACGGCCAGGTCGTCACCGTCTACAACGGCGAGATCTACAACTTCCCAGAGCTCAAGGCAGAGCTGGAGGGGCGTGGGCACCACTTCGCCACCCGCTCGGACACGGAGATCCTGGTCCACGGCTGGGAGGAGTGGGGGATGGCGCTCTTCCCGCGGCTGAACGGAATGTTCGGGGCCGCCATCTGGGATGCGCGCACCCGGACGCTGGTCCTGGCTCGCGACCGCTTCGGCAAGAAGCCCCTCTACTGGGCGGAGACCCCCGACGGCCTGGTCTTCGGCAGCGAGCTGAAGGCGCTGATGGCCCACCCGTGGATCCGTCGCGACCTCGATCTGGCCTCCCTCCGCAAGTACCTGGTCTTCGACTACGTGCCGGGCCCGCACAGCATCCTGCGGGGCGTCCACAAGCTGCCGGCCGGGGGGCTGCTGGTCTGGTCCGGTGGGAGCGCGCGGGTCGAGACCTGGTGGGACCTGCGGTTCCCTGAGCCTCCGGCGGGGACGGAGCAGGAGCTGGCGGACCGCCTGTGGTCCCTGATGAGCGACGCGGTGCGCGCGCGGCTGATGTCCGACGTGCCGCTCGGAGTGTTCCTGTCCGGGGGGATCGACTCGAGCGCCGTCGTCGCGCTCATGGCGGAGCACCTGCCGCCGGAGCGCATCAAGACCTTCAGCATCGGGTTCAGGGACAAGACCTTCGACGAGTCCTCCTATGCGCGGCTCGTCGCGACCCACTTCGGGACGGACCACCACGAGCGGATCCTCGAACCGGAGTCCATGCTCGACCTGCTGCCGGGGATCCTCCGCATCATGGACGAGCCGCTGGCGGACGGGTCCCTCATCCCCACGTACATGCTCGCCGGCTTCACCCGCGAGTCGGTGACGGTGGCCTTGGGTGGCGACGGCGGCGACGAGCTGTTCCTCGGCTACCCGACCTTCCTGGCGCACCGCGCCGCGGGGCTCTACGGGCGTGTGCCTGGGGGGGTGCATCGCGTTGCGCGGCGCCTCGCTGCACACCTCCCCGTGTCCGTCGGGAACATCAGCCTCGACTACCAGATCAAGCGGTTCCTCCTCGGCATGGAGTATCCGCCCGAGGCGCGCCACTTCGTCTGGATCGGCGCCATCGATCCGCTGTCTCAGCCTGGGCTGCTCACCGACGACGTGCTCGCCGCGACGGCGGGCCTCGACCTCTTCGAGGACGTGGCGGCGCACCGCGCCCGCGTGACGCCTCGCGACGACATGGACGCGCTCAGCTACCTCTACGCGAAGCTCTACATGGGCGACGACATCCTGGTGAAGGTGGATCGCGCCACCATGGCCCACGGGCTCGAGTCCCGGGCTCCGCTGCTCGACGTGCGCGTCGCGGAGTTCGTCGCCAGCCTGCCGACCTCCATGAAATTGCGCGGCCGCACCATGAAGTTCCTGCTCAAACGAGCGCTCCGGGGGCGCGTCCCGGATGCCGTGCTCGACCGGCCCAAGAAGGGGTTCGGCATGCCCATCGCCGCGTGGATCAAGGGCCCGCTCCTGCCCTGGGTGCGCGAGGTGCTCCACCCCGACCGGGTGCGGCGCGACGGCCTGTTCAGGCCCGAGGCGGTCACCGCGCTCCTCGACGCCCACCTGGCGGGGCGCGCGGACCACCGCAAGGCGCTCTGGTCCCTGCTGGTCATGAACCTGTGGCTCGACACCTGGGGCCGCCCATGATCACCCAGGCCATCGTGCTCGTGCGCCGGCACCCGGGGATCGGGCCCGCGACCCCCGTCGCTGGTCTCGCCGTGGTGGGGCGCCTGCTGCACGTGCTGGCCGACGCGGGGATGCGCCACGTGTGGGTGCTCGGGGCGCTCGGCGCCGATGAGATCGACGCCGTCCTCGACTACGGCATCGAGCTGCGTATCGGTGTGGAGCTGGCGCACCCGCGGGAGCGGGAGACGGAGACCGCGGCCATCGCGCGCATCTCGGCGAGCGCGGGGGACGGCGTGCTGCTGGTGGCCGGCGACGTGGTGACCTCCGCGCGCACGCTGACCTCGCTGGTCGCGTCCTCCACCCCGGACGACGCGATCCTCGCCATGGGCGGAGACGAGTGGACGGGCATCGCGGCGCTGCCGCGCCCGCTCTACGCGCGCTTCCAGGCCCTACCCCACGCAGAGGTGGCGCTGGAGGAGCTGCGGCGGGAGGGGCGCGCGGAGCTCAGGCAGGTGCCAGGGCCGGTGCGCCGCGTCCTCGACGCCGACGCCTTGCGGCTGGCCTCGCGGGAGCTCTATGCGGCCGCCCACCTGGGGGCCGGCATGGACGGTCCCATCGCCCGTTACTTGATGCGGCCCCTGGTGGGTCCCTTCGTGGCGATCCTCCTCCGGCTGAGGGTGTCGCCGACGGCCGCGACGGTGGCGTGGGTGCTGGCGGGCCTGTGCGCTGCCGCCGTCCTGGCCCTCAGTGGCCCCGAGGGGGTGGCGCTCGGCGCGACCCTCATGGCCGTCTGCGGCCTGCTCGACACGGTCGACGAGGCGCTGGCCCGGCTGCTGCACCGGGCGACTCACGGGGCCTGGCTGGACCGCGTCGGCACGGATGTCGTGCAGGTCGCCATGCTCGCGGCGCTGACCGCGCGCTCCTTTGGCGAGGGTGGGGGGTGGGCCACGGTGATCGCCGGGTTGACTGCGCTGTGGCTGCTCCTGCTCGTGGCAGGGGCCCGGTACGCGCGCGTGCTGTCGGTGGACGAGGCGAGGCCCGGGGTGCCGGGCGACGACGGAGTGCCCTCCCTGGCCCGAGTCGTGGGGCGCCTGCGGTGGCTCGGCGGCCGCGACGTGCTCCTGGTGCTCGCGCTCCTGGCCGTGCTGCTCGGCCGGTCCTGGATCATCGTGTGGTATGCGCTCGCGGTGACGGCCGCGGGCCTCATTGCGGCGGCCCTGTACGCTTTCGGGCCCACGCACGCGGAGGAGCGATGAGCGTCACTCTGGGCATCGACGTGGGCGGCACCCGGGTCAAGGTGGGCCTCGTTGCCGATGACGGCGCGCTGGACCATGTGCGCGTGGTGGGTGTCGGGCCGGCCGACCGGAGCGAGCACGGCATGGTGACCCTGCTCACCTGCCTCATCGAGGAGTCTCGGGCGGCGGCCACCGTTGCGCGCGTCGGGATTGGCATCCCCGGGGCGGTGGATCTGGCGGCCGGGGTCGTGACGCGGTCCCCGAACTTCCCCGAGTGGGTGGACCTCGACCTCCGCGGTCGCCTGCGGGGACAGGGGCTGGACCTGCCCCTCGCCATCGACAACGACGCCAACGTCGTCGGGGTCGGTGAGTCCCTCTTCGGGGCGGCCCGCGGACAGGACAGCTTCATGCTGCTCACCCTGGGCACCGGGGTCGGAGGGGCGCTCCGGCTGGGGGGCCGGACGTGGCGCGGTGTCCACGGTATGGCCGCTGAGCTCGGGCACCTGAACCTGGTGCCGGGCGGTCGCCCGTGCGGGTGCGGGGGGGCGGGCTGCCTGGAGCAGTACGCGTCGTCCAACGGGCTGCGCCACGAGATCCTGGAGAACGCCATCGACCTGGACGACGCCGAGGCCCTCGCGGCGGACCCGGACATGCCCCGCAAGCTGTTCGACCTCGCGGCCCACGGGGACGCGGCCGCCCGCGCCATCTGGGAGCGCTTCGGCGCGTGGCTCGGCCTCGGCATCGGATCGCTGCTCAACGTGCTGGACGTTCCCCTCGTCGTGCTTGGCGGGGGTCTGGCAGGCGCGCTCCCGATCTTCCAGGGGCCGCTGCTGGCCGCGGTGAGCCACTCGTCCTTCCCGGCCATCCACCAGGGGCTGCGGGTGGTTGCCGGGTCGCTCGGCGACGCGGCTGGGATCCTGGGGGCGGCAGCGTTGGCGAGGGAAGAGGCCCGCTAGAGGATCACCCCACTCCTCAGTTGCCGTGAAGGGGTGGGTGCGCTACCTTCGGCGGACCAGAGGGGCCCGACCGCCTGACGCCGAGCTGCGGGTGACCATGAGCGGGGCGCTTCGCATCGCTGCCGTCGCCATCCTTCTCGCCGTGCGCCTCGCCGCGCCTGCCCGCGCCGACTCCCCCCTGACCCGTGAACCCGAGCTGCTCCACTTCGAGCAGGCGGACTACCCCGCCGAGGCGCTCGCCGGCGACCTGGAGGCCTCGGTGCTCCTGGAGCTGGACGTGGCCGCGGACGGCACCGTGAGCGACGCGCGGGTGGTGGAGCTCGTGGGCCTGGGCTTCGACGAGGCGGCGCTGGCGGCGGCGCGGCGCTTCGTGTTCCGGCCGGCCGAGGCGGACGGCGCGCCCGTGGCCGTCCGCATCCACTTCGTCTATGAGTTCACCATCGGGAGGGAGGTGGTGGAGCGTCCGCCACCCGCGACGGGCGTCATTCGGGGCCAGCTCCTGCTGCGGGGCGGGCGCGGCCCTGCGGCGGGGGTCGTGGTGGTCGTGCCGGAGCACGGGCTCCAGGCGGTCTCCGGCGACCACGGGCGCTTCGAGCTCACGGCGCCCGTGGGCGAGGCCACGGTCCTCGTGCCCGCGTCCAGCTTCGAGGAGGCGTCTGCGCCCGTCGTGGTGCGGGAAGGGGCGACGGACGTCACGCTGTACCTGCGGCCCGATCCCTACGCGGAGTACCGGACGGTGATCGCCGCGGCGCCGGTCACGACGGCGCCTCGGACCGTGCTGGAGGTCGCGGAGATCAACAAGATCCCCGGGACGAGCGGCGACGCGCTGCGGGCCATCCAGAACCTGCCCGGGACGGCGCGCGCCGCGCTGGGCTCGGGCATGCTCGTGATGCGCGGGTCCGCCCCGGAGGACACGGCCTACCGGGTCGATGGCATGTACATCCCCCAGCTCTACCACTTCGTGGGCGTGACCTCCGTGTTCTCGTCGGACCTGCTCGAGGACCTGGCCTTCTCGGCAGGTGGCTTCGGCGTCACCCACGGAAACGGCACGGCGGGGCTCGTGGAGGTGTCCCTGCGAGGGGGGCGCGCCGACCGGTGGGGGGGCTACGGCGACCTCAACGTGTTCCACGCGAGCGCCTTCGCCAGCGGCCCGGTGTGGGAGGGCGGGACGCTGACGCTCGCCGCCCGTCGGACCTGGATCGACGCGGTGCTGCCGGCGATCCTGCCCGAGCCGACCTTCACGCGGGCGCCCGCGTACTACGACTACCAGGCGCTCTTGGACACGGCGCTGGGTCCCCGAGACTCCCTGCGGGTGTTCGCCTTCGGCTCCGACGACCAGGTGAGGCTGGTCCTGTCGGAGCCCTCCGACGACAACCCCGCCATGCGCGGGGCCATCGAGACGCACCTCCTGTTCCACGGGGTCCAGGCGCGGTGGGTCCACGAGCTCGGGCGGGGAGACACCCTCGCGACCAGCATCCAAGGCACCTTCCAACAGTACTCTGGCGTCGTGGGGCCGCAGATCGACTACGACGTAAGGGTGGGTCGCATCGCATGGCGGGAGGATCTCACCCTCGGGCGTGGAGACCCGTTCACGGTGCGTGTGGGGCTCGACTCCACGGCGGACGTCTACTGCGCCACCATTCGCGCGATGCGCCCGCCGCGGGAGGGGGGGACCATCCCGCCAATCGGGTCGACGGCCATGGGGGAGACCGACGAGGCGGGGGTCATTCTACGCGGCGGTGTGTACCTGGAGGGGACGGCCTCGCCCCACGAGAACCTCACGTTGACGGCCGGGGCACGCCTCGACGCCTACGGCGGCATCTGGCAGGCGGTGAAGGTGGACCCGCGAGCTTCGCTGCGGTGGAGGGTGGGAGAGACCACCGCGCTGAAGGCGGCTGTGGGGCTCTACCACCGACGCCCGGACGACGACGAGCTGTACGCCTTCTTCGGGAGCCGCTCGCTGACCCCCGAGCGCTCCGTGCAGGTCAGCGCCGGCATCGAGCAGACTCTGTACGAGGGGTTGAGCCTGGACGTGCAGGGCTTCTACAAGGATCTGTCGAGCCTCGTGGCGGCGAACCCGGACCCGGCGGGGGAAGAGCCGCTGGTCAGCGCGGGGACTGGGCGCGCCTTCGGCGGCGAGGTCCTGCTGCGCCAGGCGGCCGGGCAGTTCATCTGGGGGTGGGTGTCCTACACCCTGTCGCGCAGCGAGCGGGAAGACCACCCGGGGGCGCCCACACGGCTCTTCGACTTCGATCAGACGCACGTCCTGACCGCCGTGGTCAGCGCGACGCTGCCCTGGGACCTGACGCTGGGGGTTCGCTACCGGTATGCGACGGGGAACCCGACGACCCCCGTGGTGGGGGCGGTGTTCGATGGGGACGTCGGGGTGCACCACGGGGTGCTCGGGCCCGTGAACGGCGCACGGCTCCCCGACTTTCACCAGCTCGACCTGCGCCTGGACAAGCGGTGGCTCTTCGAGGACTGGGCGCTGACCGCGTACCTGGAGGCCCAGAACCTGACCAACCACGCCAACGCGGAGGGCATGGCCTGGCAGCACGACTACCGGCGCAGCGAGGTGGTGACCGGGCTCCCGATCCTGCCGGGCTTCGGCCTGCGTGGAGAGCTGTGACAGACCCGCCTGCCAGTGCCAGGGTGAGGCACCACATCTGGTAAGCTGGACCCTGTCCGCATGTTGGGGGGCCGTGTGGCTCGGATGGCGGGGGGAGAGAAAGGATCTGGACAGCGCCGTCCAATTCCGCACACAATGTCGGGGTTGCGCCTGTTGGCAGGTCCGGGGACTTCGCGCAAGACACCTCGACGGTCGTGGAGAGCTCTCACCCATGAATCGAGCCTGGTTTGGCCAGTGTATTCGCGGTGCCGTCGTCGTCGTCGCGCTCACTGTGACGGCGTGTGGCTCGTCCTCGACCGGCGGTCCCGCGGCCGGCGGGGACACCGGAGCGGAGCTGGACGTGGGCGTCAACCCGCCTGACTCCAGCGTCACGGGAGACACTGGTGGCGGGGACACCGGGGCGCCGGACGCGGGCGCGGGCGATGTGGCCGGCCCGGACGCGTTGGAGGACGCAGGCGGTGTGTTGGACGGCGGGGGGGACGACGCGGGCCTCTCCGACGTCGGAACGTCCGACGGTGGTGGCGGCGACGCCGGCGACTACGTCGGCGACGACGCGGCCGGTGACGTGAGCCAGGACACGGGCGGGGACGCCGGCGACACGGGAGGGGACACGGGCCCCGTCACGGCTCCAGCCCTCACGGTCTTTGCGCCCACGTCGGGGGGAGCGCTCATCGGATCGAGCAACTACCGGTGCAAGCTCGTCGTCGGCGGTCCCGCCGGGGGCGCCGTGACCGGAACCCAGTACAAGGCCACGATTGGCGTCGGGGCCGTCGTCCACCCGTAGCGCAGTCATCGAACACGGAAGGGTTGACCCCATGAAGAAGCGTCTCGGAGTGATGGTTGCAGCGGCGCTGGCCTCCTTGGCCGGCCCTGCGCTGGCCCTCGTCCCCCAGCTCGTCCCGGTCCAGGGCGTCCTGACGGACGCCGAGGGCGTTCCCATCGACGGGGCGGTGGACGTGCGGTTTGCGCTGTACGCCGCTCCGTCGGGAGGGAGCCCGGTCTGGGAGGAGCTCTACACGGGCGGCAACCAGGTGGACGCGGTGGACGGGTTCTTCACGGTCTACCTCGGGGAGCTCAGCCTCCTGATGGACAGCGATCTCGCCGCCGCGCCGCAGCTCTGGCTCGGCATGACGGTGGGCGCCGACGAGGAGATGGACCGGGTGCCCCTGGCGTCCGTCCCCTACGCTCTCGTGGCGTCGACGGTGGTGGGCGACATCTCGCCGAAGAGCGTGAGCGTCAACGGCAGCCTCGTCATCGACGAGCAGGGCAAGTGGGTCGGCTCCCCGACCGGGCTGGTGGGACCGCAAGGGCCGCAGGGTGACGTTGGTCCCCAGGGCTCGCCCGGCCCTGCCGGTGCGCAGGGTCCCGAGGGTCCGCAGGGGCCCGAGGGTCCCCAGGGGTCCGAGGGTCCGCAGGGTCTCGAGGGTCCGCAGGGTATCGAAGGTCCGCAGGGACCCGAAGGTCCGCAGGGGCCCGAAGGTCCCGCAGGGCGTGACGGAGACCCTGGACTCCCCGGTGAGCCAGGCCCCGAGGGTCCGCAGGGACCCGCCGGCCCCGAGGGTCCGCAGGGACCCGCCGGCCCCGAGGGTCCGCAGGGACCCGCCGGCCCCGAGGGTCCGCAGGGTCCCGCTGGCCCCGAGGGTCCAGAGGGTCTCGCTGGCCCCGAGGGTCCCCAAGGTGTTCAGGGAGACCCCGGTCCTCAGGGTCCGAAGGGGGACACGGGCGCCCAGGGTCCGCAGGGTCTGCAGGGTCCGA
>BTVJ01000113.1:0-21019 GCA_045863395.1 Myxococcales bacterium
ATCCTGCATCGCCCACCAGAGAGGCCAGCGGAAACGCTGGCCTTTTTTGTTTCTGGCGCTCGCATGCCCGTTGTGACCGGCCCCAAGTCACAACACCGAGCCACAACAAGCGCCTCTAGTCCTCCCCCTCCAGCGCCTCTACCGCAGCCCGCTTCCGCTCCACCGCCACCCCTGCGTAGCGCTCGGTCATCGCCTCCGACACGTGGCCCATCTGCGCCCGGATCGTGATGCGGTCCACCCCGGCCTCCAGGAGCTGGGTGTTGAAGGTGCGCCGGACCACCTGGGGCGTCACGTGGACGTCGATGCCAGTGTGCTCCGCGGCCTCCACCAGGATCGGCAAGGCGGAGTTCGCGATCCGCAGCTCGCCGCGGGCGGATGGGAACACGAGGCCACGCTCGATGCCTGGCTGCTGCTCCCGGAGCATCCTGGCGCGCCTGACTCGGAGCAGGTCGACCATGGTCCGCGTCAGGGCGACGACTCGCGGGTCGTCGGTCTTCGGCGTGGCCACGTCGCCCCGCCAGTGGGCACGGTCGATGTGGATCTGCCCGCGCTCCAGGTCCACCTGGTCCCACGTCAGCGCGTACAGCTCGCCGGGCCGCATCCCTGTGCGGAACATCAGGAAGACCTCGTCGTGCCAGGCCGGGCGGTGCTCCGCGAGCCACGCCAGGAAGGACCCCACTTCCTCCCGTGTCAGGGTCCTCATTTCCCGCTTCCGCGGGGCCGCCGACGTCGGACCCTTCACCCGCGCGGTGGGGTCGGGCAGGTGCAGCTCTGCTGCGGCGTCGCGGAGGACCTCGGTCAGGATCCGCCACCACCCCGCCAAGGTGTGGCGGCTGTACGGGTCGCCCGAGGGAAGGCGCAGCGCCTCCACCGCCGCCGTCCAGCCCTCGACGTCCGCTCGGGTCAATCGGTCGAGCCGGATGTGCCCCAAGCGGGGGAGGATCTGCTGTGACAGCGCCCCCACGTAGCGGTCACGGGTGCTCGCCTTCAGGCGCGGCGCTCGGGCCTTCAGCCAGTGCTCGGCGTAGGCGGCGACGGTACTCCGCTGGGTCACCCCCGAGACCGGCGCCTCCTCCAGGTCCAGGAGCAGCTCCCTGCGCAGCGCTTCTCGGGCCTCCCGAGCCTGGGCCAGCTTCCCTTCGACCTGGCGCTCCCGCTGCACGATCCGCCCCGCGTGGCGCACGGCGACTCGCACCCGCCACTGCCCGGGGGACAGCCTGTAGATGCCGGGCTCCTGCGGCGGCCGTTGCGGCTGCTGCTGCGGGCGGACTGGCGGCTCCCTCTGCTCCTGCTCCTCCTGTCCCACGGTCTTCCTCCTTCCGCCGTGCCATGCCGGCGACGAACGCGTCCAGGGTCTCGGGGAGGAACAGCCACGTCCCGCGCGTCCCACGGCGCCCGTCGGGGCGCAGCATCCCGGCGGCCACCCAGCCGGTCACCGTGCTCCTCCCGCCCGCCCCGATGTAGGCGGCCGCCTCGGCCGTGGTCAAGTACCGCGTCCGTTGCCCGCGGGGATCCGTGGCCCCCATGGGAGCGGAGGACAGGGCGAGCTCCAGGACCGCGAGCCTTGCACGCGTCGCGGCCAGCTCCGCCTCGAGGATGATCCGGTCAGCGCTCATTCCATCCACCTGTCGCAGGCCCACCACTCGCGGCGCACCCGCCGCCCCCCCGCGTCGCTGGCGAGCCAGCAGTCGTGGGTCAGGCGGTAGCCAACGCACGTACCGCAGGTCTGCCCCTGCTCCTCGCGCAGCGGTCGGCCTGTGGGGTGCAGCCCCTCCGCGACGTGATCGAGGTGCTCCCCCGAGCACCCCTCCGCCCACCATGGGATCTGTGATCGGAGGCTGTGCCGCGCTGCTGCGTGGATGGCGTTCCAGGGGTGGGGGCTCATTCCGTGTCCTCCGCGATCTGCGCGATGTGACGCACGGCGTGGGCCGCCACCGCGAAGTCGAAAGCGAGCTGCATCACACATCCCCCCTGAGTGCCCGCCACCGGAGCAGCCGGCGCCAGTCGCGGCCGTCCTTGACGTACCATTCAAGCGTGCAGTCCATGCGGTAGCGCCGGTGTAGGTAGCGCCGCAAGAAGCGCGGTAGTGGCTGACGCTGCCGCAGATCCGGTTGAGCGCAGTGGTAGCACCCCGTGGTGAGCACACGTCCCGTGGGGTAGTTGCGCACCCGGACCAGCGGGGCGCCGCAACGCTCGCAGTGGTGCGGGGCTGGTGTAGTGATGTGGGTCATGGGATGGGGTTCTCCTTTGCGATCTGCCTCAGCGCGCAGAGGAGCAGCGACAGCGCCGACATGGCAGTCTCCCCGTCGCCCATCGTGACGCCTTGTATCGCAGCCGTGAAGGCCGGCGCGCGGGAGCGTAGGGGATCGTGGCGCAGATGGATCATGACTCCGCCCGGGCCTTGGTCTACCAGCCACCGATCCAGTGAGCCCGGCACGTAGTCGTCTCGCGTGGTCATGGCGCCTGCGCCTCCTCTCTCCGCTCGACCCACACACCCTCGCCACCGAGCTCCCACACACCTGCGTCCGCGGCGAGGAGCGCCCGTGCCGCCGTCTCCGCGATGGCCTGCGCCGTGTCCGGTGGCACTGCGTTGCCGATACGCTGGCGCCAGCCCTGGTGACTGGCGCCGTCGAGGACGAGCCACTCGCCCTCGCGACCGACAGGCAGCGCCTGGAGCGCGGCCAGTTCGAGCGTCGTCATCGGACGGTGCCATGTGCCGTCCGCTGCGATGATGATCGGCGGGTCGGCGATGCTCGACCAGGCGTTGCGGTGGTTGGCGGCGGCCACCACCGCGTGCCCGGCGTCATCCCACCGTTCGACGCCGTAGGCGCCGCGGTGGCGGTCGTCGGACGGGCGCATCTCCACCGACTCCGGCAAGTTCCGCCAGTCCCCGCCGGCGGGTACGAGCGCGAGCCGCAGCCAGTTCAGCGCGCTCAACCGCGGCAGCCGGTGCATCGGCCCGCCTGCGTCCCCGCCCGGCCATGGCACGGGGAGCGGCCCGATCACGTCGCCGACGGTGCGGAGCGTCTTCTTCGGCGGCTCGAACCAGTAGTTGGGGACGGATCGCGTGTGCCGCGCCACGAGAAGGAATCGGCGCCGGCGCTGGCCGAGTCCGCCGAGCTCGCCGCAGTCGTGCACCGTCTCCCGGCAGGCGTAGCCGTAGGACTGGAGCATCCCGACGACGACGTCGAGGAGGTGCCGGCCCCGATTCTGGATGCGGGGGACGTTCTCCAGGAGGATGAGCCGCGGCGGGCTGTCGGGCCACGCTTCGAGCGTCAGGAAGAGTCCGCGGACGGCCAGGTCCGCCATCTCCTGGTAGCGGGGCGTGCAGGCGGTTGCGGCGGGGAGGCACCCCGAGAAGCTCTTGCAGGGCGGGCTCGTGAAGAGCACCGCCGGCGGCTCGGGACACGCGGCACGCAGCTCGTCGGGCGTCATCGTCGCGAGGTCGGCGACGGTGCACGGGTGCCCCGTCAGGGCCTCGAAGTCCCGGGCCGCCGCGGCGTCGAAGTCCACGGCGCCGGCGATGCGGAACCGGCCGACGAGCCCCCGCATACGCCCCTGGGCGCGCTGGAAGCCGAGGGCTCCGCCCCCCAGGCCGGCGAAGAGAAAGAGGGCAGGGTAGGTGGTCGTCACGCAGGCACCTCCGGAGGCTCGGGCAGCGGCGCCCAGGCGACGACCCGGCTCCAGCACTCCACGATGCCGGGCGTGGTCAGGCCGGCGAAGAGGAAGAGGGCAGGGTAGGTGCTCATGACACCAGTCCATCGGCCATATCAACCGCCGCGCCCCACGCCTCCAGCCACTCCGTCAGCGGCTCCGCATACGGCCGACCGGCGAGCATTACGACCACGTCGCCACGGATGACACGCGCTCCCAGCACGTAGCGATGCCCCATGAGTTGGCCGCGGCATCTCGTGGCCCACGCGGTGCGCGGGTCCGGGGAGACCGTCCGGCCGCGGCCGCTCCGGATGACGTCGGCCATGGAGCGCTCGTACGGCTCCAGGACCTCGTCCGGGTCCACGACGTGGTGCAGCGCGGAGAGCACATACCAGCGGTCGCAGGTGGCCTCGGCGTAGGCCACGGATGCGCGGAAGAGCTGCCCCTGGTACAGGTCGCGGGCAGGGGCAGCGTGCAGGAGCTTGGTGCGGCTGCACGCGATGATGGCGATGCGGGTCATGGATAGCCCCTCAGCGTCGTCGCCCTCGGCACATACAGCGGGTGCCACGGGTGCCCGTCCTTTGTGAGACGCAAGCACTGCACGTTCCCGCCCAGCAGCCGGACGATGCGCCAGGTGTGGCGCCGGGGACTGTCCATCCGATCCTCCTGTCGTAGCTGCCCGCCCGCCCCGAGCGCGCGAGCAATGGGGCGAGCGGGCCTGCCCCACCGTGGGGCAGACTGTCATGGGGTCGCCGGACCGCGGTGACTGGCTCAAGCCCGCGGCCCGGCGTCCCGACGCACCGTGCGTCAGGACTCGTCGATGGGGACATCCTCGGGCCGGGGCTCCAACAGGTCGAACTCGACGCCCGACGCGGTCTGGATCCAGTGCGGAGAGCGGATCATGCGTCACCTCGTTGGCGCTGACTCGCTCGCCAGCGGTCGAAGTCCGCCTGCTGGCGGGCTGCGTGTACTCGGAGGTGGGCCTCCAGGGCGTCGGTCTCTCGGGGGAGCGCCAGGCCGCCCTTGTGCCTGGTGAGCAGGTGCCACAGGAGCGCGCCTGTCATGAGGCAGTCCGCCGTTGCGCGGTGGGCGTTCGGGGGGCGGGGGATGTGGAGTCGTTCGCAGACCGACGTCAGCTTGTGGCGGCCATGGCCCTTCCAGAAGCGCCCCACGCTGTCCAGGCGGACTATCACCAGCGGGTCAATCACCGGCTTGCCGACGACGGCCATGTCCCAGCGTGGACCGATGCTGCGTTGCAGAATCGGCGCATCGAAGTGCGAGAAGTTGTACCCCACCAGGACGTCTGCTGAGCGTACGTGAGCCAGAAATCGCTCATCCACCTCATCAAGGCGTGGACTCTCTCTGATGTCTGCGCTGGAGATGCCGTGCACGGCGCTGGCCGCGTCCGGAATGGGGACTCCAGGGTTGATCAGAGTCCCCATTCTCTGGCCCGCCCGGCCCCCGTCGAAGGGGACGGCCCCGAGCTCCACGATACGTGCTACCGCCGGGTCCGGGCCGGTCGTCTCCGTGTCGATGACCAGCCACTTTGCGTCGAGGATGTTCATCGGCGCCCCTACGCGAAGAAGTCCGTGGTGTCCGTGGCACGAGACTGCCGAGCGGCCGGCGGCGGAGTCGTGGTCCGACGGGGCGACCGTGAGGGCACGGCCTCCGGCTCCGGCTCCTCGGGTGGTGGAGTGACTGTGCGCGGGCGACTCGCCGGGGCAGTATTCCGGGGCTCCCGTACCGGCTCCCTTGCAGGGGCCTCCTCGGGCTCCGTGCGGCGCTGGCGCTTCGTCTCCTCCACGTCTCCGCGCTTCGCGTCGCTCGGAAAGCTCTCGCTGCCGATGGCCCACAGGTCGTGGATCGGGGTCGCGGCGATCTCTGCGACCTCCTCGTCAGAGATCGCCTCGTCAGGGAGAATAGCGTAGGTGGTCTTGGGATCTCCCTTCGCCCCCTGCCGCTCGACCTCGAACCAGACCATGGCCAGACCGTACTTCTTGATCACCTTGAGGACGTTCTTGAACCACCCCGGACCGCCCTCGATGACCTTCATCCGGCGCTCGTCTCGGACGTAGAAGTTCAACTGAGCCTTGGTGCCGACCCTCAGCCCCTGCGCGCAGTACTTGCACCCCTCGGGGCGGTCGAGGGTGCAGTCGACATACTCCACGCTGGTCCAATGCACGTCCCGGATGCGCGGGTCATCGACGAAGGTGCCGACGACCTGGTCGCCGTCATCCTCCAGGCGCACGTAGATGCTGTTCTGCTTCGCCCTCTCCTTCATGTACTCGCTGGCGGTCTCGTAGCCGCCGATGTGTCCCTTACCGCGCTTGAAGGCCATCACTTCACCTCGCTCACGTCGAAGCGCCTGTGGGTACTCGTCACGGAGCACTCCGCGGCGATGGTTGGGTACTTGCTCTGCAGCTTCTTGGTGTCGATCCGCGTTGCGCTGATGGTCGGCCACCTTACGAGGTAGCGGCCCACGGAGCCGCGCTCAGACTCGGCGAGTAGGGTCTTCAGCTCCGCCTCCACGGCGGAGCGGGCCCGCTCGGCGGTCTTCTGCTCCAGGATGATCGCCTCGCGGTCCTGAATGAGCTGGAGTGCGCGGTCTGGCAGGCGCACCACGTCGGGAGACGACTCCGCCCACATCTTGGCCAGCGCCTCGGAAGTGCTCTCGTCGCCGTCCACCGGTGGCATCTCCCCGGCCTGCACGTAGCCCCAGAACTCCCGCTCCTGCTCGAGCAGCCAGGCGATGGCCTCCTCGTCGCGCTCCACGATGCGCTCCTCATAGTGGTTGCCCCCGAGCAGCACGGGCACGTAGGCGCGACGCACGCGGGGCCCCAGCACTGCCAGGTAGTGGAGGACCTGCCAGTAGTAGTCCGCCGGCACGCCCCCCTTCCACTTGCGCTTCATGTATTCGCCGCCGGTCTTCACCTCGACGAGGACGTGCTCTCCGCCGGAGTCCCGGGCGAGGCCGTCCAGGTTGGCCAGGCACCAGGGGATGTTGCTGTGCCGCAGACTCGCACCCACTCGCAGCACAGAGAGCTCCGGGTGACGGTCGGCGAAGGCCTGCAGCACGGCAGACTCGTGCCTGTGGCCCCACTCCATGGGCTCCGTCTGCTCCCGCGGAGGGATCCGGCCCGTCTTGTCCGCCCAGAGGTAGACCCGGCTCCGGTACTCGCTCACACCAGCGGCCGCCGCAGCGTCCGACCCTCCGATGCCAGCGGTGCGCAGCTCGAGCCACTGCTCATGCGTCAGCTCGTCATGCCAGCCCACCACGGCGCCGTCGCCCACGCGACCCACGCGCCCGATGGTCCCAATCTGTGCCGTCCCGATCATGCCGCTTCCTCCAGCGCCTCTGGCGCCGTCATGTCCACCACCGTCCAGCCGTCCCACGTGCCGCCCGGGAGCGTGCAGACCAGGACCTGATCCAGGCGCCCGGCGCCCACCAGGCGCTCTGCCAGGCGCGCGAAGGCGACCTGGTTGTGTCGGTCCAGCACCTCGGCGCCGTCGACCACCACCAGGCGCAGGGGGCTGTTCGCCAGGTGGTGCATCGCCGCAGCCACCATGAGGAGCGTCAGCGCCGCCTCGCCGGCGGACAGCGCCGACAGCGGCACCACCACCGGCCCCCGACGCCAGCCGATGCGAGGCCGCCCGCCTGACTCGACGGCGAAGCTGCCGAGCTGTGACGCGAAGGCCGACGCCATCTTCTGCACGGGGCCCGTGAGTGGCGAGAGCACGCCGGCCGTGGCCTCCGCCTGCACGCCGGGCAGCTCCGCCTCGGCCGCGCGCCAGATCTCGTGCCAGGCTTGGGCGACCTGCCGGGCCCGCTCCGCCTCGGCCTTCCGCGCGACGGCCTCCTCTCGAGCCAGCGTCCGCGCGTCGGCCTCGGTCCTGGCCGCCCGGGCCTGGCGCAGGTCCATGTCCGCCTGCCTGGCCCTCAGCTCGGCCTCATCGAGCGCGCGCCTGACCGGGGCGTCTTCGACGGGGCAGGACTCCTGACGGATCGCCTCCAGGCAGCGCCGCGCCTCGATCACCCCCGACGTGGACCGGCTGGCGCTGGAACGTAGCGACTCCAGCTCCCGTGCCAGATCCTCGACGCGCAGCGCCATGGAGTCTCGCTGCCCCTCCAGCCGCGCCTGGTCCGTGTCCGCGCCCGATGCCGCGCGCTTCTCCAGACCGGACACCGCCCGCTCTGCCCCGCGCAGCGCGTCCTCCGCGGCCCGCCTGCTCCGCTGCGCATCGCTGCGAGCCCCCTCCGCCGCGTGCTCTGCCGCCTGCGCCTCGCGCAGCAGGGTCTCCGCCCGCTCGTGGGCCATCGCGGCCTCGTCGGCCTCGACATGCAGCGCCTCCACCTGCTCGTGCCCCGTGTCGAAGTTGTCCGGGAGGTCCTGCCGACAGGTCGGGCAGCGTCCGTCCGCGTAGGCCCCGTGGTTGCGCAGCGCGTCCCGCAAGGCCCCATCGACGCGGTCCAGTGCCGCCCGCGCGGTGGAGGCCGCCCTGCGTGCCCGCTCCAGCGCATCGCGGGCAGACGACCACGCCTCCTCCGCCTCCGACAGCCGGCGCCCCGATGCGTCCAAGGCAACTTGCGCCCGGTCCCGTTCGGTCCTGGCCTTCAGGAGCTCCGCGCCGAGGCCCGTGTCACTGGCCCTGCGGATGAGGTCCTCCTCGATGCGGCGGATCTGCGCCCGGCTGGCCTCGATGCTGTGCTCCGCCTGCTCGTACTCGCGCACAGCCTCACGCGCCCTACTCTCCGCCGCATCTACGGCTGCCTGGGCCATCTGCTGTCGCTTCCGGCGCTCGGACTCCCAGGACGCCCGTTGCTCCTCCAGGGATGCGACGCGCTGCCGCGCCCCACCGAGCTGCTCCTTCGCCGTCGCCGCGGCCAGCTCGGCGGTCTGGCACGCGTCCGTCACCCGCTGCATGGTCGCCGCGTCAGGTGCATCTGGGATCGGCGCGTCGATGAGCGCGCGTGTGGACCGCACGTCGCTGTTCGCCTGGGTCCGCTGGGCTCCGACGTACCGCCCGATCTGGTCCACCGCATCGAGGGGAGCCTCCACGGCGTCCACGGCCGGCTCCAGCAGCGCCGCAAGGCCGTCCTCGCTCAGCTCCGCGCGGTCCAGCGTGTCGGGCTTGACCCGGTCCATGGTGGCGGTCACCAGCGCGTTGAGCACGTCCCGCGGCGTCCACGTGGACGACCCCGAGCAGAGCGCCAACACCGCCCGCTCCAGCGCCACCGGCTCCATGCGTCGGAGACCCTCCAGGTCAAGCAGCGCCACGCCCAGGGTGCCACCGTACCGCTTGGCCACCGCTTCCCGCGCTGCGGCGTTGTCGCCGGCCGGACCAGGCTCACCGTGGGCGGGCGGGAAGACCTGTCGCGTGCCTGCCGCCTCCGACGGACGGAAGCCGAAGGCCACCGCGTAACCGTCATTGTCGCGCGCCGTCACCGTCCACGGGCGGTCTGCCGTCAGGTCGAGCAGCGGCCCCACAGTCGCCATGCCCTGCTTGTCCACGTCCCGCCCTGGGAGGCGCTGCGTCAGGGCGAGCAGCACTCCCTCGGCGACAGTCGTCTTGCCCGCGCCGTTCGGCCCCCGGATGACCGTCAGGTCGTCCAGGTCCACCACCACGTCACGGCCGCGGAGGCCGCTCACTTCCACCTGGGTCAGCCGCATCGAATCCTCCTATCATCCGCATACTGCGCGGGTAGACGTTGTGGGCGGTCCCCCTCCCGTGGCACCATCGGGACGCGCGAGGCGGCCGTTGTGGTGACCACCGCCCCGCGCGTTGCACGAACCACGGGAGGAAGGACCATGGAAGACAAGCCTGTGATGAACGACCACACCCGGGATGTTCGAGGAGCAGCGGTTGCTGCGCGCCTCGCATCGGAGGTCGTGGCGGAATTCGCCGAGCAGATAGTCGAGCGCAAGCATGGATCGGACGCGCTCGGGGTGTTGCTCGATGCACATCACGAGATCATCGTTCGCATCTGGAAGTCGATTCGGAATGAGTTCTTGAGGAACCCGACTCGCACCCCTCGCTCGGAGTGGTTCTGAGTGCCGCAATCATCCGGAGCAGCGCGGCGGCTGACTCATTGCCCCGGCAGGAAAACGACTCCATGCAATCGGAGCGCTCAGCCTGCAAGGCCGTCAACTCCGCTCGATGAAGCATCTCGTATAGGATGGCCTGGAACTTGTTTGCGAACTCGCGCGCGGCGTCGTGCAACGCGACTATGTCGTCAAGCCCTTCCGGGCCGGCACCCACGAACACACACACCGTCTTGTACATAGAGGCTGCGATGGCTCGCGCCTGCTCCTGGTGGTGGCTCGCCAGTTCGAGCGTGACAGTCGGAGGGTCTCCTCCTACTTCAATGACGGTCCCTTGAATCAGTCGCATGGAATCAGCCTCTCTCCCGCGCCGTGCGCGGATCACTTGTTGGCTCAGTTGATCAGGAAGCCCGCACGGACTCGCACGGTCTCCGCGATGGCGACGATAGAGACGTTGAAGTCTTCGCCCGCCGCTTCGACGAGGCGCCGGAGGCCCCGCATGGTCCCGACGAGGACCAAGCGGGCCGCAGCCGGCGGGGGCTGCTCGGGGTCGGTGACAGCGCCCCCGGTCGACGGCACGGGGCTGAGGGCGCGCGCCCCCTGCGTCCGCACGCAGAGCCTCGTGAACCTCCACTCCGGCCCCCGGTCGTCCGACGTCAGCACGGCCCGGGCCCCGCACCCGTAGTCCGTCGTCCTCTTCGTCCACAGAGCGCGCCGGGAGCCGCAGTACACGCACTCCGCGGGGGCCGTCGCCAGTCGCTGGATGTTGCTCGGTTTCACGTTCGCACCTCGTCACTGCAATACTTTGCCGTTGCCTGAACCGGCGTTCAGGGCCATCATGGGTCCACGTCGCCCCGGCGACGCCCGCTCCCGGTGCCCGCACAACCGCGCCCCACTGCCGGGGCCGTGTCTTCCCGGCGTCCGTGGGCGCCGGTACTGCGGGGCCGACGCGCTGACCTGCGGCTCCTCTTGGCGAGGGAGCGCGGGAGGGGCCGCGGGGCCGGCAGGGGCCGCGCTGGTGGGCGGCGTGCTCGGACCCGCGGGCCCCTCCCGGCGGGGGCGCGGCGGCGGGGAGTGGGTTGTCAGGGAGCGACGAGTACGAAAGAAACTTTAGCTTAGACCTAATTGGCGAGTCAAGGGCAAAATGTAGGTTGTACCTAATGCTAGGTGAGGCGATGCGACGGCTGGCATGGCGGAACGTGATTGGGGCGATGCAGGATCTGGACCTTGATGATCCGGCTGAATTGACCGACGGGGCAACAATTGTCGCAGAGGTGCTGAGCGGCGCCCTGTCCGGGAAGCTTGTGCTTGGGGTTATTGATGGAACGGAGCTTGTCCCAGCGGAGCCAACAATGCGCCGCCTCCCGCTCTCCTCCGCCGACCCCCGCCTGCGGGTGCTCGGAGCCGTGGTCGGCTTCACCAGGCGCGACGCGTGAGCCCTGCACGGACGCGCAGAATTGCTCCGCGCGGCCGGCGGTTGTACCTTGCTGGAGGTGCACTCGCCATGAATGGGACGACGCGCTTGAACCTGATCAATACCTACACCTTCTGGGTCCACGCATACCGGGCTGACGACCTGCCTGGGGTGTGGCTCGCCCATGTGTTGGACATCGACACCGTGACGCAGGGCTCCTCCCTCCGCGACGCCCTGGAGCACGCGGTGGACGCCGCGACCATCGTCGTCGGAGAGGACAGGGCTGCTTCGCGCGACCTGGCCGACCGCAAGGCCCCGGAGGAGTTCTGGGAGAAGCTGCGCTCCCTGTTCAAGGAGGGGTTCTTCGTGCGCTCCGCCGAGCAGCTCCTCGACCACCAGGATGCCATCGTGGAGCTTGCCACCCAGATCAGCATCACCTACGGCACCGTGATCGCAGACCACGACCCGGTCAACGCCGACTCCATCCCCAACTTCTGGCTCAAGGAGACCTTGGGCCAGCTCCACTCGTAGCCCCCCGTCCGTGCCCTACCGACTTCGTGACGTGAAGCGACACCTCGAAGCCCGCGGCGTCGCGGTCGTCGAGGCCGGCGGCCGCCACCCCTACCGTGCCGAGCGCGACGGGAAGGTCTACCCGATCCCCGCACACAACGGCCTCAAGTCCGAGCTCGCCGACGTCTTCATCCGAGGCGTGTGCCGCTGCTTCGGCCTGGACCAGGACGCGTTCTTCCGCGACCTGCGCGGCGAGTAGGCGCCGCCTCCCGCTCTCCCCCGCCGACCCCCGCGTGCGGGTGCTCGGGGCGGTCGTGGGGACGGGGAGATCCTACGGTGGGTCGGGGATGCGGTTCAGGAGCAGGAGGGGCAACACCAAGGTGGGGATCCCAGTTCGGACGGACATCGATTGGAGGAACTCGCGGTAATAGGGCCAAGCGTTGAACACGGCGTTCCTGGTAGCAAATGCCGCTCGGTCCCGTTCAATCACGTCCCTGGGAAGAGCCTCATTGAACAGGTAGGCCAGCATGTAGGTAGCCTCGGCCTCGAACCAGGTCACGCCGGACTTCGCCTCCACGACCTCCGTCGCCATCTTCACGACCACCGTGTAGATGCGGTTCTCTTCGTCCACCATGTCAGTGGCTTGTGTCGTGACCTGGGGCCTCAGATCAGGATCCACGGGCTGTGGCGGCACGACCGGGTGGAGCTTCGACCGGCACTCGAGCAAAGCAATATTGAGCAGTTGAAGCCATTCATGCAGCGCGGTGATGCTCTCTGGGGCAGCGTCGCTCATGCCGCTTTTCCCTCACGCGGGGGAAGGCGGATGCCCCCCTGGGTCATGGATGGCGCAGGAATGTGCTGCGACGCTCCGTTACTGGAGTACGTTGGCGCGTTCACCTCTACCCGGAGTGTGCAGCGCTGGAACGAAAAAACGTTCGCGGGAAGTAACGGAGCTTGCGCGCACGGGCTGAGCTTATCGAGTAGCCCCAAGGCTGCCTGAATGTTGGAGCCATGAGCGGCTTGCCGTGGTCGGATGAGTGGCACCATTTCCAGGTCCAGCGCATCCAGCGCCCGGAACAGCGTCTTGAGCGAGACGCCGTCCCCCGTGTAGAGACCGAGCGCCCGCTGCGCCGTTGAGATGGACCCCACCCGCCGGGCGAATTCTCGCATCCCCCAGCCCTTTGACAGCCTGGCCTCCTCGACATTGCGCGCCACTTCGCCAAGGAAGCGACCAAGGCGGTACGCTTGGCGTCGCTCCGCGCTGGCTTCCCGGTCATCTTGTACCCTGTCACTCCACTTCGCGCCCATCGTCGGCCTCCATGTCCTCGTCGTGTTCATCGTCTTCGGGCCAAGGGATCTGTCGCCGGCGCTTCAGTAGTGCGTCCTTGACCTTCGGCAGTATGGCCCGAGTCCCCTTGTTGCGGTCACAGAGAAGCACCCACACAGCGCGGTTCGTTTCGTCCACATCAACGTAGATCCTGAGGTTGTGGTCGTAGTGACGCTTCCGTATCTCCCAGATGCCACGGATCCCTTCCTCTTCCGTGAGCTGCTTGTAGGCTGGAGGCCAAGGGCTGGCCCATGGTCCAAGCGCGTCACCAGATCATCGAGTTCGCCAAAGAACTCATCGAGGAACCCGGCGCACCTCCGCTCGATGCGTCGGACTTCGCGCTTGCATGACTTGTGCGGGTCGTTCCACTTCCAGCCGTCCGCCACACCGCCCCTCACATCGTACCCAAAAATGGGTACACGTCAACGCGACTGCCCTTCGCGCCTCACCATCCCCATCTGCTCCGCCTGCTCCACCACCGCTCGGACCAGCCCCACCCCCCGCTCGTCGAGCTGCACCACCCGGTGCACCAGCTCTCGCGTCGCCTCCGGGAGCTCCGCGTCAGGGGGGTGCGTGTAACCAAGGACCTCGTGCTCGGGGACAGAGAGGGCCGTGGCCATCAACGAGAGGGTGTGGGATGTCCAGCCGTGCCTGTCCCGCTCAAGCTGAGAGATCGTCGCCGGGTTCATCTCGACTTTCTCGGCGAGCTGCTCCTGCGTCAATCTCGCGGCCCGGCGGATCTGGCGGATGTGAAGCCTCATGGCTGAATGGTCGCACCTCCTAGAGGTTCCACACCATGGGGGCTGTCCTTCAGTCGGAGCAACTTTGGGCTTGACCTAAACATTAGGTTGAGGCTAAGGTTCCCGCATGAAGCTGGACGACTTCAGGACAAGTCGAGGATTGACCTACAGCGAACTCGCCGAGCTTGTAGGGGCGAGGAATACCAACGCCGCGTGGCGTTGGTGCCAAGGCGAAGCACCAGAGCGCTTGACCGCTGCCCGCATCAGCGCCGCGACGGACGGCCTGGTAGCGGTGGAGGAGCTGCTCTACCCGGACGGCGTACCCGAAGGTGCCCGGATAGCACGGTCTGAGCCGTGCCCTGAGAGCCAGGGCGCCGCCTCCCCAGATACCACCGCGCACGAGTCTCAATGCCCTCAGGACGGGCCGAACGCCCCCGGGACCGACGCTGACACCACCGCCGACGGGGGCCAAGGCCACCAGGTTCAGCGGGAGGGCGTCACCCACGACGAAGACGACACAGCAACCCCGGCGGCGGGCGACCGCAGAGCGGCGTAGGAGAACGACGATGCACGTTCCAACTCGACCACCGTCCTCCCGTACACGCTTCATCGCGGTTGCGATCATCGGCCACGCACTTCGCGTGAGGCGCTGGTGGCGAGTACTTGTCGCGGAAGCGCACGACAAGTACGCGCGGAGGAAGCCGTACCCGTTCGACCGCACCCCCCCGGAAAAGTGGAAGGTCATGCAACTCCCCGTAGAGACATTCGGGGGGATCCGTCTGGCGAATGTGCATTGCGAGAATCTCAGCCGCGAGGTGTCTTCATGCGCGGAGTGACGCTGTCCGCGAAGTGCAGCGCCTCGTTCCAGAGCGCATGTACGTCCGCTTCGGACCCCGCGATAGTCTGGCCCACCAGCCAGGCTTGTGCGGCGCACGTGCGATTGATGGCCAACCGAGTGGCCATGCCTTCCTCGTGCACCGCTTGGGTCAATCGTTCGATGGCCAGCCGAAGCTCCCGGATCTCTTCTGTATCCATGGTCCCTTCTCCCGTGGTTGGTCCGCGGCGCAGGACGGTGGCTCCACCACAGAGCCGTCGTGCGCCGAGCCCATGGTGCCACGGGAGAGGGGCCGCCCTCAATGCTCTGGTGCGCTGGCATGTGGGGCAGCTTGCCGCCGTCCTGGCCTATCCGCACGCACAGAGGGGGGCCTGACCGTGCCAATCACGCACCGCACGCCACGGGAGGTCCGCGCAGCGCTCTCGGCGCTCTCCGCCGAGGTGGGCTCCACCGAGCTCGCGCGGGCCGGCGGGGCTGAGGACCGCTCGACGGCGACCCGGTGGGTGAGCGGCGAGCTGCCCCTGTACCTGGACACGGCCTGCGCCGTCGCGCGGGCCTTCCAGGGCCAGGAGTGGGCGGAGCACGTCCGAGTCCTCGGGCGCGCCCTGGCCCTGGCCATCGCCGATGCCGCTGGGCTGCTCGACGGCGGGGCCCCGGCGGTCAGCCCCAGGGTCGCCGAGCAGACCTTCTGCGAGGGGGCGGCGGAGGCCGCGACGCTCGCAGCGGAGGAGGCTCGCCTCGCAGCCCGCATCGAGCGCGACGGGGTCGTCGACCGAGCCGACCTGCCCGCGCTGCAACGCTTGGAGGAGCGCCACATCACGCAGATCGACCGCGCGACGCAGCGCCTGGCGCTCGTCAGGCAGCATCGCCGGACCCTCGACGGGGCGGACATCCGCCTCGTGCGCCCCGCCAACCCGGGGCCGGGGAGGCGGTCGTGATGGCCCGCGCGGCCCGGGCCGCAAGCCTCGCCCTGGTGCACGGGGCCGTGCTGCTCGGGGGCGCGGCGATGGCCGTGGGGGTCGTGGGGATGCTGCTCCTCGTCACGTGGGGCGGCGGACCGTGGGATGGAGACGTGGAGGACGAGGAGCGATGAGCCAGACCCTACACGAGGCCGAAGCAGACCGCCTGGAAACCCTCGCCGCGGAGCACGCCGACCTCCAGGCAGGCGAGCGCGACGCGGCCGCAGCCCTGCTCCAGTCCGCGGCGGAGCGCGGGCGCAGCATCGAGCTGCTCCGGGCGGCTGCGCGTCTGCTGCGGCACGGCGCCTCGCTGCAAGATGATCCAGTCGCCGAGCCCGAGGATCCACCCACGCCGCGGGTGGGCGAGCCCGGGAGCGAGCCCGGCGGCGCCCCCGTCAGCTCGCTGGTGACGACCGGCGACACCGGGGCCTCTGGCGGCCCTGTTGGCGACCGGGAGGGCTCCTGCAACGACGGCAACCCCTGCACCACCGAGGGCGCGCTCCCCTGCGGCCACCCGCAGGACGCAGTCAGAGGAAACGCCAAGGGCCCGGGCGGGACGCGGCACTGCGGCATCTGCGCGTCTCAATCCCCTCTCTGCGGGGTCGCCGTCGACTGTACCACGGCCGCCGATCCACTCGCCACCACCACTCAGGACCGCATCCTCGCCGGCGCCGCCCTCGGACGCGCCCGGGCCGCGGAGCCCACGGAGTGCCCGGACTGCGGACGCACCATCGCGCGCGGCCAGATCCCCGGGCACCGGGGCACGGACTCGTGTAGGCGGGAGCAGGAGCGACGTGCCAGGGCTGAGGAGCGGGCCGCGGTGCTCGCGGCGCCCGTGTCCGATGCGCCGCCGGCCAGGCCCACGACCGTGATCCTGGGCGGGTCTACGTCACGCATCGTGACGTGCGACCTCTGCGGCCGCGAGATGCCACAGGCGGGGCTCATTCCGCACCGGGGGCGGGGGCCGTGCAAGGAGCGCCAGGCAGCGCAGCGGGCCGCGGTCGACGCCGAGCCCGCGGCCCCGGTCGCCCAGGCCGAGCCCAAGGCGGCACCCGTCGATGCCGGCGAGCCCAAGGTAGTGCTGCCCCTCTCGCGCCCCCAGCGCCGCCCCCTCCGGGCGGAGGACGTCCCCAGCAGCATCTGGGGGCGTCAGGTGCAGCCCGGCGAGCTGCGGGGTGTCGCCGTAAGCGTGACCCGCGCCATCGGGGCGGCCCCAGAGGTGACCACCGACAATCGACTCCCACGAGCGACGGAGGTGCTCTCGTGAGGGCGCTCGTTGCGACGCTCTACATCTGCCGGCTCGGGGCCTTCGGGCCCACGGCTCAGATCCGCGCGCTCCGAAGTGCCATGGCGGGGGACGTGGCGCGCCCCGTGGACAAGGTGCGCGCGCCGAGCGAGGTGGAGCCTTGGCGGTGGAGAACTGGGGCCGGCTGGCGGGAGGTGGCGCGATGACGCCACTCATGGACGCGCCATTCTGCCCTGGGTGCGGACAGATCCAGGCTGGCAGCGGCTCGGACGGGGAGCCGTGTCCGCGGTGCGAGTACGAGACGTGCGGCGCTGCCTGGCCAACGGTCCGGAGCCTGCTCAATCAGCAGAAGAGGGACACGGGCTGGCGTGACGTGGACCTGTCGGCTGTTGCGCGGCTGGTGCAGCAGGCGCTCATGACAGAGGGGGTGCGGCCGTGATGCGGTCACTTCTGCCCGACTTCGCCCTCCCCCTCGCCGGCCAGCACCGCACGGAGCTGCGCCTCGGTCATGTGCTCCACGCGGAGCACCTCACCCTCGATGGTGTGGGGCTCCGACACGAAGGCCCGGGCCGCTTCGGGGGTCGGGAGCTTCTGACAGATCAGCCGGGCGCGGCGGAGGGGGAGCCGACTCAGATCCGACCCGGAGTCGAAAAGCGAACCGCGGTTCGCTTTTGGCCCCCCGAAGGTCTCCGCGATCTGCATGTACTGCTGCGCGATCCTCTCCTTCAGCCCAGCGTCCTCCCGGACGAAAGACTCCCACCGACCGTGGGGGACGTGCTGGCGGACGTCGAGCAGCGCCAGGCCGATCCGGATGGCGCTCTCCAGCATGCGGCCCTTCTCTTGGTGGATCTCGTCGGCGCGGGCCCGGAGCCAGCCCTCGGAGCCGGGTGCCGCGATGGCCTCGCCGGCGGGGGCGGGGTCCGTGGGAGCCAGGGGACCGGGAACGACCGGGGGCGCCTCGCCGCGGCGGACAGAGCCCTCGGGCACCACCAGCACCGGGAAGGGCTCCCGCAGGGAGCGCGACAGGGCGTGCTCGTCGAGGGCGACGAAGGCCCGCGCCATCTCCAGGCCCTGGCGCACCACGAAGGCAGCAGACGACCAGCGGTCGAGCAGACCGTAGAAGGCCGTCTCCGCCTCCAGGGCCTCGATGATGCCGTCCCGCACCTCCATGGCCTCCATGGTGAGCAGGTAACGGCGCAGGGCCCGCGCCGGCCGATGCCAGTCCTCCGACCCGTCGAGCCGCAGCGGATCGCTCGTGACGTGCGCGAGCCGCATCGTCTTGTCGCGGTCGAGGCGGGCCCGGCGCGCCTTCTCCTCGGGGCTGTCCTCGCGGCGGACCATGGCGCTTCCATCGGGGGCGGGCAGGGGGAGCTGCTTCGGGGCTTGGGTAGATCCGTGCTTGCGTGCTACCATCGGGGCACCTCTCGGCCTTCGGGCCGGGTTGGGGGCGGGGCGCTGGATCATCTTGCCGGGTGGCCAGCGCCTCGCTCGCTTTCCTCACCTCCTGGCACCAATCCGGATAATTGTCAAGAACAATTCATCGGAGCTAGCAATGGCAGGGCGCGGACGGCCACGCAAGTTCAGCGAGCCGACGGTCACGATCTGGACACGAGTCAGAGCCGGTCTTGGGAGCTGGCTCAACGAGCAGCGGGACATCCGCCTGTCCAAGGCCGACGTGATCGCGTCCGCCCTCGAGCTCTACCTCACCCTCCGCTCCCCGCAGTCGCGCCCCCCCGGCTACGAGCTCTCGGAGGAGACCCGCGCCCTGCTCGCGGAGCTGCGGCCACCCGAGCCGCCACCCGACTCCTCGACGGAGTAGCGGCCACCGACCGCAAGGGGGTAACCGCATGAGCGCGGCCCCTTCGCCCACCCAGGCCCTGATCGCCGCCGAGTGCGACGCCATCAAGGCGATGCTCCTCGCGAAGAACGCCCGCTACGGAGACAGCGCCCTCGACCCGGTGCGCGTCTTCTCGCGTGCCGACTCCGTCGAGCAGATCAAGGTCCGCATCGACGACAAGCTCTCGCGCCTCGCCCGCGGGGCAGGGCAGGGCGCCGACGACCACGAGGACACCGAGGCCGACCTCATCGGCTACCTGGTCCTGCTCCGCGTGGCCCGCCGGCGCCTGGCGCCCGTCGCACAGAGAGACGGAGGTGACGCATGACCGCCTCCACCCTCTGCGCCGCCGTCCTCGCCCTCGGGCACGCCGGCCCGGCACCCGTCGCCCGGGCCACCTGCGAGCACGTCGCCGCGTCCGCGGAGGCCCACGGCGTCCCCGTCGCCCTGGCCCTGGCCCTGGCGTGGCACGAGTCGCGCCTGTCGCCGGCGGCCGTCTCCCGGCGTGGCGCCGTCGGACCCCTCCAGGTGACGCGGTGGCTGCACCGGCGCGCCATCGACGTGACCGGTGCTGGCGTGGAGGAGCTGGCGCGCCTCCTGGGGCGTCACCGGCCCGAGAGGGCCATCTGCCACTACCAGCACGGGGTCACCTGCCCGCCGTCTGGCCTGATCCGGGCGCGCAGGGTGCTGCGCCTGGCCTCCCGACTCCAACCGTCAGCACTGTGAGGAGACCATGCTGTTCCACGCATCGACCCGCACCGCCACCCTCGTGAAGGGGGCCTTCGACAAGGACAAGCTCGGCAACCTGACCATGAAGCTCACCCTCTCGGTCGATCTTGACGACGACGACATGGCCGTCCTCCAGATAGACCCCGAGGGCTTCGCGCGCTGGTCAAACAAGATCGAGAGCGACCTGGCCATCGGGCGATACGACCTGGAGGTGGGCGTTGGGGGCCTCACGTTCGAGGCGCGGGACGCGCTGCTCGCCAAGGCGAAGCTGATGAACACGCGCCTCCCTCGGGAAGATGACAAGCCCTGCACGCAGCAGGCCCTGCCCGGCGTGCCGGCGAAGGAGCCCACGGAGCCCCCCGGCGCCAGGTGCTGGATCGAGTTCACCGCCGGGTTCGAGGTCGGCGACATCGAGCCCGCCGCCTACGCGAAGCTGCACGCGTGCATCAAGAGCAGCATCCAGGTGTCCTTCGACTGCCGCAAGCCCTACGAGGACGAGATCCGCAGGCTGGCGGACCTCCACGACCTGCGAGACCTGCTGGACCTCGTGGGCACGCCCTACAGGGCCGAGCTGGATCGGATCATTGATCGCGTGATGGACAAGCGCGACTTCGGGGCCTCCGTCATCATGCCCTTCTACCTGCACATGGGGCTCCTGCGGGGCCTCGGCAACTGCCGTCCCGACGAGCTGCTCGACAGCCTCATCGCCGTGGCCAGGCTGGACCGGTTCGATGCGTTGCGGTCGCGCCTCGATGAGTTGGACGCGACGAACCTCGGGGCCAGCCTGAACTAGGGAGGGGGGACCATGACCGGCTCCACAGGACCTGTCGACGTCACGCTGGACATCCCCATGGAGCCGCAGCCGAAGGCGCGCCCACGCGCCAGGGTGCTCCCGTCCGGGGTGGCCACCATCTACACGCCGGCGAGCACCCGCAAGTGGGAGGCCACCGTAGCCTCGCTTGCCGCGATGCAGCTCCCGGGGACCATCATCGAGGGCCCGGTGCGCGTGGACGTGCTCGCGGTGATGAGCCGGCCGAAGCGCCTGCTCCGCCGCAACGACCCGGACGGCCTCGTGTGGGCCCCGACCCGCCCCGACGGCGACAACATCCGCAAGGCGGTGCTCGACGCGCTTGCTCCGTTCTGGCGCGACGACGCGCAGGTCGTCGCCGGCGACACGCTCAAGGTCTACGCGGAGAAGACGGGGCGCCCGCGCACCGTGATCCGCATCCGCTCACTGCACGGGGTGGGGCTCCTGGCCGGCGGGCCGGAGTCATGCGCCGTCTCGTTGGGGCTGTAGGAGGCGCACGTGGCCGAGACCCCCTATCGACACGTGCCGGCCGATCTGCTCGACCATCCGAAGTTCGCCCGGATGTCGGACGCAGCGCGGATAGTGCATCTCGGACTGCGAACCATGGCAGACCACCACGGGCGAACTCAGGCGGATGCTTGGCTCGTATCTGACCGCTACTTCCGCTGGCTGGGCGAGGATGGCGTCCAAGCTGCCCTCGAGGAGAACGTTGCCAGGGGCTGGATGGTGCTCTACGTGGTGGATGACGTCCAGTGGGCGTGGTTCAGCGATACCGACTCCATGCACAAGCCGTCGTGGTTGGAGCGTGAGCGTCCGCGCTCGTCGCGCCCCATCCCCCCCGGGTATCAGGATCCGCGCGAGGAGTCGCCCCCGCGGAGTCCCGACGGACCCCCGCGGAGTCCCGACGGACCCCCGCGGAGTC
>BTVJ01000114.1:0-20930 GCA_045863395.1 Myxococcales bacterium
CCGAAGCGCGGTATGTCGCAACGCCACCATTCCGTCGCGGTTAGGGACCGAACTACGCTTTCAGCGGCGCCCCTCGCAGTACAAGCCAGCGCTGGATTGGTGCTTGCTGCGCGAGGAGCCGCGAGAATGCGCCTTCCCGGGCGGATGTGGCTGCTCTGCGTTCTTGCCAAGGGCTGCGAAGCTGCAGTGCAAACCTGCGGGGGCGCTCCGACTGGTCCTCCTGTGGCGGTATAAGCCGAGGCCGAGGAGGGATGTGCTGCCAGGCTGCAGTGTAAGCGGCTGGGTCCAGCGGTTATGGCTGCAGGGCTCTGGAGCTGTACCTCGCACTTGGGGTCGCGCTCGTGGAGTCCTGCTGCTCGCGGCGCAGGTGTACCCGGCTCCTTGCAGTACATCCCGTCGATTGTGGGTGGTTGTACTGCGGGCAGGCAGTAGTTGTAGCGGATGTGCTGCGGCGTGGCCGGCGTGAGCTGCGAGGTTCGCTTGTCTCTGCGAGCTTGGGGCCGGGGCTCAGCGGGTGCGGTGCCAGGGGTGGCATGGACTCTGACTTGCGTCCATGTTCCCCATGGGGTGCTCTCAGTACTTCGCGCCCACGCTGCGTGGTGTCTCTCATGGCGTACGGTCCCTGATCGCGTTGAACCATGAGCCGTGACTGCGGAGGAGCGCTGGCGGTGCCCTCCACGAGTGCCCGAGGCTTGCTGGGTCAAGGACAAGCGAACGAGGGCGCCTTGGGCTTGAGGGAGCGCGTTCAAGAGAGGTGGCCTGGGCGCTGCGGGGGATGGCGAGCAGAGGAGACCGCAAGCGGTGGGATTCTCGGCGGGGATGTGGAGCCTGGCTTCTATTGCTATCGGTCCTGTGGTGCCGGGGGCTCGACAAGCTGGCTCTGGGTCTACGCCGTCCGTCGCGCGGGGAGGGTAAACGGGGCCCGTAGGCTTCTCGCATCTGCGCTGCTGGGCCAGTGCCTCGTGATGTGTGAGCTTCGGGTCAACAGAGCCTGCGTCTTGCCACTCGCTTCGCCAGGATGGTGATGGGAGTTGCCGCAAAGGGGCTTCAACGGGCCTCGCATCGTGGGGATTGTCGGGGGCTTGCGCTCCTCTTGGGCCAGGGTCGTGCGGGGAGGCATGGGGCTGGCGGGCGCGGCTCCGGCTGGACACTACACCGGATCGATGCAGATCTGTCGCGGGGGACCACGGCGTGTTCCCGGCTGAGACGCTGCTCTTTGTGGGCTGCTTCCGCACGTTGAGTTGCTCTGGCGGGTGGCGTTGTCCTGGCCCGCTGGGCCGGTTGCTGTTCGTGCGCCGAGCTGATCGACCTCGCGATAGTAGGGTTCCTCGCGCGGGTCTGTCTAGTGGAAAGTTTTCGGTGAGGGGCCTGTGCGGCCCCCTGGGGTAGGGCGTGAAGGCCCTGTCCAGGGCGGGCATGCTGCGGTGGGATGCAACCTCCTCCGTCGCAGGGTGAGGACGTTATCCGGTGAGGCTGTCCTGCATGACTCGGGGGAGGAAGACGGCGCCGGGGAGGATGGCCGCGTGAGAGGCGGCGGGGGAGGGCGGGGGAGGGTGGTCAGTCGGTCCCGGGAGCTTTGGCGGGCGGCTGACTCTCCAGCCGCCCGCCGCGGCACACGGTACGGCTACTTGCCGAGGGACTTCACGAACTTGCTGAGGTCCGACTTCTTGCAGCCGTTCTTGACGACCTTGCGGTTCAGGCCGAGGTGCTTGGCTACCTGCTCGCAGGAGCAGCCGGCCGTGTCTCCCAGGGTCCACTGGCCAGGCGCCTTCGGGGCCTTTCCTGCACTGTTGCCCTTGGGCTGGGCTGCGGGGGCGTTGGCGTTCGCAGGAGGTGCCGCCTCGGTCGCCCTGGCGGACGCCTGGGGCGGCAGCGTCAGGGCGGGTGCGTCGAGGGTCAGGCCCGCGGCCGCGGAGCTCCCGTTCCCATTGCCGTTCCCGTTCCCATTGCCGTTCCCGTTCCCGCCGGTCTCATGGTCGTCGCCCTTTGCGCTGCCGCCACGTCGGCGCTCGTGGTCGAACCAGCCCTTCCAGTTCCACCACTCCGGCGTGAACTTCGCCGGGCGCTCCTTGGTGTTGAAGACCCCGTCTCCGTCCGTGTCGGCGTAGCGGTTCGGCTTGAGGTCCTCCGCGTCGATCCAGATCTCCGGGAGGATCGTGCCGGGGCAGACGTCCACCTCGTCGCACACTCCGTCGCCATCCGCGTCATTGGACGTGCCGAGCGGGCATGGGTCGCAGGCGTCTCCCGCGCCGTCGCCGTCCAGGTCGCTCTGGTTCTTGTTCCACGCGAGCGGGCAGTTGTCCGTTGCGTCTGTAACGCCGTCTCCGTCGGTGTCCTCGTCGTCCGACGGTGGCTCGGTGCTCGCAGGGTCCTCGTCGCAGTCGGGGTCGTCCTCGCACGCCACGGGCTCTTCGCACTGGCCCGAGTCTCCGCAGGCACCCGGGCGCTCGGTGGGCTCGCCCTGACCCGGCTCGCGTCCCGGCTCCTGGCCCGGCTCGCTGCCCGGCTCGCTGCCCGGCTCGCTGCCCGGCTCGGTGCCCGGCTCGCTGCCCGGCTCGCTGCCCGGCTCGCTGCCCGGCTCGCTGCCCGGCTCGCTCCCCGGCTCGCTGCCCGGCTCGCTGCCCGGCTCGCTCCCCGGCTCCTGTCCCGGCTCCTCGGTCCCCGGCTCCTGTCCCGGCTCCGTCTCCGGAGTCTCCTCGCCCTCATCCCGCGAGTCGGGCGGCAGGACGACCACCGGCGTTGTCCCCGCCTCACCACACCCGTCCGGGTTGGAGCAGCACCGCACCGCGCAGATGGTGACCGGCGCGTCGTCTGGGTCCAGCTCCAGGCGGTGGCCGCCGCCGTCCAGCACCAGGTCGATGCCCTCGATGCCGGCCATGAGCAGCGGGTGGATGGTGATGCAGAGGTCCTCGCTCACGTCCTCGATGGCGAAGCCGTCCGCGCTGGACGCGGGCCAGCTCGACGAGAAGAGTCCGGTCGCCATGTCGTAGGTGTCGCCCTCGATGGCCGGGTCGTCCGTGACCACCACCGTGCCCTGGTCCAGGCCCTCGATGGCGAGGACCGCCGCTCCGCCCGTGCCGTCCATGGCCTGGTCGTGGAGCACGATGAGGCTCAGGATGCCGTCCTGGTCGCGGTAGAGCGCGATGGTGGTGCGCTCCGACACGTCGAGGCCAGACGAGGTCGAGGCCCACTGCGTCGCGCCGTAGCCGTAGAAGGTCTCCACGTCCACGCCGCCCTGGATGGGCATGATCGGCGCCGTGATGTCTCCTTGCGCCGCCTGCCAGTAGACACCCTCTGCGTCCTGGTCGACGGTGCCGTCGCAGTCGTTGTCGATGCCGTCGCACAGCTCGGGCTGCGGACCGCCGCAGCGCTCCACGACCGCTCCGCCAATGCACGCCGTCATGCCGTGGCCGCACGCGCCGATCCCATCGCACTTGATGGGCTCGCCCACGAAGTCGTCGTCTGCGAAGCCGTCGCAGTCGTCGTCGACTCCGTCGCAGTTGTCGTCGGTCGCCACAGCCATCTTGGCCTTGCAGATCTCGATGACCTTGCCCTTGACGCAGACGCTGGAGCCGAGCGCCGCGCAGGCCCCCACGCCGCACGTGACCGGCGCGCCGACCCACTCCTCGTCCGTGGCGCCGTCGCAGTCGTCGTCCACGCCGTTGCAGTTGTCGTCCGTGGTCGGAGCTCCCGCCACGCACTCTCCAACGACCTGGCCGCCGACGCATGTCGTCTTGACGAGGCGGGCGCACCCGCCGACTCCGCAGCTCAGCTCTTCCCCGGCAAAGTCCTCGTCCGTCATGCCGTCGCAGTCGTCGTCCAGGCCGTCGCAGGTGGCGTCATTCTTTGGCGCCGCGCACGCGTCGATCTCCTTGCCCTTGATACACGCCGACGACCCAACCCAGGTGCAGCCGTTGTTGGTGCAGCTCTTGGTCTTGACGATGTAGTCGTCGTCGGTGACTCCGTCGCAGTCGTCGTCCACGCCGTCGCAGACCAGATCGACGATCTTCTTCGGCGCCTTCGCCTTGCAGGTGTCGACCACCTTGCCGCCCGAGCAGATCGCCTTCCCGGTATTGGTGCACGCCCCCGCACCACAGGACGTCGTCGTCTCTACGAAGTCCTCGTCGGTCTGGCCGTTGCAGTTGTCGTCGACACCGTCGCAGGTGGCGTCGTTCTTGGACAGCGGCTTGTCTGGCGAGCAGAGCGCGGCCAGCTTGTGGCCGATGCAGACGGACACGCCCTTGGACTCGCACGCCCCGACTCCGCACGTCACCTCGCTCGGCGTCCAGTCCTCGTCGAGCAGCCCGTCGCAGTCGTCGTCCTTGCCGTCGCAGGTGAAGTCACCATCTGCGACGACCGGCGGCTCGCACGAATCCGTCACTTTCCCGCCCTCGCAAGTCACCAACCCCTGTCGCGCGCAGCTCGCATAGCCGCACTGGCTGACGCTTGCCTGGAAGTCCTCGTCCGCCGTGCCGTCGCAGTCGTCGTCCTGCCCATCGCAGGTGTCGTCGGACGCCGCCGCGACTCCCGGCACACACGTCGACAGGAGCTTCCCGCCGACACACGACGTCGTCCCCTTGGACTTGCACGCGCCGACGCCGCAGCTCACCACCGTTGATACGAAACCCTCGTCCGTCAGGCCGTCGCAGTCGTCGTCCTTGCCGTTGCAGAGGTCCACCTTGGCCGGCTTCCCGGGCTCGCAGTCGTCGATCAGCTTGCCCATGATGCACTGCCGGATGCCGCTCGCCTTGCACGACCCGACCCCGCAGGTGATCGCCTCTGTTGGCACGTCCTCGTCCGTCGCACCGTCGCAGTCCTCGTCGATGCCGTCGCAGAGCGCGTCGCCGATGCCCGGAGTGCCCGGCGTACAGGAGGCCACGGACTTTCCGTTGATGCAGAGCGCGACTCCAGCGGCCTTGCAGGCACCGATGCCGCACATGACCGCCTTGGGCGTGTACTCCTCGTCCGTCGCGCCGTCGCAGTCGTCGTCGACGCCGTTGCAGTTGTCGTCGCTCTTGGGCTCATTCGGCGTACACACATCGACGATCTGGCCGCCAACGCACGCCGTCGTGCCCTTTGCCTTGCAGCCGCCCACGCCGCAGCTCGACTTGCCCTCCACGAAGTCCTCGTCCACGAGGCCATCGCAGTCGTCGTCCACGCCGTCGCACAGGTCGAGGGCACTGCGCGGCATGCACTGGTAGAGGGAGCAGACCGTGATCGGGCCGCCCGTCAGCGAGAAGCTCTTCCGCTCGCCGAGGACGTCGCCCGAGATCACGTCGATGCCGTCGAGCCCCGCGACCTTGTCATAGCTCAAGGTGAAGCACCCGGTGGGCATCACGCCGGTAACAGCGAACCCGTCGGTGAAGCCCTTGGTCCACTCGGAGACGAACTTCCCTGCCCCCACGTCGTACACGTCGCCCGTGCCTGCCGGGTCGTCCGCCACCGCCAACGACCCGCCCAGGCCGGTCGCCTTCAGGCTCACCGACCCCCCATTGCCGGCATGGGAGTCGTGGACCACCACGACGGACAGCGCCCCCTCGGGGTCGCGGTACAGCATGAGCGTGGACCGGCCCGCCTTCTCGAAGCCCGTCGAGGCGCTGTGGTCGACGCCGGTCTGGTAGCCATAGAACATCACCACGTCCACCGCGCCGTCGAGCGGGGTCACCACGTGGGACAAGTCGCCCTGGGACACCGCGAAGTACCACTTCAGCGCGCTGTTCTGTGTGCCCGTCTGGAGCTTCTGGATCTTGGAGCAGCTCCCCGTCACCGGATCCGGCTTCTTGGGTGTGCATGTCTCCGTCATCGTCCCCCCGACACACGTCGTCTTGCCCAGCGCCGCGCAGTCACCCTTGCCGCACACCACCGAGATCGCCGCGAAGTCCTCGTCCACCAGGCCGTCGCAGTCGTCGTCGATGCCGTTGCAGGAGTCGTCCTTGGCCGCGCCCTTGAGCGGCTTGCAGCCGTCCACCACCTTGCCGGCGACGCACGTCGTGGTTCCCGTCGTCATGCAGGGGCCCACACCGCACGTAGTCGCCTTGCCGGCATAGTGCTCGTCCGTCTCCCCATCGCAGTCGTCGTCGACGCCGTTGCAGTTGTCGTCGGCGCTGGGAGGCTTGATGGCCGGGCACGCGTTGACCACCTTGCCCTTCACGCACGCCGTGGTCCCTGCCGCGGAGCAGGGGCCGGACGTGCACGTGATGGCCGTGCCCACGAAGTGCTCGTCCGTCTCGCCGTCGCAGTCGTCGTCGATGCCGTTGCAGGAGTCGTCCGCGCCCGCCGCCGCCTTCGGCGCGCACGTGTCCACCAGCGTGCCGCCCGGAGCGCAGTAGAGCTTGCCGTAGGCGATGCAGGCTCCCGTCCCGCACACGGAGGTCGTGGCGAAGAAGCCCTCGTCCGTCTCGCCGTCGCAGTCGTCGTCGATGCCGTTGCAGGTCGTGTCCGGCCCCTGGGACTTCATGGGCGGACACTTGTCGACCACCTTCCCGCTCACGCAGGCGGTGGTCCCCTGGGTCAGGCACGCCCCTGTACCGCAGGAGATCGCAGTCGGCGCATAGTCCTCGTCGGTCTTCCCGTCGCAGTCGTCGTCGACCCCGTCGCAGGTCGTGTCCGCTCCTCCGCAGGGCTTTGCCGCCGCCTGCGCGGCGAACAACACCCCGAGGAGGGCGAAGGCCAAGGCTCGTAGCAACTTTCTCATGCACGGCTCCCTTTTTTTGGTGGTGGACTCCCGGACCTGCGGTAGAGCATCCACCGTGCCATGCGGCACTTCCGCGCAACTCCTTGACCACAATGATCTCGCACCGGCTCCGACGGATATGCCCGGTGGGTGTCGTGTGACCCGGGGGTGGGTGGGTGACTCAGGGGGGCGCAGCATCGCGGGCGGGCACTGCAGGAGCTGCAGGTCCCGCCCCTGCAAGATCTGCATGAGCGTCACTTGCTGTTCGCAGAACATTCAGAATTTACTATGCTTTTGTCCTGGCACGCCCGGTGCAAACCACATCGACAGGACCTTCCAGGAGGTGAACCCGTGCTCGAACACCTGGCCATCAGCGAGAGTGGCTTCCTCTTCGACGCCCGCACCGGGCACACGTACACCCTGAGCCGCACCGGGGTCTTCCTCGTGCGCGCCCTCGTCTCCGGCGCCTCCACTTCAGAGCTGCCCGGCCGCCTCGCCGCGGACTACGACGTGGAGCCGCCCATCGCGGCCCGCGACGTGGAGCAGTTCCTGATGCGCATGCGCGACCTCGGCCTGCTGGACACGGAGGACGAGCCATGAGCCTGACCATCGCCGTCACCGGCCTGAACGCCAGCGACAGCCCCGGCCCCGGGGTGCCCGTGATCCGCGCCATCCGCCATGCGGCCAACGGCGAGGTCCGTGTCGTGGGCCTCGCCTACGACCCGCTCGACCCCGGCGCCTTCATGTCGGGCATCTGCGACGACGTCTACCTGATGCCGTACCCCTCGCAGGGCGCCGACACCCTCCTCGCCCGGCTGCGCGCCATCCACGAGATCACGCCGCTGGACGTTCTGATCCCCACGCTGGACGCCGAGCTGTCCGCCTGCATCAAGATCGAGCCCGCCCTCCGCCAGCTCGGCATCCGCATGGTGCTGCCCGGCGAGGAGCGCCTGCGCCTGCGCGCCAAGGATCGCTTCGGCGAGCTGGGCGAGGCCATCGGGCTCAGCGTCCCGAAGAGCGTGACCCTGACGGACGCCTCCACCATCCCCAGCCTCGACAAGGACTTCACCTACCCGGTCATGGTGAAGGGGCAGTTCTACGACGCGTGGATCGCGTGGACTCCCATGGACGTCCACGCCCACTTCGAGCGCGTGCGGGCCAAGTGGGGGCTGCCGGTCATCGTGCAGCAGCACGTCTCCGGCGAGGAGCTGGACGTGGTGTGCCTGGGCGACGGCGAGGGCGGCCTCGTCGGGTGGGTGCCCATGCGCAAGATGCAGCTCACGGACAAGGGCAAGGCCTGGGGCGGCGTGACCATCGCCGACCGCAAGCTGACGGCCTTCGTCCAGGACACGATGCGGCGGCTCAAGTGGCTCGGGCCCTGCGAGCTGGAGATGATGAAGACTCCAGATGGGGCCTTCACCCTCATCGAGATCAACCCCAGGTTCCCGGCGTGGGTGTGGCTCAGCGTCGGCGCGGGCCGCAACCTGCCGTGGGCGCTCGTCCAGATGGCGCTCGGCCACCCGGTGGACCCCATGCCGCCCGCCCCCCCGGGCGTCATGTTCCTGCGCCACTCCTTCGACCAGATCTGCACCCTGTCGGACTACGCCGCGCTCACAACCGCCGGCGAGCTCCACCGCGAGGAGGCACCCCGATGAAGCAGCCCTACGAGAAGCCGACCATCCTGCGCCATGTGGGCGGGCTCGCAAACAAGCACGGCCGCGGCCCGAGCCGCCGCTCCATGGGGCGCATCGACGGGGTGCGCGTCGAGGAGCTGGTCGCCCGCTACGGGAGCCCACTGTACGTGTTCAGCGAGCACACGCTGCGCCGCGCCTACCGCGAGCTTCACCGCGCGTTCTCGCTGCGCTACCCCAAGGTGCAGCTCGCGTGGTCGTACAAGACCAACTATCTGGACGCCATCTGCCGCGTGTTCCACCAGGAGGGCGCCTGGGCCGAGGTCGTCAGCGAGATGGAGTACGACATGGCCCGCCGCCTGGGCGTGCCGGGGCACCAGATCCTGTTCAACGGCCCGTACAAGCCGCAGGCGGCGCTGAAGACCGCCATCGACGAGGGCGCGCACCTGCACATCGACCACTGGGACGAGCTGTGGGCCATCGAGCGCATCGCGCGCGAGTCCGGCCGCCCCGTCCCGGTGACCATGCGCGTCAACATGGACACGGGCATCTACCCGCGGTGGGACCGCTTCGGGTTCAACCTGGACAGCGGCGAGGCCCTGGACGCCATCCGGCGGATGCACGCCGGGGGGCACCTCACCCTCGACGGCCTGCACGCGCACATCGGCACCTACATCGCGTCCACGGAGGCCTATGGCAAGGCTGCGAGCCGCCTGGCGGACCTCGCCCTGACCGCGCGCCGGGAGCTGGGCGTCCGGGTCCGCAGCATCGACCTCGGCGGAGGGTTCGCGTCGACGGCCACCCTGCACGCCCAGTATGCGCCGGGCGCCGACTCGTCCCCTGCCGTCGACCTCTACGCCGAGGCCATCTCCAACGCGCTCCTCGGGGCCGGCTTCGCCCCGGAGGACCTGCCGACCCTGATGCTGGAGACCGGCCGCGCGCTCATCGACGAGGCCGGCTCCCTGATCACGTCCGTGGTCGGCAACAAGCGCCTGGCCAACGGGACGCGGTCCATCATCGTGGATGCGGGGGTCAATGTGCTGTTCACGTCCTTCTGGTATCGCCACGAGCTGCTCCCCGCCCATGACCGGGGAGGGCTCCTCGAGGAGACCGTCGTCTACGGGCCCCTGTGCATGAACATCGACGTGGTGCACCCCTCGACCCTGCTGCCCCCCCTCGACCCCGGCGATCTGCTCGTCGTGCGGCCCGTCGGGGCGTACAACATCACCCAGAGCATGCAGTTCATCAGGCTGCGGCCGGCGGTGGTGATGGTGGGCGAGGGCCAGCAGGTGGATCTGCTCCGCGACGTGGAGACCGTCAACGATGTCAAGCGCAACGAGCATGTCCCTGAGCGCCTCCGCTGACGCCCGCGGGTGGGTCGCAGCCGGCCTGCGCCAGGTGCTGGAGGCCTACGCGCAGGTGCTCTTCGGGCGCAGCCTGCTCGCGGGGCTCCTCTTCGCGGCGGCAACCTTCGTGGTCCCGGAGCACGGCCTGGCGGGGCTCCTCGGGCTGCTGGCGACCAACGGGTGGGCGCGGGCGCTGGGTCGCCCAGACGCCCACATCCGAGAAGGGTACTACGGCTACAACGGGCTCCTCGTGGGCCTCGCGCTCGGCAACCTGTTCCGTCTGACGCTGCCCTTCGCGGTGCTCCTCGTCGCCGTGAGCCTGCTGACCGTGGCGGTCGCCGCGGCGCTGCGCAACGTGAGCGAGCGCCTGATCGGCGTGCCCGTCCTGTCGCTGCCCTTCGTGCTCGCCACGTGGGCGGCGCTCCTCGCCGCCCGGCGCTTCGGCGCCGTTGAGATCGCCATCGACCCGGTGCTGGCCGGTGTCCCGCTGGGCGTCGCGGCACCCATCGTCGAGACCTTCCTGCGGTCGCTCGGGGCGGTGTTCTTTCAGCTCGGTGTGCCGTCCGGCGTCCTGGTCCTGGCGGGGCTCCTCGTCCAGTCCAGGTGGGCGGTCATCCTCGCGATCCTGGGCTTCGCGGCGGGCGCGGCAGTCTACCAGGGCCTGGGCGGCGCGGACGCGGACATCTCGGCCTCCCTCATCGGCTTCAACTTCATCCTCGCGGCCATCGCGCTCGGCGGCGTGTTCGTGGTGCTGGGGCCGGCCTCCCTCGGCCTGGGCGCGGCCGCCGGGGTGCTCGCCGCCGTCCTGTCCGCGGCGACCATGGCGGCGCTGGCCCCCCTGAACCTGCCGGTGCTCGCGTTCCCCTTCGTCATCACGACCCAGGCGCTGATCTTCGCGCTTGCGCTGCGGGTCAATGGCGGACGGCCCCGCCTCGTGGAAGGTCCCCCCGCGACCCCCGAGGTGAACCTCGCGCGGGCCGTGTTCCGGGCGCGGCGCTACCCGGACCCGTCCGTGCCCGTGCTCCACCTGCCGGTGGTGGGGCGGTGGAAGGTCACGCAGGGCGTCGCCGGCGCCTTGACCCACCAGGGGCTGTGGGCCCACGCCTGGGACTTCGAGGTGGCCGGCGAGGACGGCTCCACCCACCGGGGGGACGGGGCGCGCCGCGAGGACTGGCTCGCCTGGGGGATGCCGGTATTCGCGCCGGCCGACGGGCGGGTGGTGCGGGTGGTCAACCACCAGGAGGACAACCCGGTGGGGGAGGTGGATGTCGCGAGCAACTGGGGCAACCTCGTGATCCTGTGGCACTGGGGGGACGTCTACTCCGCCGTCTGCCACCTGCAGAAGGGGTCGGTGGCCATCCGGGAGGGGGAGGTCGTGGCGCGCGGGCAGCTCCTGGGGCGCGTGGGCAGCTCGGGGCGGTCGCCGGTCCCCCACCTGCACTTCCAGGTTCAAGGGTCGCCGGAGGTCGGAGCCCCCACCCGCCGGGCGGAGCTGCTGCACTACGTCGAGGACGGGCGCTGGGTGGCCCACGGCGTGCCACGCGAGGGCGATCTGGTGGCTCCGCTGGCCGTCGATGAGGTGGCACGGCGGGCCGTGTCCCTGGCCCCCGGGGTGGAGCTGGTGTGGGACGTGCGGTGGGGCAGCCAGGTACGCCAGGAGCGGTGGCAGAGCACCATCGACGCGCTCGGCGGGCGGGAGCTGTCCACCGATGGGGCGCGGGCGCGCCTGTGGGTGGATCAGAGCTACACGACGGTGCTGGACTACGAGGGCAGCGGTGACACCCTCCTCGCGGTCTTTGCCCTCGGGGCGGCGCGGGTCCCCCATTCCCTCGCGGGGCGGTGGACCGATACGCCTCCGGTGGCGCCGTGGCTCTCCGCGCCGATGCGCCTCGCGCAGGAGCTGCTCCTGCCCTTCGCGGAGGTGGGGGCCGCGCGGACGACCAGCACCCTTACGGCGGGTGATGGGCTGCGGGTCGTGACCGAGGTGGCAGGTGGCGCGGGGGCGCCGACGCGCGTAGAGATCCGCTGGGTGGACGGCCCCGAGGAGCTGCGGGCCTGGAAAGGCGACACCCTCCTGGTGGAGGCGAGGAGGCGGCGATGATCACCCCATGGATCCTGGCGCTGGGCTTCGATGCGCAGATGGCCGCCGGTCAGGAGCGCCTTGCGGCCGGCGCGTGCGTGGAGGCCGCGACCGCGTACCAGGCGGCGGGCGCCGAGGTCCCGGACGCGGAGGACGCCTGGGTCGGCGCGCAGCGCGCCTGGCTGTGCGCGGGAGAGTGGGCGAAGGCCGCGAACGCAGGGAACGTCGCCCTGGCCCTGAACCCGCACAACGCCTGGGCGCTGCGGGGGCTGGGCTACGCGCTGTCCATGACGGGCGACCTCGACGGCGCGCGACGTGCCTACGAGGCGTGCCTGGCCTTGCGGCCCGACGATGGGGAGGCGCGGCTGGGCCTGGGCTTCGTGCGCGTCGCGCAAGGGGACGTGGACGAGGGCCACGCGCTCTGTCGCGGCGCCGCGAGCGGGCTCACCGTGGGGGATCCCCGCCCCGACGAGTGCCTCGCCTTGGGTGGAACCCCGTTCACGTGGGGTGCCGGCGTTTCCGCCACGTACCTCCGCTACACGGACCCGTACATCCTACGCAACGTCTCGGCCATCTCGCTCACGGCGGGCGTGGACTGGGTTCCCGGTGGCGTCTGGGCCGGAGCCACGCTGAGCGGTTCGGCCCGCAACTTCGACCTTGGCGACTACCAACAGGCAAACCCGGTGCTTGGGGGGGCCGTGCGCATCGGCGGCCTCACGATGGGGGTCGCAGGCAGCGTGCTCTTCTCCAGCGAGGACTCCCTGGACCTGACGGGTCTGGTCCTCGGGTCCCTCGCCTACCGGGACGGTGCCTTCGGGGCGAGCGTGTCATCGACGACCAGCCTCTACCCGAGCCAGGTCGTGGAGCAGCTCGACGCCCGCTTCGAGTGGGAGCCGGCGCCTTGGCTGTCCCTGGTCCTCGGGCCGGAGCTGCAGATCATCGACGCCGACGAGCTCCTCGCCAGCGGCTCCCTGTCCGTGACGGGGCGCCCCCACCCGCGGTTGGCGCTGTTCGCCACGGGACTCGGGGGGCCGCGACGCTGGGCCGTCGATGACGTGCTCTTGAGCGTCTGGACCAACTCCGACCGGGTCATCGGGGGCTACCGCGTGGGGGTGGACTGGACCCCGTGGGACGTCTTCGGGCTCACCTTGACGTTCCGCCACGACTTTGGCGATGAGCAGGCGGGGCTCACCCGCGACTTTCAGATCTGGGGCGGCACCCTCGGGGCGCGGCTCTTCTTCCAGGAGGCACCATGAAGACGCTTGCAGTGTTGCTGCTGACCCTCACCCTCGTGCGCCCGGCCGCGGCGGACGGACCGGCGGACATCCCCGACCTGTTCGCGTCGTCCTTCGCCTACGAGACGACGGGCGACCTGGACCGCGCGCTCAACGACGCGCTGCGCGTGGTCCGCGTCGAGCCATCCCACTACGTCGCGACCCTGCGCGCGGGTTGGCTCTACTACTTGAAGGGGCGGTATGGGGACTCGGTGGACCTCTACCAGAAGGCCGTGAAGCTGGCGCCGAACGCTGCGGAGCCCAAGCTGGGGCTCATGCTCCCCCTGATGGCTGCGGGGCGTTGGGGTGAGGCGGAGGCCGTGGGGGAGCAGGTGCTGGCCAAGGCGCCCCGAAACTACCTGGCGGCGAGCCGGCTCGCCTACTGTGCGTTCTCCCAGGGGCGGTGGAAGGTCGCCGAGCAGCGCTACAAGGAGGTGCTCGACGACTACCCGGGGGACCTGGAGATGATGCTGGGGCTCGCCTGGACGTGGGCCAAGCAGGGCAGGGCCGCGGAGGCCAAGGGGCTGTTCCAGAAGGTGCTGGTCATCCGCAAGGACAACGTCAACGCCCGCGCCGGGCTCGACTCGTTGTAGCGCGTCCTGCGCCGGTGACAACGCCCCGGTCCCTGTGCGAACATTGGACCCATGAGCCCCCCGGCCACGCCGCGCACCTGCCGCGTCTACGAGCCCTCGCTGGTCACCTCGCAGGCGACCGAGGAGGAGCCTCGCGCGGGGGGGCTGGATCGCGCCGCCATCGAAGCCATCTGGAGGGCGGTCGAAGCCGCCTACCGGACCGGCCTCTACCCGGCCATGGCGCTGTGCCTGCGCCGCAGGGGCCACGTCGTCCTGGACCGCGCCATCGGGCACGCCCGCGGAAACGACCCCGGGGATGCGCTGGAGGTCCCCAAGGTCCCCGCGACTCCGGCGACCCTCTTCAACGTGTTCTCCGCGTCGAAGATGGTCATGGCCATGCTCGTGCACCTGCTGTCCGAGCGGGGCCTGGTGCACCTGGACGACCTGATCGTGCGGTACATCCCCGCCTTTGGTCGTCACGGCAAGGAGCGCACGACGATCCGCCACGTGCTGACGCACCGGGCCGGGATCCCGTCGGTGCCGCCCGGCGGGGTGGACGTCGGGCTCCTGTCCGATCCGCGGGCGACCGTGGAGCTGCTCTGCGACGCCCGCCCGGTGTGGGTCCCCGGGCGTCGCCTCGCCTACCATGCGCTGACCGGCGGCTACGTGCTGGCGGAGATCGCCCGCGCGGTCACCGGCGTGGACGCTCGGACGCTGCTTCGCCGTGAGATCCTGGAGCCGCTGCGGTTCGACCACTTCGGCTATGGGGTTCCCGCTGCGGAGGTGGGCAGCGTCGCCCTCAACTCCTTCACGGGGCCGCCGGCAGGGCGCCTCGCGGGTGGGCTGTTCCGCAAGGCGCTGGGGGTCGGCTTCGAGGAGGCCGTCGCGCTCTCCAACCACCCCAGCTTCCTCACTGGGCTGGTGCCGTCGGGCAACGTCATCGGCACGGCCAACGAGGGGTCGCGGTTCATGGAGCTGCTGCTGCGCCGTGGCGCTCTGGATGGCGTCCGGGTGTTTGCCGAGCGGACCATTCGGGAGGCGCTCCGCGAGCAGTCCTACCTGGAGATGGACCTGACCATGGCGCTGCCCGTGCGGTATGGCATGGGCTTCATGCTCGGCGGGCGCATCCTGTCGCCCTACGGCATGGGCACGCGAAACGCCTTCGGGCATCTGGGCTTCTCCAACGTCGTGCTGTGGGCCGACCCGGACCGCGACATCAGCGCCTGCCTCATGACCAGCGGCAAGCCGTTCCTGGCGCTGGGCGAGGTGCGCTGGTACGGCGTCATGCAGACCATCACGCGCACATGCGAGTGATCCGCCTGGCAGCCTGGCAGCTCGTTGCGCTCTTCGTGGCCGCGCGCGTCTCCGTGGCGCTGCACGAGCTTGCCGGCCACGCGCTGCCCGCGCTCGCCCTGGGGTTGGGGGTCGAGGAGGTGTCCGTGTCCTGGTTCGGGGGCGGGTTCGTGCGCTTTGGCGCGCCCGTCCCCCCAGGCGCGGCGGCCTTCATCGTGGAGATGGGCGGGATCCTGCTGAACCTCGTGCTGTTCCTGGGGGCCGCGTCCCTGACGCGACGGTGGCGCTCCAACGCTCTGGCCGTGTTCGCCGCCGTCAACGTCTTCGGCGCCACCCACTATGCTGTGCTGGGCTCGTTCCATGGCTTTGGAGATCCGGCAGGCTGGCCCCAGGTCTGGCCACCGGCGCTGGGGCTCGCGGTGATCGCGGTCCCCGTGGCGCTCGCGCAGTGGCTGCGGACGCTGCCGCTCTCCGGGCGGTCCCGGTGGCTCGCGGTACCTGTGGCTGCGCTCGCTCTCGCGGGCTACGGTGCCGGATACGTGGCCGAGCAGGCGTGGACCGCAGGAGAGAGCGAGGTCCGCGCGTTGAAGGCCGAGTCCGCAGCCGTGGAGCGCGCCGTCGCCGAGGAGCGGGAGCGCAGGCGCCGTGCCTGGGCGGAGACTCACGGTGGGGAGGAGGCGCCCCCGGAGATCGTCGCCGTCAGCGCCGAGGACGTGCCGCGCCCCTTCCCGATGACCGCGGCGCTGATCCTGTTCGATGGGGTGGCGCTGGTGGCCGTGGTGTTCCGAGGGGCGAGGCGCTGAGGATCACGGGCACTGGTTGCCGCCGTCGCTGAAGGTCACGCAGTCGGTGCTCCAGACGCCGGACTTCAAGCAGAACTGCCACTTGTGGGTGCCGCAGCAGCGCCAGTTGGTGCCGTTGTTCCATGCGCACTGGCAGCCGCCGGTGTCGCTGCAGGCCCCCCAGGTCCACTGGCAGGAGCTGGTGCAGGTCTGCTTCTGGGTGCCCCCGCCGCAGGAGCCGCAGCCCTGGGTCGCGCCCGTGGAGCCCGGCGAGCAGACGCCCTGGCCGCCGCAGGAGCCCGAGTCCTGCCACGGGCCCCACTCGCCCCAGGTGCAGACGTCCGAGCAGGTGCGGGTGCGGGTCTGGGTCTTGGTGCCGCAGTTGCCGCAGGCGACCTGCTTGGACTCGGTCTGCGGTTGGCCCGCCTTGCACTCGCCCTCGCTGGAGCACGAGGACCAGTCGCCCCACTCACCCCAGGTGCAGGTCGCGACACACACCTTCGAGCGCATCTGGGTGCCGCAGCTCCCGCAGGGCTGCTTCTCCGACTGGAGCTCACCCGGCTTGCACGCGAAGCCCTCGTCGGTCTCGCCGTCGCAGTCGTCGTCCTTGCCGTTGCACACCTCGGTGCCGCCGGTCTGGTGTTCTTCGCAGATGGTCCCCTGGCCGCCAGGGGCGCACGCGGTCACGCCGGTGACGCAGCCCTCGGTGGATTGGGGCTGGCAGGGCGTCCCGAGTCCCGGGAACCCCTCGTCCGTCTGGCCGTCGCAGTCGTTGTCCAGGCCGTCGCAGATCTCGACGGGGGTGCCGCCAGCCTCCTCGCACACCGTGCCCTTGCCGTCCGGCGCGCACACGTAGGTCCCGTTGGCGCAGGAGTCGGCGTCGGGGCCGTCGCAGCCCCCGCCCAGGGCGAAGCCCTCGTCCGTCTGTCCGTCGCAGTCGTCGTCGACGCCGTTGCAGGTCTCGGGGCCCGGGTCTTGGGCCTGGCAGGTGGAGAGGCCGCCGGGCTGGCAGGTGCGCACACCCTGGCAGGTGCCGAACTCGTTGACCTTGGCGCAGGGGGTGCTGGCGCCCGTCGCGATGGCGGCGGCGCTGCACGTGCACTTGCCCGTGGACGGGCGGCACTGGTTGGTCTGGCCGCCGCCCGGCAGGACCACGGGCCAGCACTCGTACCCCGAAGGGCAGGGGGCGGTGCCGCTGCACGTGGCTCCGCAGAAGCTGCCGAGGCCCGGTCCCGCGGGCATGCACAAGGCGCTGGGGTCGGACGGTGTGGTGCACTCGGCTGCCGAAGCGCAGGGCATGCAGAGGGTGTCGGGCTCAGGGACGCACAGGAACGAGGGGAGCGCGGGCGGCTCTGTGACGTTGACGCAGCCGTAGCCCTCGGGGCAGGAGGTCACGCACTTCTGTGTGCAGATGACGCCAGCGGGCGTCGAGGCGCACATGCCGGAGGCGCAGTCCGCATCTTCCGTGCACCCACACCCGAGGGCGCCGGGCTCGGGGCAGCTCGTTCCCGGAGGATCGAAGGGCTGGACCTCGCCAGCGGGAGCGTCGGAGAGGGTCGCGTCCGCGCCGGGGAGACCGCCGCCCCCGAGAAACGGGTTCGCCGTGTCGGCGGTGGTGTCGCCTGCAGGCACGAGGACGAGCTCGTCGCACCCCACGAGCAGGGCGGCGGTGATCGCTGCCAGGATCCAATGCTTCACGGCTCGCCTCCCGGTCGTGGTTCCAGCGCCAGACTATAGGCGGCGGGGCGGGGACCGTTCAAGCGGCCTGTGCGGCTGTGGGCGGTCGTGGTTTCGCCGCCTCAGCGCTCCGGGGGCTTGCGAGATCGGCGCGTGGAGACGAACGCGAACGCCGCGCCGCCAACGACGACGACGAGGACGATCACCGCCACGGCTGTCCACTCGCCGCCGGACTGGGGGAGCAGGCCACAGCCGCCCAGCAGGGCCGCGAAGGGGAGCGCGCGTCTCATGGACCGGACTGTAGCGCTCCTGGAGAGGGGCGGCAAGTTGGTGTCGCGGAGGCGCCATGGTAGATCAGGGGGTCGAACCCGAGGTGCCCCCGATGCGTGTCGCGTTCCTCCTGCTGTTGCTCTCGCGCCTGGCCGTGGCGGCGCCAGCCCCGCTCACCACCGAGGCAGCGGCTGCGCTCGCGGCCATCACGCCGGACCCGAAGCCCAAGGAGCTGTCTGCCAACGCCCACTTCCTGGTGTCCGACGAGAAGCGCCACGACCTGTTTGCCCGCGCCATCGACGGGGTCGGGGGCATGCTCGTGGGGGTTGGGACGGACCAGGTGTGGCTCCTGGCGGCCTGGGCCAGGAGCGAGGTCGTCATCCCCATGGACTTCGATCAGCTCGTCGTGGACGTCCAGAGGGCCTACGGCGTGGCGTTTCGGGCAGCGCCGGGTCCTGCGGAGTTCGTGGCGTGGTGGACGCTGCCCGAGGACGCCGCGATGGCGACGGCAGCATCCGTGTGGGGGCTCGAGGAGCAGGCCTCGGCGCGGCGTGGCTTCCGAGCGGCCCGAGCGATGGTGCGCAGGAAGCTTGCGGCCACCGTCGCGCTCCATGAGCGCCGGGGCATCCGGTCGTACCTGAATGACCAAGCGCAGTACGATCACCTGGCGGCCCTGTGGGCGGGCGGCCGTGTCCATCCCGTGCGGGGGGATCTGACGGCGAAGACCACGATGCGCCAGATTGGCGAAGCGTCTATCGCGCTCGGGGTGCCGGTGCGCGTGCTCTACCTGTCCAATGCGGAGAAGTACTTCCCCTACTCCAAGCAGTTCAGGCAGAACGTGCTCGGGCTGCCCTTCGACGCACGGACGGTCGTGCTGCGTGCCCAGGGCCGCGGAGAGGGCAACGGGGTGGAGGACGACGGCTTCTACATCTACGAGGTCCAGACCGGTGAGAGCATGAGGGCGTGGCTCGAGTCTGGCAAAGCCTGGAACGTCCACGTCCTGCATCGCCAGCGCCGCAAGACCGACGTGGACGGTCTGTTCCTCATCGACTCCGTTCCCCCGTCGAAGTAGGCACGCTCGCGAAGGGCAACGGGCCAGTGCCGTACTCGCCATGTGAGCTCCGGCGCGCTATGGTGCCGCCATGGCGCTCCCCTGGACCGTGATCGAGACCGTGCCCACCGAAGAGGGGCCGCTGGAGCTCCGCCGCCGCGGTGATCGGGACTTCTTGATCATGCTCGGGCCGCTCGTGCTGATGAGCAGCCGCGCACATACCTCCGAGGCCGCGCTCGGTGAGCTGGGGTGCCGCCACCTGCGCGGGCGGGCGGGGGCTCGTGTGCTGGTCGGCGGGCTGGGCATGGCCTTCACGCTGCGGGCTGTGCTGGACGTGCTGGGACCGGACGCGCGGGTGACCGTCGCCGAACTCAACCCCGTCGTGGAGGGATGGTGCCGTGGGCCGCTCGCGGGGTTGACCGGGGCGGCCGTCGCGGACCCGAGAGTGGCCGTGCGCATCGCCGACGTGGCCAAGGTGATCCGCGACGCACAAGGGTGCTACGACGCCATCGTGCTCGACTTGTACCGCGGGCCGCACCCCCGCACGGACCCTCGCGGAGACCCCCTGTACGGGAGCCGCGCCATCGAGAGGGCGCGGGCGGCCCTGCGGCAAGGCGGCGTCCTCGCGGTGTGGGGCGAGGTCTACGACGCAGCGTTCGAGGCGCGGCTCAAGGCTGCTGGCTTCGTCGTGTCGGGGGTGCGTCCCGGGCGGGGGCGCCAGCACGCGGTGTTCGTGGGCACGCTGCCAGCGCCGGCCGGTGCCGCCTCGCGATGATTGGGTCAGTGCGCGGCGTGGAGACGTGGGCTGCGGGCCACGGGGAGAGGAGGGCGCCTACTGGGAGGGGGCGTCTCCGGGAACCGGCTTCGTGGCCGTGTCGCCTTTGCCCGGTGCGGGCGCCTGGGGCTCGAAGCACGCCACCAACGGGGTGTCCGCCGTCTCGTGGAGCTTGAGGAAGAGTTCGGTCTCCGCGTAGCACTCGCCAGGATCGTCGTCGCCGAAATAGCCCGGCGGGGGCCCCCCGGCACAGCGCGGGAGCGTCGCCCAGACCAGGATCGAGCGCCGGGCTGGCAGGTAGAGCGGCAGCACCTGGCGCTTCACCTCCGAGGCCACCCCGTCGCCGATGGGGGCGCTCCAGGCCTCCTTGCCGTCCACGGCGATGCGGAGAGTCAGTGAGAGCGCGTCTCCCTTCTTCGTCGTTGCCACGGACGCCTTGCAGCGCCCGCTCGGGCTCTTCTGGAGGGACTTCGGGGCCAGGAAGCCCTCCGCCTTCTTGCGCTCATCCAGTTTGGACATGGGGAGCGGCGCCTCGGCCTGGGTGATGGCGGCGAGGCGTTGCGCCGCCTCCTTGCCGCTCTCGCGCAGGTACCACTGAGAGACCTTGCCCGACACATCCCGAACCTGCGCGGTGTGGAGCACACCGCGCTCCTCTCCCTCGTCGGTCTCCTCGCACCACTCCAGGTCGCCCTGAAGGAGGACGAGGCTGCCGTCCGCAGAGACCGCTTCCAGTGTCCAGGTCTCTGACAGGTTCTCGCAGAAGCCGATGGCGAGGGCGGGTCCCGAAGACCCGACGAGGCTGGCGGCCAAGCTCAGGACCGTGATCGTGCGGGTCATCGCGCCCTCTGTGGGTGGCATCCTCGGCGGGGCAAGGGGGCATCACGAGCGGCGCGGACACCCATCTCGGGAACGCGGCCTACGGGGTGCAGAGTTGGGCCGCCTCACCCTGACAGATGGAGTCCCACGCGGTGTTGCAGCAGAAGGAATCGACCGCGCACACCGCGCTACAGCAGGCCGGTGACACTCCTGCAGTGATGCAGGGGTTGGCGCCGCCGCACAGCGTGGTGGCCTCGTTCTGGCAGATGCCGTCCCACGCCTCGTTGCAGCAGAACGCGTCGACTGCGCACACGGTCTCGCAGCAGAGCGCGGTCTGGCCGGCCTGGAGGCAGGGGTTGGGGGCCGCGCACCACGAGGTGGCCTCGTCTGCGCACTGCCCGTCCCAGCCGTTGGTGCAGCACCAGGGGTCCTGGGCGCAGACGGTGTCGCAGCAAGCGGCGGTCTGGCCGGCGTCCAGGCAGGGGTTGGTCGCCACGCTACACAGGGTCGCCTCCTCGTCCTGGCAGAGGGAGTCCCAGGCGGTCTCACAGCAGAACGGGTCTGCGGCGCAGACGGTGTCGCAGCAGGCGGCGCTCACGCCAGCGTTGATGCAGGGATTGGAGGCGCCGCACCAAGCGGCGGCCTCGTCGGCGCACTGCTGATCCCAGCCGTTGGTGCAGCACCAGGGAT
>BTVJ01000115.1:0-20644 GCA_045863395.1 Myxococcales bacterium
CTGCTGCTGCATGAAAGCCTCCAGTGCTGCTCGGGCCGCGTCGTCCAAGCGGCTCGACACCAACGTCATCGCCCCTACCCCCGGCCGCGAGGAAGGCCCGCGCAAGGTGTCGCGTGTCTGGCGTCGAGGCGCCGGCCGTCAGACGGCGGCCGCCCTGACCCGGTCGAGGAGCTGGGCCGCGCGGAAGGGCTTGACGATGAAGTCGATGCCTGGCCCGAGGGGGGACAGGTCCGCCTCGTGGTAGCCGCTCATGACGATGATCCGTGCGTCTGATCGCAGCCGCCGGATCTCGCGCAGGGCCTCCTCGCCGCCCATGATGGGCATGGTCATGTCCAGGAGCACGACGGTGACCTCGTCACAGTGGAGCGCGAACGTGTCGACGCCCTCGCGGCCGTCGATCGCCGTCAGTACACGCACTCCTGCGCTCTCCAGGATCCCGCGGGCCACCTCCCGGACCGCTGCGTCGTCGTCCACCACCAGGACCATCCCTGTGATCTCCGCGAGCGGCGAGGCCGCCGCCGGCCCGGCGGTCGCCTCTACCCGCGGGGCGGCGGGAAACACCACCCGGAAGGTGCTCCCCTTGCCCGGCTCGCTCGTGACCCGCACCGCGCCCCGGTGGCTGCGCACGATCCCGAGGGTCGCCGCAAGGCCAAGACCACGCCCTGTGGCCTTCGTGGTGTAGAAGGGCTCGAAGATCCTGCCGATGGCGTCCGGCTCCATCCCCACGCCCGTGTCGGTCACCTCCAGGTAGACGCAGTCCCCGTGGGGGAGCTCTGGCGACACGTGGGCGCTCGCGGCGAAGTCCCCGTCCACCCGCATGAGGCCAGTCTCGGCCCGGATGACGCCGCTCCCGTCAGTCAGCGCATCGGAGGCGTTGGTCATCAGGTTCATGGCGATCTGACGGAGCTGGCTCTTGTCGGCCATCACCGGGGGCAGGTCCCGCCCCAGGTCCAGGCGGAGGTCCGCCCGGCGTGACAGGGCCGTCCGCAGGAAGGTCGCGGTCTCTTCGACGAGGGCGCTGAGGTCCACGGGCTCCACGTGGCCCTGACCTCGCCCGGCGTAGGCGAGCATCTGGGAGGTCAGCTCGGTCGCGCTGCGGGCTGCCAGCTCGATGCGTGCAATGTTCTCGCGGCCAGGCGTCCCCGGCGGCATGCGCATGAGCGCCAGGTCGACGTTGCCCAGAATCGCCATCAGGATGTTGTTGAAGTCGTGGGCCACGCCTCCGGCGAGCACGCCGAGGCTCTCGAGCTTCTGCACCTGCCGGAGCCGCTCCTCCAGCGCCTGTCGTTGAGCGGTCGCCTGGCGGGCCTCGGTCACGTCCTCCGCGAGGCCCGCGACCCGCAGTACGTGCCCGTCCGCGTGGCGGATGGCGAAGCCCCGCTCCTCGATGAGCCGCACCTGGCCGTCCGGGCGCCGAATCCTGTACTCGCGCGACGCCCCGTCCGGGGAGCGCATCATGCGCAGGAAGCCCCGCCGCGCCTCATCCTGGTCCTCGGGGAGGATGGAGTCCATGTGCAGGGACGGGCGCGCCAGCACCTCGGCCGCCGGGATGCCCCAGACGTCCTCGAAGGCGCGGCTGACGTAGATGGTCTGACGCGACGTGACGTCGTAGAGCCAGAACACGTCCCGGATGTGGTCGGAGATCTCGGCCAGGCGCTCCTGGCTGGCTCGCAGCGCCTGCTCCGTGCGGCGCCGCTCCCGGATCTCCTCCTCCAGGGTACGGTTCGTCTCTGCAAGACGAACCGAGATCCCCGCAAGCGCAGAGGCGCGCCGGACCGTGAGGGCCATCAGCAGCCCGACGGCGAGGGTGACGAACGTGCCGAGGCCGAACACCAGCCAGCCGCGCGGTGCCGCCGCCTCGAAGGTCGGGCCGGCGGTGAACGTGACCGCCCAGGATCTCCCAGGGAGATCCAGCGAGGCGCTCCAGCGCCCGAGCCCCGGTTCGGCCGTCACGGACCCCGGCTGGAAGTGCCCTCCCACCGCCTCGTAGGCCCCGAGCGCGCGATCAGCGCCCACCGCAGAGAGGTCCGTCAGCTCGAAGGAGAGCCCCTCCACTGCGCTGCTCCCGACGGTCGAGGTGACCGCCGCGTCCAGGTCCAGGACGGCGGTGCAGAACCCCAGCAGGGCGGCCCGCCGAGCCTCAATGGTGGCTGGTCGCGGGCCTGCGCCGTAGACCGCCTCGACGATCAGGACGCCGGTCCGGGGTGCCTCCTTTGGCTCCAGGGCGATGCGGGCTGTGGTCACCTGGTGCCCGGAGTCGCGCGCCTGAGCCAGGGCCTCCGCGCGGAGCGGCTCAGACGCCAGGTCGAAGCCGACCACCGTGGAGGCGCGGTGGTCGGGCGCCGAGTACATCACGGGGAAGTGCTCGTCGCGGTCCGGGGCAGGGACGCGCTCCCCCTGCTCGTCCCGCTCGAAGATGCCGAAGCCCTCCACGCCGGCCTCCCGGGCCCGCGCCTCGAAGCCCGCCCGCTCCTCCCTCGTGACTCGGGGAGCCCAGCCCATGCCGGCCAGCGCCGGGTGGTTGCGTAGCACTCGGCGAGCGAAGACCGCAAACTCCTCGGGCTCGACCTGCTGGGATGCCTCGAACAGCCCGGTGACGAAGTCCAGGACGCCGGTCTGCTCCCGGACCATGGCCCGCAGGTTCGCCCACAGGCCCGCAGCGGTCCGCTCGAACTGGGTGCGGGCGAGCGCCCTGTCCCGCTCGTGGAGCTCACGGGCCACCACGGCGGACAGGGTCAACCCCACCACACAGACCACGGCGACGGTGCCGTAGCGCCATGAGGGGAGCCGCTTGGAGGGAGTGCTCATCGGTGCCTGAGTATAGGCACAGTCAGGCGGGTCCGCGCCACAGGGGCTTGAAACCGTTCGGTGTCAGGATGCTTCGGGTACGCCCGATGCGGAGGGAGCCCGGTCAGGGGGACTTGCAGTGGCCGCAAGTGGCGCAGGCGTCGGAGCAGCAGTCCCCGGCGGCCACGCAGCCCGAGTCGCAGTAGCAGCCCGAGGGCGACTTGTTGCCGCAGTACCCGACGCACTTGTTGGACGAGCCGCCGCAGTAGCCACAGGTGGCGCAGGCGTCGGAGCAGCAGTCCCCGGCGGCCACGCAGCCCGAGTCACAGTAGCAGCCGGACGGTGACTGCTTGCCGCAGTACCCCGTGCACTTGCCGGTGGGGCAGGCGCCACAGTCCTTGGAGCAGGACGTGCAGGTCTCGGTCCCATTGCACGTGCCGTCGCCGCAGACCGGCGCGCACTCGCCGCAGTCGACCTTGCAGTTGGAGCAGGTCTCGCCCGGTGCGTCACACTTCGCGTCGCCGCACTTGGGCGCGCACTTGCCGCAGTCCTTCTCGCAGTTGGAGCAGGTCTCCGTGCCGTTGCAGGTGCCGTCGCCGCAGGCGGGGGCGCACTTGCCGCAGTCCTTCTCGCAGTTGGAGCAGGTCTCCCCGGGGGCATCGCACTTGCTGTCGCCGCACGTCGGTGCGCACTTGCCGCAGTCGGCCTCGCAGGTGGAGCAGGTCTCGTTGCCGTTGCACTCGTGGTCGCCGCACTTCGGCGGGCACATGCCGCAGTCCTCCCAGCAGTCCTTGCAGGTCTCCGTGCCGTTGCAGGCGAAGTCGCCGCACCAGGGCTCGCACTCCCCACAGTCCGTGGGGCAGTTGTCGCAGTACTCGCCCTCATTACAGGTGCCGTCGCCGCAGGAAGCGGGGCACTCGCCGCAGTCGGTCGCGCAGCTCTTGCAGGTCTCGATGCCGGAGGAGCAGACGCCGTCGCCGCACACCTTCTCGCCGCCGCAGCCGCCCACGTCCGCGCACAGGTCGGCGCAGTCCTCGCCCCAGGCCTCGGAGCAGCAGGACGGGATCTCGTTGCACACCTGCCCGATGCATGTGCAGCCCACGCAGCCGGGCTTCTCGGACACGGTGCAGCCGTTGCTCAGCTCGGGGTTGCCGCCTCCGTCGGCGGTGCCCCCGTCAGCGCTGCCGCCGTCCCCCGTGGCGTCCGGCTTCCAGGAGGCGTCCGGTCCACCAGCGTCTTCACCTCCCAGGCCGTCCGGCCCGGCGGCGTCCACGCTCACCTGGACGTCCAGGCCCGGGAGGCTCCCGGCGTCGCCCTCGACCCCATCCGGCCAGCTCCCAGCATCCAGGTCCCCGGGAACCGTGCCTCCGGGGAGCCCCGCGACGGCCCAGGAGAAGTGCGTGGTCTTCCCGGTCACGAAGCCCGCCTGGACGTGCCCCGTGTCGGTGGCCATCTCCCACTTCTTGCCGTCCTGGGTCATGTAGATGCGCACCGCCTGGACCTTGTCGCCCACGGTCGTCGTGGAGTACGGGAGCACCAGCGTCACCGGGACCGCGAAGGTCTGGCCGTGGGGCATCAGCTCGTAGTAGGGCCCGACGATCACGAAGCCCTCGGGCTGGAAGATCTGCTGCCCGGACGCCTGCGACATCGTGATGTTGACGGTCGTGGACAGGGCGCTGCCGGGGATCTGTACCGAGGCGCCGTCGGTGAGCTGGATGGTGCCGCCCGCCGGGCCGACGGGGAAGGTCGCGCCGGGGAGCTGGCCGGACACCTTGCCGCAGGCGGCGAGTGCCAAGGAGAGCGCGGCGCCGAGCGCTGCGCGGGTCAGTGACGTCATCGGGTCCTCCAAGAGTGGCGCGCGAGCGGCGCCGGTCGATTCGGAGGATTCCTACACCACGAGGAGAGCCGAATCCAACGAATCTGCGGTCAGGCGCGCCGCCCCGCGTGACGTGGGGCGCTCAGCGCTCGAGCAGCCGCTCGTACAGCGCCTCCCCCTTCAGGCCCTCTCGCTCGGCGACTCCGCGGGCGCGCGTCAGCTCCTCCTCGATGATCTTCGCGAGGTCGCCGGCAGGCTTCGCGCCCCGCACCACTCGCCCGTTGATCACCGACGTCGGCGTGGCACGCACCCCGAGCCCCTCGGCCTCCCTGACGTCGCGGCTCACGAAGGTGGCGAAGCGCCCGTCGGAGAGCGCCGCCGCCAGCCGCACCGTGTCCAGGCCCAGCTCACGGCCCACCCGGATCAGGTCCGCCCGCGCCAGCGCCCGGGTGTCGGTCAGCAGCCGCGCGTGGTAGTCCCAGTAGCGTCCCTGCTCCCCGGCCGCCATGGCCGCCTGGGCGGCCAGGTGCGCGTCCTTGTGGAAGGCCAGCGGCAGGTGGCGGATCACGACGCGGAGTGTCCCGTCGTAGCTCTTGAGCAGCTCATCGACCGTCCGGTCGAGGCGCGCACAGTAGGGGCACTGATAGTCGAGGAAGATGACCATCGTCACGAGCGGGTCTGCCGCGCCTCGCCAGGGGTGCTCCGCCGTGAACCGGACCGCCAGGTGCTCAGGCTCCACGCGCGCGGCGGGCTTGGGCGTTGGGGCGGGCGTCGGGGGCGCGCCCTCCAGGTCGAGCCACGTGAGCGCCGCGCTGACCTGCGCGGCCGGCATGCCGTGCGCGATGAGCGCGTCCGCGCGCCGCAGCTCGTCGTCCACCAGCTCCTTGAACGCCTCCAGCGGCTGCGACCCGGACAGCTTCCGCCCGTTGACGAAGAAGGTCGGCGTCCCCGTGGCACCCAGCTTTGCGGCGAGCGCCATGTCCCCGTCCAGGTGAGCGGCAAGCAGCGGATCGCTGACATCCGTCCGAAACCGCGCCATGTCGAGACCCGCCGCCTCTGCGTAGCGCATCAGGTCGTCCGTCTTCAGCGCGCGGTGGTTCGCGAACAGCGCGTCCCGCATGGGGCCCCACCGCCCCTGCCGTGCCGCAGCCAGACCGGCGAGGGCTGCGGACCGCGCCTCCTTGTGCATGGCGAGCGGGTTGTTCTTGAAGACGTGCCGGACGCGCCCCGGGTAGAGCGCGAGGAGCTCCCGCACCGTCGGCTGCACCTTTGCGCAGAAGGGGCACTGGAAGTCAGAGAACTCCACGACCGTGACGGGGGCGTCGGCCGCTCCCTCCGCCGGCGCGTCCCCCACGGGGAGGGGCGACGGAGGGGGCGCGGGCGCCACCTGCATCGCGGGCGCGCAGGCATTGAGCGTGGCGGCCAGCGCGACGCAGAGAAGCACGACCCGGGGCGCCGCGGTAGGGCCTCGCACCGCGGGTCAGCGCCTGTCGCCGAAGCGCGCGCGGAACGTCTGGACCACCAGGTCCGCGGCCTGCTCGATGGAGAACTGCGCCGTGTTCACGGTGAGGTCGTAGTTGAGCGGGTCGTGGTCGTCGGCCTGGAAGTGGCGGCGGATGAAGTCGGAGCGGCCCTTGTCGGTGCGCTCGACCTCGCGCGCCGCCTCGTCCCACTCGACGCCCGTGAGTGACACGCGCCGCTTGATGCGCAGGTCGAGGGGGGCGACGACTCGCACGGCAAGCCGAGCGCGCGGTTCGACGATGTGGTGCGCGCCCCGGCCGACGAGCACGGCGCGCCCGTGCCGCACCAGTGTCAGGACCACGCGGCTGAGCTGAGACAGGTACTCGTCGTAGCTCATGCGGCTGCCGGTGAGGATCTCTGCGATGCCGGCCTCGATGGCGTTGCGGGTCCGCTCGTCGACGGACTCGACGACCGCCCCGAGGACCCGGGCGTTCTGGGCGATGCCCTCGACGATCTGTTTGTCGTACAGCGCGAAGTCGAGCCGCTCCGCGACCGCCTGTCCGATGGCCAGGCCCCCAGCGCCACAGAGTCGCGAGATCGTGATCACCGGATGGATCGGGGTGGGCTGCCCCGCCAGGGTCTGGCGCGCCTCCCACTCCCGCACACGTCGCTCGACGAGCTGCTGGATGGTGTCCGTCATCGGTCGTTCTCCTCGTGGCTCGGGGCCTCGGTCCCATGGAACGCCGCGGGCTTGACCACGAGCACCGGCACCTCGGAGAAGCGGATCACCCGCTCCGCCACGCTGCCCAGGAACATGTGCTCGAGGCCACGGCGCCCGTGGCTGGGGGTAACGATCATGTCGAAGCCGGCGGTCTTGGCGTAGCCGACGATGGCCTCGGCGATCGGCTCGTCCTCGACGACGCGCCAGGTGGCTCTGCGCTCCCCCCGGCTGGCGCTGGCCGCCGCCTGGACGAGGCGCTCGATGCAGTCGTTTCGGTAGCTCTGGACCTCGTCGGCCGTCGGCATGAGATACCCCGGACCGAGCACCGGGACGCGGCCCGGGTCCTCGAAGACGTGGAGCAGCTCCAGGTCGGCGCCGAGCGACGCAGCGAGGTCGGCGGCGTACGGCAGGGCCTCGGCGGCCGTCGCGGACAGATCCGTGGGGAACAGGACGCGCCGCGGGGTGAACGGCGCGTCGTCTCGCGCTGCGTTCACCGCGAGGACAGGGCACTTCGCCTTGCGGACGACGCGCTCGGTCGTCGATCCGAGCACGAACCGGCGGAAGCCCGAGAGGCCGTGGGTGGCGATGACGAGCGCCTCCGTGGGGAGGCGTCGCGACTCGCGCAGGATCTCCACATGCGGTGTGCCGACGACGTAGCGTCCCTCCACCTGGCTTCCGCCCAGCGACCGCAGCCTCTCGACGGTCGTGTCCAGTGATTGAGCAGCCAGCGTCTCGATGCGCGACTGATACGCCGACAGGTCCAGGTAGGGGTAGCCGGTGTTATAGGTCAGCCGGTCCACCACGTAGATCACCGAGAGGGAGGCGCCGGTGGCCCGCGCCAGCTCCACTGCCGGACGAAAGGCGGCGCTCGCGGTCTCGGAGAAGTCCGTCGACACCAGGATGCGCTTCATGGCTTTACCCTCCAGACAGGTTGGGCTACTCGGTGCGGGCAGGCGGGACGACCAGCACCGGGGCCGGGCTCAGCCTCACCGTCGCCTCCGCCGTGCTGCCGAAGAACAGGTTGTGCAGCCCGCCGTGCCCGTGGGAGGGCATGACCACCAGGTCCAGCGCCTGCTCCTGGGCATACTCCGCGATGGCCTGGCCCGGGTTGCCGCCGATGGTCACGTTATAGGTCACGCTGCCCTCGCGGGTCTGGTCGGTCAGGCGCTCCAGCTCGGTGCGGTAGAGCTCCTTCATGCTGGAGACCGCGGTCTGCGGCATGTAGACAGGCGGCTCGCCCGGGATGGCGGGCACGAACGTCGGCAGCTTGAGCACATGGAGCAGGTCGAGGCGCGCCCCCATCTGGTCCGCGAAGGAGAGGGCGAAGTCGAGGGCCGTGCGTGACGGCGCCGAGAAGTCCGTGGGGTAGAGGATCGCCTTGGGGAGCGTCAGGCCTCGCTCCGTGGCCGTTGCGTTGATCGCCAGCACGGGGGTCCGGGTGTGCCGCAGCACCCGGAGCGTCGTGCTGCCCAGGATCAGGCGCTGGAAGCCGCCGCGGCCGTGGGTGGCCATGACGATCAGGTCGCAGCCTGCCTCCAAGGCGTACTTGACGATCACCTGGGACGGCACGCCGGGCCGCCGCTCGACCACCGGCGGGAGGCCCGCCTCCGACAGCTCGGCGCGCAGCATCTCCAGGAGCTGGTCGGTCTTCACCTCGATGGTCTGCATGTAGTGCACGAGGTCGCCGGGATCGCGAACGGTGCCGGAGATGTCCTCGTCCACGTGCAGCACGTGCACCTCCGCCTCGAAGCGCCGCGCATACAGGATGGCGGCGTCTCTGGCGGTCAGTCCAAGCTCGGAGAAGTCGGTGGGGAGAAGGATCCGCTTGAACATCACGCACCTCCCGGACGCCCGGGGCGAGGGCGCCACTCCTTCAAAGTACATCACATCTGCGGGGGCTGGCAACCGGCCCGGGGGTCGGGTATAAGCGCGGGAGCCGGACGCTCGCGGCCCGTCAGTGCACTCAAGATGGACACGCCGCGGGAGTTGGACACCCCCCACTTGGGAGCAATCCGCCATGGCATTTGAGGCCCTCGACTTCCTGAACCTCTCCGACGACCTGAGCGAAGAGGAGCGCATCATCCGCGACACCGTGCGCCTGTTCGTCGAGGAGGAGGTGATGCCGATCATCGCCGAAGCCTACGACAAGGCCGAGTTCCCGCGGCACCTGGTGCCCCGCATGGGGGAGCTGGGGCTGCTGGGTGCCAACCTGCACGGCTACGGGTGCGCAGGGGTGGGCGACGTCGCCTACGGCCTGATCATGCAGGAGCTGGAGCGGGGTGACAGCGGCGTGCGGTCCTTCTGCTCGGTACAGGGCGCCCTGGTGATGTATCCGCTGTACACGTTCGGGAGCCCCGAGCAGAAGGAGCGGTGGCTGCCGGCGCTGGCGAGCGGCGCCGCCATCGGGTGCTTTGGCCTGACGGAGCCGGACTTCGGCTCCAACCCCGCGGGGATGCTGACCCGCGCCACCCGCAAGGGGGCGAGCTGGGTGCTCAACGGCAGCAAGATGTGGATCACCAACGGATGCATCGCGGACGTGGCCATCGTCTGGGCCAAGACCGACGACGGCATCCGCGGCTTCGTGGTGCCTGCGGGGACGCCGGGCTTCACGACGCGGCGCATCGAGGGCAAGATCAGCCTCCGCGCGAGCGTGACGAGCCAGCTCTTTTTAGAGGACGTCGAGCTTCCCGCAGACGCGGTGCTGCCCGGGGTCGTCGGCCTCAAGGGGCCGCTCTCGTGTCTGACGCAGGCCCGCTACGGCATCGCGTGGGGTGCCTGTGGGGCCAGCATGGCGATCTACGACGAGGCGCGGCGATACTCCCTGGAGCGCATCCAGTTCGACCGCCCGATCGCGAGCTTTCAGCTCGTGCAGCAGAAGCTCGTGCACATGCTCAGCGAGATCACCAAGTCCCAGCTTCTCGTGCTGCGCCTCGGTCGCCTGAAAGAGAAGAAGAAGCTCACCCCCTCTCAGGTCTCCCTCGGCAAGTTGAACAACGTGGCGGTCGCTCGCGAGTGTGCGCGCCTCGGGCGTGAGATCCTGGGGGCCAACGGCATCATGCTCGACTACCAGGTCGCCCGGCACATGGGGAACATCGAGAGCGTCTACACCTACGAGGGCACCCACGACATCCACACGCTGGTGCTCGGGCAGGCGATCACGGGGATCCCGGCGTTCTCCTGACCTGGGCAGGGCCGAGGCCGGCGCTGGGGGGCGCGCCTGAAGGGGGGGCCCACGCAGAGGGATGGGGAGGCGCCGCGACCGTCCCCGCCTCCCGCGCCGTGAATGCGGGGAGGCGTACCGCGAGTCAGCGCGCCCGGCGCCGGAAGGGGCGGAGCGCCAGCGTCAGGGCGATGAGCCACACGAGGGTCATGCCCGCCGCCGTGCGCCCTCCGAGGGGCGACGCCTGATCGCAGTCGCAGCCGCCGGCGACCGTCGTGTCGTCCACGTCGCCGCTGGCCTGGGGCCCGAAGTTCGTGTCGCCCGCGTCCGACTCGAAGCCGGGACCTGAGGCGCCTCCGTCCCCGCCGGCCGAGGGGTCGCCCTCGGTGCACACCCCCTCCTTGCAGAACTTGCCGCCGGGGCAGAGATCGATGACGCAGAAGCCGTCGGTCAGGGTGCCATACTCGCAAGCGCCGTCGTGAGCCGCCGCCGCGCAGCCGCCGCAGATGCACGCGAGGCCGTTCGGGCAGGTCGCGCCGTTGTCTGCCACGCCGTCGCAATCGTTGTCGAGCCCGTCGCAGTCCTCGACCGCAGGCCCCGTGATCACGCACTCGCCGAGCTTGCCGTCCGTGCACTGGCGGACGCCCGAGCCGCAGTCCGTGGCGCAGGGGAGGTCCGTGTCCTCGTCCGTGGTGCCGTCGCAGTCGTTGTCGATGCCGTCGCAGGTCTCGTTGGTCGCGGCCGTGGCCGTGCACTCCCGCCACTTGCCCTCGATGCAGATCGCGGTGCCGATGGCGCACGGGGTCTCGCACTCCTTGGTCAGCGCCTCGTCGATGGAGCCGTCGCAGTCGTCGTCCTGGCCGTTGCAGACCTCGGTGGCGGGCTGGGGCGCGTCGCAGCCCACCCAGGCGCCCTCGACGCACTTCTCGCTGCCGCTGCCGCAGGCCGTGTTGCAGCTCTGCTCCATGCCGTCGACCACGCCGTCGCAGTCGTCGTCCTTGCCGTTGCAGGTCTCGGTGGTCTTGCCCTTGCCCCCCGTGCAGTCGGACCACAGGCCGTCGATGCACTCCCGCGTGCCGGGCTCACACTCGCCCTTGGACTCGCCGCACGCCTCCACCTGCCCTTCCGTGCAGGCGCAGCCCTCGTCGGTGGAGCCGTCGCAGTCGTCGTCCTTGCCGTTGCACTGCTCCGTCGCCGGCTGCGCCGCCGTGCAGCCGCTCCATGCCCCGTTGGTGCAGGTCTCATAGCCCGTGCCGCAGGCGGTGGAGCAGTCCTGGATCAGGAACTCGTCGACCTTGCCGTCGCAGTTGTCGTCCACCCCGTTGCAGGTCTCGGCCTTGGGCTCGACCACCGGGCAGGCGGACCACGCGCCGTTCGTGCACGTCTGGACACCGGTGCCGCAGGCGGCGAAGCACTCCTTGGTCATGCCGTCGATGGTGCCGTCGCAGTCGTCGTCGATGCCGTTGCAAAGCTCCGTGTTGACGGTCTTGGCGATGGCCTTCAGCGCCGCGGCGAGCTGGGCCTTGTCGTCCGCCTGGTAGTAGCAGGGGCCGACCGCGGCTCCAACGGCGCAGCCAGGCACACGGGGCGTGCCGCCCGCGACGGCCATGTCATTGAGGGCCTTCGGATCCACCTTGGAGCCGAAGCCCACGACGAAGGTGTTGATGCCCTGGGCCTTGAGGTTGCTGACGATGGTGATCTGCTGGGCCACGTTCTGCGCCAGCTCGGCCTGGTTGAAGTAGTTGGGGGTGCCGTAGGCCTCGCCCTTGTTGCAGTCGGGCTCGGTGTCCCAGCCCCAGCCGGAGCCGACCAGCTCGTCGGCGCAGCAGTCCTGGATTCCGTCGGTCACGAGCACCGCCCACCCGGTGGCGTCCCCCTTCTTGAGGAGGCCCACACCGGACGCGCCGGGGACCGCCTTGTCCACGATGCTCAGCGCCTGGAGCATGGGTGTGTCGGACTTGCCGTGCGGGCCCGCGTACCCATCGAAGAAGGACTTGAAGGCAGCGCCGTTGTTGGGCGCGAACGGGACGGCCAGCGACGCGCTCATCTGGCACTGCATGGCGGCCGGCGCCGACGGGAAGAGCAGCAGGCCGAAGGCGATGTGGCTGCCCTCCGACTGGACCACCGACGTGACGGCGTCCACCGCCGCGTTGTAGTTGCTCGACGCGTTGGCCTTGGTGCCGAGGCTGCCGGACGAGTCGAACAGCACGAGCATGCGCGGGTCGACGCAGACGTCGGCGCGGGCCGGGGCGGCGAGGGCGAGCAGAGTGAGGAGCGCGAGGGTGTTCTTCATGGGCGGGGACCTCCAGGGCCGATGGTGGGCGCATTCTACGCAGCCGGGGAGCGACCGCAAGCGGTTCCGGGGTCGCCTACAGGCACGTCGCGATGTCGCGGATGTGCGGGACGTGGCCGGGAGGGATCGCGGGGCGCGAGCTGAGCGTGAACCGCTGTGGAAACAAGCCCTTGGTGCGGTACTGGACGTCGACGAAGGACACGGTGCCGGGCGCGAGCGGGAACAGGGCGAGGAGCCCCCAGGTGTTGCCGCCGTAGGGGTCGAGCTTCACGCCGCCGAAGAGGAAGGCGTCGTCGTTGCTCCACCAGAGCGTGACCTCTTCGATCTGGAGCGCCGAGCCCGGGGGGCCGACCTCTGCCACCACCAGCGTCGCGCCTCCGGCGTCCTGGAGCGACACGGTGGGCTCGGGGGGAACGGTCTTCCAGTCCGGGTCGTCGGTGAGCCAGTGTCGCAGCCACATGCGCTGGGCGCCCTTGGCGTGCAGCTCGGCGCGCTCGGCGATGGTCTTCTCCCCCTCAACGCCCGTCAGCGCGTAGCAGCCGTGGTCGAAGTTGGCGGCGATGGAGGTGCGCTTGTCCGACGCGCCGATGGCGTCGTAGGTCGCCACGTGGGCGCTCAGGGGGAAGAACTCGTCGGTGGACCCATTGACCATCATCACGTGGGCGCCCGTGCCCGCCACCAGCACCGACGGGTCGAGCAGCGCCTGGTGGGCGAGCCACTCGGGGCTCTGCATGGTCAGGCCCGCCTTCGTCAGCAGCGTGTGCTGCCACGCCTTCGGCGACTGCATCGCCACGCTCCAGGCGCCCGTGCCGCTCAGGGGGACCGACGCGGTGACCCGGGGGTCCACGCCCGCGACCATGAGGGAGACGACCCCGCCCGCCGAGAAGCCGGTGATGCCCAGGCGGGTCCCGTCCACGTCCGGGGTCGCCGCGAGACAGGTCAGGCCCCGCATGGCGGCCACGGCGTGGCCCCAGAACCAGCTCCCGCGCGGGTCCGGGATGGTGTCGAACATGCGGTAGCCATCCTGGTGGCCAGCGGGGAGCCCCTCCGACGTGTTCTCGGGGATGGTCCCGCCCCCCGGGCCCGTGTAGGCCATGACGGCCATGCCGAGCAGGGCGGCGGTGCCGGTGGCGTGGCTCTCCTCGGCGTAGCCGCCGAGGCCGTGGGCCTGCACGACCCCGGGGAGGGGCAGGGCGGCGCTGTTCGGGCGCGCCGCGTAGCCGCGGATGCGGATGGGGACCAGCGTGCCGTCGATGGACTCCCACGACAGGTAGCTGGCTCGCCAGACCGTGACGAGGACCCCATCTTTCAGCACGGTCTTGGACCCCTCGAAGGTGCAGTCCGCCGTGGACGGGTCCGCGATGGCTGCGAGGTCGAAGAGGGGAGGGGGTGTGGTGCTGGTGTCGGGTGCGTCGGTTGGATTGCCCGTGTCGAGCGTGCCGTCAGGGCCACCGTCAGTCGGAGTGGCCGCGTCGTCGGTGTCCGCCTCCCCGTCCGCAGCGCTCCCGTCGGTGGCTCCGTCGAGCCCGGTCGTGTCTGCAAGGGCGGCGTCGGTGCCTCCCCCGTGCCCGTCGGCCCCGCCATCCGTTGCGGCACCGGCGTCCGTCGCGCCACCGCCGTCCGCCCCGGCCGTCTCAGCGCCCCCGTCCTTGGCGCCGAAACCGTCGCCGGGCGACACGTCGCCTTCGCCACCGTCCGTGGTGGTCGCGCCGTCCGGCACGCCGCCGCCGCCCCCATCGGGCCATCCTCCGCTCGTCGCCGCATCGCCGCACCCCGCGAGCACCAGCGCCAGCACCCAGAACCTCATGGCAGCTCCTCCGCGTCGTCCTCGCCCAGCAGCCGCTCGAAGGGCGACGGGCGGTAGTCTTCGAGCAGCGGGACCGGCTCCCAGCGCCGGCCCGCGTCGTCCCAGCGCAGGATGTCCATCTCCAGTCCCTTGACCCGCACGAAGGTGAACTGGCGGGACTTGGGCTTGATGGCGTCCGATGCGCTGCGGTTCAGGATCCAGGTGCCGCTGTTGGCGTAGCGTCCCGGCACGCGCCGGAACGGCCGCAGATCGGGGCGGTGCGTGTGGCCCATGGACACCAGCGGCACACCGACCAGCTCCGCGATGCGCTCTGCCCGGTCGTAGCAGGTGTCGCCGGTGGCGTCCAGGGTAGCCCCGATGGCAACCCGCTGGTGCACCCACATCAGGAACACGAACAGCCCGGTCACGGTCACCACCGCGAACAGGGCCATCAGCCAGGCCTTGCTGAGGATGCCGCTGACGATCCAGCCGGTGGACTGGATCAACGTGAAGACCAGGAACCACCCGGCGATGCTCAGGAGCCCGATCACCGTGACGGCGGCCGTGCTGCGCGCGAAGGGGCGCAGCATCTCTTGAATCAGGGAGTACTTGGTCTTGCCGACCGGCTCGACCATCAGCGCGTCCACCTGGTGGAGCAGGGCGGGGTCCAGCTCATTTCGGCGTGCCTCGTCCTCCAGGCGCGCCTGGTGGGTCGCGGCGATCTCCTCCATGCCGTGCAGCTCGAAGAAGCGCGCGTCCCGGATGGCCCGCATGAAGAAGGGCAGGTGGAGCCCGAAGGTGCGGGCCATGGCGAAGAAGTTGGCGCTGCCCACGATGCCCATGTACTGGTCGAGGGACACGTAGTAGTTCGAGTAGGGGTCGACCAGCTTCACCTTGTTGTAGACGTTGCGCACGAACAGGCTGCCGGTCGGGTAGTCGAGGACCTCGGCGCCCGCGTCGCTGTAGCGGGAAGGCAGCACGGGGTTCAGGTTGTACCGGAACGAGTTGGACGCCTCGTACTGGTGCCCATGCTCCACCCAGATGCGCCCTGGCTCCAGGTAGAACCAGTGCTCGAAGCGGACGCGCTCGCGGAGGACCGGTGGGGGTAGCGCCAGGTCCTCCGCGGCGACGATGGCGTCCAGCTCGGCGAAGAAGCGGTCGCGCACCGTGTCCCAGAACAGCTCGGCGTCGTGGTTTCCCCGCAGGATGGTCACGGGGTGGCCGGCCGCGGCGAAACGGAGGATGGCGCGGAAGAAGGTCGGGTGCCCTGCGATGATGCGCCCGAGCTTCCACGCGCTCTTCCGCGCCGTCGTGGACAGCCCGAACTTGTGCTCGCTCCGGTGGAGCCGCATGCCCTGCTCGCGGAGCTCCGGCGCAGTCGGCAGGCGCGTCACGGTCAGGAAGTCGAAGACGTCGCCGTTCAGGATGAGGCGCGCCGGCGTGCGGGTGGCCATGGCCTCGACCAGCACGCGGTCGACGAAGTTGGACAGCTCCTGGTCGTAGAAGAACACCTCCAGGCGCGAGAAGCGCAGCGAGTCCCGCGAGCGCCCCTCGCCCAGGTGCAGATCGCTCAGGATGTAGAGGTCCTCCATCGCCCGCCTTCGCGCGTCGCCAGGTGGACGCATCGTATCAGAATCCGCGCGTGCCGCTCGCCTTCGCGCTCCGTCCTGTGATATGAGCCGCCGGACTTCAACCCGATCCTCGGAGGTCGACCCATGAGCATGTTCGGAGGCTCCCGCGCGCTGAAGCAGATCGCGCCGCTCGACACCACCGCGCGCGAGGTCCGCGCCACCCTCGACACGTCGCTCGGCACCATCGTGCTGCGCCTGTTCAATGACAAGGCCCCTCGCACGGTCGCCAACTTCGTCGGGCTCGCCACGGGCACCATGGAGTGGACCCACCCGCGCCTGGCCAAGCCCATGAAGGACAAGGCGTACTACAACGGCCTGACCTTCCATCGCGTGATCCCGGGCTTCATGATCCAGGGCGGCTGCCCCAAGGGCGACGGCACGGGCGGTCCCGGCTACAACTTCGCCGACGAGTTCCACCCGGCGGCGCGCCACAGCAAGCCCGGCATGCTGTCCATGGCCAACGCGGGCAAGGACACCAACGGCAGCCAGTTCTTCATCACCTGCGAGGAGACCTCCTACCTGGACGACCGCCACACGGTGTTCGGCGAGGTGGTGGAGGGGCTCGACGTCGTGCAGAAGATCGCCAACACGCCCCGCGGCGCCAACGACCGGCCGAAGGAGCCGGTTGTGATCAAGTCCGTGGAGATCTCCTACCTGAGCTAGCAGGCGCCCCGGCGCCGGGCCGTGCTCGGGGGGACCGCGCACGAGCGGCGTCGGATCTCGGCGCCAAGGGTCGCTCCGGGAGGTTCGGGCATGGCCACGCCTCGCACGCGGTGCCCCCGCTGTGGCTTCGTCCAGCCGCCCGCTGCCGACTGCGCAAGCTGTGGCGTCGTCTTCGCGCGCCTGGAGCGCCCTCGGGCGACCCCGGCCAAGGAGCCCCGGCCCGCCACCCCCAAGGCGCCCGCTGCGTCGCCCAAGCTGCCCGCCGCTTCGCGGCGCTCCCCCTTGGGTCCCCGCCTCTCGTTGCGGGACCACGCGCTGCTCTACGATCAGCTCGCCCGCCTCCTGAGCGCCGGGGTCCCGGTCGCCGACGGCCTCGACGCCATCGCGGCCACGGGGCGGGGCACCTTGCCGCTCGTGTGCCGCGGCCTCGCCGCGTCGCTGCGCCAGGGCATCGGGCTCGGCCGGAGCTTCGCCGCCCGCCCGGAGATCCCCCCGGCGGAGGCGGCGCTCATCGAGGCCGGCGAGGCGGTGGGCACGCTGCCCGCGACGTTGGCCGGGCTGGCGCGGCGCCGCGAGCGTCTGGTGACCCTGCGGGGGCGCCTGCTCACCATGCTGGCGTATCCCCTGTTCCTTTCGGTGGTCAGCGTGGTCATCCTCGCGGTCCCCACCTGGCTCCTGCGGGGGAAGGGGGCCTTTGCGGTCGAGGTCGCGGCGGGGCTTGGTGGGTTGGCGCTGCTCGTCGCCTTCTGCGCGTTCGCGGTGCCACGGCTCCTGGGCGTAGCTGCGGTCCAGCGCCTCGGGCGCCGTCTCCTCTGGAGGACCCCGTTGCTCGGGGGCATCTATCGGCTTGCGGTGTGGTCCACGTGGGCCGAGCACATGCGCGCCAGCCTGGAGGCGGGCATCGTAGGCTCCCTCGCGCTCGTGGACGCGGCGCGGGCCACCGGCGACCCGGACACCCTGGTCGCCATGGAGCGCGCGAGCCGCGCGGTGGAGCTGGGCGCTGGCATCGCAGGGGCGGTGGGTACCCAGCGGTTCCTGACGTCCCAGGACCTCGTGATCCTGACGAGCGCCGAGGCGGCGGGTGACCTGACGGGCGCGCTGGCGGGCCTGGCCGCAACCCACGGCCGCGCCCTGGAGAACCGCATGGAGGGCGGCGGCCGCGTCCTCGGCGCCCTCCTTGTCCTCGTGCTGCTCGCCTGGGTCGCCAGCCGCATCGTCGATGGCTTCACCCAAGTGATGACCGGCAGCCTCGACCAGGCCATGGAGCAGATGCAGCACGAGCTGGGCGCCCCCGGCGGGGGCGTGGACGAGCTGCGCAAGACGATGGAGAAGGCCACTGAGCCTCTGGACCGGGAGTTTCCGTATCAGCGTCCATAGATGGGTGCGATCACCTCAGGCGGCATGCCTCCCCGCGGGCTCGCAGCGGGGAGGTGGGCACAGGAGGACTCATGGGGCGGGCCCACCTGCCGCGGGGCGCCCTGGGTGGCAACGGGTCCCCTCGGCGGTGCGTTGACGCGGGTGCGCCCGCGGTGCGAGAGTCCGGCGTGCCTCACCAGGAGGGAGTTGCCGCCATGATGCAGGGTGACCGGACGATCCGCGACTTTGGCGAGCAGTGGACCGCCTTTCGGGACAACGAGGGCTACTACGCCTCCGAGGCGCTGTTCCGCGACATCGTCGAGCCGCTCGTCGCGGCCGAGGCGTTTCGCGGGGCGCGGGTCGCCGACATCGGGAGCGGCACCGGCCGCATCGTGCGGATGCTCGCCCAGGCGGGCGCGGCGCACGTTCTGGCCGTGGAGCCCTCGGACGCCGTCGGGCCGCTCCGCGAGAACGTGGCGGACCTGGGCGACCGGGTCGAGGTGCTCCACGCCACCGGCGACGCGCTCCCCGCCGGCCTTGGGCTCGACTTCGTCGTCTCCTTCGGGGTCCTGCACCACATCCCGGAGCCCGGACCCGTGGTCGCCGCGGCCCTGCGGGCGCTGCGGCCGGGCGGGCGCCTCGTCGCGTGGCTCTACGGGCGTGAGGGGAACGAGACCTACCTGCGCCTGGCGGAGCCACTGCGCCGGGTGACGCGGCGCATCCCCCATCGGGCGTTGCACGCGCTGAGCACGGCGCTCGCCCCGGCGCTGTCACTGTATGCGGCCGCCTGCGCGCCGCTGCCGGCCCTCCCCATGGCGTCCTACATGCGAGACCACATCGCACGCCTCTCCTGGAGCGCCCGCGTGCTGACCATCTACGACCAGCTCAACCCCGCCTACGCCCGGTACTACACCCGCGACGAGGCGCTGGCTCTGCTGCGCGACGCGGGCTTCACGGACGTGCGCGCCCACCACCGCCACGGCTATAGCTGGACCGTCGTCGGGCAGCGGGCCTGGCCCGAGGGGGAAGGGCGCTGACCGGGCTGCTCCTCGGCGCCCCGCGACGGCCCGACCACGGGTGTGCCGTGTGGTGCCGCGATGGGGGGCCGACCGCGTGACCCTCGCAGGAGCTCCGCCAGCCGTGTCCACGAGATGCTTCATCGCGTCGAGCGGCGCGCTTCCGCGAGGGCCCTCTCGAGAAGGCCGGAGACCCCTGCCGCGGGCGCCCATCGGGCCAGGTACTTCAGGTCCACGGCGTCGCCCTGGACCATGAGGACCCCGATGTCGTCCCTCCACTGGCGATCGGAGACTCCCTGTCCCAGGCGATACCCGATCAGCTACTGCAGGACGATGTCCTCAGCGGTCGCCACGACAAGCTCCGCGGGAGGAGCGCCAGGAAGCGGGAACCGCTGTCGCCGGGCCATCTCCGATGCCGTGAGTGGGTCGTCGGGCATCACGAAGAGGTCCACGTTCAGCATGGTCGCCAGGTGGATGACGTTGAAGCAGGCGCGGCGCCGCACCGCGTCTCGGACGCTCCCCTCGTCGACGTAGAAGTCGGCCGAGAGTCGCGAGACCAACGGCGCCACGTGTTCGCCTCGCAGGTCAGCCACCAGGTCCACGTCCAGCGTCGCTCGAGGCACTCCGAGGAGCGAGCTCGCGACGGAGCCACCGACCAGGTACGGGACCTCCAGCGACTCCAGTAGACCGGTCACCGCCAGCGTGACCTCGAGCTCCTCCGAGCGCGCCACTCAGTAGCCCTCCTTCTGCGGGTCCCAGCCGAAGGCGCGGATCATCAGCTCGCGAGGGATCGCCAGCGCCGCCACCCGCAGGCGCACCTCTCGCTCCGAGATGTCGGGGCCTCGCGTCGCGCGAATGCGGGCCTCGGCCAGCTCGCGAAGCGCGGCGCTCATGGAGAACGCGCGGGCGAGCCGTCCCTCCGGGCCCATCCGGCGGTATCCCTCGATGAGGATCCGCTCAACCTCGGCGCTGGTGTCGGACGGTCCGCCCGGTGACGCCGGGGTGCTGTGCTCAGGAAGACTCACGTCGCTCACTCCCGTGTCCCTGGTGTCGCCAGAGCGGCGCACGGCCACGCGGAGCATAGCACTCGAAAGCGACGCTTTCCTCCACACCGCACTCGTCGGTGTGTGCGGTGTTCCGGGCGGAACCGCTGTTGGGCTCGGCGCTCGCTACTCCCCGACCGCAAGCCCTCGGGGAGGATGAATCTTGCCGATCCGGCGGAGACCGGCAGGAAACTGCTCCAACACCCTGATTCGAGCGCAATTGTCACCGGAACGTCGCGACCTGCGAATACTCTGCTTGACGGCGGCGAAATTGGAGGCGCACCATCGGGAGCATGGCGGACGCGCGCCGCTCCGTGGGGTCCGGCGGGGTTGTCTCGGCGCAGGATGCGGACCCGAAGGAGGCTCGACCATGGTCTGGCATCAGGGTGTGGCTGCTGCGATGATCCTCGCGGCAGCATCAGCGGCGGCGGAGCCCACGGGGGGGGGGGGGGGCTTCGTAGAAAAGACTCAGAATATCCAGCACTTCGAGTTCGGTAGCGCGCGCACGGACGAGGCCGCGCTGCTCCTCGTGGCGCTCCCGTCGCGGCCTCCCAGCGACGGGGTGGAGATCCTGGAGGAGCAGGTATGGCTCAGCACCGAGACGGAGGAGTTTCTGGCATGGTCCCGCCCGGCGGGGGCGCCGGGGGCCATCCCGGTGGACCAGGCCCACAAGCAGAGCTTCTTTGTCGCTTCGCTTCCCCTCTTTTTCAGTCCCGGCTTCGACGTCACCTGGCGTGTGCTCGCCCGAACGCGGGACAAGCTCGTGGTGACCTACGACCTGAAGCTGCCGGCGGCGGCCATCGAGGCGCTGCCGGTCGTGACGGCGGCGAAGGCTCCGGCCCCGGCGAAGGCAGCGGACGCCGGCTACGCGCAGAAGGTGGCGGCCTTCCAGGCGGAGGTGCTCGCAAAGG
>BTVJ01000116.1:0-20203 GCA_045863395.1 Myxococcales bacterium
CTAAAGCCCCTCCGGCAGTCCCGGCTACGGCAGTCTCGGGGGCGGCCCCGCTGCGAGCGCGAGCGGCAGCACAAGCGCAACACGTTCGACCCCGCGCACGTCCGTAGGCGACCGGCCATTTGTACTTGTAGAGGCTCCCGAGGTTGACTTTCTGAACACACGGGTTCCTCAACGGTACGGTGAGGGTCCATGCTGTCCCCTTTGACCCGTGCCAAGGGAGGATTGTACGTTCCAGCACTTCGCCCTTGACCATCGCCGTGGTACCGCCTACGATACCAGCATGGACTTGGTAGTCGTCATAGACACGAACGTTTTGGTTGCCGGGCTCAAGTCGTCCCGCGGCGCGTCGCATGGTGTTCTTCAGTGCTTGGGTGACGGTGCGTTTGCGCTTGCGCTGTCGGTTCCGCTTGTTCTTGAGTACGAAGCAGTTCTCCTTCGTGGATCGCTGGAACTCAACCTCTCAACCACCGACTTCGCTTCGGTTCTTGACTACCTATGCAGCGTTGGCCGCGCCCAGGCGATCTTCTATCTCTGGCGGCCACTCCTACGTGACCCGAAGGACGACATGGTCCTTGAGGTCGCCGTGGCGGCGGGTGGGGTACCTATCGTGACGTTCAACAAGCGTGACTTTCGTGGAGCCGAGAAGTTCGCTGTCCCCCTTTGGACTCCGCAAGAGTTGTTGGCTCAACTGGAGGTGCGACCATGAGCGCTCTGAGCCTACGCCTACCCGATTCGTTGCACGCCAAGCTGCGTGAAGTCGCCGAACGGGACGGTGTATCGATCAACCAGTTCGTGACGACTGCCGTCGCGGAGAAGCTCGCTGCCCTCGCGACGGAGGAGTACATCACAGAGCGTGCTGCCCGGGGGAACCTGGCTGCCTTCCGCAAGGTGTTGGCGAGGGTTCCAGACAGGGAGCCCGACGAAGCCGACAAGCTGCGCTAAGCGCCTGGCCCGGCCGACCGTTGCTGTTCGGCGGCTTCCGCTCCACCGCACTACCGTCTGTTGCTCGGCTCGTTTCCTGCACCTTCGCAGCCACAACAGCGATTCCCCCGTTCCCTCCCACGTTCGCTTCGGTTATCATCGGGGCTATGTGGGGTACCTTCGAACGAACGACCGTGAATGGGTCGAACACGCACTTCGTGCTGACACTTGGCCGGCCGCGCGGGATTGCCTCCGGGATTGCCTCCGGGATTGCCTCCGGGCCTGCCTCCGTGCTTCGCGCTTCGGCATTCGGCGCTCCGGCAGTCCCTGCGGCATTCCCGCGGGCGCGGCCAGGCGCAGAACAAGCGCAACACGTTCGGCCTACCGAACGGCCTCCGGCTCGAACAACGTCCTGGGTCGGGACGCTTCCTTGCCCCACTCACCAACACGCAAAGGGTAACTCATGAATGAAGGAGCCTACAGTGACCTCCTAGGTAAACTGCGAGAGGCGCTAGTTCTCTTCAAGCCCGGGCACCCCATTTACGAGCAGACCGTGGCACCCCGTGACACAGTGTTTGCTCGCTACCGGCCGGTCTTCTCCTGTGAAACGGTCAGGTCCATCTCCAAGGAAGACTTTACCTCTTTCTTGTACCTTGAAAACAACCTTCACTGGAGCGGCCTCTACCGAAAGGGCCTCGGAGCAGCTGCCGACATGGGCAAGCTACGCACCGCCCTAAGCATACTGGTCGACGAGTCACGACCAATTCGGGACCGCCTGACGGAGGCCGTCTCCATGGTGTCGGGCTTTGGAAAGGGCACAGCCACTGCCATCCTGACCGTTACCTATCCGACGCGATACGGTGTCTGGAACAACACTTCTGAAGCCGCACTCATGCAGGCCGGTGTATGGCCGAAGTTCGAACGGGGCGACGGCATCGGTGGTCGGTACGAGAAGGTCAACGAGATTCTCGCTCGGCTTGCCACTGACCTCGGAGTCGACTTCTGGACGCTGGATGCCCTCTGGTGGTCCCAGTTGGAAGGCACAGGCCCATTTCCCCCGCCACCTGTCAATCCTGACAATGACTCCAACGTCAGGGCAGCCGGCGCGACATCGTTCGCGCTCGAACGGCAGATTGAGGACTTTCTCCTTGAAAACTGGGACCGCACGCCACTGGCTACCGACTGGCGCATCTACAGCACGCCAGATGAGCCGGAAGCCGGAAATCAGTTTCCTACCTCCATCGGCAGAATTGACATCCTGGCAATTCACAAATCAGAGCCTCGCTACCTCGTGATCGAACTAAAGCGCAACCAGTCGTCGGACCAGACGGTCGGCCAGGCACTTCGTTACCTTGGCTGGGTGAAGAAGCATCTTGCCACGAGTGGCCAGTCCGTAGAAGCGTTGATCATTGCGCACACGATTGGGACGGATCTGCAATACGCTGTCTCGACTATTCCTTCCGTGAGCGCCATGACCTATGCAATCGAGTTCCGTCTGTCGCCTCTTGCCCCATTGGCGTGAGCATTCGAGCCAAATGGGCCTCTGGCGTGGACTTTCGAGGTTGCTGCACTTGAGTATGCCCCAACAGTTGCTTCTCAGGTGCACAACTCGAGCCCTTGGCGTGGGGCCGAACACGCGCTTGGTTCTGACACCCGTGGCTGCCGGCGTGGCCCCCCCCCGAGATTGCCTCCGCCCAGATTGCCTCCGGGGCTACCGCCCCGGAGGCAGTCTGGGCTACGGCAGTCTCAATGCCCGTCCCACTGAGAGTCGTCGCAGCCCCACAGTTTCCACCCATTGCAGCTATGCAATAGCCACACCCAGACGCCCCAGTGCACTAGCGCTCTGCTCAGCCGCCCCCTAGCGCGAGTCCCGAATCGCCGCCCCCTCACCCCACCACAGCCCGAGCGTCCACCGCCGCGAAGCGGTCCGTGCCCGGGAACGCCAGCAGCGGATTCACGTCCAGCTCCCGCAGCGTCGGGTGGTCCGTGACCAACTGCGCAAGGCGCACGATGAGCTCCGTAAGGCGCGCGATGTCCACCGGGCCCTTCCCGCGGACTCCCCGCAAGAGGTCGCGCGCCCGCAGCTCGGCGATCATGGCGCGGGCGTCGTCCTCTGCGAAGGGGGCGATGCGGAAGGCCACGTCCCGCAAGGTCTCCACGTGGATTCCGCCCAGCCCGAACATCACCACAGGGCCCAGCTTCGGCTCCACGGTCATGCCCAGGATCAGCTCCAGGCCACCGCGGAGCATGGGCTGCACCAGAAAGCGCAGGTCCGCGTCCTCGGGGAGGAGGCGCTCTCTGAGGCGCTCCAGCTCCGTCGCCAGCGCCTCCGGTCCCTCCAGGTCGAGGACGACCCCGCCCACGTCCGTCTTGTGGGTGTGGACCTCGGACGCGATCTTCAGCGCCACGGGCCAGCCAATCCGCTCAGCAGCCGACAGCGCCTCCCCCGCAGTTCGCACCTCTGCGGTGGGTACGGTGGGGATCCCGTAGATCTCCAACAGCTCGAAGCACTCCACCAACCGTAGCGCACGCCGCCCCTCGCGCTGCGCACCGGCAATCACCTGCGCCGCCCTCTCCCGCTCTACCTCTCTCCGCTCGAACGCCGCCAGCGGGCGGTCGCGCCACTTGCGCTGGCGGACCATGGCGGCCAGCGCGTAGGCCGCCGGCTCGGGGAACGGATAGACCGGAATCCTGGACTCCTCGAAGTGGTGGACGCCCTCGATGTCTCGCTCCTCTCCCATGAGGCAGGCGAGAACCGGCGTGTCCGGCGCCAGCCGCCGCGCCTCGCAGATGGCCTGGATGACGGTGGTGGTGTCCGTGATGATCGGGGGCACGAAGATCACCAGGACCGCGTCGATGCCCGGGTCCGCCAGCACCGCCTCCAGGGCGATGGCGTAATCTCTGGCTTGGGCGCTGGCGATGAGGTCCACCGGGTTTCGCAGCGCCGCCTGGGGGTGGAGGCGGCCGCGCAGCCGATCCAGCGTCTCCGCCCGGAGCGCCGGAATCTCCAGCCCCACGCCGATGCAGGCGTCGGTCGCCAGGATTCCCGGCCCTCCTGCGTTCGTGACCACGGCGACCCTCCGCCCCTTCGGCAGCGGCTGCGTCGCGAAGGCGCGCGCCAGGTCGAACATCTCGTCCACGGTGCGCACCCTCAAGACACCGCACTGCGCAAACAGGGCCTCCGTGACGGCGTCGCCGGCAGCCAGACTGCCCGTGTGGCTCGCGATGGCGGCGCGCCCCACCTCCGTCGCGCCCGCCTTCACGGCGATGACCGGCTTGCGCTTGGTGATCTCGCGGGCGAGCTGCACGAAGCGCCTCGGATCACCGAAGCTCTCCAGGTAGAGGAGCATCAGCTCGGTGCGCGGGTCCGTGTCCCAGTACTCCAGCAGGGCGTCCGCGCTCACGTCCGCGATGTTTCCGACGCTGGCGAACATGGAGAGACCGAGGCCGAGGCGCCCCGCGTAGTTGAGGATCGCCTCGCCCAGCGCGCCCGACTGGCTCATGAAGGCCACGCCTCCGGGGATCGGGCGCGTGCGGGCGAAGGTCGCGTTCATGCTCACGCCCGGCTCGGTGTTCAGGATGCCCATGCAGTTCGGGCCGATCAGCCGGATGCCCGCAGCGCCGCAGATCGCCAGCAGCTCCTGCTCCCGCGCCAGGCCCTCGCCGCCGACCTCCTTGAAGCCGGCGGAGATCACGACCATGCCGCCGACCCCCTTCTGGGCGCACTCCCGCGCCACGTCCAGCACCTGGTCGGCGCGCACGGCGACCACGGCGAGGTCCACGGGATCGGGGATCTCGAGCACCGACGCGTGGCACTTGATGCTGTGCACGTTGTCGAGCTTCGGGTTCACGGGGTAGAGGCGGCCGTTGAAGCCGCCCGCGATGATGTTGTGGGCGATCTGCCAGCCGATGCTGCGGGGCGTGCCGCTGGCACCGATGACCGCGATGGAGCGGGGTCGAAAGAGAGAGTCGAGCATCACACGGAGTCCTCGAGGTCCTGCGCCCGCGCACCGTGCCCGGGCCTGCGCAGGGTAGCGCCTCTCGTGCCGCCCGTCGACCGGCGCGCCGCCGAATCACAGCCCGCCCCGCGCCGCGCGCCCCGCAGCGACCGGCCCCAACCACGACGCAACCCGGTCCCCCCCGCCCCTCAGTCGATGAGCGCGTTCAGCTCGAACCCCGTGACGGTGCTCGTCGCCCCTCCCGCGGTGTCGATGAACGTCACGCGCCCCGACGCGTGCGCCTGGGGCACCGCCATGCGGCGCGCCGCCAGGACGGGGATGAGGTGCGTCGGAGGCGATACCAGCGAGATGCGACTCTCCAGGAGCGGCCCGAGGCGGAGCTCGGCGACGCTGTGACCCGCCGCCGTCCCCCCGGGCAGCATCACGTAGGCCTTGCCGTCCTCGGGGGCGAAGGCGACCGCCGCCACGTCCACCGCGGTCAGGAACAGCTTGGCGAAGCCGCTCTTCAGGTCGACCACGCTGTAGCCGAAGCTCTTGTCCACCTCGGCGTCCACCTGCGCCCGCGTCGTCCGCCCGTCCTTGTCGAAGCGCCGCGAGTGCGTCACGAGGGCCCAGCGGCTGTCCTCCGTGGTCGCCACCGCGGTCACTCCCTTCTGGAGCAAGATCGACGACGTCGTGAGCGCTGACAGGTCGAGGGCGATCAGCGACTCCACCGTCGGCTCCGTGGTGTAGAGCAGCGCCAGGGAGTCGTCCTGAGTCACCCAGGCCACGCCCGGCGCCCATTTCAAATCCACGAGCGTGACAGCCCCCTCCCCCGTCGGGTCATCCAGGTCGACCAGCGCGGCCTGCGCGGTGGTCTTGAGCACCACCAGCGCCCTTGACCCGTCGTGGAGCAGGTCCAGGTCCGTGGGCTGCCCGGGCAACCCGACCACGCTCAGCGCCCCGGACTCCAGGTCGACCACGATCAGCCGCGCGGCCCCGAGCTCTCGCACAACGGCCCGCGCCCCATCCGGTGTGACGTGCACCTCCCGCTCGATCACGGACCCCTGGGGGTCGTCCGTGACGGCGATCTCGGGGATGAGCGACGCCTCGTTGGCCTTGGCCACGTCGATGGGGGTGATGCCCGCCCGGGTCACGATGTAGGCGGTCTTGCTGTCGGTCGTGTACGCGACTCCCCGGGGCTCGAAGCCCACGCTGACCGTCACGGACGTCGGCTCGTCTCCGAGGCGCACGAGCGTCACCGACTGGAGGGGACCGAGCTTGCTGCCCGTCGCGCGCGCCGCGTCGAACCAGACCACCGCGCTCTTGCCGTCGGGGGCCAGCGTGATGGCGTTGGTGCCGTCGGCGACCGGCACCGAGCGCACGACCACCTCTGCCCCGGGCGCTGCGTCCACCACCGCCAGCCGGTCGGAGCCGCCAGAGAGCGCCGCCACCGTGTCCGTGCCCGGGAACACGGCGACCACGTCCGGGTGGCTGCCCACGTCGATGAGGGTGACCTCCAGGGTGACGGCGTCGATGCGCACCAGGGCGTCCAGGCTCGGGTCCGTGAGGAAGACGTAGTGGACTCCGGCTTGGGGTACGGAGATTGGCACGACCGTCTCGGGCTCCGGCTCCACGTCGCCGCCACCACCAGCCCCCCCACCGGAGCCGCCACCCCCACCGCCCCCGCCGCCGCCTCCGTTGAAGTCCCCCGAGGCCGCCCCGGCCATCTCGTCGGCGCTGCCACCGCATCCAGCCAGCAACCCCACCACCAGCATGACTCTCAGAACCATAGCACCACTCCTACCCGCACGACCGCGGTCGACAGGCTCATGCCGCCCAGGTCCGTCACCCCGCCCGGGGTCGCCCCCTCCAAGACCAAATCGGACAGCCACGCATACCCGGCGTCCACCGTGACCCCCACCGACAGGTCCTGCTGGCTCTCGTCGGGGGCATCGAAGAACACGGTCGCGGGCAGGTGCAGCTCGATGCCCCCAGCCACCTCCGCCCCGCCGCACCAGGCGTCCGAGGCGACGTTCACCACGCTGTCCTTCACCGTGAAGCCGCCCCACCGGACAACGCCATCGAGGCGACCGTAGACGTCGATCCACGATGCGAGGCGCTGCTGCCAGCGCACACCCAGGATGGCGCCGTGCAGCTCCAGGTGGGTCGGGGATCCGCCCCGCAGTGAGCCGTCGATGTCGCCGTAGGAGTAGCCCCCCTCGATGACGAGGCCGCTCCACACCCGGCCCATCACCCGGGCCTCGAACAGCGCCGCCGAGCCGTCGCCCACCGTCGACCGAAAGCCCACGTCCTGAGGCTCGATGAGGACCCCGCTCAGGTCGACGCCGATGCCCACCGCCTGCGCCGGGACCGGGGCCAGGAGGACCACCGCCAGCACCACGAGTGCTCGATTCATGGCTCAGTCCTCCCGGTCCAGGATGCCGTCGAGCAGGAAGCCCCCCACCGAGGCCCCTTCGCCCTCCACCTTGTCGGCGGCCCACAGGGTGACGCTGCCGACGCTGCCGCCGTGGTCCACCACCAGACGCTTCGCGGCGGGCAGCAGGGCCAGGCTCGTCGGCAGCGACCCGAGGGGCATCGGCTTGGCGTGGAGCGTGTCCAGGTCCAGCCGCACGAGCCACCCCTCCCCCTCCACCACGGTCGCGATGAGCAGGTCGGGGCCGCTCGGGGCGCGGACCATGCCCCGCAGCGCCCCCGTGCCCGTGAACGGCGTGACGGAGCCGTCCTCCAGGTTCAGGACCGAGAGCGGCGAGTCCCCCCAGCCGTAGGCATCGTAGGCGCCCTTGTGGGTCAGCACGACCTGGGTGCGGCCCTCGATGGGCGTCGCGGCCGAGACGGGCTTTGCGATCTTGATGGTGGTGACCACCTTGCCCTTGCCCGACTCGTGGGCGTCCAGATCGAGCATGCGGAGGGTGGTCAGGGCACCGGCGCCGTCCCAGAGGAGCACCAGATCGCGGGCGGTCCCCACGGTGCGGACGGCAGACGTCACGGCCGCGCCGAGGGGCACGGTCTCGACGGCGGCCGACGCGGCGTCGATGAGCGCCGCGGACTGGGACTGCTGGTTGACGACCAGCAGCCGGGGCGCGGCGCCTCCGGCCAGCAGCATCATCTGGGAGGGCACGAGGCCCGAGTAGAAGACGTTGAGGGAGACCGCAAGGCTCGCCGTGTCCTCGCCGGGCACGTGGTCCGTGCGCGCCGTGATGCGCAGGGCGAAGATGTCGGGGCTCGCCGCGGCGCGAAGGAACACCCACAGCGCATCGGGGCCGGCGGCAAACTCCACCTGGTCGGGCACGATGGCCACCGACGAGTCCGGGGTCACGAGCGGCACGGAGACGTCGCGGGAGGCAGCGTCGGAGAGGTCGAGCACCGCCAGGTGGCTCACAGACCGCACCAAGGCCACGCGGCGCTCCACCCCGCCCAGGGTGAGCGCGGGCGAGACGATGACCGAGTCCGGCGCCGTGCCGAAGCTGCGAACCGTGCGTCGCGCCGGGTTGTCTGCCCCCTGCGCCTTCGTGGCGTCTATTGCGGCCACGGCGCTGGCGTTCTGGAACACGCCGCTCGACGACCCGGCCTTGAAGTAGGCGACCAAGGCCTCCCCGTCGTCGGACACGGCCACTCCATCGAAGGGGGCGCCCAGCTCCCACTGGCGGGTGGTGGCGGCGCCGTCGTCGGACACGGCGACGACCAGCTCCCGCTCGGGGACGGGGACGACGACGCGGGAGCGGTCCAGCGGGATCAGCGCGTCGCCCGGAGCGCCGGGGAGGTCCACCGCGCGGATGCGCGGCGTCGACGCGGACGCGTCCAGCAGAACGACACGCTGCATGCCGGAGTCCACCCAGGCGAGGGACCGGGCGAGCGGATACGGCCCCTGGGCCGAGGGGGCGGGCGTCAGGTCCGCATCGGAGCAGGCGACCAGAGCGAGCGAGACGAGCACCGAGGAGAGCCTGAGCATGGCGAGCACCGAGGAGAGCCTGGTCATGGCGAGCACCTCCGACCGGGAGCGTACTCCACCGTCACCCGGAAGTCACAGCGGGCGGATCGGACATTCCACTCGTTCGGTAACATTCTGCAAAGCCTGAATCCGCACAACCTCCAACATTGCCCCCGCCTCCGCCTTGACGCCCCCCGTTATCGCGGCTATCGTTGCCACGCGCGTTGAAGGATTAGACAATGTTTGTCTATCCTTCGCGCCCCCGGCCCCATGGGGCCCACCAGCTCCGCCGCAGGCGGGGAGGCTCACCATGCCGAGAGCCATCGGGATCATCGCGCTGCTCCTCGCCGGGTGCGCGTCGGACTTCGAGAAGGCGAGCCTCGTGGCGGGCCTGCGGGTGCTGGCGATCACCGCCGAGCCGCCGACCGCGAGCCCGACGGATCTGGTGCAGTTCACCCCCTTGGTCCACCCAGGCACGGACGTGACGTTCGCCTGGTCCCTGTGCGCGCTGGCGAAGGGGCCCACCACGGGCTACGAGTGCGCGGTGGACGAGGTGCCATTGGGAGCGACACCCACCACCAGCCTCGCGGTGGCGACGCTGGTCAAGAAGGCGCAGGAGGTCGCCGACACGACCGGCGCCACCATCGACCTGGAGGCGGGCGTCACCGTCTACGCGCGGCTCAAGGTGGCAACCGCGGACGACACCGTGGAGGCCGTCAAGCGCCTGACCATCACCACCGCGGAGCCGCGAAACAGGAACCCGGCCCTGTCGGGGCTCAAGGCGGACGGCAAGGACTGGACCGCGGAGCCGCTCGTCGTGGAGCCGTCGCAGAAGGTGTCCCTCACTCCGCGCCCGGCGGACGGCGCAGCGGAGACATGGGACGACGACGGCGACCAGCAGACGGAGGAGCTGCTCTACGCCTGGTTCGCGACGGCGGGCGCCATGGAGCAGGTGTTCTCCTACGAGGGACAGCCGGACAACGCATGGACCGCCCCCGAGCTGGAGGACGAGGACACGAAGGACATCACGCTCTGGGTGGTGGTGCGCGACGGGCGCGGCGGCACCGCCTGGCTGGAGCGCACGGCCCGCGTGACCCGGGGGTCAGCGCAATGAGCCGCGCCGCCGTCCTCTTTCTCGCGCTGCTCCCGTCCTTGGCGCTGGGCCAGTTCGCCCCGCCGCCTGAGCCGACGCCCCCAACGCAGACCAAGCCCGCGGACGCCCTGATTCGCCTCCCCGAGCTCCTCGACTTTCAGGAGGCCACCTACCCGCCAGAGGCCCTCGCCGAGGGGGTCGAGGCAGACGTGCTGCTCCAGCTCGACGTGGACGCGGACGGTGGGGTCACGGCCGTCGAGGTGCTGGAGCCCGTGGGTCTCTACGGGTTCGACGAGGCGGCCGTCGAGGCGGCCCGGGCGTTCCGCTTCCGCCCGGCGGAGTCTGCGAGCGGCCCGGTCCCCGTGCGCATCCAGTACAGATACAGCTTCACCATCGACGCCCCGCCGCCGCCACCCCCGACCCCCGCGTCGGTGGTCACCATCCGGGGCCGCCTGCTGGAGCGGGGCACGCGCGCCCCCGTCGCCGCCATCCCGGTGACCGTCCCGGCGGTGGGCGCGGTCGCCATCAGCGACGACGAGGGCCGCTTCGAGCTGCTCGACGTGCCGCCGGGCCCGGCCACCCTGCTGGTCCCACCGACCCAGTACGCGGAGACCAGCGAGGAGGTGGAGGTCCCGTCGGACGGCGCAGCGGAGATCACCCTGTACCTCCAGCGAGACCCCTACGCCAGTTTCCGCACGATCATCCAGGCCGAGGAGCTCTCGCCCCAGCCGGCGCGGCGCCAGCTCGCCGTGGAGGAGATTCAGAAGATGCCCGGGGTCAGCGGGGACGCCCTGAAGGCCGTCCAGAACCTGCCGGGAGTCGCCCGCCCGCCCTTCGGGGGCGGTCAGATCGTCATGCGCGGCTCGGCGCCCGAGGACACCATCTACCGGGTGGACGGCCTGGAGCTCCCGCAGCTCTACCACTTCGGGGGAATCTACTCCGTGTTCAACACCGACCTGGTGGAGTCTCTGGACACCTACCCGGGCGGCTTCAGCGTGGCCCACGGCGACGGGACGGCGGGGCTCATCGACGTGCGCCTGAAGAAGGGCCGCACAGACCGCTGGGGGGGCTACTTCGACATCAACGTGTTCCACGCCGCAGGGTACGCGAGCGGCCCCGTGTGGGAGGGCGGCTCCCTGACCCTGGCGGCGCGGCGCAGCTACATCGACGCGATCCTCCCGGCCGTCATCCCCGACGACTCCAAGGTCAGCTTCAACACGGCGCCGGTCTACTACGACTACCAGGTCAAGCTGGACACGGCCCTCGGGCCTGACGACGACCTGCGTGTCTTCGTGTTCGGCTCGGACGACCAGCTCCGCATCCTGCTCTCGGAGCCCAGCGACGGGAGCCCGCTCGTGCGGGGCAACGTGACCAATCACTTCCTGTTTCACCACGTCCACGGGCGGTGGACCCACCGCTTCGACCGGGACACGACCCTCGACACGTCGCTCCTGGTCGGCACCCAGCAGCTCTCCTTCGATCTGGGAAAGGCCATCGACTTCTACATCTACGCGGGCGACCTCTCCTGGCGCTTCGACCTGACCTCCCGCCTGACCCCGCACCTGACCCTGCGGGCGGGCATGGACTCGACGCTGACCGCCTTCCGCGTGGCGATCACCGCCCCGCTCCCCCCGAAGGAGGGCGCCACGCCAAGCCCGCTCGGCACCACGGAGACTCGAGAGTCCAACGAGGAGGGCACCTATCTGCGAAACGCGCTCTATCTGGAAGCGGTCGGCGAGCCCACAGACGGGCTGGAGCTCACCGCCGGCCTCCGCGCGGACGTCTATACGGGCGCCTTCGAGGACGTGACCTTCGACCCGCGGGTCTCGGCGCGCTGGAAGGTGGGCGAGACGACGACGCTCAAGGGCGGCCTGGGCATGTACCACCGCCAGCCCGCCCCGGACGAGACGAGCGAGGCCTTCGGAAACCCGGAGATCACCGCGGAGCAGTCCATCCAGTACAGCGTGGGCGTGGAGCAGGAGATCTTCGAGGGGCTGACCGTCGACGTGCAGGCCTTCTACAAAGACCTGAGCAACCTGGTCGCGCCCGCCACGGACTCGTTCGGGGGCCCGCCCCTGACCAACGAGGGCTCCGGCCGGGTCTACGGCGGAGAGATCCTGGTGAGACAGCAGCTCGGAAAGTGGTTCTGGGGGTGGGTGGCCTACACGGTGTCGCGCAGCGAGCGGAAGGACGCGGCGACGCAGCCCATCCGCCTGTTCGACTTCGACCAGACGCACGTGCTGACGGCCGTGGCGAGCTTCACCCTCCCGCTCGAGTTCCAGGTCGGGGCGCGCTTCCGCTACGCCACGGGGAACCCGCAGACTCCCGTCGTCGGGGCCGTCTTCGACGCGGACACGGGCTCCTATACCCAAGTGGCCGGGGCGCCCGCCACTGCGCGCCTCGGCGACTTCCACCAGCTCGATCTGCGGGTGGACAAGACGTGGACCTTCGAGGACTGGGTGCTCGACACCTACCTGGAGGTGCAGAACGTCTACAACCAGCAGAACCCGGAAGGGACGCGCTACAACTACAACTTCCGCCAGAGCGAGCCAGTGAGCGGGCTTCCGATCATCCCCGGCTTCGGGATCAAAGGGACCTTCTGACCGGGCTGAGGGCGCCCTACTTCTTCCGGCGGATGGTCACCTCGAGGACGTAGATGTCCACCGAGGTCCCCGTCGGCTTCCCGTCCGTGTAGGTGTGACCGAAGACCTTGTACGGCAGCGTCCCCTTCCAGGCGCCACCGGACTCCTTGAGCAGGAGCTGCGCCGGGGTCGCGAGACACTGCTTGGTCACCTCGGGCTGAAGCTCCACACACGTGCAGGAGGACGGGTCCTTCGTGCACCGCTCGTCGCATGAATAGCAGCCCCAGGGGCGGCTGTCCGTCCGCTTCGCGGCCTCGAAGAAGGCGACACCCTTCTCCTCGGTCTTGACGACAGGACCCTCCAGACCCACCAGGAAGCCGGCGTCGCCAGGCATCGTCAGCCAGGAGACGCCATCGCGCACCTCCACGGAGCAGGCGCGAAATGCGTACTCCTTGGAGATGCGACACTCATAGGCGCCAGCGGGCATGGCGGGGCCCGTCTCGCGGGCCAGGGCAGGCGCAGACAACAGGGACAGAGCGAGCAGGGACAGCAGCAGACGTCTCATCGTCGTACTCCGAGGTTGATGATGGGTGGTTGTGGACACATGCGAGCGGGCCAGCGACGGCGAAGCCCCCTGCGCATTCACGGCGGCCCCTGGGATCAGGGCATCGCCTTCTCGCGGGCGGCAGGCGGCGCCTTCACGTCGCCGCAGTCGTCCCGGGACTGGCACAGGTCGGCGTCCAAGGTCTTGCCCTCGCTGGCGAAGAAGCGGCCGATCATGTTCATCATGAAGGACCCGATGTCGAAGGTCTCGGTATTCTCGCAGCCGCAGTCCGGGTTCTTGTCGTCGGGGTTGTCGGCCTTGCACTTCTCCGTACACGCCTTGATCGCGGCGTCAGTGAACTCGCCGGGCATGGCGAAGCCGTGCTGCCCCGTCGGGTTGGAGTAGGGGAAGACCGCTGCAGAGCGCCCACCCAGGGCGTCCGGCTTGCCCATCCCGGCCCGGACGGGCGGGTCGAGCCGGGGGATGTCTGCGCCCCACAGGTCCTTGCCCTCGGCGAAGTCGTCCACGTCCAGGTGCACTCCCTTTCCGCTCGGATCCTTGTAGCGGTTGAGGGTGTCCACGGCCTCCACGACGTGGGTCTCGATGAGCTTCTGGTTGACGGACACCCCGTAGCGGGAGTCCACGGTCAGATAGTCCACGAGCCCCGCGGCGCGCGCCGCGGTCACGCCGCTGTTCGCCGGCACGTTCATGTCGCCGATGGTCGTGATGATCAGCGAGTGGGCGCCGGACTTCTCGCCCAGCAGCGGATACTCCAAGGGGCGCTCCAGCAGGTGGGGCGCCAGGACCGCCGGGTCCGCCGGGTCCAGCACGAGCTGCCCGAGCCCCATGAAGCGGCGCAGCTCTGGGTTGGCGCGGCGCAGACCGAGCCCCTCGGCAAAGGCGACCAGCGGCGTCCCCTTGTCGTAGTGCTTCCCGTGGAACGTGGTGTCCACGAGGAACTTGTCCACGACCTCTCTCGGCTCCTTGCCCTTGCGCACCTCGCAGTGCTCGCTGCCCGTCACCACCGCGGCCCCGGAGTAGAACGACAGGCGGATGGGGTCCCGCACGTCGCTCTCCACGGCCACCCGGAAGCGCAAGGTCTTCCCGTCGTCCTCCCACACGAGCCCGCAGCCCCGCTCGCCGTTCTTGAGATTCTCGGCGACGACCGTGTCGCCCTTCTTCACCCCGGAGAGGGTCCCGAGGCCCACGCTGCGGTCGTCGTTGACGTCCGTCACGATGGTCTCCAGGGTCATGGCGGCGTCGTCCGGCCCCTGGGTGCCCAGGAACAGCGGTCCCATGACCCGGAGCGTCAGCGCCTCGCGCACGCCACCCTGCTTGCTGCGGTTGCCGATGTCCGTGAAGCCGCCGCCGCCGGCGATGGGGGCCGTGGCCTTGATGGCGGGCTCGATGGCGCCAGCCACGATGGCCATGATGCCGCCGAGGGAGCCGCCCGTGAAGTACATGGGAGCGTCGCCGCCGATGTCGACCACGCCGTCCCCGTCGAAGTCGCCCGCCAGCTCGTTCTTGCCGTCGCCGTTGAGATCGAACTCCCACGTCTGCTTGCCGTCGAAGGACCGCAGCACCCGCGCGAGCTGCATGTAGTCGAGGGCAGACTGCCGCACCACGTCGCGGGTGTGGAACACGTAGCTCGTCCAGAAGTCGCCGCCCGAGTCCCGGCTGCCGTCGTTGTTCTGGTCGAACGACCGCCCCCGCTCGGTGGCGGCCTCCAGGAACGCCCCGAGGCCGATCACGTCCAGGATCTGCTTCGCCAGCTTCTTCTCGTCGGCGCTGAGCGAGAGCCCATGGGAGACACAGTCGATCGAGGCAACCGCCAGACCGTGCCGAGCCAGATAGGGCCCGATCTGCACCGCGTCGAACCGTGACCCGGTATAGCCATGCCCCAGGAACACGACCGGCGCCGGCTTGCCCTTGCCTCGCGCGCTGACCTCCTTGCGCGGAATCAGCAGGTGCACGTACACGGTCTCGGGCCGCACCTTGGCGGGGGTCGTCGTCAGGTCCTGGGGCCAGGACTGGGCGTCGAGCGGGAGCAGATTGCCCTCCTCGTCCCAGCGCTCGAAGAGCTGGGGAGACACGTAGCTCGCCACCACCTGGTAGTCCACGTAGCTCCAGGACCCGAGCAGGATGTCGTTGCGCCGCGTCTTCCCCCCACCGCCGAGGAAGGCCGCCACGATGGCCTCCATGCCCTCGATGAAGTCCTCCGTGTAGAGGATGTACTGGTTCTTCACCTTCTCGAACAGCGGCGAGGCCTTGTCGCGCAGCAGCTCGAAGCCCTCGAAGACCGCGGGAGTCTCCTCCGCGATGTGCGCCTGCACGCCCTTGCCGTAGAGTCCCTCGCGCACCGCCACGAGGTCGCTCACCGTGGTCTGCGTCGTGAACGTGAAGGCGAAGGCGACGTCGTCGAGCCCCAACCCCACCTTGCCGAGCAGATCCCCGACGGGAGAGAGCGCGTCCGTCTGCGAGGCGTGGTTGACAAACGGGTACGGCGACCCGACCGGGCGCCCCTTCTCGTCGAGCAGGCGGCGCGTGACCACCACGGCGTAGGTGGTGCGCTCCCGCAGCGGGATCATGGGGCGCAGCAGCAGCGTGTGGGTCTCCCGCTCGTAGAAGGTCATCAGCGCGTCGGACCGGGCGGCGAGGTCCGTCGGGTCCGGCTTCGCCCCCGGCAGATAGTTGGGCTTGTCCAGCACGCCGTCGAGGTCCGTGTCCTCCCCGTCGTCGAGCTTGCCGTTGCCGTTCGTGTCCTCGTCGGTCTCCTCGAAGACCACCGAGATGGTCTTGCCCCGGGGGTCGTTCTTCCAGTAGCCGTCGATGTCTTCCAGCACCACCGGGTAGTTCCCATTGCCGACGTCCAGGTGGATGTAGGTCCCGAAGTCCGGCGACGTGGGGTCCACGTCGATGAGGTAGACCACGTCGTTCTTCAGGTCGTAGTCCTTGTCGCTGTGCCCCTTGAGGATGGACTCCACCGACAGCGGCCCCGTGAACGGGATGGAGATGGGCTGGAGCACCCCCCACCCGTCGAGCTGGTCGATCTTCTCGCGGACCCGCCGCTCGAGCTGCGTCGGCGCCACCATGGACGCGTTGACGCGCCTCCCCGTCGGGGACGTCGGGTCGTGCCGCGTCGCCACGTCGTTGGGGAGCGGGATCTCCGGCAGCGGGCGGTGCAAGAAGTCCATCTTCACGGTGGTCGTGGCCTTCTGGCCTTTCGCAATCCCGCCCGGCTCGGCGGACATGCAGCCTGCGCAGAGGGTCACGCCAATCAGGGCGCTGAGAGTTCGCTTCATCGGGTCCTCCTACAGCGCCGCGCCGAGCATGACGCGACCACCCCACACCGGATCCATGGAGCCGCCCTCGAAGGCGGTGCCCGGCACGAACACACCGCCCTCGGCGCCCACCTCGATCTCGACACCGTGGACCAGCACGCGGAAGCGGGCGCCGAGGTCGAACTCCGTACCCAGGTACGTGCCCGGCTTCGAATCGAACGCATTGCGCGCCTCGCCGCCGGCCAGGCGGGTGTGGAGCGGATCGATGACCTCCACCTCGGAGAACGCGACCAGCGGGCCGCCGTAGATCTCCAGCCCGTCCACAGGGCGCACCCACCCGCGGGGGAAGATCGCGACCGTGTTGGTCACGCTCCCCCGGGTGGCCACACGATCCAGGTCCTCCGACGGCACGCCCACCAGGTCCGGGTTGGACGCGACCACCGGCGCCCGCGCGCTCTGGGCGGCGAGCACCGTGCGGTAGAGCACGAGCCCCTGCTCGAAGTTGCGGTCTGCGCGGAAGGCGTTCTGGGCCGCATCGTCGAGATTCCGATCACCGCTGGCGTAGGTCAGGTCGAGCACGGCGCCGCCCATGCCCCCGTCGAAGCCGAAGCGCAGCGCGCCGCCGAGCTGCAGCACGTCGTGGGTCGTGTGCTCCGGGTTCGGCGCGAGCGTGGTGTCGCCGAAGATGATGGCGCCCTCTGCTTCAATCGTGATCGCCATGCCGTCGAGCTCGTGGCGGTATCGGCCGTGGACGTCGACCACGCCGACGCGGGTCAGGTCGCCGTCGGAGGCCTCCTGCTCCCGGTAGACACCGTAGATGCCGGCCCCCCACGGCAGCCCCGTGCCGACGCTGGCGCCGAAGACCGCCTGCCACGCCTCGTCGCCGGGGAACAGCACGTCGTCGCTCCAGACGGAGTCGATGCCCGCGAAGATCACGAGGCGCGCGTCGGTGTGGGGCCCCGTCGCCAGCAGGCCGCGGGCGACCACGTCGCCACCCCGCGGGTCCACGAAGGAGGCGCTCCCGTACTCGTAGCGCCGCCCGCCGTCGTTGGCGAGCAGGCCGAGCCCCCAGTGGCTGGTGGTGAAGCCACCGCCGATGGTCAGGTAGGGCCCGATGGACAGGCGCGCAAAGGCCTTGCGCAGCGCCTGCTCCTTGTAGCCCTCGCTGTTCGGCGCGTGGACCGACGGCGGGCCCTGGTCGTCGCCGCCTCCCCACACCGGACCCGTGAACAGGTCGTGCTCGTACTCCACGAGCAGGCGCACGGGCTTCCAATCTTCGATGGAGTCGAAGCGCAGGCCCACACGGGCGACCGTGTTGAGCACCAGGTCCGGCGAGAACTCGTCCCCGTCCGCGTCGACCCCGAAGGCGCTGGCCGACTCCAGGCGGCCCTCGACCCACGCCGTGGCGTCGAAGTGGCTCCCCGCCTTGTCCTTCTCGGCGCCCGCGGCGACGAGCGCCGACCCGGGGCCGCTCTTGGAAGCCTTGGGCTCCTCCGCCGCCGCAGACCCCGCCAGCAGGGCGAGGGCGAGGCCGGTCCACTGGATCCTTCGCATGGCGTCTCCTCTGCACGCTCGGCGGACGGCCCGCGTGTGCCCGGCAGGCCCCGGCGTGCATCTTGGCGCGCCACTGTCGATGGATCGCGCGCGGGTGTCAACTCGGCGTGGGAGGTGTGAGAGGTGGGTGTTGCAACCGGGCGCGGGCGAGTCGAGGACCCTCCCGGGAGGTGGGGGGGCGTTGCCCCGGTCAGTCCTCGTCGTCCTCGTCGTCCTCGTCCTCCCAGTCGTCGTCCTCCATCTCAGCGAGCACGGCGTCGGCCAGGGAGGCGACCTCCGGGTCGTCGGCGACGGCGAGCGCCTCGAGCAGCTCCTGGGCGCCATCGGGGCGGATCGTCCCGAGGGCGTAGATCGCCGCGGACCGGACGTCCATGGGGGTGTCCCCCGCGGCCAGCTCCAGCAGACGGGGGCCGGCGTCCTCCAGCACGAGATCCTCCGCCGCCTGGACGGCGGTGACCAGCATGTCGCCGCTCGCGGCCTGGAGCGCATCCAGCACCTGCTCGTCGAAGCCCTCGCTGTTGCCCATGCAGAACAGCGCGGTCAGGCGCCAGTCCTCGTCCTCGCTGTCGGCGATGCCGCGGATGGCGTCGGGGTGCCAGTCGAGGGGACCGCGCACCGACGCCTCCAAGGCGCGCCGGCGCACCAGCTTGGGCTGGGACGTGTCCTCGAACGCCTCGCGCAGGGCGGCCTGGATCCGCACCGCCAGCGCGCTCGCCGTCTCACTCGCCGCAGAGCCGGCGCCCTCCGCGGCGAGGCGATCCAGGTGCTCGTCCTCCAGCGTGGGCCCGAAGGCGATGGCCGCGCTGCCGCGGATCTCCGGCGCCGCGTCGCTGCGCACGATGGCGAGCAGCTCCGTCGTCATGTCCTCGTCGATGAGGGGCCACGCGAGGTGCGCCGCCCGCTCCGTCGTCAGCGGGTCCCCGCTGCGCAGGGCGGCGAGCACGGTCTCCCGCGCGTCGTCCGGCCAGTCCTCGGACGGGGTCAGCTCCAACGTCACCAAGCGATTCGACAGGTCTTTGAGCAACATGGCGGGGGGCTCCGTGGGGCACGGCCAGGGGCGAGGGCTGCAACGGCGCAGCGTCGGCGCTCCCGGCGCCAGGCCAAGGCGGGCAGAGGGTCTGCCCGCGGGCGCCGGTTGTCAACCAAGGGCGACAGGCGACTTGTTCCTCGCGGTTCCTTCCGCAGCCGCCGTGATCGGCCGGCCACCCCCGAAGACTGCAAGTTACACAGCGACGGTTACAGGCTGCGCACTCCACCTCCAGCGCTGGGGCCGTCCACCGCCGGCTCACCTTGCGGCACCAGCGACCCCTGCGCTATGGCTTGGCGCGGGGAACGCGCGACACGACGCCGCGGGGCCCGAGTCACATCGAGGTGGCACATGGGAAAGAGCATCTTCGTGACGGCGACCCGCCAGGGGTCGGGCAAGAGCGCCATCGCGCTGGGGCTGATCAGCGCGCTGGAGCGGAACCTGGGCCGGGTCGGCTACTTCAAGCCCATCGGGCATGGTGGTCGGGGGGCGGCCGACATGGACCCGGACGTGCGCCTCATGAAGGAGGCGCTCAACCTGGAGCTGCCCGCGCAGGACCTCTGCCCCATCCACATCGACCAGGTCTCCGAGGCCGTGGCCCGTGGGACCCTGGACGAGCACCTGGACACGATCCTGGAGGCCTGGGAGCGCGTCCTCGGCGCCCACGACTTCGTGGTCTGCGAGGGGACCGACTACCTCGGCGCCACGGCGGCCCTGGAGCTGAACATCAACGCGACCCTGTCGAAGACCCTGGACTCGCCGCTGCTGCTCGTCGCGAGCGCGGAGCCGGCCGATGAGGCCAACGGGGGCTGGCAGGCGGCCCTGGCGAGCACGCTGACCAACATCAGCGCGGTCAAGGAGAGCTTCGACGCGCTGTCCTGCGACCTGTTCGGCGTGGTGGTGAACCGGGCCGAGGTCACGCACCTGCGGGAGCTCCAGCAGGCGGCCCAGGCAGAGCTGGGGCGCCAGGGCATCCGCCTGCTGGGCACGGTGCCGCGCATGGATCTCCTGGAGCGTCCCCGCCTCGACGAGATCGTAGCGGCCCTCAACGCCGAGGTCGTAGCGGGAGAGGACCGCCTCGACGGCGTGGCGCAGCGCGTGGTGGTCGCCGCCATGGGGCTTCAGAACGTGCTGCGTCGCATCCAGCGCGGCGGCCTCGTCCTGACGCCCGGCGACCGGGAGGACATCCTGCTCGGGTGCGCGGCGGCCTACGCCTCGCCGGCCCTGCCGAGCCCGGCGGGGGTGGTCATGACCTGCGGCTTCGAGCCGTCGGACATCATCAAGAGCTTGGTCATGGACATCACCCGGGGG
>BTVJ01000117.1:0-20104 GCA_045863395.1 Myxococcales bacterium
CCGCCCGAAGGCGGCCATGAGGGGCGTGCAGCTATTTGTTGCTGACCCTGTCAGTGGGAGCCATCAAGACGCGGCCGTGTCGGGAGGATAAACGACGAGAGGCCGAACCTTGCGGTCCGGCCTCTCAACGAGATTGATTGGTGATGGCGACGACGGGCCCCGTGGCCTGCCCCTCTTCAAAGCGTCTACGAACATGAAGTCGAGCCAGCGCAATGCGCTGCTCCTCCTCTCCTGCAGTTCATCCGTCCTTCGATGTGTCTGGCTCGCCTGTCGTAGCGCCTCGGTGGCTTTGGCGCTCCCTCTCGGTCCCTTCGCGCGAGGCGTCGGGCTTCGAGGTATTCCTTCAGGCGGCTCGGGCTAACCAACGGCGAATTGGAAGCCCGTCCATCCATGGACTTGGACCCTGCTTCAGAGTATCACCTCACGTCGCTGCACAGAACCACTCGACCGTGATCGAGCGATGCTCGCGGGAGCGTCCTGCGCGCGCTCTCCTGAGGTTGGCGTTTGCGCCCCTTCAGCGCCTTTACAACATTGCCGAGCCACGTGCGCTTCGTCTCCGCCGCTCCCCCGAAGGGTCTCGACCAAGTTCGTCGCGCCAGCCAGCCAGCTCCCATCCTCTCGGAGGGCAGCTCGCAGACTCTCCCGAGCTTGCCAGTCTCGGGCTTCGATGCGTCCACAGGTTTTCTCAACCTCTCGACGCCTTGCTCCCAGCAGTGCCGCCCCGGCCTTGTCTCATGCCGGTTTCGCTCTTGGGGTTCGCTGTCCTTCAGAGGGTTTCCCTCCAACGCCGCCGACGAGGTCGCACCTTGCGATGCGTCTTCTCCTCTCGGAGTCGCCTGCCCCTCCTGGCGTTGGCCGTGCCATTTGCCTGCGATTGCGACAAGCGCTATCGCCGACGGGCGCCGGCTGCCTTCAGGGGTGTGAGCGTGCGTGGAGTCCGTTCCGCGCCGAGGCGTGGTTTAGGTGCCTGGCTTGGTCGATCCTCTCTTGGACTTTCTGGGGTCGTCCTTATCTCGGTTCTCAAAGAGCTTCGAGTGTCGGACGGGGCAACGAGGTTGCCGCCGTGCCATCTGCTGTGCACTGTAGGCCAGACTGCCGGGTCCGTAAACCCTTGGCGCGTCGACGAAGTGAAAAGCTATTTAGATTCAACGAGTTGATCCCGTGACACCAGGCGCGCACAGTTTCGTCCACACCCTGTCCACAGGATCAAGCTCGCTGAAATTGCAGCGGTTCCACCCCGCCTGATCGCGGCCCACCAGCAACCACGCGGATTTGCGATTCTCCACACCTGTGGACAACCGCCGCGTGGATGAAATTGCGCCGATTCTTGCTGGATTCAGGAGGCAATCCACGGAAACAAGAGAATCAACGAGGCGGAGAATCGTTCACAGGACCATCTCTGTGATCACGGTGAAATCCAGGAAAATCCGACGATCACCGCCTGTCGCTTGACATGCTGAGGGGATCGACGGACAGCGCCTCCAGGAGGTCCATCGCGGCCAGGTCACGCTGGAGCCGTGCGCGAACGAGCTCCGTCTCCGCTGTGAACAGGGCGACGTCTGCGTCGCTCACCTCCAGCGAGGTCGCCTCCCCCAGGTCGGCCCGCGCGTGGACGAGCCCGTACTGCTCGAGAGCCACGTCACGCTGGCGCTCCGCCGTGGCGACCGTCGCGATTGCGGCCTTCAGATCCAGCGCCAGCCGCCGCACGTCGCGGGCGAGCGCTTTCTCTGCGCGGTCCAGCGCCAGGGCGCCGATGCGCTGCTCTGCGGCGGTCTCTTCGATGTCCGCGTAGCGCGCTCCGCCATCGTAGACGAGCCACTCGGCGACGAGGCGGATGTCCCAGCTATCGGTGTCGCCAGCGATGCCCGCGCTCTCGGATGCCTGGTAGTTGAAGACGACGCTCAGCTTGGGGAGCATGGACCACCAGGCGCCGTCCGCCAGGTGCTCGCTTGCAAGGAGGCGAGCCCGGGCGGCCACCAGCTCGGGGCGCTGGGCCGCGGCCTCTGCGATGGTCGCATCGGCCGGCACGACGACGGTCCGCGACGGTGCCTCCACGCGGACCGCCGTGTCCGCGTCCGTCAGGAAGCGCAGCAGCTCGAGGAGGGTGTCGCGCACGTTCTCCGCGGCGAGCAGGTCCCGCTGGGCCTGGAGCAGCACCAGCTCCGCGCGGCTCACATCGATGGGGATGCCCACCTCCCCGTCCAGCCGGACTCGCGCGGTCTCCAGGGACACCGTGGCCTTGTCGACGTTGCGCCGCACCACGGCGACCAGCATGTCCGCAGCAGCGGAAGACCAGTAGGTGCGGGCGGTCTCCCACAGAATGGCGCGCCTCACGGCCTCCGCATCGGAGCGGGCTGCCCGCAGCGCCTCGTAGCTCGCCTGGATGCTCTTGATCGCCCGCGCATCGACGAGCTGCATGGACGCGGACATCGTCGCGGTGAGGTCGTCCTGGCGCGTGATGATCCGCCCCCCGAAGGCGACCTCCTGGTCGCGGTGGACGTACTGCCCTTGCAGGCGGAGATTGGGCTTGAAGGAGGCCCAGGCGCGGTCCCGCCGCGCCGCCGCCTGGGTGGCACGCTCCGTGGCGGTCGCGATGTCCTGGTTGGCCCGTGCGGCCCGGGACAGGGCGTCATCGAGCCGCAAGAGGGTGGCTTCGGCGGACGTCGCCAGCAGCGCCTGTGGCACCGCGTCGGGCTGAGCACTCGCCGAGGGAGCAGCGAGCGCCACCGCCCACAGGATGAGCTTGGAGAGAGGACGTGCGTTCATGGATGAGCTCCGGAAGGGGGGACGACGGGCTCAGCGCCGGACGAGCGCAGCCGCCGCACGAGTCCGGGGGCCGTCGCGAGGCGCAGGCCCGGCTCACTCGAACTTGAGGGAGTCCACCAGGATGGCCGTGTCGTAGATGCTGTCTCCGGCGTCCGTCGTGAAGAACTTGAGGGTGATGGGGCCCGCACCCGCGAAGGTGGACACGTTGGCCGTCGCCTGCTGCCACTGGGTGCTGTGGACGTCGCCCTGATCAAAGGACAGGTCGCTCGGCGTGAGGGGTACCGCCTTGGCTCCGCACCCTGCGCATTGGTTCGCGGGGCACAGGTCGTCGACCCGGACGTCCACGGTGGACAAGGTCCCCTGCTCTCCCTGGATGGACGCCTGGAACGTGTCCTGGTACTCGGAGCCGCACCACTCCAGGAACTCCTCCGAATAGAACTTCCAGTAGAAGCTGAGCTGGGTCTTGCCCGACGGGATGCAGAACGTCTGTCTCAGCTCGCCGGTCTGGACGGTATAACCCATGCCGGTAGAGATGATGCCCATGAACTTGCCGAGCACGGGCAGCGCGGCACCGAACTGGGAGATGACCCGCCCGTCCCCTTGGATGTCCCAGCCGATGGAGTTCCCCTTCTCGAAGTCGGCGTTGATGATGTCGGACTCGTTGATCGACAGGTTGGAGGCCCCGAACAGCCGGAAGAACGAGCCCTCGTGGTCCGGGTCCTGCTTGGACACGGCTGCCGCGCCCGCCGGGAGCTCCAGCTCCAGCATGTTGTTGAAGAAGTCGAGGCCCCGCTCCTTGGCGAACGTACTCGTGACCACGCCGGAGAAGCCCGCGATGGCCTTGGCGCCCGCGCCATAGAGCTCGCGGGCCAGCGTGCCGTTCCAGAGGGAGCTGCACGCCCCCAGGTAGACGAGGCTGTCGGGGAAGGGCTTGTTGTTCGCGTGGTGCGAGAAGAAGGACGGGAGCACGCCCCACTTGCCGCGGCCGTTGATCGCGACGCGCCCCATCTTGGCGTCCACCTGGGTGTTGTCCAGGCAGTAGCCGCTGGCGCTCGTCCCCTGGGCGTTGGTGAAGATGCACTCCGCGTTGCCGCCGCACTTGTTGTTGGCGTTGTCGCACGCCTGGACCGCCTGCATGAGCTTGGCGCACTCCACGGGCTCGCCGGTCCAGAGCACCTCCTGGTTGCCGGAGTGGTCCCACCGATAGCGGGCCTTGGCGTCGGCCGACAGCCCCCCGAACAGGGCGTCACCATGGGTCGCGATGGCGGCGATGCCCTTCTGGTGCAGGGTCCGGAAGGCTGCGAGGTCCGCGTGGACGTCCGTGCGCTCGTCCACCGCGAACTTGGGGCAGCTCTTGCTGCGCAGCGATGACGCGATCTCGGGCGTCTCGTCCACCCCTTGGAGCTCCTGCGCGAAGGGGGAGAGCACCGCCACGGAGCGGCTCTGGATGGGGACGCCGCCCAGCGCCGCGGACGGGACCGTCGTATAGCCCGGAGCGCCGCCGCCGCGGGTCCCGGGGGCGCTGCCGTCCACCGCCGCGAGGACCCCCGAACCGAAGGCAGCCCACACCCCGTTGCCGATGGGGCTCTTGCCCGAGGAGACCACCGACGGGTTCGCCTGGAGGGACGCCAGGGCCGCGTCCTGGGCGACCGCGGCGCCTTGCGCCCACGCTCCGTCGAAGGCGGCCTGGGCGGCCTGCGCGGCGCCGAGGACGGCCTGGCACTCCTGACCGGTGAAGTGCTGGAGCGCGTCGACGGTGATCACGTCCGACCAGGCGTTGAAGCCGGCCCCCCCGTCCGCCGGGATCACCTTGACCCGCACGCGGAACCAGAGCGTCTCGGGCGTCGGGTGCGTCACGGACAAGCGCACCGAGAACACGCCGTCCCCCGGGACCTCGTCGCCGGAGGTCGCGAAAGCGCCATTGTCGTGCATCTTCCAGACGGCCACCTGGTTGCCGGACGCGTCCACCTGGATCAGCTCCGCCGTGCTCGGGTCGAAGTTCGGGTAGAGGCTGATCGGGATCGTGAAGAACAGCTCGGTCTTCTCACCCACCCAGATGGAGGGCGGGCGCGCCACAGGGGGGCCATCGAAGTCGAACTGGGGGTTGTAGGTGATGCGGACGTGGTCGGTGACGGTGCTGCCGTCCGCGCCATGGGCAGTCACGGTGATCTCGTTGTCGCCCACGGTCAGGTTCAGCGGCGGGGAGCCCCAGAACGGGGAGCCGGCGCCCTCGACGGTCTGGCCGCAGGAGCAGACGACCGAGATGGACGAGGCGTTGCCGAACACCAGGCCGTTGATGCTGACCACCGCGTTCTGGATGGCCACCGAGTCGGCGCTCGACGGGCCAATGATCTTCACGCCCAGCTCGGCCGCGGGGAACTCCTTGCCTCCGACGCCGGGAGTGGAGCTGGCGTCGCCCGTGGGGAGCGTCCCACCGTCCGTGGAGCCCCCGCCGGTGCCTGCATCGGCCCCGCCTGTGCCGCCGCCCGTCCCGTCGCCGCCCGTGCTGCCGCCGTCGTGGGTGGGGCCGCCGCCGAAGCCGGGTCCCATGGAGCCATCCTGCTCCGTGGCGCCCGTCCCGTCGCCCCCGCTCCCGCCGCCTGAGCCTTCGTCGGCTCCCGGGTCATCGCACCCGCCGAGCAACACCCCGAGCGCACCGGCGAGCACCACCGCTCGCCATGACCACATCACGCGCAACTTCATGGGTTCACTCCAAGCGCTTCCGACCCGTGGCGGGAAATGCTAACCAACGGGGGCGGCAATGGCAACCGGAAGCATGGAGGGTGAGCGCGTTGGGCGATGGTCGGGGTACGGACGCGACGACGGACGATCTCTGGGCCGCCCTGGGGCTGTGGGAGGAGCACGTCCGGGAGGTGCGCTTCGTCGCCCGCGGGGAGGGGACCGTCGGGGCGCTGCTGGCCGCTCGCCTGCGCGGCTGGCCAGAGGAGGAGATCCGGTTTGCCCTCGCCAGGTCGGGGGCCCTGGGCGCCGAAGGAGACGGCGCACGACCGTTGGTCCCCGGAGACGAGGTGCTGATGCGGCGTGTGGTTCGGGAGCCCCGGGTGCCGGTCCGGTGGCACGTGGTGCATGAGGACGCCAGGGTGGTGGTGGTGGACAAGGGCCCTGGCTATCCGGTCCACCCCGCGGGCGCCTTCGTCGAGCGGACGCTGCTTCGCGCCATGAGGCGAGGGGGCTACGACGTACACCCCGTGCACCGGCTGGACCGAGAGACGTCGGGCCTGGTGGTCCTGGCGCGCGACCGCTCGACGCTGAGGGACCTGAGCGAGACGTGGGGGTCGGTCCGCAAGCGCTACCTGGCCATGGTGGCGCCGGCCCCGGACTGGGACGTCCTGAGCACGAGAGCGCCCGTCGGACCGGCCCGCGGGGCGGAGCAGGTCCGGCAACAGGTGAGATCCGACGGGAAGGAGGCGGTGACCCACCTTCGGGTTCTCCGTCGCTCGCCCCGGGCGGCCCTGATTTCGTGCGAGCCGGAGACGGGCCGCCAGCACCAGATCCGGGTGCATCTCGCTGCGCTCGGGTGCCCGCTCGTCGGCGACAAGCTATATCGCGACGACCCGCTGTACCTTCGCCTCGCGCGGGGTGAGGCCACCGCGGAGGAGCTGCGCGGGCTCGGTCACCCGCGCCACGCGCTGCACGCGGCGGAGCTGTGGCTTGCGGACGGGCTGCACCTGGTCACTCCCCTGCCCGCAGACCTCCGCGAGCTGGCAGCGGCGCTTGGGCTGCCCGACGGGGGGAACGAAGTTTCTCCTCAAGCGGCCGGGTGCCCCTCCCGATAGGTCACGCATCCGTTTTGGGACGCAGAACCAAGGATGAAGACCATGGCCAAGCTCAGAGAGGAGCTGCGAGAGCACACGCGGACCGCCCACCAGATGGCGGCTGAGTACCGGGACGTGGACGGAGCGATCCAGGAGGCCGTGACCGTCGATGTCAGCTCCGGGGGCGCCTTCTTCCGATCGGCGCGGCCCCCGCGACCCGGCGTGAAGGTCCCGATCAGTCTGTGGCCGGACCCGCGGAGTGAGGCGTCCATCGAGGCCCTCGCCGAGGTGCGCTGGACCATGGACCCCGGCGGGCGCTCCAGCGGTGGCTTCGGGGTGCGCTGGGTCGCGGCCGCGTCCTCGGACGGCTCGGTGATGCGCCACTTCGTGGAGAACGTGCTCCGCGTCACCCATGGGGTGGTCAAGGTGGTCCGGGACCCCAAGTCCCCCTCCGGCAAGCGCTACCTCTACCGGTTCCTGAAGGCCGTCGCGGCCGCCCCCGAGGCGCCCTGCACCGATGCCCCGTCCGCGGGTCCCTCCGACGGCGAGGCGGTGTTCCTGAGCGCCACGGTGAGGCACGGAGTGGTCAGCGTGGCTGGCTCCGTCATCGGCCTGACGGGCGACCGCCTGCGGGTGAAGGTGCCCCGCGGAATGCCGGCGTCCTTCCAGCGGGCGCAGGTCCACCTGCTGCTGGACTCGAGCACGGGCATGCTGCCCATCGTCTTCGAGGGGTCGGTGTCCTTCGCCCGCCCCGATGGCGTGCACCCGGACGCCGGAGAGTTCGTCCTGCGCATCACCAAGGTGGACGAGTACGGCCGCAAGGGCCTGTTCGCCCAATACCTCTCCTACCTGGCCAAGGCCGCCTGAGCCTCCGGTGACAGCGTTTCAAACCTCTGTGGCGTGAGCTGCCGACGGGCGTTGCGGCCTCCAGGGCGATGTGCGAGCCTTCCGCCCGGACCAGCCCTGGAGGAGACGCCATGCCGACCGACCTGGAGATCGCCCGCTCCGTCACGCCCCGCCCCATCGCCGACGTCGCCGCCGACCTGGGGATTGATCGGGGGCGGCTCATCCCCTATGGACGCGACAAGGCCAAGATCGAGGCGCTGGGGTCGGCGGAGCCCCGGGGGCGGCTGGTCCTGGTGTCCGCCATCACGCCGACACCGGCCGGCGAGGGCAAGACCACCGTGTCCATCGGGCTCGGGCAGGCGCTCGGCCGCCTCGGCAAGAAGGGCTGCGTCGTGCTGCGGGAGCCGTCGGTCGGCCCGGTCATGGGCATCAAGGGCGGCGGCACGGGCGGGGGCCGCTCGCAGGTCATCCCCATGGACGACATCAACCTGCACTTCACGGGTGACATCCACGCGGTCACTGCGGCCAACAACCTGCTCTCGGCGGTGGTGGACAACCACCTGCACCACGGCAACGAGCTGGACCTGGAGGCGCGGTCCATCGTGTGGAAGCGGGTGATGGACGTCAATGACAGAGCGCTGCGGCAGGTCGTCATCGGCCTGGGCGGCACGACCATGGGCATCCCTCGGGAGGCGGGCTTCGACATCACGGCCGCCTCCGAGGTCATGGCCATCCTGTGCCTCGCCAATGATCGGGAGGATCTGGTTCGGAGGCTGGGGAGCATCCTCGTCGGGCAGCGGCGTGGCAAGGGCGGGGGCGTGTTCGCCCGGGACCTGGAGGTCGCGGGCGCCATGGCGGTGCTCTTGAAGGACGCAGTGCACCCCAACCTGGTGCAGACCCTGGAGGGCACGCCGGCCATCGTGCACGGCGGCCCCTTCGCCAACATCGCGCAGGGCACCAACTCGGTCATCGCGACGCGGACGGCGCTCTCGCTGGCGGACTACGTGGTCACGGAGGCGGGCTTCGCGTTTGACCTGGGAGGCGAGAAGTTCCTGGACATCAAGTGCGTGTCGGCGGGGCTCCAGCCGTCGTGCGTCGTGCTGGTCGCCACGGCGCGGGCCCTCAAGATGCACGGCGGCGTGGGGAAGGAGGCGCTCGGCACCACGGACGTCGAGGCCGTGATGCGCGGCATCCCCAACCTGGAGAAGCACATCGACAGCGTGCGGGCCTTCGGCCTCGTGCCGGTGGTCGCCATCAACCGCCACGCCGCGGACGCGGATGAGGAGCTGCGCGCCATCGTGGACTGGTGCGCTACCCAGGACGTGCGCGCCGCGGTCAGCCGCGGCTGGGAGCTCGGCGGGGCTGGCGTCGAGGAGCTGGCGCGGGTCGTGGTGGAGACCGTCGACCGGGTACGCCCCGGCTTCACGCCGCTCTACCGCTGGGAGGAGCCCATCAAGGCGAAGATCGAGACCATCGCGACGCGCATCTACGGAGCGGGCGGCGTCACCTACACGGCACAGGCGACCCGCATGCTCTCGCAGATCGAGTCCCTGGGCCTCGCCGGCCTCCCCATCTGCATGGCCAAGACCCAGAACAGCCTCTCGGACGACCCCCGCAAGGCCGGCCGCCCGCGCGGCTTCGAGCTGACCGTTCGCGAGGTCACCATCGCCGCCGGTGCCGGCTTCATCGTCCCCATCACGGGCGACATGATGCGCATGCCGGGCCTCCCCAAGGTACCCGCGTCCGCCCGCATGCGCCTGGAGCCCGACGGCACGGTCGTGGGGCTGAGGTAGGGGGGTCAAGTATACTCAATTCTCATATCCCGCGACGCCCTGCCCACGCGCGCGGGCAGGGGGGGGTCAAGTATACTCAATTCTCATATCTCGCGACGCCCTGATCACGCGCGCGGGCTACGCTGCGCATCAGGCCAGCTAGCGAGAAGCCATGCGGGCCCGCCAGGCGTCCTTCCATTCAATCGCCTCGGCGCTCAGCCCGACCTTCGCCGCACGATGGCAGATGTTGGCCACCTGGCGCGGCGACATGTCGAGGGCCTCGGCCACGTCCCGGTAACGGAGGCGCGGACACTGCGCCAGTGCCCAAGCGGCGAAGCGACGGCAGGGATTGGCTCGAGCCCCGCGCACGGTTGAGCGGAGCTCCGCCACGGTGGCCCCCGTGATGTCCGCCACGGTTGCGAGCAGCTCTTCCGTCGAAGCGTCACCCGCGGACGCCTGGCGCTGGGGCTCCTCGGCCCGCTCCCGGTCACCGCGCAGCCGCCACCCGGTGTCCAGCTCCAGATCCGGGGGCCACTGTGCCCGCCCGTTCCAGAAGTGGCCGACGAGGTCGTGGAGCTTCTTTCCGCCACCGGCCAGCGAGCGTATGGCAGCCGTAGTCAGAAACGGCGGTGGCGTCTCGAGGCCGACGAGCGCACGGTGGCTGGTCCAACAGTCCGCGTCGGGGCGCGTCGCCAGGTGAGCCCGCAGCGGGTTGAGGTGGATGTATGCGACCAGCGTGATGAGATACGCCTCATCTTCTACGAGCTGGCTCCGGAACCGCCCACGAAACAGGGGCCCGTCCCAGGAGCACACCCGGTTGAGCCGCTGCGTGTAGGTGCCGTTGAGGTGCCGCATCGCGCGCGAGAGGTTGCCATGCACCGACCGCACCAGGAGGTGGTAGTGGTTGGGCATCAGCGCGTAGGCGTGGACCTCGATCCCGTGCTGCCGGACCGTGTCCTCGAGGGTCTCGAGGAGCAGCGTACAGTGGGAGCCTTCCGTGAAGATGGGCGCACGCCGCGCGCCCCTGTGCATCACATGGTGCCATGCTCCCGGATAGTCGATGCGTGGTTGTCGTGCCATGTCGCGGGAGCATGCAGCAGACCGCGCCAATTGAAAAGTGAGAATTGAGTAGGCTTGACCCCCTCAGCTTGAAAAAAGTGAGAATTGAGTAGGCTTGACCCCCTCCTCCGGGGGGCGTTCCCGATGCTCCGCTCCCCCGTTGGAGCCACCGGAGGTGCTCGGGCCCGCCTCGGTCACGGGCTCCAGCTCGGGGAGGACCGCGACGAGCCGCTGCTTCACCTCCAGCAGCGTGAAGGCGTTGCCGTCGCGAGTGGTCGTGCGCAGGAGGGCCAGGTCGAGGGGGTGGCGCGAGCCGTCCGCAAGGACGGCCACCGCGGGCGGCGGCTCCACGCCGAGGCACAGCACCTCCACGATTCGGTGCGGGTTCTTGAGGAGCCGCTTGAGGCTGCGGATGCCCTTCCCCGCCCGGAGCTGCGGGTTGTACTCGGCCAGGGGGGTGGCCTTCGCCTTGCCCTCCGTCGTGATGACTGCCACGCGACGGCTCGCTTCTCCTTCAGGCGACACGACGAGCAGGGCCGTCGCTACCCTGTCACCCCGGTCGAGGCCGATGCCCCGGACACCCTGCGCGGCCCGCCCCTGCACGGCGATGTCGTCGGCAGCGAAGCGGATGGCCTGCCCCAGGGTCGTCACGATGAGCAGATGCTCGGCCCCGCCCGTGCGAAGCACCCTCGCCACGCCGTCGCCCGTGCGGAGCCCCATGGCGATGATGCCGCTCGACCGGGCCGCGTCCAGGTCGCCGAGCGCCACGCGCTTCACCATGCCCTGCTCGGTGACGAAGACGAGCGACTCCTCGCCGCCGAAGTCGTCGACGGCGTGCATCGCGACCACCGCGTCGTCTTTGCCGAAGGGCACCACGTTGACCAGCGCCGTGCCCGCGTCGCCCCACTTGTGGTCGGGGAGCTGGTGCACGGGGATGGTGAAGCAGGTCCCTCCGCGGGTGAGCACGAGCACCTTGTGGGTCGTGTTGGTGCGGGCCGCCCACCGCGTGTAGTCCCCCTCGCGAGCCCCCGCGTCGCGAAGGGTCTCACCGCTCGCCCGGAAGGACGCCATGGACGACCGGCGGATGTAGCCGCCCGCGGTGACGCCGACCACGACCTCTACGGGCTTGACCACCGCCTCCAGCGTGACCTCCAGGGTCCGAACCTGGGCGTGGATCTCGGTGCGCCGGTCATTCCCAAATGTCGCGGCGACGGCGCGGAGCTCCCTCTCAACCACCGCCCGCAGCTTCCGCTCGTCCGCCAGGATGGCCTCCAGGCGCGCTATCTCTTTGGAAAGCGCGGCCTCCTCCTCCCGGAGCTGGAGGATCTGGAGCCCGGTGAGCCGGTGCAGACGCAGGTCCAGGATGGCGTCGGCCTGGGCCTCGCTGAAGCCGAAGCCCTCGACGAGGTTGTCCCGGGCGTCGGCGCGGTTGTCCGAGCCGCGGATGGTCGCGATGATCTCGTCGAGGATGTCCACGGCCCGGATCAGGCCCTCGACGATGTGGATTCGCTCGCGCGCCTTGGCCAGATCATGCTCGCTGCGGCGTCGGACGACGAGCACCCGGTGGTCCAGGTAGGCGAGCAGCAGGTCGCGGAGGCCCATCTGCCGAGGCGTTGCCTCGTGGATGGCCACCATGTTGAAGTTGTAGTTGATCTTGAGCTCGGTCTTCTTGAGGAAGACGGCGAGTACACCCTCGGGATCCACCGCCTTGGAGAGCTCGATGACGATGCGCATGCCCTCGCGGTCCGACTCGTCGCGCACGTCGAGCACGCCCTGGACCGTCTTGTCCGTGCGCAGGGCGTCCATGTCCGCGACCAGCCTGGACTTGACCACCCCATAGGGGATCTCGGTGATCACGACGAGCTGCTTGCCGTCCCGCTGCTTCTCGACGACCCAGCGGGACTCGAGCACCACCTTGCCGCGGCCGGTCTCGTAGGCCTCGCGGAGGCCCTCGGCGCCCATGAGCACGCCACCGGTCGGGAAGTCCGGGCCCTTGACGTGCTGCATCAGGTCGCTCACCCCGAGGGACGGATCCCGCAGCAGGGCGACCGCGGCGTCCGTGACCTCCCGCAGGTTGTGGGGCGGGATGTCCGTCGCGAAGCCCGTCGAGACCCCCGCCGCCCCGTTGACCAGGAGGTTCGGGAAGCCGCACGGCAGGACGACCGGCTCCAGCTCCTTCTCATCGAAGTTGGGGCGCCACTCGACGGTGTCTTTCTCCAGATCCCGGACCAGCTCCATGGCCACGCCCGCCAGGCGCGCCTCCGTGTACCGCATGGCGGCGGCCGGATCGTCGTCGATGGAGCCGAAGTTGCCGTGGCCGTCCACCAGCGGGTGCCGCATCTTCCACGGTTGGGCCAGGCGCACCAGGGCCTCGTAGATGCTCTGGTCCCCGTGCGGGTGGTAGTTGCCCATCACGTCGCCGACGGTCTTGGCGCACTTGCGGTAGGGTTTGTCCGGCGTGTTGCCCGCGTCCGCCATGGCGTAGACGATGCGTCGCTGGACCGGCTTCAGCCCGTCGCGGGCGTCCGGGATCGCCCGGTCCAGGATGATGGTCTGGGCGTAGCGGCCGTAGCTCTCGCCCAGCTCCGTCTCCAGGCGGACGTCGCGCACCCGCGGGCCCCGCTCCTCGGTCATTGCGCAGCCTCCTCGACCACTCCGGGAGTCGTGTCACGGTCCAGCTCGAAGTCCTCGTCGAAGCCCGGCTCGTCGACCGCCTCGGGCGCCTCGTCGCGGTCCACCCCAAACCGGACGTTGCGCGCCAGCCACTTGCGCCGGAGGTCCGCGTCCTCGCCCATCAGCACGCGGAGCTGGTGCTCCGACGCGGCGCCGTCCTCGATGCTGACCTGGAGCAGGGTGCGGGTCTCCGGGTTCATGGTCGTCTCCCAGAGCTGCTCTGCGTTCATCTCGCCGAGGCCCTTGTAGCGTTGCACCGTACAGCCGGTCCCGCCCACCTCGATGGCGGCCTGCATCTCTTCCTTGGACCAGCAGTAGGTCGAGGTCTCTGCCCGCCCACGCCGCTTGGGCGCGTCGACCTTGAACAGCGGCGGCTGGGCGATGAAGATGCGCCCCGCGGCGAGCATCGGCTTCATGTAGCGGTAGAAGAAGGTGAGCAGCAGGCACCGGATGTGCGCGCCGTCGTCGTCGGCGTCGGCGAGGACGATGACGCGCCCGTAGTTGGACTCCTTGATGTCGAAGTCCTTGCCGACGCCCGCCCCGACTGACTGGATGATGCTCAGGATCTCTTTGTTCTTCAGGATCTTGTCGAGGGCCGCCCGCTCGGTGTTCAGGGGCTTGCCGCGCAGTGGCAGGATGGCCTGGATGCGCCGATCCCTGCCCTGCTTGGCCGAGCCTCCGGCCGAGTCCCCCTCGACGATGAACAGCTCGCACTCCTCGGGCTTGCGGCTCGCGCAGCGCGTGAGCTTGCCGCCGAGCGAGGTGTGTGACGTCGCCGTCTTGCCCGTGCGCGTGAGGTCCCGCGCCTTGCGCGCCGCGTCCCGGGCGTTGCGCGCGAGCCCCGCCTTGTCGATGAGCTTGCGGGCGACGTCCGGGTTCTCTTCGAGGAAGCGGTCCAGGTGCTTGGCGACCACCGCGTCGACCGCCGCCCGCGCCTCGGGGTTGCCGAGCTTCGTCTTGGTCTGCCCCTCGAACTGGGTCTCGGTCATGCGCAGCGACAGGACCGCGGTCATGCCCTCGCGCAGGTCCTCGCCCGCCAGGTTCTCCTTCTTCTTCCACAGGCCCATGCGGCGCGCGTACTCGTTGGTCACCCGCGTGTGCGCCGTGCGAAAGCCCGTCTCGTGGTGGCCGCCCTCGGTCGTGCAGATGCAGTTGACGAAGCTGACCAGGCTCTCCGCGTAGCCGTCGTTGTACTGGAGGGCGACGCTCACCTCGATGCCGTCCGCGGTGTCCGTGAACACGACGGGATCGTGCACCGGCTGGGAGCCCTCGTTCAGGTACTCCACGAAGGCGCCCGCCCCGCCGGGGTACACGAAGACCTCCTCCCGGCGCTCGGCGCGGCGGTCCGTCAGCTTGATCTGGAGGCCCGGGTTGAGGAAGGCCATCTCCCGAAAGCGGTCGGCCAGCGTGCGGAAGTTGAGCTCCGTCGTCTCGAAGATGGACGCGTCCGGCTGGAACCGCACCGTGGTGCCCGTGCGGCGCGCCGTCCCCCGCTCCTCCATGGGGACGGCGATGTGGCCGCCGCGCTCGAAGCGCCCATAGACCAGCTTGCCGTCGCGGGCGATCTCGTACTCGAAGGCGCTGGACAGCGCGTTCACCACCGAGGCGCCGACCCCGTGGAGGCCCCCCGAGACCTTGTACGACTCGTTGTCGAACTTGCCGCCCGCGTGGAGCTTCGTGAAGATCAGCTCCGGCACCGGGATGCCCGCCGTCGGGTGGAGCCCGATGGGGATGCCGCGCCCGTCATCCCGCACCAGCACCCACCCGCCCTGCTCGAGCACGACGTCGATGCGGGTGCAGTGCCCCGCGAGCGCCTCGTCGACCGCGTTGTCCACCACCTCGTAGACCAGGTGGTGGAGGCCCCGCGGCCCGGTGGAGCCGATGTACATGCCGGGCCGCTTGCGCACGGCCTCCAGCCCTTCGAGCACCTTGATGTCGCGCTCGGTGTAGCTCACGCTGCCTCCATTCTGGACATACGTTCAGCGCACCATAGGGCATCACGCGCCGGCTGGCAAGCGGATCTCAGGGTGTCGCGGTGCGGGTGATGGCGAAGGCGCCATCGCTCAGCTTGATCGTGATCGCCGCGCCGTTCGGATCGAGCGCCGCGATGGCCGCACTGAACGTGCCCTCGCAGGGGTCGAGGGAGCTGATCGTGACCTTGGAGCCGTCCAGGATGTGGCTCAGGTTGATGGTCGCACCGCTCTTGTCCTCGAAGCCGAACGTCAGCGCCGCCTTGCCCAGGGTGACGTTCGAGCCCTTGTCCGGCTGGGAGACGATGTCGAAGGACTGGGGCCCCGTGGAGAGGTCCACCGTCTCGAAGATGCCGATGCGCATGGCCAGGGACTCGGCCCCCACGGCGCTCAGGGCAGTGCCGGTCACGTGGAGCTGCCCTGACGCCAGGAAGCGGCACTCCTGGGCGACGTTTGCGCTGAACGTGCCCGGCTCGCCGCGCCACGGGGCGACGATGGTGGCCGTGAGCTCTGCGACCTTCGACGGCTCGCCGGGGCCCGTGTCACCGTCCCCCTGCGCTGCATCCTGGGCCGCGTCCCCGTCGCCGGGACCGTCCGCGGCGCACGCGCCCAGCACCGCCCAAAGCACCCACGTCGCTCGACTCGCTCGCATGGCTCCTCCGCGCCCCCGTCCGGCGCGCATCCTAGCGCCCACACCGAGGGCGCTCAAGGAATCGCTCGCGACCCAGTGGGTCAGCCGGGACCTGGCCCCACACCGGCCCTGCGTCTCAAGAGCAGATCCGTTGAGGTCACTCGCGACCCGCCGCGAGAAAACCTTCAACTGTTCCAGCCGCTTGGACGATGAACTTGTGCAGCACGGCACGACCCACAGAAGGAGGACCGACCCATGAAGACCATGCGCACCGCCATCGCCACCCTGTCCCTGCTCGCGCTGACGGGCACGGCCCTCGCGGCGGCCCCGTCCGAGAGCCTCGCCGACCGGTACAACGCCCAGCGCGACGCCATCGAGGCGGCCGTGGACGCGGGCGCGCTCAGCGCAAGGGAGGCGCAGAGCCTGTACCGCGAGCAGCGCATGTTCCGCATGCAGTACAGCCAGTTCGGGAGCGACGGCATCAGCGCCGACGAGGGCATGGTCCTGGAGGGCCAGCTCAACGCGATCCAGCAGATGATCGATGCCCACGGCGAGGCCGCGACGGTCAGGTCGATGCTGGGGCCATCGCCGCAACAGCCCTGAGGACGCTTGCCGCACCCCGGATCGCCGGCTATCATGCGTGCGTTGCGCCCAACGCCCCATGGTGGAGCCCCTCGTCATGTCACGGATCTCCCTCGGCCTGCTCGCCCTGCTCGCCCTCGGCGCGTGTGGCGGCCGTGACGGCGGGGACTCCGGCGGCGGAGGGAAGTTCGGGACGTTGGGGGACGTCCAGCTCCAGGTGACTCCGAAGTCCGTGTCCTTTGGGAACATCAGTCAGGGCAAGAGCGCCAGCGCCACGGTGCGCATCACCCACGCAGGCACGAGCGGAGCGCTGACGTTGCGCGCAGCACGGCTCGAGTCCGCCAGCCCCGAGATCACGGCGACCCTGCCGCCAGACACCACGCTGGGGCCGGGCGAGAGCGTGGAGCTCGCGGTCCACTACGTTGCCGCGGACGGGGTCGCAGACGCGGCGACGATCTTCATCGACCACGACGCGAGCGTCCCGAGCCCCCTGGCCATCCCCGTCGTCACGGGCGACGTGGCCGGCGTGCTGCGGGTCTCGCCGCAGCAGATCGACTTCGGCGCCGTGACCACCGGAGCCCACTCCGACCGGGTTGCCACCGTGACGAACGTCGGTTCCGGGAACGTGCAGGTGACCGGCATGACCCTGGAGGGAGCCACTGACTTCTCCCTGACGCCGCCGGTGCTTCCGGCGGTGCTGGCGCCCGGTGGGTCTCTGAGCGTCGGGCTGCGCTACACGCCGACCTGGTGGGACGCGGACAGTGCGACGCTGGTGGTCACCGCGGACGGCGCGAGCGTCAGCGCCCCATTGGTGGGCGTAGAGATCGGGCCGAAGGTGGTGGTGTCGCCCGCCAAGGTGGACCTGGGGAGCGCGCAGGTGGGCGAGGAGGTGACGCGGGCGTTCAAGGTGCTGTCGCAGGGCAACGCGCCGCTGTACGTGCAGGAGCTCCGCCTGCTGGAGGGCGCCGAGCCGGGTCTCACCCTCGTCGGGGCGACCGAAGACGCGACCGTCGCGCCAGGCGAGAAGCTCGAGGCAACGGTTCGATTCAAGCCGACGCGGGCCCTCGAGCCGGACAGCCTCGACCCCATCGGGGTCATCCGGGTGGTGTCGGACGACCCGCTCGAGCCGCAGATCGACGTGCCGGTGTTTGCGTGGAGCGGCTACCCCATCCTGGCCGTGCTGCCCGCAGAGCAGGTGCACTTCGGCATCGTCGCCCAGACCATCCGCATCGAGCGATCCCTCACGCTGGTCAACCAGGGGTTCGCGCCCCTCGATGTCACGGAGGTCCGCCTCACCGCCGCGACGACGGCGGAGTTCGAGATCGTTGGAGACGCGACGTTCGGGCCCGTGGCGACGCCACCCGCGCCCGCGTGGATTCCGCCCGGTGGCTCCGTGGAGCTCAAGGTCGGCTTCACCAACTTCGGCGCAGCGGAAGGGGAGGCCCACGGGGGGCTCGCGATCCACTCCAGCGACGAGGAGCGCCCGGTCTGGGTCGTGGACCTGTTCGCGCTTCGCGCGGGCCCGCCCGAGTGCAAGCCGGTCATCGTGCCCGCGAAGCTCGACTTCGGGCCCCTCTCCGAGGGCTCGAGCCGGGTGTCCGCCGTCAACATCAAGAATGAAGGCAACGGGTTCTGCACCTTCGAGGCGGCGCGCGTCGTCGGCTGCACGGCGCCGTTTCCTCTGATCTTCGAGTGCGAGGAGGGGACGACCTCTCCGTGGTTCTCGGTCGTGTCGGCGCCGGCAAGCGTCCACGCGGGCATCGGCCCGAAGGAGACGGCGACCATCCAGGTACAGTTCGAGGCGCCGGCGCTGGGGATGAACGAGACCTGGGTCGACGTGCGAGGGCTCCTGCAGGTGGACGTGTCCGATCCCCATGCGGGGGACGCGGTCGCCACGCTGCCCGCCCCGTTCACGCCCGAGCTCGAGCCCGTACCGAATCTGCTCGGGGCGAGCGCGCTGGGGCTCCTGTCGGTCAAGCCGTCCAAGGTGGCGTTCGGCCCGGTCACTCTCGGGTGCAAGTCGCAGACGCGGGTGATCACCGTCGCGAACAAGGGAGAGGCGCCCCTCTGGGTAGACGACATCACTCTGGAGGGGTGTGGGCCCGAGGTGAAGATCGTCGAGCAGCCACCCCTGCCCCTGGAGCTCTGGTCGGCGAATCCGGCCGAGATCAAGGTGGCGTACGGCCCGCAGGATCTCGGCGCCGACGCCTGCTCCCTCGTGATCACCGCGGGGGGGCAATCGGCCACGGTGTCGCTCACGGGCTCGGGCACGCTGGAGACGCACGTAACGGACGTCTTCGACAAGGTCTTCGACGGAGTGGACGTGCTGTTCGTGGTGGACGACTCCGGCAGCATGAGCGAGGACCAGGAGAATCTGGCGTCCAACTTCGGGGCGTTCCTGGCCGTAGCCAAGAGCTGGGGCGTCGACTTCCACCTCGGGGTGGTGACCACCGACGTGGAGGACCCGAAGAAGGCGGGGCGGCTGCAGGGGGAGCCCAAGTTCGTGACGCCGCAGGACGCGCAGGCCTTTGCGCAGAACGTCCTGGTCGGGACGAGCGGCTCGGGCACGGAGCGCGGCCTCGAGGCGGCGCGTCTGGCACTCTCGCCGCCGCTCACCGACGACTCGGGCACGCCCTGTTCGGCCGACTCGGGCTGCGCCGCACCCATGAAGTGCGTAGCCGGAGTCTGCGGCGGCCCGAACCGTGGCTTCCTGCGGGACACGGCGGCGCTCCACGTCATCTTCGTCAGCGACGAGGAGGACCAGTCCCCCAAGGCCCTCAGCTCCTACATCGACTTCCTCCTGGGCCTGAAGGGCGCAGGCTGGGGTGAGCTGGTCAAGGCGCACGCCATCGTGGGCACCAAGGCCGTCACGTGCGGCGCAGACATCGGGCAGCGCTACATCGACGTGGCCGACGCGACCGGTGGCAAGGTGGCGAGCATCTGCGACCCCGACTTCGCAGCCGCCCTCGGAGACCTCTCCGGCGGCATCTTCGGCGCGCAGTACAAGTACCACCTGTCGCGATACCCCGACCCCACGACGCTGAAGGTGACGGTCAGCGGCAAGCCCTGTACCAGCGGGTGGACCTTCGACGCTGCAAACGTGGCGGTCGTCTTCTCTCCGACGTCAGCGTGCATGCCGGCCCCCGGCGACGTCGTCAGCATTGCTTACGACGCCATGTGCTTCCCCTGACCAGAAGATCCCCAGAGATGCAGCAGCACGAGATCACCGGAGCCCCAGCCGCCTCGGCCCTCGCGGGGGCAAGGTCTCAGCAGGTCTTTCTGGCGCTCGCGGCCACGCTGATCACCTCCCTGGTGCTGGCAAACGTGGTCGGCGTCAAGCTGTTCCGTTTCGAGCTGGACCTGGGACCGGTTGGGGTCGTGCCCGTCGAGCACACGGCTGGCATGCTGCCATTCCCCATCACCTTCCTGCTCACGGACCTCCTCAACGAGTATTGGGGCAAGCGAGCCACCCGCTACGTGACGTTCGTTGCGTTCGCCATGGCCGCGTTCGCGTGGGGAGTCGTGACTGCTGCCCGCGCGCTGCCAATCCTCGAAGGGATCCCCGGCACGGCGACCCAGGCTGCCTTCGACGAGATCTTCGGGGCGTCGTCGCTGATGCAGATCGCCTCCATCGGCGCCTTCCTCGTCGGGTCGCTGCTCGACATCCACGTGTTCGGGGTCTTCAAGCGCTTGACCGGGGGACGCATGGTGTGGCTCAGAACCACGGGCAGCACGGTGATCTCCCAGCTCTTCGACAGCTTCGTGGTCACCTTCCTCTTCTTCGTCGCCCTCCAAGCCGCGACCGGTGGGGAGGCGGCTCCCTTGGACTTCGTCGTTCGCACGGCGCTGACCGGCTACGTCCTGAAGTTCGTCATCGCGGTGGCGCTCACGCCGGCCGTGTATGCCGGCAGGGCCCTCCTGCGGCGAGTCTGGGGGCTTGAGCCCGAGCCCGGCCCCGTGGGGGTCAAGTATACTCATATCTCATATCCGCGAGAGAAGTGAGATATGAGTATACTTGACCCCAGCAGT
>BTVJ01000118.1:0-19914 GCA_045863395.1 Myxococcales bacterium
ACACCGACGATGTTCTTGCCGATGTCGTGCACGTCGCCCTTGACCGTCGCGAGCAGCACCCTGCCCTGCCCGGCCGCTGCCCCCGCCTGCTTCTGCGCCTCCAGGGCCGGCAGCAGCACGGCGACCGCCTTCTTCATGACCCGCGCGCTCTTCACCACCTGTGGCAGGAACATCTGGCCCGAGCCGAACAGGTCGCCGACCACGTTCATGCCGTCCATGAGCGGGCCCTCGATGACCAGCAGGGGGTTGCCCAGCTCCGCCATGGCGTCGGTGGCGTCCGCCTCCACGTGGTCGGCGATGCCGTGGACCAGGGCGTGGCGCAGCCGCTCCGACACGGTGCCCCGCCGCCACTCCAGGTCCTCGGCCTTCCTCTCCTTGCCGACCAGCGTCGCCGCCACCTCCAGGAGCCGCTCCGTGGCGTCGGGTCGCCTGTGGAGCAGCACGTCCTCGACGCGGGTGAGCACGTCCGGCGGGATCTCGTCGTAGACCGGCAGCGCCCCCGCGTTGACGATTCCCATGTCCAGCCCGGCGCGGATCGCGTGGTACAGGAACGCCGCGTGCATGGCCTCCCGCAGCGGGTTGTTCCCCCGAAACGAGAACGAGACATTGCTGATCCCGCCCGAGACATGGGCGTGTGGCAGGGTCTGTTTGATGCGGCGCGTCGCCTCGATGAAGTCGACCGCGTAGGAGTCATGCTCCGGGATCCCCGTCGCCACGGTCAGAACGTTGGGGTCGAAGACGATGTCCTCGGGGGGAAACCCGACGGTGTCCACCAGGATCCTGTAAGCCCGCGTGCAGACCTCCACGCGCCGGTCCAGGGTGTCTGCCTGCCCCTGCTCGTCGAAGGCCATGACGACCAGCGCCCCGCCGTACCGTCTCACCAGCCTGGCGTGGGCGATGAATGTCTGCTCGCCCTCCTTCAGTGAGATGGAGTTGACGATGGGCTTGCCCTGGACGCACTGGAGCCCCGCCTCGATCACCGACCAGTCCGACGAGTCGATCATCACGGGGACCCGCGCGATGTCTGGCTCCGATGCGATGAGATTCAAGAAGCGGACCATCTCCGCCCGGGAGTCGAGGAGCCCCTCGTCCATGTTCACGTCGATGATCTGGGCGCCGCTGTCCACCTGCTGCCGGGCGACGCCGACCGCCTCCTCGTGGCGTCCTTCCCGAATCAACCGCGCGAACTGGCGCGACCCGGAGATGTTGGTACGCTCTCCGACGTTGACGAAGTTGACCTCCGGCGTCACCACGAAGGGCTGGAGCCCAGACAGCCTGAGCCGCCGCGGAATCTCAGGGACGGCGCGCGGAGCGACTCCCTGGACGGCCGCGGCGATGGCCCGGATGTGCGACGGGGTGGTCCCGCAGCAGCCCCCGACGAGATTGACGAGACCTTCCCGCGCGAAGCCGCCAATCACACCGGCCATGTGCTCCGGCGAGTCATCGTAGCCCCCCATGGCGTTGGGAAGCCCGGCGTTTGGGTAGAGAGACACCGACACGGGAGCCACCGACGACAGCTCCTCGAGATAGGGCCGCATCTGGTCCGCACCGAGGGCACAGTTGATGCCAACCGACAGGAGGGGGACGTGCGAGACGGAGATCCAGAACGCCTCGGGGGTCTGGCCGCTCAGGTTGCGCCCGCTCTGGTCGGCGATGGTCACCGACACCATGATGGGGACCCGCACCGCCCGCGCGTCGAGCTCCTGCTCGATGGCGAACAGGGCGGCCTTGGCGTTCAGGGTGTCGAAGACCGTCTCCACCAGGAGCGCGTCCACGCCGCCGTCGAGCAGCCCGCGGGCCTGCTCCCCATAGGCGGCGACCAGGTCGGCGAACGTCACGGCGCGGTAGCCCGGGTTGTTGACGTCCGGCGACAGGGAGGCCGTGCGGGTGGTCGGCCCAAGCGCCCCGAGGACGAAGCGCGGGCGCGTGGGATCGGTGCGGGTCGCCTCGTCGGCGGCGGCGCGCGCGATGGCGGCCGAGGCGCGGTTCATGGCGTAGCAGTGTGCCTGCAGGCCGTAGTCGGCCTGGCTCACCGCGTTGGCCCCGAAGGTGTTGGTCTCGATGAGGTCCGCGCCCGCCTCCAGGTAGGCCCGGTGGATGCTCCCGATCACATCCGGGCGCGTCAGGCTCAGCACGTCGCTGTTGCCCTGGAGGTCCGTCGGGTGATCCTGAAACAACGCCCCCCGGAAGTCGGCCTCGCCGAGCCCCTCGCGCTGGATCATGGAGCCCATGGCGCCGTCGATGACCAGGATGCGCTGCCGGAGCAGGGTGTCGATGTGCGTCATGGGACCTCCTCGCTGCGAGACGCCCCCCATGTACCAGAGGGCGCCATGGGGAGCAAACGAGCCTCGTTGACATGACGCGCACCTGCGCACACTCTTGACGCCCATGAACCCCAGGAAGCCCGCAAGGCCAAAGACGCCGCCTCCCCCGCCCCGCCCGCCGGAGGCGCCCCCGGACACCGGGCGCCCCCCGCGTGACGAACCCTCGCGTGACGAGCCCCCGGTGAGCCCCCCCCGAGCTGACGCCCGCTACGTGAACTGGCTGGCGAAGCTCGTCTTCTACCTCCTCCTGGGCGGCCTCCTGTGGCTGGTGCTCGACAGCCTGGCGGGGGTGCTCTCCATGCTCTTCGTGAGCCTGCTCTTCGCCTACGTGCTCGATCCGCTGGTCGACTGGTTCGAGGCTCGCCGCATCTCACGGTCCCTTGCCATCGTGATCCTCATGGTCGGGACGCTGGCCGTGCTCGGGGGCTTCCTCCTGTGGATCGTGCCCACGCTGGTCGCAGAGCTGCGGGGCGCGGGTCAGCGGCTCGGCGCCTGGCTCGGTCAGGACCACGCGGGGCTCGTGGCCTGGGTGCAGGACCAGGTGGGCGTGGACGCCGCGGCCCTGCTGGACGAGGCACGCTCCCGCGCCCAGGAGCTCGCCCCCAAGGCGATGGCCCTGGTCGGCGAGGTGCTGCAAGGCGCCATGTCCAAGACGGCGAGCGCCGTCGGGTGGGCGCTCAACGCGGTGATGGTCCCGATCTTCGTCTTCTACTTCCTGCGGGACTTCGACACCATGAAGGAGGAGGCGGTGCGGCTCATCCCGCTCCACCGCCGGGAGGCGACCCTGGCGCGGGCCCGCCGCGTCGACGCCGTGGTGGGGGAGTGGCTGAGGGGCCAGGTCAAGGTGGCGCTGCTGCTCGCGGCGCTCTACGCCCTGGGCCTCGCCATCGTCGGGGTGAAGCTCGGCGTGCCCATCGGCATCCTGGCGGGCCTGCTCGGCGTCGTCCCCTACCTGGGCTTCGCCTTCGGCTTCGGCCTGGCGCTCCTGATGACGCTCCTCGACTGGACCGGGTTCGGCGCCCCCCTCGGCGTCGTCGCCGTGTTCACTGTCGGGCAGATCCTGGAGGGCTACGTGATCACCCCGCGCCTCGTGGGCGAGAAGGTGGGCCTCTCCCCCGTCACGGTCATCGTGGTGCTGCTGGTGGGGGGCGAGCTGCTCGGGCTCCTCGGCTTCATGCTCGCCGTGCCTGTCGCCGGGGCGCTCAAGACCATCCTCGCCGAGGTGCTGGACTGGTACCGCACGTCGCGGCACTACCTGGGGGAGTCGGCGTGACCGCTCGGGGTCACCTCGCCTTCGTGGTGGCGCGCTTCCACAGGTCGTAGCTCTCGCCGATCTTCTTGCCCGTCAGCTCCCGCAGCGTCTGGACGGTGCGCTCCCGCACGACCACGTTTGAGTCACGGACCCGCTCGACGAGCGCGGGGATCGCGTCTCGCGCCTTCAGCCGTCTCAGCGCGGAAACGGACCGCAGCCGCACCCGGGTCTCTGCGTCATCGAGGGAGGCGACCAGCGCGTCGATGGACTTCTTGTCGCCCACGGCGCCGAGCGCCCACGCCGCGTGCTCGCGGACCGCGCCGTCGGGGTCCGTCTCCAGGGCCAGGATCAGCGCGTCGGTCACGCCCGAGTCCTTGTAGGGCACCAGCGCGCGAGCGATGTTGGCGCGCACGTCCGCGTCCGCGTCGTGGAGCAGCACGTCCACGAGGGCGTCGGCGGTCTCCGGGTCGTGGTCGTCGAGCTTCACGAGGATGCGCGCTGCGTTGGTGCGCACGTTGGGCTCCCGGTGCCAGATGGCGCGCCGCAGGGCGGGCAGCGCGTCCTTGCGGGAGCGCACCGCCTCGTAGACCGCCTCACCGCCGTCCGAGCGGACCAGCGAGCGGATCAGCTCGAGCAGGGCTGGGTCCGTCGTGATCGCGCTCTCTGCCACGTAGGTCGACCGGAAGCGGTCCTCCTTCGCGGGGGCAGCCGGGGCGACCACGGGGACCGGAGGGGGCGGCTCCTCGACGGGCTCCGGCGCATGGCGCTGGCAGGCGGCGAGCCATGCGCCTAGGAGGAGCACGGAGCGCCCCCAGGAAACTGCCCAGCCTCTCATCGAGTCCACCTCCGTGCCTCCCCATACCACAGGGGCGCGCCCACCGGAAGCGGGTCTGCGCTGCGAGATCTGCAGAACCTCTGCGACTCCCGCAGTGCGGGCGGGGGCCAGTGCTCATGGAGAGACGAGGCCCCCCCGCCCCACGGGCGCCCGTGTGGCCCACCTGCCCGTTGGCACGAGCCGTGCTTCGTGCATGCCGCAGCCGGGCGTCCGCTCAGTGGCGGCCCTGGAGCGCTCACACGATGCACGCTAGACTCGCAGCCCACACGACCGCCACAGGACCCGCCACCATGGGCAAGTCACCGGAGACGAGCGACGACCGAAGCACGAGGCGCCTGGCCGCCCCGTCGTCGCCGGAGTTCGCCCCCCTGGAGCCGGCACCCGAGCCCACCTGGCTGCGCCGCTGGAAGCGCGCGCGCCTCGTGCTCCTCGCCGTCCTCGGCGTCATCGTGCTGGTCAGCGGCATCGTGAGCTACGCCGTCGTCGATGGCGCCGCGCGGACCGTGGTCAGCGGCCACGGCGAGAAGCTGCTCAACTCGGTCCACCGGGCGCTCGCCCGCGGCGTCGGGGAGACCCACCTGGCGGCGCTGGTCGCCGAGTACGCGCCCCTCGGCCTGCGCGGCATCGTGCTGCTTGGCCCCGGGAGGGCTCCGATGCGCGAGGTCGGCCTCACGACGCCCACGCCCGAGGTGGACGACGTCGGGACGATGCGCCCACGCGAGCCCTACGAGGCGGGCGACCTGGTCTGGATGGTCCACGTCCCGCCCCACACGGCCAGCGGCCCCATCTCTACGCCGCTCCACGAGCCAGGCCCGCCGCCACCGGGGCTGGAGTCCCGCCCGGGGCTTCCGGACCGCCCCCCTCCCCCACCGGCCTTTGCGGTCACCTTCGAGCCCCTGGAGGCACGAACCCTCCGCCGAGCGGCCCTGGTCGCGCTGGTGGCGGCCTTCGGCGCGGCCCTCGCCCTGGGGGTCGCCACCGTGGGTCTCTGGGCCATCCAGCGTCGGCTGGACGCCGGGCGCCAGGCCGACGAGCGCGGCCGGCGCCTCGCGGCCCTCGGCGAGATGTCCGCCGTGCTGGCACACGAGATCCGCAACCCGCTGTCCGGCCTCAAGGGGAGCGCGCAGCTCCTGGTGGAGGCGCTGCCCGAGGGGGAGGGGCGCAACCGGGCCCGCGCGGAGCGGGTGGTGCGGGAGGCCCTGCGCATCGAGCGCCTGACCACGGACCTCCTCTCACTGGTGCGGTCCAAGGAGGTGCATCGACAGCCGTGCTCGCCGGGAGAGCTCCTCTTGGAGGCGGCGCGGTCCGTCGGCGCGGATCTGATCCGGGTCGTCGACGAGGGGACCGGGCAGTGGTCGCTCGACCCGGAGCGGCTCCGGCAGGCGATCTGCAACCTGATGGAGAACGCCCTCCACGCATCGCCCGAGGGGGCGGTGGCGCAGGCGCGCGTGGTGGACGGCGCCCTGGAGATCAGCGTCCGGGACCACGGCCCGGGCGTCCCGATGGACCAGCGCGAGCGCATCTTCGAGGCGTTCACGACCGGCCGCGCGCAAGGGACCGGGCTCGGCCTCGCCGTCACGCGGCGCATCGTGGAGCTCCACGGCGGCACCATCTTGATCGGCGACGCGCCCGGCGGCGGAGCCATCTTCACCGTGACCATCCCGCAGGAGGACACATGGCGCGCATCCTGATCGCAGACGACGAGCGGAGCGTCCGGGAGCTCGTCGCAGACGTGCTCGAGGGCGAGGGGCACCACGTCGACACGGCGACCGACGGCGAGGTCGCGGCGCGGCGCCTGGACCGCGAGGCCTTCCACCTGCTGATCACGGACCTCCGGATGCCGGGCCTCTCGGGCATCGATCTGCTGCGCAAGGCGCGGGCAGAGCACCCGGACATGGAGGTCATCGTGCTGACGGCGTTCGGGACGGTGGACAGCGCCGTCGAGGCCATGAAGCTCGGCGCCTTCGACTACCTCCAGAAGCCGCTGGGCAGCCCCGCCGAGCTGCGCCTGCTGGTCGAGCGCGCCCTCGAGCGCGTCTCGCTGCGCAACGCGTCGGAGGCCAGGGCAGACGACTCGGCGCCCCAGCTCACGTGGAGGGCCCCGGCCATGGCGACGGTGGTGGCCGCCCTGCGCCGCGTCGCACCGACAAACGCGACGGTGCTGCTGAGCGGTGAGAGCGGCACGGGCAAGGAGGTCGCCGCCCGCGCGATCCACGAGTGGAGCAGCCGCGCCAAGGCCCCCTTCGTGGCGGTGAACTGCGCTGCCCTCGCCCCCTCCCTGGTGGAGAGCGAGCTGTTCGGGCACGAGCGAGGCGCCTTCACGGGCGCCCGGGAGCGCAAGCGGGGGCGCCTGGAGGTGGCCGACGGGGGCACGCTGCTGCTGGACGAGGTGGGCGAGCTCGACCCGGGGCTCCAGGTCAAGCTGCTGCGGGTCCTGCAGGAGAGGCGCTTCGAGCGGGTGGGGGGCACCCAGACGGTGGAGGTGGACGTGCGGATCGTCGCGGCGACCAACCGCGACCTGCCGCGCCTCGTGGAGTCGGGCAGCTTCCGCCTGGACCTCTACCACCGCATCGCGGTCTTCCCCATCCACCTCCCTCCCCTGCGGGAGCGGCCCGAGGACCTCCAGCCCCTGGCGGACGCCCTGCTCGCGCGGGCAGCGCGGGCCCTCGGCCGCGGGCGCCTGACCCTCACGGACGAGGCGCGGCAGTGGCTGGCGGCGCAGCGGTGGCCAGGGAACATCCGCGAGCTGGCCAACGCCCTGGAGAGGGCCGCGATCCTGGCGGACGGAGCGCTGGTCGACACCCCCCACCTGTCGATGCTGGGGCCCGCGATCCCGAGCGCCACTCCGAAGGAGCAGCCCCTCGCCCTGGAGGAGCTCGAGCGAGACGCCATCGAGCGCGCCCTGGCCCGGGTGGACGGAAACCGCCGCAAGGCCGCAGAGCTGCTCGGCATCGCGGAGCGGACGCTGTATGACCGGCTGAAGAGGTTCGGGATCGGGTGAGCTCAGGGGGGGCCCAGAGGTGGACAGACAGAGACACCCGGGCACCGATGTCAGCGAGTCAGGGAGTCAGCAAGACAGGTGCGAGAACTCGGCAGGGAACCTGCCCGACGATGTGCCGGGTCTCGCTCCCACGGGCCAGCGCGACGGGGAGACTCTCAGCGCTGCGGCCGGCCGGCCTTCTTCCATCGGGGCTTCTTGTCGCGGCGGGGCTCGGCGCTGGTGTCATCGCGCGGCGGCGGGGAGACCGGAGGCGGGGCGCCCTGCTGATCGCGGGAGTCGGTGCGGCGTTTGGGCGGCGACCACCCGCCGGCCTCAGCGGGGTCACTCTGCTTTGAAGCCTCTGTTCTTGCAGGGACCGTCGAGTGTCTCTGTCCGCGTCGGCCGGAGTCGCCCGATGCCTCAGCGTTGACCGCCCCACGCCTCGCGGCCCCCGCCTGGGGCGCCGGGTCGCCCCCGCCTCTGCGCTCCACCGTGGTCCGCGCCAGCGCTTTCCCTACGCCACGTTTCGCCGGGAGGTCCTGCGATGCCGAAGGCGGGACGGCGCCGCGGTCCGGCGGGGTGGCCCGGGTGGCTGGCGGTGCCGCCACAGGTCCCGGAGAATGCGCGGGCGCTGCTTCCGCTCTGCCCGGCTGCCGCCGCGACGGCTCCCGGGGAGCCCGCCCCACCGGCTCGCCCCCTGCGCCCCGCTCGGGAGATGCCGCGCCCCCCTCCGCGCCCCGCTCGGGGACCGCCACCTTGACCTGCACCGGCCGCCCGCGCAGGGTCGTGCGGGTCATGCGCTGCAGGACGCGCTCCGCGTGGCGTCGAGGAAGCTCGACGAAGGTGAACCGCTCGTAGACGTCGATGGGGCCGATGTCGCTGCCTGGCACGCCCGCCTCGTTGGCGATGGCCCCGACCACGTCCGAGGGGCGCACGCCCGCGAGGGAGCCCGCGGACACGTAAAGGCGGACCACCCCGCGATCCACCTGGCCCGCCTCCTCGGGCCCGTCGGAGCCCCCCTCGATGGGCTTCTCCCCGAGCACCATCCGGGCCAACGCGGCTGCGACCTCCGCCATGTCCGCGCCGTGCTCCTCCGCCAGATCCTCGACGAGCCGCACGTACACGTCGAGGCTGGCGGCCTCCGCCAGCGACCGCTTGACCGTCTGCTTGAAGGAGTCCACCGTGCGCGCCGCCACGTCCGCTCGGGTCGGCACCCGCATGGGCTCGATGCGCTGCCCGGTGTAGCGCTCGATCTCGCGCATCATGCCGCGCTGCCGCGGCGTCACGAACAGGAGCGCCACCCCCGCGCGACCGGCACGCCCCGTGCGGCCGATGCGGTGCACGTAGGACTCCACGTCGTTGGGCGCGTCGTAGTTGACCACGTGGGTGATGTGCTCCACGTCGAGGCCTCGCGCAGCCACGTCCGTCGCGACGACCACCTCCACCTGGCGCGCCCGGAACCGCTTGATCAGCGTCTCGCGCTGCGCCTGGCTCATGTCCCCGTGCAGCGCCTCGGCGGCCCAGCCGCGGGCCACCAGCTTCTCCGTCAGCTCCGCGGCGCCGTTCTTGGTGCGTGCGAACACCAGCACCGCCTCGATCTCCTCGGCGCCCAGGATCCGGGTCAGCGCGTCCAGCTTCTGGGACTCGGAGACATTCAGATACCGCTGCTCCACGGCGGGCACCGTCAGGGTCTTCTCCGCGACGGAGACCGGCGCCGGGTCCCGCAGGTGACCCTCCGCGATGGCCCGGATACGCGGCGGCATGGTCGCCGTGAACAGGGCGGTCTGGCGCGCCGGCGGGGTCTGGGAGAGGATCCAGTCCACATCCTCCGCGAAGCCCATGCGCAGCATCTCGTCGGCCTCGTCGAGCACCACCATGCGCACCCTGCTCAGGTCGAGGGTCTCCTGGCGCATGTGGTCCATGACGCGGCCCGGCGTGCCCACGACGACGTGGACGGCGCGGCGCAGGTGGCGGAGCTGGTTGGCGAACGGAGCGCCCCCGTAGATGGGGATCACCACCACCGTCCCCATGTGCCGCGCATAGGTGTGGATGGCCTCCGCGACCTGGATGGCCAGCTCGCGCGTGGGGACGAGGACCAGCCCCTGCACGTGGCCATCCTTGAGATCGAGCCGCTCCAGCATGGGCAGCGCGAACGCCGCGGTCTTGCCGGTGCCGGTCTGTGCCTGCCCGATGACGTCGCGCCCGGCGAGGAGCACGGGCACGGTCGCCGCCTGGATGGGAGTCGGTGCCTCATAGCCGGCGTCGGACAGGGCGCGCAGGATGGGCGCGCTCAGCCCGAGCTCGGAGAAGGGGGCCGCGGTGGGGGTGGGATCGCTCATCAGGAACCTCAGGGGACAACGAGGAGGCGTCGCGCCTCGCGGGCCTTCTACCAGCGCCCCCCCCGGGGAGCAAGGGACGCCCCACGACGGGCGGTGCCCGGGCTCGCCTCGGAGGGCTTCGTGAAACTGAGCCATCGACGTCCTGGCGCGCTGGCGCTACAGTGGGGTGCACTGCAGACGACCCAGGGAGGGGGGCGCGACGCCGCGCCCGAATGGAGCATGCCATGAAGGCTCGCCTGTTCCTGTCCCTCGCCATCCTCCTCGCTGGCCCAGCCGCAGCCGCGCCGGACACCGTGGCCGTACAGGGCTTGCTGTCCACGGGCGCTGGGGGGCCCGCGTCCGGCGCCTTCCCCATGGTCCTCTCCGTGTGGACGGCCCAGTCCGGCGGCTCGTCCCTGTGGTCCCAGGACGTGGGCACGGTGGATGTGGTCGGCGGCGTGTGGGACACGGAGCTCGGGCCCATCCCGGGCGCGGTGCTCGACGCCGCCGGCACCCTATGGCTGGAGGCGACGGTCGGAGGGCAGGCGCTGCCGCGACGCCCCCTGCGCGCGGCCCTGTTCGCGCTGCGGGCGGACCGATCCGCCCTGGCGGACACGGCCTCGGCGCTCCAGTGCACGGGCTGCGTGTCCTCGGGAGCCCTCGGCGTGGCGTATGCCGGGTCCGCGTCCAAGGGCGGGCCCGCCTCGGACCTGGCGTGCACCGGCTGTGTGGCCGCGTCGGAGATCGCGCCAGGAGTCCTCACCGGCGCACACGTCTCGGACGGCACGCTGTCGTCCGACGACGTGGCGTTCAACTACGCAGGCTCCTCGGCCAAGGGCGGGCCTGCGTCGGACCTGGCGTGCACGGGCTGCGTGGGATCGGGCGAAATCGCCGCAGGCGTCACGCTTCAGGGGAACGTCACGGTCACGGGTGGCCTCGCGACCTGCACGCCCGGCTACCCGGGCTGTGGTGTGGACGTGGGTGGTGACGGGCGCCTGGAGAGCGGCGGCGGCCTGCTCACCCTCGCCGCGGCGGCCGGCGTGCGCGCGGTGGCCATGGACGGCTCGGGGTGGAGCCCCGTGGAGGTGGGCGATCTGGAGGCCCACGGGGCGCTCGACGTGGCAGGCACGACGACCATCGGTGGCAGCCTGGGCGTCGGGGTCCAGTCCCCGAGCGACCGGCTCACAGTGGACGGACCCATCCGCACGCTGCCCCGCTCGACGGCCACCTGCGACGCGGGCCACGCCGGCGCGCTCTACTTCGACGCGGACGACAAGACCTTCTACGGATGCGACGGCGCCGCGTGGAAGGCGCTCGGCGGGACCCAGGCCGCCTACCGCAAGGGCTGCACGGACATCCTCGACGCGGGCGAGTCGTCGGGGAGCGGCATCTACACCATCGACCCGGACGGGGGCCTGCCGGACAACGCCTTCCAGGTCTACTGCGAGATGAGCACCAGCGGCGGCGGGTGGACCAAGATCCTCCAGTATGCGGGGGGCACGAGCCTCGCGACGGCGGCGTCCGTGGGCTCGGGCACCTCGTGGATGCTCTCGGAGACCGTCGCCGGAAAGCTCACCGACGTGCAGATCAACGCCATCGCCGGCAGCGAGTACCTGGTGCTGACCTCCAACTCGTCCTATGGCGGCATGCGGTGGGGGCAGTTCGTGCCGGCGTCGCCCTTCCAGTGGTACTCCAACGCGGGCACCTACACCCTGGTCACGACGTGGGCGTCCACGAAGTGCTGGAACGGCGGGGCGCTGACCACCGCGACCCCTGACTCGTGGGCGGTGTGCGGCGACATGGGCGGACCCATCGGCTTCTGCTCCCACAAGGGCGGGGTCTGGGCCATCTGCCTGTGCGCCACGGGCGTGCACGAGAACGTCCACCCGTGTCAGACGTCCCCCGCGGGCTACAACTACTTCAACTACGCGGTCTTCAAGCGCACGGCGCCGGGCGCGGGGACCAGCAGTCACAAGAAGAGCTGCAAAGAGATTCTGGACGCCGGCCTCTCGACGGGCACCGGCCTCTACACCATCGACCCGGACGGAGACTCCCCTTCCAACGCCTTCCAGGTCTGGTGCGACATGAACACCGACGGGGGCGGATGGACCAAGGTGCTCCAGTACGGCGGAGGCGCCAACATGGCCTCCCCGGGGCCCGTCGGCACGGGCACCACCTGGATGACCACCGAGACCACGGGCGGGAAGCTCAGCGACCTCCAGATCAACATGATCCCGGGCTCCGAGTACCTGGTCCACACGTCGGACGGCAGCTACGGGGGCATGCGGTGGGGCACCTTCAAGCCACCGTCGCCCATCACCTGGCAGTCGGGGACCGGCGTCTACACGATGATCACCTCCTGGACGTCGACCAAGTGCTGGAACAACGGGAGCCTCGTGGCGAGCACACCGGACTCCTGGGCGGTGTGCGGCGACATGGGCGGCCCGCTCGGGTTCTGCTCCCACAAGGGCGGGGTCTGGGCGATCTGCCTGTGCGGCACCGGCATCCACGAGAACGTGCACCCGTGCCAGACCTCGCCGGCCGGGTACAACGTGTCCAAGCACGGGGTCTACAAGCGATGAGGGTGGTTCTGGCGGCCCTGCTGCTCGCGGCGTGCTCCGGCGGGGAGCCGAGACCGCTGCCGCAGGATGGGGGTTCAGCGGGTGACGGGACTCTGCAGGACACGGCGAGCGGCGGAGACGTCGGCGCCAGGGCGGACGCCGTCGAGACTGACGCCGCCGAGGGTGGGGGGAGCGTGGACGGCTCGCCCCCCGAGGACGGCGGCGGACACGACGACGGGGTGGCGCGGGCAGACTCCGGCGCATCGGACGGCGCAGCGCATGACGCAGCCGACCCGGACGACGCCGGCGAGCCATCGGGCGATACGTTGACCGTGGAGGACTCCGCGGACGCCTCTCACGGGGCGGACGGCGGGGCGGACGGCGGTGACGCTGGAACGGGAGACTCGGTCGACGTGAGCGATCCCACGGACACCGCAGCCCCGAGCGACGTCGGGGCGGACCTGGCCTCGGCCGATGCGCCGGATGGCGACCCTCCCTGCGTCGTCCATGCCGACTGCGACGACGGCGACCCATGCACGGCGGGCACCTGCTCGGTCGACGGCTGCACCTACGTCCCGGTCGACTGCCACGACGGCGACGCGTGCACCACCGATGCGTGCAGCGCTGGGGGCTGTACCCACCTGACGGTCGAGTGCGATGACGGCCTGCCGTGCACCGCGGACGCCTGCGACCCATCGCTCGGGTGCGTGGCCGCCCCCGTGCCCGGCTGCCTCCCCTGCGCCATGGACGAGACCTGCGAGGACGGCGACCCGTGCACCCTCGACGTGTGCGCGCCTGAGACCGGCACCTGCGAGAGCGTCGCCGTGCCCTGCGACGACGCCAACGCCTGCACCGTGGACACCTGCGACAGCGCGGCGGGCTGCACCCATGGACCGCTCGACTGCGACGACGGCGACCCATGCACGGTGGAGTCCTGCGACACGGCCAAGGGGTGCGCCCACCAGGCGCTGAGCTGTGACGACGGGGACGCCTGCACGCTCGACGGCTGCGCCGCGGGTGCCTGCACGCACGACCCGTTGGGGTGCGACGACGGCGATCCGTGCACCACCGACACCTGCCTCCCGTGGGCGGGCTGCGCGCACTTCCCGCTCGCCTGCAACGACTTCGACCCGTGCACCGTGGACGTCTGCGCGAGCGGCGCCTGTGGACACCTGCCCGCCTGCGACGACGGGCTCCCCTGCACCCTGGACACCTGCGTGTCTGGCGTCTGCTCCACCGGCGACTCGTGCGACGATGGCGACCCCTGCACGTCAGACACCTGTGACCCGGGCATCGGAGGGTGTCTCTCCGTCCCACAGGCATGTGACGACGGTGACGCCTGCACCCTGGACGTGTGTCGCTCCGAGGTAGGCTGCATCGCCCTGCCCTTGCCCTGCGGCGACGGTGACCCGTGCACCGCTGACACCTGCGCCGCCGGCGCCTGCGCCCACGCCCCCACTCCAGGCTGTACCGGGTGTGAGGTTGGCCCGGACTGCGCCGACCCCGACCTGTGCACGGTGGACCGCTGCGATCCGGAGACCGGCGCCTGTACGCACACGGCGCTCGCGTGCGGAGACGGGGATCCCTGCACCACGGACTCCTGCGAAGCGGGGGCGTGCCTGCACACCCAGCTCGCGGGCTGCGCGGGGTGCGCCTCGGCCGGCGCGTGCGACGACGGCGCCCCCTGCACCACCGAGTCCTGCGACGCCGGAGCGTGTGTCCACGCGCCCGTTGCCGGCTGCGTGGCGTGCTTCGATGCGCTCGGGTGCCACGACGGCAACGCCTGCACGCTGGACACCTGCGACGCGGCGAGCGGGCTGTGCTCCCATGCACCGGTCGATTGCAGTGATGCCGACGGATGCACCGCTGACGGCTGCGCGCCCGCCGTCGGCTGCCACCACGAGCTGATTGCGTGCGACGACGGCGACCTGTGCACCTCGGACCTCTGCGTCTCTGGCGTCGGCTGCACGTGGGAGCCCTTGGACGATCCCGCCTGCCAATGCGCCGGCGCCTCCGACTGCGACGACGACAACGTGTGCACGGCCGAGGCCTGCGACACGGCGGCCGGGCGCTGCCAGGTGCTCCTCGCTCCGTGCGCTGACGAGGAGCCGTGCACCGTGGACTTCTGCGATCCGACGGGCGGCTGCCTCCACGTGGACCTGGTGTGCGACGACGCGAACCCCTGCACCTGGGACTCCTGCGACCCCGTGAGCGGCGCCTGCACCTGGGAGCTGGACGCCTGCGACGACGGTGACCCCTGCACCTTCGACTACTGCTCCTTCGGGGGCGCCTGCGAGCACCTCCCCCAGCCGGGCTGCCCCTGAACGCCACCCCTGCGTGAGCCGTCGACGACTCTTCACGCTCGCGGGGTCTGACGTGCACTGTCTCAGACGTCGCAGCCTGGTCGCTCCTGGGCGCTCCCGGCTGGACCTCTCACCCTGCTGCGCGATGCGGCGCCGACTCGCTCACGAGCGAGCTCCACGGGATACGAACGCGACGGCGTCAACGGTATGACCGTGTACCCGAGGAGTCCCGTCGCGAGCTCGATGGCACGCCCGCGTGACGAGGCGGTCATCGACGACGCGAACCCGGGCAGGGCCCGCGCCAAGGACACAGTCGCAATCGTCCTTCCCCGAGGGGGTCGCGAGACCGTCAGGCGGCCTCGTCGAGCAATGCCCGCACCTTCCGCGCGAGGGCCTCGGGCCCGAACGGCTTCTGCAGCAGCGGCGCCGCGACGTCCAGCAGCCCGCTGGTGCGCGAGCCATCGAACGCATACCCCGACATGTACAGCACCCGGACATTGGGCCGCAGGTCCCGGATGCGCCGCACCATCTCCGGGCCGCTTGTGTCCGGCATCACCAGGTCGCTGACGACAAGGTCGATGGTGGTCGGGTGCGCCAGCGTGATCGCCAGCGCCTCCTCCACCCCCGACGCCTCGAGCATCCTGTAGCCGTGCTCCGCCAGCGCGCGCACCGTGAGGAGCCGCACCTGCGGATCGTCCTCGACCACCAGCAACGTCTCGCTCCCCCCGGCCACAGGGCCGGGCGCCTGCGCGTCCGAGGCCTCCGCAGGCTCGTCGCACCGCGGCAGATGGACGCGCAGCGTGGTCCCGTGACCCACCTCGCTGTGGACGGAGATCTGACCGCCCGCCTGACGCACGATGCCGTAGACCATGGACAGACCGAGCCCGGTCCCCTGGCCGACCTCCTTGGTGGTGTAGAAGGGCTCGAACAGGCGCTCGCGCACCGCTGCCGTCATGCCCGTGCCGTCGTCGCTCACCGACACCACGACGTAGTGCCCGGGCGCCAGGGGAGCCTGCCGGTCGATGGCGATCTCCTCGCCGAGCACCAGGTTCTCGCTGCCGATGGCGATGGTGCCGCCGTCGGGCAGGGCGTCCCGGGCGTTGACGACCAGGTTGACGATGACCTGCTCCAGGGCCGCCGGGTCGATCCGCGTGTACCAGGCTTCCTGCCGGTGGGCCACGCGCAGGCGCACCTGCGACGGAAGCAGGCGGGTGAGCATCGGCACGATGCCGGCGACCACCGCGTCTGGATTGATCGAGACCGCGGCGGTGGGCTGCCTGCGCGAGAACGCGAGGAGCTGCCGCACGAGCGCCGTCGCTCGCGCGGAGGCCCGCAGCACCTGATCGAGATCACGCGTCGTCCGGCTGCCCGGAGCCTGCCTGCCGCGCACGAGCTCGGTGAAGCTCACGATGGCGGTCAGGATGTTGTTGAGATCGTGGGCCACGCCGCCGGCGAGCTTCCCGAGCGAGTCCAACTTCTGCGCATGCCGAAGCTGCTGCTCCAGGCGACGGGTCTCGGTCGCGTCCACGGCGACCCCGATCACGCCAACCACCCGCCCCTCGTGGTCGTAGGAGGGCTTGACGTGCGTGTCGCACGTGCGCCCCTCCGCGAGGATGGCACACTGCGTCGGCCGCCCTGCGAGCGCCCGCTGATGGGCCGCCATGAGGGCCGCCAGGCCGTCCACCCCCTGGAAGAGCCGGGACACGTCGGCGCCGATCGCGGCCTCGAGCTGCTCGGGCCCCGTCTCAGGCAGGGCCCCCGACGCGGACATGCAGCGCAGCGCCTCGTCGGTCGTCCACACGAGCGCCGGGAGCTGGTCGAGCAGCGCCGCGAGCTTCTGCTCTCGCTCCGCGAGGCGCCGGTTGGACTCCTCCAGCTCCTGCCGCCGACGCTCGAGCTCGGCGACCTGGTCGGCGAGCAAGCCCTGCTGCTGCTCGATGCGCAGGGCCATGGCACGCCGCTCCATGGCATTCCGCACGGCCCGCTGCAACGAGACCGCATCGAGGTGCCCCTTGACGAGGTAGTCGTCCGCCCCCCGCTTCATGGCCTCGACTGCGATCATCTCGTCGCCCTGTCCCGTCAGCATGACCACCGGCACGCCACGGCGGACGACCTGAGGCAGGAGCTGCAGCCCGTCCGCGTCGGGCAGCCGATAGTCGAGCAGCGAGCAGTCCACACGGCCGTTGCCCAGCGCGGCCAGCGCCTCCTGGGCGGTGCCCGCCTCCACGGTGACGCAACCCGCGCCGAGGAGGCGACGGATGAGCTCCCGGTCCACGACATTGTCGTCGACCACCAGGACGCGCGTCTGCGATCCCGTCATGGTGCCTCCGTGGGAAACTCGACGATGCGCCAGTAATGGTCCAGCAGCTCGACCAGCCGGACGAAGCCACCTCCCACGTCGCTCTTTACGATGTAGCCGGCGACGTTGGACGCGTATGCCGCCGTCTTGTCCTCGTCACTCTTCGAGGTCGTCAGCACGAACACGATGGAGTCCCTCAGCGCTGGATCGACTCGCAGCGCCTGAAGCACCTCGATACCGCCCATACGGGGCAGGTTCAGGTCGAGGAGGATCAGGTAGGGACGGGGGATCGGCGCGTGGCCGTTCTCCCCTCGCAGCATGTCGAGCGCCTCCTGCCCATCGACGGCCACGTGGATGGGGTTGGCGATGCGCAGCCGCTCGAACGCCCGCCGGACACCCTCCCGATCGACGACGTTGTCCTCCACGAGGAGCACCTGCACGGTCTGGGGATCACGCATCGGAGACTCCTCGCCTCTTCCAGGATTTGGGCCATGTGAACCGCACGGTGGCACCGCGCCCCTCTCGCACGTCGAAGGCGACCGCGCCCCCATGCTGCTCCACCAGCTTCTTCACCACCGCGAGCCCGACGCCGCTGCCCTCGACCTCGTCGCGCGGGCGAAGCGTCTGGAACATACGGAACACGCGACCATGAAGGTGTGCGGGGATGCCGGGGCCGTCATCCGCGACCGCGACCTCGATGCGACCGTCGGAGTCGCCGACCGTGACGACGATCCTCCCCCGACCTCTGTCGTGGTGCTTGATTGCGTTCGCGACGAGGTTGCGCATCACCTGCGCGAAGGGCACGCGAGGGGCCGAGATCTGCGGCGCATCCCCCTCGACGACCACCTCGAAGGCGTCCGTCGGACCGGCCAGATCGATGGCCTCGTCGATGGCCTCGCGCACGGAGAAGACCTCGGGCTCCTGCTCGCTGCGCCCCGCCCGCGAATACGCGAGCAGGTCGTCGAGCAGACGCTCCATGCGCGCGATGCGCTCGCGCAGCATCTGCAGGTGGCGCCGGGAAGGCTCGGGCAGGTGCGCCGCAGCGTCCTGCATGATCCAGACGGACAGGTTGTCCACGTCCCGAAGTGGAGCCTTCAGGTCGTGCGATGCCACGTACGCAAAGTCGTCGAGCTCCCGGTTGCTGCGCTCGAGCTCCCGGGCGTGCTGCTCGAGCGCCCGCGCGACCCCTTCCCGGTGCGTCACGTCCTCGAAGACCACGCCGACGCAACGGTCATTGAGCGGAAAGCAGCGGGAGTCGAAGACGCGCCCGTCCGCCACCACGCGCCACTGCCGCGGCTCCCGGGTCTGCAGCGTGGCGACCAGGTGCCCCGGGAGCTCGGTCAGGAGCAGCTCCGGTCGCGCCTCGGCGAGCGTTCGGCCCACGTCCTCCAACAACGCGGGGCGCCCGACGAGCCCGGACGCGGGGTTCGCGGCCATGAGCCGGAACGACCCCGGGTCCGGCGGCGCCGCCCACTCGTAGATCAGCGCTCCGAGGGTCGCGTTCTGGAACACCTCGACGTAGAGCCCGAGCATGGACTCGGCCTTGCGGGCGAGCTCCTCCTTCTCTGTGACGTAGGCCCCCCCCAGCGTGCTCATCGCCACGTCGAGGAAGCGCCCCATGCCGTCGAGGATCATGCTGGCCCGCTCCGGCTCCTGCGTCAGGGCGTGGTCGTGGATCACGCTGCGGTACGAGGTGAGCAGTGCGAACCAGTCGCCCAGGCGGACCCCCATACGGGCATAACGCGCGCCCTGCATCGTGAGTCGCTCCAGGTACTGCTCCCACTCGCCCTCCATGAGGGCCGCGGCCTCCGCGCGGCGGCTCTCCACCTCGTCGAGGGCCCTCTCTTCGGGATCGAGCTGGCTGAGGAGCGCGACGAACACGGGGATCCGCAGGGCAACGTCCAGGAGCGCCTGCTGGACCCGATCCCGGTGCGCCTCTAGCACCTCACCGAAGGCACGGAACGTAGCGGCCGCGCCCGGCTCCCGAAGTGCCGGCAGGGAGAGTGGGTTGGACCTGTTCATCGGCACGTCATATTCGCACTTGTCAGGTCCAATATAAAAAAACCGCCAACCTCATCTCGACGAATAAGTATATATATTCTGACACATTGCACAATGTCCGCGCGTTACACGAAAGCGGACACGCTTTGACCTATACCACTTTCCTGGCGGTTGTGCGAGCGCTCTGGAGTCCTCCTGGTTCGACGACCTCCGCTCCACGGTCGACCTCTGGGAGCGACGGCGACGGGTGCACCTCCGACTGCTGCTTGCCCGCCGTCGGCTGCCGCCACTCGGGGTCGCCTGCAACCACCTCCACCAGCCGGGCTGGCCCTGACCGGCACCGCGCGGCGGCGAGCCCGCGGGAGCGCGACGCTTCCGTAGTCTACACTGAATACTATCAGAATACGCATCGTTGTCGCCGCGGGTCGATCTTGCCCATTGACCCCGTTGCGAAGCCCGGGTTCGGGGTGCATTCTTCACTCGTCGGGCGGCGCTGAGCCCCTCGGCGGGAGGCGCGGCGCCTCCCACATCGACGGCAGCACTCCCAACGCGCGTGCACGGTGCACGGGCGGCGAATCCCGCGGAGGCGGCGCAAGCGGCGCCTCGGAGATCTTCGCCGCAGGCGGACGGGTGCGCCCATCGGCATCTACTCCCCGCAGAGGGGTCACTGGAGAGACGTCATGAAGACCATCGAGACCATCATCGCCCGCCTCGCCTCCCTCGCCACCACGGCCGCCCTCGGCCTCGGGATCTCCACGGGGGCCGCCTGCGACCTCGGCGGCCTCCAGGGAGCGAGCTGCGCCCAGGGCGCGAGCGTGTCCGTCCGCGGCTTCGACCTGTGCGTGCAGCGGGACGCCATCTCTGACTCCTGCCCGCCGGGGATGCCTGCGGCCTTCGGCGCCGGCGACCTGCTGGTGTGCTCGGAGAGTGAGGACCTGACGCCCGCGGAGATCACTGCGGCGGCCGACGAGGGGCGCGTCATCCTGGACGACAAGGGCGGACACGGCGAGCTCGAGCCCGGCGACGACAAGGGCGGACACG
>BTVJ01000119.1:0-19627 GCA_045863395.1 Myxococcales bacterium
TCCCCGAGGACATCGCCGGCGAGGACCGCCACTTCTGCGTCCGCGCCGTCTGCCACCACTTCCGGCTCATGGCCACGAGCTACCTCCCCTCCCTTCACTGCGACGACCCCTCCGAGGTCACCGAGTACGACGACATCCTGCGACCCCTCGCCGGCATCCACTGGCCCACGCTCGCGGTCCCCGGGGGCGTCGCCCTCATCTGACGGTCGGTGCAGCCTGCGAGGCGAGGTCGGCATGACCCCGCCCAGCCAGGATCATGCCCTCACGACGACGGCGGAGCGCCCTGCGGGCGTGCGCATCAGCGCGGTCCCGACACGCTCCGCGACGGGCGGTGCGTCCGAGCGCCGGTCGAACACGACCAGCCAGAGGTAGTCGAGCCCCAAGCCCGGGAGGTAGGTCTCGATCTGTGCCAGGCCCTCGTCGCGGGGATCCGGACGCCCCGGTCTCCAGACCTTGAGCTCCATCGCGAGCGTGCTCCCACCCCAGAGTGAGGCAGAGGTCCATGCGGCGGGAGCCGACGGCATATTCACGCTCGACGCGCCCCCTACGTTTCGCCACCCTGCCCGAAGAGGCCATCAGGACCAGGTGGGGCGCGATCTCGTGATAGGGCGCCGCCCACATCAGCGGCTCTGCGTGCTGGCACCAGAAACCGACGAGGGCGTCCGGGAGCACACGCTCGTCCAGGCGCCCCGCAGCGTCCAGCCAGGCGGGCCTTCCGTCTCTGACAGGCCCGGGAGGGAGCATCCGCTGCGTGGTGGCCGCCAACACTCTCGGCACGGTCTCCGCATGGATGGGGTCTGCGATTCGCAGGCTTCCCTGCTCGTCGATGCGGGCAAGGACGTAGTCGCGGACGTCGCGCATCCCGACGAGCGCGAGCGCCCACGGGAAGGCCGCGGGGCGCCCCGGAATGCCGCTCTGGAGCTGCTTGAGCAGCGACGACAGGACATGCGGCTGCAGCGAGTCGACCTCGTCCAGGAAGAGCACGAGGGGACGCGGGCACGATGCCGCCCAGCGGCGGAGCCCGGTGACCACGAGGGCTCCTGGCGCCACGTCGGGCCACGGGGGCGGGTGGAGCTCCACCGGTAGCTGCTGCTCGACGCTGCTCACCCAGTCGGCGTTCACCGCCTGCTCCGCGTCGCCTGGCTCGGGGTAGGGCTCGCCGACCTCCGCGGAGAGTACGGCGGCGGCATGGCGCCCCTCGCTCATCAGCTCGGCAGCGAGCTGCCGAATCGCGGTGGTCTTACCCGTCTGGCGTGGCGCGTGGACGACGAACGCGCTCTGCCCATCGATCAGGGCCCGCAACCCCGGAAGTCGGCGCAGCGGCGGGAGCATGTAGCGGAGGTCCGGCTTGCAGGGACCCGCGATGTTGAACCGTCTGCCCATGGGCCCATCGCAGGCCGGGCGCCATTCGCGGTCCAGCACCTTGCCCAACCCTTCGGCTCCCGTGCCTGCTATAGTGGACCCGGAAGGCCGGGCAGGATCCCGGAGGAGTGAGTGATGGACTGGTCCGACATCCAGGCGCGCATCGCATCCGGCGAAGACGACAGCACGGAGTTCAAGCGGGGCCTTGGCGACCTGAGACCCATTGGACGTGCGGTGTGCGCCTTCGCGAACACTCGGGGGGGCGTCGTGATCCTGGGAGTCGAAGATGACGGAAATGTCACCGGAGTCTCGCTACAGCCGAGCAACGTGCAGGAGCGCCTCACCTCGTTCCTCCAGTCGGGAGCAAGCGCTCCCGTCGCTGCCAGACTCGGGTCCCACTTGTTCGAGTCCGGATGGGTCCATTGGGTGGAGGTACCCCGACAGCGTGGCTACGAACCCCTACGCTTCGAGGGTCGCGTGTGGGTACGGCGCGGTCGGGCGTCCGTCGAGCCGTCACCGTCCGAGCTTCAAGAGCTGTACAACACGTTCGGGTACATCCTCACAGAGGAGCGGACCATCGAAGCCGCGACGCCGCGCGACATCGACACGGAGACATTCCACAGCTTCCTGCGAGCCCAGGGGATCCCGACCGACGACGAACCACAGCCATCCATCGAGGAGGACCTCCTCTCCCGAGGAGTCGTCCGCCGCGTGGACAGAGCCATTCAAGCAACACTGTATGGAGTGCTCGCCTTCGGGAGAGACCCGCAGCGCTACCCGCAGACCCGCAACTTCTGGATCGGCTGTGTGGCCTACGGCGGTGTCGACCGCGGCGCCGACCCGATCCTCGTCGGCGACGCCAAGGGGCGACTCGACGAGCAGGTGGAGAGGGCGCTCGGCTTCACACGTGCGCTGGGGCGACAGGAGTCCACGACCGGGCTGCTCCGAGAGGACAACCCGCCCGTCCCAGAGTCCGTGCTGCGAGAGGCGCTCGTCAACGCCGTGGTACACCGTGACTACAGCCTGACGGGCTCCCGGGTCCTGCTCGAGTTCTTCGATGACCGCGTGTGCGTCATGAGCCCGGGCGGCCTGCCCAACCACATGACCCCGTCCTCTGTCCGAGCGGGTGGGCTGCCGCGATCACGCAATGAGTGGCTCGCCCACTTCATGGTGGTCCGGCGACAGATGGAGCAGCGTGGCCGCGGCTGGCCCTTGATGCGGCAGCGCATGCGGGAGCACAACGACACGGAGCCGATCCTCGAGGTGTTCGCAGAGGAGCGCTTCGTCCGCGTCACGCTCCTCCGAACGGTGACTCCTCGGACGGCCTGACGAGGGGGCAACGGAGCGCACCAACGCACTTCAGCGCCAGCAAGCAGTTCCACGAACCGGTCCGGACGCTCAGGGGCCCTCGGGACTGACAGGGTCAGCAACACGTAGCTGCACGCCCCTCATGGCCGCCTTCGGGCGGCTTGGCTCCGGCCAACCCCGGGAGCTACCACGAGTACATCCGCGGGGTTGGCCGAGGCCGATCCGCCGCGAGCTCGGCGCATGAGGGCCGCGCCCATACTTGTTGCTGACCCTGTGAGGCCCCGACCACTGCCCCTCACCCGTCGCCCCTGAGCGTGCTCGACAAGACCCCCGCTCCCCGCTACGATCCGCCCGTCCGTGGGCTCCCTGTGAGGTCGGCGATGCGCGAAGGGCTGGTGGCGGTGATCCTGGCGGCGGGCAAGGGGACCCGCATGAAGAGCGAGCGGGCGAAGCTGCTGCACGAGGTCCTCGGGCGGCCGCTCGTCGCCTGGCCCATCGCCACCGCGCTCGACGCGGGCGTGGCAAGGACGATCCTCGTCGTCGGCCACCAGGCGGAGCAGGTCGCCGCGGCCGCGCGCGCAGCACACCCGACCACCCCCCTCGCCTTCGCGCTCCAGGACCCGCCGCTCGGCACGGGCCACGCGGTGCTCTGCGCGAAAGACGCCGTGGGCGACGCCTCCACGGTCCTGATCACCAGCGGCGACGTGCCCGGCCTCACTCCCGCCACCCTGACGCGCCTCCTCGCCGCCTTCGACGAGAGCGGCCACCTGGCGGTGCTCACCTTCGAGAAGGCAGACCCCATGGGGTACGGGCGCATCGTGCGGTCCCCGGAGACCGGCCAGCTCCAGCGCATCGTCGAGGAGCGGGACGCGACCGAGGCCGAGCGCCGCCTCCGCGAGGTGAACGCGGGCGTCTACGTGGCGGACCGCGCGCTGCTCTTCGAGGCGCTGGCCACCTGCGGCACGGACAACGACCAGGGGGAGATGTACCTGACGGACGTCGTCGCGTGGGCCTCCGCACGCGGCCTCCCCATCGCCACGGCGCGGGTCGAAGACGGTCTCGAGGTCTGGGGCATCAACGACCGGGCGGATCTCGCCACCGTGCAGCGCGGCCTCCAGGCCCGCACGAACCAGGCCCACATGCGCGCGGGCGTCACGCTGCTCGACCCGGACCAGACCACCATCGAGGCAGACGTCACCATCGGGCGGGACACCACCATCCACCGGGGGGTCCGCCTCGCCCGCGGCACCCGTGTCGGCGCCGGCTGCCTCATCGAGGAGGGCGCCATCCTGACCGCCTCCACCCTCGCCGACGGCGTCCACGTCAAGCCGTACTGCGTCATCACGGACAGCACCCTCGCGACGGGCGTCGAGGTCGGCCCCTTCGCCCACCTGCGCCCCGGCACGTGCCTCGACGAGCGCGTCAAGGTCGGCAACTTCGTCGAGACCAAGAAGGCGCACCTGGCGGCCGGCACCAAGGCGAGCCACCTGAGCTATCTGGGGGACGCGGAGATCGGCCCCGGCTGCAACATCGGCGCGGGCACGATCACGTGCAACTACGACGGCACCCACAAGCACCGCACCACCCTCGGTGCGGGGGTGTTCATCGGCAGCGACACCCAGCTCGTCGCACCGGTGACCCTCGGGGACGGCGCCTACGTGGGCGCCGGCACCACGGTGACGAAGGACGTGCCCGGGGGAGCGCTGGCGATCAGCCGCGTACCCCAGCGCAACATAGAAGGCTGGGTCGACAATCGCCTGGAGCGCCTCAAGCGCGGGTAGGGAAGCCATGTGCGGCATCATCGGGTACATCGGGGAGCAGCAGTGCGGCCCCCTCATCATCGACGGCCTCAAGCGCCTGGAGTACCGCGGCTACGACTCGGCGGGCATCGCGGTCATCGGCGCCGACGGGGTCGCCCGCATGAGGCGCACCGCGGGGAAGCTCTCGAACCTGGAGAAGAGCCTCCAAAACGAGCCGCTGCACGGCACCACGGGCATCGGCCACACCCGCTGGGCCACCCACGGCCGCCCCACCGAAGAGAACGCCCACCCCCACCAGGCCGGCGACGTCATCGTCGTGCACAACGGGATCATCGAGAACCACCTGGAGCTCAAGCGGGAGCTGGCGGCGGCCGGCGCCACGTTCAAGAGCGAGACGGACACCGAGATCATCAGCCACCTCATCGACGCGGAGCTGCGATCCACCCCTGGCCTCCCCCTCGAGGAGGGCGTCCGCCGCGCGCTCCACCGCGTCCGCGGCGCCTACGCCATCGCCGTGCTCCACCAGGGCCAGCCGGACCGGATCGTCGCCGCCAAGAACGCCTCGCCGCTGGTCGTGGGGCTCGGCGAGGGCGAGGGCTTCGTCGCCAGCGACATCCCGGCCATCTTGAGCCACACGCGCCGGGTGATCTTCCTCGACGAGGGTGAGCTGGCGGTGGTGACCGCCCAGGGCATCGCCATCTCGCGCGTGGAGGACGGCGCCCCCCTGCACAAGCCCGTGACGGTGGTGCAGTGGAGCCCCGCCATGGCAGAGAAGGGCGGCTTCAAGCACTTCATGCTGAAAGAGATCCACGAGCAGCCGCGCGCCGTCGTCGACACCATCCGGGGGCGGGCGTCCATCGAGCAGCAGGACGTCATCCTGGACGGCACGGGCCTCGACGACGCGGCCATCGGCGCCATCGGCCGCATCACCCTGGTCGCGTGCGGGACCTCGTGGCACGCGGGCCTCATCGGCAAGTACCTCATCGAGGACCTGGCGCGCATCCCGGTGGACGTGGCGCTGGGCAGCGAGTACCGCTACGCCAACCCGGTCGTGACCCCCGACACCCTCGTCGTCTCCATCAGCCAGTCGGGGGAGACCGCAGACACCCTGGCGGCGGTCAAGCTCGCGCGCACCCGGGGCGCCCGGATCCTGTCCATCTGCAACGTGGTGGACAGCTCGATCCCCCGCGACAGCCACGCCGCCATCTACACCCACGCGGGGCCCGAGATCGGCGTCGCGTCGACAAAGGCGTTCACGACCCAGCTCGTCGTGCTGCTGCTCCTGGCCATCCGCCTCGGCCGCGCCCGCGCCACCCTCACCCCCGCCCGCGCCGGCGCCCTCATCCAGGACCTGGTCTCGCTGCCGAGCGCCATGGAGGAGCACCTGCGCGACGCCGAGCCCTACCAGGAGCTGGCGCGCAAGTACGGTCACGCCCGCGACGTGCTCTACCTGGGCCGGGGCATGCAGTACCCCATCGCCCTCGAGGGGGCGCTCAAGCTGAAAGAGATCAGCTACATCCACGCCGAGGGCTACGCGGCGGGGGAGATGAAGCACGGCCCCATCGCCCTGATCGACGAGCATGTGCCGACGGTGATCCTGCTGACGCGCAACTCGCATTACGACAAGGCGGCGAGCAACCTCCAGGAGATCAAGGCCCGCAACGGCAAGATCATCGCCATCGCCACCGTGGGTGACCCCGAGGTGGCGACCCTGGCGGACGACGTCCTCTGGCTGCCGCCCGTCGGAGAGCAGGTGGAGCCCATCCTGACGTCGCTGCCCATGCAGCTCCTGGCCTACTACATGGCCGACCACAAGGGCACGGACGTGGACCAGCCCCGCAACCTCGCCAAGAGCGTAACCGTGGAGTAGTGGACGCCCCCTTCGACATCCCCGCCGAGGCCGTCGCGGAGCACCTCCTCGAGGGGCTCAACGAGTCCCAGCAAGAAGCGGTCCTGGCCTTCGACGGCCCCGTCTTGATCCTCGCCGGCGCGGGCACCGGCAAGACCCGCACCATCACGCACAAGATCGCCTGGCTGGTGCGCGTCCGGGGCCTCGCGCCGTGGAACGTGCTCGCCATGACCTTCACCAACAAGGCCGCTGGCGAGATGCGGGAGCGCCTCGGCCACCTCCTGGGCCCCGACGCCGCCGACCTGCACCTCGGCACCTTCCACCGCATCGGCCTCCAGCTCCTGCGACGCTTCACGGGCCTGGCGGGCCTCGCCTCGGGCTTCGTGATCTACGACGACGGGGACCAGAAGACCCTCATCGGGCGCATCCTGAAGGACCTGGGCATCACCGACGCCTGGCCCGCACAGCGCTACCGGGGCTTCATCGACCGCGCCAAGAACCACTGCTGGGGCCCGCACAGCCCCGAGCTCCCCCGGGACTCCCGCTTCGACGAGCAGGCGGCCACGGTCTACGCCGCCTACCAGGAGCGCCTGCGCGCCGCCAACGCGGTGGACTTCGGCGACCTGATCGTCGAGCCCATCCGCCTGCTCGAGTCGAACCCGGCCGCCCTCGATGAGCTCCACTACCGGTGGCAGTACGTGCTCGTCGACGAGTTCCAGGACACCAACGCTGCGCAGCACCGGCTGCTCCGCCTGCTCGCGAGTGACGGCGTGTGCGTGGTCGGCGACGACGACCAGAGCATCTACCGGTGGCGGGGCGCCGAGATCGCCAACATCCTGAAGTTCGAGGACCAGTACCCGGGCACGACGGTCGTGCGCCTGGAGCGCAACTACCGCAGCACGGGCACCATCCTGGCCGCGGCGGGCGCCGTCATCGCCAACAACCGGCGGCGCCACGTGAAGACCCTGTGGACGGACGCCGACGCCGGGCCGCCGCTCACCCTCTACGTCGCCACCTCCGAGCGCGACGAGGCCGAGTGGGTGGTGCGCCGGGTTCGCGCCCTCGCCAAGAGCGAGCCCCTGTCCGAGGTGGCGATCTTCTACCGCACCAACTCCCAGTCCCGCGTCTTCGAGGACGAGCTGCGCAAGGAGCGCGTCCCCTACGTCGTCGTCGGAGGCATGCGCTTCTACGAGCGCGCCGAGATCAAGGACGCCCTCGCATACCTGCGGCTGCTGGTCAATCCCCGGGACGACATCGCGCTGCTGCGCGCCATCAACACGCCGGCCCGCGGCATCGGCCCCGGCACGCTCGACAAGGTCGCCGAGCGGGCGGGACGCGATGGCGAAGGCCTCCTGGCTGCCGCCCTCGCCATGGCCGGCACGAAGGAAGGCAAGCGCCTCGCGCCCTTTGCCGCTCTGATCGCAGACCTTCGGGAGATCTACGCGCAGGTCCCGCCGCCCGTGGTCCTGTGCCAGCGGACCCTGGAGCGCTCGGGCCTCCTCGAGGCGCTGCGCGCGGAGGGCAGCGTGGAGGCGGAGTCGCGCCTCGACAACCTGCGGGAGCTCCTGACGTCCATCGAGGAGTACCAGACCGGCGCGAAGGACGCGACGCTGCACGGGTTCCTCGACCAGGTCGCGCTGGTCTCCGACGTGGACGAGGTCGAGGACACCGAGGACAAGGTCACCCTGATGACCGTCCACGCAGCGAAGGGGCTGGAGTTCAACGCGGTCTTCGTGACGGGTGTCGAGGAGAACCTGTTCCCGCACTTCAACTCGGCGGACGACCCGGACGCCATCGAAGAAGAGCGCCGCCTCTGCTACGTGGCCATGACGCGGGCGCGGCGCATTCTCACGCTGTCACGCGCCGCGAGCCGCCACCGCTTCGGCCAGACACAGGAGAACCCGCCGAGCCGCTTCCTGCGCGAGATCCCCCCGGAGCTGGTCCACGTGACGGACCAGGCGGCCCAGCGCCGGGGAGCGACCGCCTCGCTCGGGCTGACCGGACGGCCGGGGGCCAGCTTCCAGGCGGGCTGGCGGCAGCGGGCGCAAGCGACAGAGCCCCCCGCGGACGCCTTCCCGGACTACGACAGCCCCCAGAGCACGGCCCCGGGCGCCGGCACCCGGGTCCGCCACGCGACCCTCGGCGCCGGCCGCATCGTCTCCATCGACGGTCACGGCCCGGAGGCCCGCGTCCTCGTGGACTTCGCGGGCGACCGGCGCAAGGTCATCGCCCGCTTCCTGACGCTGGCCTGACACGCCGCGTCCGGCGACGTCGCAGAGCGCGACGGCCGCACCGAGAGCGCGGTCACTCCCCTGTGCCCGCCTTCTCGATGGCCTGCTCCATCATGGTCTTGAGACAGCCCTCCACGGCCTCCTTGTCCGACGCCTTGACGAGGCAGCCACGCACCTCGGGCGACCACTCGGCGCACATCTTGAGGAAGTCGGCCTGCTGTGAGGCGCTCGGGTCTGGCTCCCCGAGGTCCTTGTTGATGCGCCGCATGGTGGCGAGGGCTGTGTTGCACTCCGGCGTCCCCGAGGTGGGCGCCTTGGCGACCTCTTTGGTAGCCCCCTCCTTCGCGGCCTCCTCCTTCGCTGCCTCCTCGAAGGCGAGGCGCATGGCGCTGGCCATGCACGCCTCCATGGACTTCTCGTCGACGACCGCGGCCATGCAGGTCCGGATCTCCTCCGGCATACCGGCACACTGCTCCACGAACTTCTTCTGGTCCTCGTCGCTCATGGCGCCCTCGCCGGCCTCCGCGGCCAGGCGCGTCAGGTTGCCGAGGGCCTTCTTGCAGGTGGCGGTCGCGTCGTCGGCGCTCGCCGAGGCAGGGACGAACAGGGCGCTCAGGGCCACGGCGCTCAGGATACGCTTCATCGGATGGCTCCGTCGTTCGGGTCGGTGGTGTGACGTCGCGGCCCCCCCGCGGAAATCGTGTCGCGACGTCGAGGTCGGGGAACACGAGGGACGGTACCGACCGCCAAGGCCAGGATCAACCCCGCTCGCCCGCTCGGACCACGCGCGCAAGATCGCGGAAAGGACTCCCGTTCGACTCACCCCCGGAACAGCTCGACGAGGCGCGTGTCCCCCGACGCCATGCGGGCACGGCGCGCGGCCCAGGAGCGCAGCTCCTTGATGGCCTCCTCGTAGGTGTCGTACAGCGGCGTGGTCTCGCTCGCGGCCCGCAGCAGATCGGCGGTGTCCAGCTCCCGGTCCTCTCCGAAGGCGTCATACAGGCCACTGACCACCACCTGCTCCAGCTCGGCGCCGGCGAAGTGCTCCGTCCGGTCCGCCAGGGTCGCCAGATCGAAGCCGCCTGGATCCCGCCCGCGGCGCATCAGATGGATGCGGAGGATCGCCTCCCGCTCGCGCTTCGAGGGCAGGTCCACGAAGAAGATCTCGTCGAAGCGCCCCTTGCGCAGCAGCTCCGGCGGCAAATCCGCGATGCCGTTGGCGGTCGCCACGACGAACACAGGCTCGCGCTTCTCCTGCAGCCAGGTGATGAACGACGCGAAGACCCGATTGAGCGCCTCGCCGCCGCCGCTCCCGACCCCGGCGAAGCTCTTGTCGATCTCGTCGATCCAGAGCACGAGCGGAGCCAGGGCCTCCGCCAGCCGTTGGACCCTTCGCAGGTTGTCCTCCGGCGAGCGCCCCCGCGCGAAGAGCTGCGACAGGTCGAGCCTCGCCAGCGGCAGACCCCAGACCCGGGCCGTCGCCTTGGCCGTGAGGCTCTTGCCACACCCCTGCACTCCGAGCAGCAGGAGCCCCCGCGGCTGCGGCAGCCCGAAGGCTCGCGCCCGGTCGCCGAACGCCTCCTGGCGCCCGACGAGCCACCGCTTGAGCTCGTCCAGGCCACCGACGTCACCGAGGCCCGGCGCCTCGTCAACCAGATCCAGGAGCTCGCTGCGCCGCAGGAGCGCCTGCTTTTCCGACGCAATGCCGGGGATCACGCCGTCGCCCACGAAGCCCGTCTCCAGGGCCACCCGCCCGAAGGCCCGGGCCGCCTCGTCCCCGGTGAGCCCCTTGGCGGCGCGCGCGGCGAGGCTGACCAGCGGACTCCCGGAGATCCCCCGCTCCACGAGCACCCGCTCACAGACGGCGGCCAGCTCCTCCTCACCCGGCAGCGGCAGCTCCAGCACGACCAGGTCCTTCTCCAGCGCCGGCGGCACGACCGCGACTGGGCCAGCGAGCACGATCACGTGGCCCGCGGCCGCCAGGCCGGGCAGCAGGTCCCGCAGCGTCCGAACGACGCGCGGCTCCTCCAGCCAGGGGTGTGGGTCCAGCAGGAGCGTCACGCCCGCCCCGAGGTCCGCTGGCGGCGGCAGTGCCCCGAGCAGATCCCCCGCGTCGCGGCACGCCACTACGCGGACGGGCAGGCCCGCCAGCGCCGCCGCCGCCCGAACGACCTCGATGGAGCGGTGCTCCTCGTGGCTGACAAGCGCGATGAGGGGGTAGGGGACGCGGAGGCGCGTCGCCAGGGAGCGGACGAGGGGGGAAGGAAGCACGGCTACTTGACGATGCTGTCGCCGCCCAGGATGCCCATGTTGATCTTGATCTTGCCGCCGGAGTCCGTGCCCGACTTCGCGGTTCCACCGTTGCCCGACTTGACCTTGGCGCCCCCCCCGGTGGACTTGACCTCCGGCACCCCGGCGCCAGCGTCGGCCGTCGCGGCGGCGGCCTTGGCGGCCACGGCGGCCTTCAGCTCGGTCTTCTCCGTCGTGAGCTGCTCGACGGTGGCGGTCAGGGCGCCCTTCTCGGTGGTGAGCTGCTGAATGGCCTTGTCTGCATCGGTCTTGGCCGTCGTCATGGCCTCCAGCGCGCCCTTGGTCTTCGAGAGGTCCCCGTTCAGCGTCGCGATGTTGGCGTTCGCCGCGGCGATCTGGCCATCCAGGTCCTTCTTCATGGCGGCTGCGGCGTTGTTGGCCGCCTCCAGGTCCCCCGTGAGCTTGGAGACGTACCAGCCGAGCCCGGCAGCCGCGAGGAGCAGCACGACGGACGCCGCGATCCAGCCGGCGCTGGACTTGGGAGCGACGATCACGGGGGCGACCTCCGGGGCCGCGACCGCCATCTTGGGCTCTGCCGCCCTCGCCTCCTCCTCCTTCTTGCGGACGATCTCATCGCGACGCCGCTGCTCGTCCTCGAGCCGCCGCTGCATCTCGGCGCGCTTGCGGGCGATCTCCTCCTCCATGCGGCGGCGCTCGTCGTGCTCCTTCTCGCGGATGCGGTTGTCGAGGGCCTGCTTCTCGCGGTCTGCCTCGAGGAGCGTCTCACGGAGGAGGCTGTCGAGCAGGCTGGAGCTGCCGCCGGGGCTCGCGCCCGCCGGCGTGGAGCTCACGACATCGAACGCGTTGCCGTCGTCCGAGTCGTCGAAGGACGTGTTCAGGGCGGCCGTCTTGGGGTCGGTCATCGTGTGTGCTCCCTCGCGGGGTCGTGGTTGCCGGGAAAGTGTACGGTCACAGGTGAAATCGTGTCAAACCGCATCGTGGGCGCGCTGTCACCCCTGGAGGTGGGCCAGGGCACGCGCCCGCTCGCGGCCCCGGTCTCCTTCGGGTTACAGGTGCTGCAACGTCTGCAGAGCCCTCTGCGATCTGTTCCTCGAGGGGCCTGCTTGATAGTTGACGCCCGGACCAGGGCGCGGTTATCATGCGGCGGCTCGCAGGTTTTGTAACCCATTGAGATGAGAGGGAAACCGATGTCCGATCCCAAGAAGACCCCGGGCGGCGACCTGCCGGACTTCCTCAATGTCGACCCCGGCGGCGGACCCTCGAAGCCTCAGCGACAGGACCCGAAGGCCGGCCCCGCCAAGAAGCCCGCGCCGGACAAAGATCTCGGCGCCGCCGGCGAGCTGCTGATGGGCAGCTCCGGGGGTCAGCAGAAGCGCGTGACCGACGCCGACATCGACGAGCCCTTCGAGCCCGAGCGCAAGTCCTGGGGCGGGATCGTCACAATCGTCCTGATGCTGGCCGTCGTGATCGGCGGCATCGTCTTCATCATGTCCAATGACAAGTTCAAGCAGGACATCGAGTGCTTCTTCTCCGGCGAGATCGAGAAGTGCAAGACCGCCGAGAAGAAGGAGCAGGAGGGCCAGTGGCGGGAGATCGATCAGATCACCGTCAACCGCTACGGCTCGACGACCATCACCTACTCCCCGCAGGACGCCCGGGTGAAGCTCACCCAGCTCAAGTGGAAGGAGTCCATCGACGACTACGTGGGCCGCGTCAAGCAGGGTCGGGAGGACAAGCGCGGGGAGGCGGAGCGCATCGACATCCCGAACCGTACGTCGAGCCTCAAAGAGAAGGAGATCGTCGACAACCTCCCCCTCCAGGACCTGCCGCTGCTCGAGAAGAGCACGGACGCGGCCGGACCAGACACCGAGGTCTACACCTACGCCTATGAGATCACCATCGAGAAGGACGGCTACTACCCGCGCTCCTTCCTCTTCATGACCGACGACATCCCCATCAAGGCGCCCGACGGCGTGCAGCCGTACAAGTGGGAGAACACGGGTCCCGGCGTGTTCATGGCGAACTTCGGGGGCTGCGACCTCATGCCCAAGCCGGAGACCGCGCGTCCCAAGATGATCGAGGCGCTGATCGCCATCAAGTGCCTGAAGGCGAGCCCGGAGGGCAAGAAGATGACGCCCGAGGATCTGGACATCCAGGTCATGTCCATCAAGCAGCAGAAGGGCTTCGTCAGCGACGAGTTCTGGACCGAGGTGGAGAAGGCGATCCGCGCCATGCCGCCCGTCGATGGCAAGGACCCGTGGGTCGCCGTGGAGGAGGAGGTCGCCGCCGGCGCGTGCGAGTGACCGCTACTCCCGGCTGTCCAGCATCACGGTGACGGGCCCCTGGTTGACCAGGTGGACGTCCATCATCGCCCCGAACTCCCCCGTCTCGACGACCAGCCCCCGCTCCCGCAGCAGCCCGACGAAGCGGTCGACCAGCGCGCTCGCCGCCACCGGCTCCAGTGCACGTACAAAAGAGGGACGACGACCCTTGCGGCAGTCCGCGTGGAGGGTGAACTGGCTGACGGCCAGGACTCCGCCGCCGATGTCCTCCACGGAGCGGTTCATTTTGCCGTCCTCGTCCTCGAAGATGCGGAGCTCCGCGACCTTGCGGGCCGTCCAGGCCACGTCGGCCTCCGTGTCGCCCTGCCCAGCCCCGACCAGGACGAGGAGCCCGCGCCCGATGCTCCCCGTGACGCGCCCGCCCACCTCTACGCGCGCCTCGCTCACGCGCTGTATCAACGCCCTCATGCAGGCCTCCTCGTTGACATTGCAGGAGTTGGGAAACTATCCTCGAACCTGCGTGCCGGGGTCAACGCCGCTCGGGGGGCCAGCCCGGCGCTCGACGAACCGCCGCACCAAGGACCGCCCCCAACAGCCGGGGCACCAGGGAGCTGATGACCACACTCGACGTCGCCGCCCTGGCCCGCGCCGCCAAAGAGGCGTCCCGGGCTCTGGGGTGCGCGAGCACAGCGGCCAAGAACCGGGCACTGGAGCACATCGCCCGCCTGCTCGCCGAGCAGACGCCTCACATCATCGCGGAGAACGAGCGGGACCTGTCGACCGGGGAGCGGCGGGGGCTCGCCGCGGCGATGCTCGACCGGCTCCGCCTGACGCCGGCGCGCCTTCTGGACATGGCGGCCGCCGTGCGCGAGGTGGCCGCACTGCCCGACCCGGTGGGCTCCATCGACGAGCTGCGGCGCCGCCCTAACGGGCTCATGGTGGGGCGCATGCGCATCCCGCTCGGGGTCATCGCGATGATCTACGAGTCGCGGCCCAACGTGACCACGGACTCGGCGGCCCTGTGCGTCAAGAGCGGCAACGCGGTGATCCTGAAAGGGGGCTCCGAGGCCTTCCACTCCAACCGGGCCCTCGCGCAGCTCTGCCAGAGCGCGCTCGTCGAGGCGGGCCTTCCTCGGGCCGGGGTCCAGATGGTGGAGTCGACGGACCGGAGCGCCGTCCTGGAGCTGGTCCAACAGACGGGCCTCGTGGACCTGGCGATCCCCCGCGGCGGTGAGGCCCTCATCCGCTTCGTGACGGAGAGCGCCAAGGTGCCCGTCGTGCAGCACTACAAGGGGGTCTGCCACCTGTACGTGGACGCGAGCGCCGACCTGGAGATGGCGGCCCGGGTCGTCACGAACGCCAAGGTGCAGCGCCCCGGCGTGTGCAATGCTCTGGAGACGCTGCTGGTCAACGAGTCCATCGCGCCGGCCTTCCTCGCCGACCTGGTGCCGTCGCTCCACGCGGCCGGGGTCGAGGTGCGGGGTTGCGCGACCACCCGGGCCCTGGCGCCAGGGGTGGGCACCGCGACCGACGAGGACTGGGCAGCCGAGTACCTGGACCTCATCCTGGCGATCCGGGTGGTGAGCGGGCTCGACGAGGCCATCGACCACATCCAGACTTGGGGGTCGGAGCACACGGACGGCATCCTGTCGCGCGACTGGGACCGCATCCGGGCCTTCGTGGACCGGGTGCAGTCCTCGGCGGTCGTGGTCAACACCTCGACGCGCTTCAACGATGGGAACCAGCTCGGCCTCGGCGCCGAGATCGGCATCAGCACGTCCAAGCTCCACGCGTTCGGGCCCATGGGCCTCACGGAGCTCACCACGCGCAAGTTCGTGGTATACGGAGACGGCCAGGTCAGGGAGTGACCTGCCAAGGAGTAGCAACGGACCGCATGAACGAAAATCCACGCGACCTCGCCCTGCGCATCGCTGCGGCTGCCTGGGACAAGAAGGCCTTCCAGCTCAAGATCCTCGACGTCCGCAAGCTGGTGGACTACGCGGACTACTTCGTGATCTGCAGCGGGGCCTCGGACCGCCAGGTCAACGCCATCGCCGACTCCATCGAGGGGACCCTGATCCGCGACGGGCGCGTGAAGCCGCTCGGCGTGGAGGGGCGCTCCGAGGGGCATTGGGTGCTCCTCGACTATGCCGACGTGGTGGTGCACGTGTTCTACCAGCCCGTGCGCGACTACTACGAGCTGGAGCGCCTGTGGTCCGACGCAGAGGAGGTCCCCGTCGAGGAGCCCGAGTGGGTAGCGGCGGCCGCCGGCGCCATGTGGGACTGACCCTGCGGCCTGGGGACGCCTGACCCCACGAGGGCTGGATGCGCATCGTCATCGCCGTCGCAGCGACCCTCAAGGACGCCGCCATCGAGGCCTCGGTGGCCGACTACCTGCGCCGCGCCTCCTTCGTGTACCGCTCCGATCTGATGCAGGTGCGCTCTGACGCCGTGCGACGTGGGCAGGACGTGGCGCGGGCGCGGGCAGCGGAGGGGGAGCGGCTGCTGAAGGCCACCGCCGACACCTGGACGCGCATCGCCCTGGACGAGCGAGGCGACCTGCTGACCTCCCAGGAGTTCGCCTCCGTGATCGAGCGCGCGGCCATCGGGGCGGCGCCGGGCATCGCGTTCCTTATCGGGGCGCCCCACGGCCTGGACCCGGCCTTGGTCGGCGCGTGCTCCCGCTCCGTGGCGCTGTCGCGCATGACGCTGAACCACCAGCACGCCGTGCTGGTCCTCGCCGAGCAGCTCTACCGGGCCACGACGCTGATCACCGGGGCGCCTTACCACAAGTGAGGCAACCGCCGCTCGTGAGGGTCGAGCCTGCACGCCAGGTTGGACCCCACCGTGGAGGTGCCCCCAATGAAGCGCTTGAGCTGGGCTCGGCTCGGACGGGCCGTCCTCGACACCCTGGTTCCCCCCCGCTGCCTCGCCTGTGACGTGCTGCTGCTCGAGCCCGAGGAGGGCTTCTGCGCCCTGTGCAGGGCCTCACTCTGGGCGGTGGGCCCGGGCTGCGATCTGTGCGGCGTTCCCCTGGACGGGCGCAGGTGCGCGGGCTGCGCAGCGGCGCCTCCACCTTGGGACGGCGCGCTCCAGGCGTTCGTGTATGGAGAGAGCATCCAGGCCGCCATCCTGCGCCTGAAGAGGCAGGGCGCCGCCCTCGCCGACGGCGCACGGCTGGTGCGCGAGGCCCGGACCGAGGTGGCTCCATGGACCCTCACGCCCGAGGTGGTGGTGCCGGTGCCGCTCCACCCGACTCGTGCCCGCCACCGCGGCTTCAACCAGGCCGCCCTGCTCGGAGCGCCCCTCGCGCGGGAGGCCGGCGTGCCGTTGGTCGACGCCCTCCGCTGCACGCGGGTCGTCACCGAGCAGAAGGGGCTGGGCCGCGTCGAGCGCGCCCGCAACCTGGGTGGGGTCTACGCGCCCCACCGCCCGAGGGCCGTCAGCGGTCGCCGCGTCCTGCTCGTCGACGACGTGATCACCACCGGGGCGACCGCCCGGGCGTGCACGCAGGCACTCCGCGAGGCCGGCGCGGCCCGCGTGGAGGTGTGGGCGCTGGCCCGCGTGCTTCGGGAGAGCTAGGAGGCGAATGCCGCTGGCGCCGGACCCGCACAGCGCCCATGCTTGGAGGGGGCCCTGGAGACGACCGGGAGGGTCGTGACCCTCCCCACAGTTGACTTGTCATGTGCAGAGCGCCTCACATCGCTGCCCTGCTTCTGCTCGCGTCGTGCGCCGAGCTGGACGAGCGGCGCGCCTTCTGGTCCGCCGCGCCGCCCCCTGCGCCCCCCCCCGACGAGATCCCGCTCCCGCTGGGCGGCGAGTGCCTGCTGCCCGAACCGATCGTCTCGTGGAGCGAGGCGCCCGTGCCCGACGGGCCCCGGGACGCCGTGGAGGCGCTGGACGCCGGGGTCCCCACACTTCCAGCGGCGACGCGTGGGGCCGCGGAGGCGGCGGCCGCCGCCCTGGGCGCAGGACGCAATGACGAGGCGGCAGCGCGCTTCGCCGAGGTGGCGCGCACGCCCGTGCTCGCCGACTGGGCCCAGGGCCTGCGCGCAGAGGCCCTGCGGCGCGCGGGGCGGCTCGCTGAGTCAGTGGAGGCGGCCCGCGCGGTGCCGCGAGGGTCACCGCACGTGGGCAAGGCCGCCATCACCGAGGCGCGCGCGCTGCGCGCCATGGGCCGCTGGGAGGAGGCGGTCGCGGCGCTGCGGGCCCGCGACGGAGAGGACGCCGAGGGGCGGATGCTCCTTGCGGAGACGCTGGCGGCGCGCGGGCTCCGGGACGAGGCGGTGGACGAGCTGCTGGCCATCGACGCGCTCTTCCCATTCACGCAGGCAGCGACCGAGGCCCTCGACCGGATCCTGGCGCTGCTCGGTCCCGAGCGCACCCCTCCGCTCGTGGCCCCTCGCCACGCTCGCTCGCTCGTCGCGAAGGGCAAGCAGCACTTCAACGCACACCGCAGCAGCCAGGCGGTACAGATCCTCGCGCGGGCGGCGAAGCTGCTCCCCCCGGGGGCGCCCCTGCGGTGCGAGGCCCAGCTCCTCGCCGCCCAGAGCTGGGACAAGCTGCGCAACAGGCCCGAGGCGCTCCCTTGGTACCAAGCGGCCGCCGCCGAGTGCTCGCGGTGGGAGCGGCTGCCGGACGTGCTCTTCGCGGGGGGGCGCGCCGCCTACCGTGACGGGCGCCTCGATCTCGCGCTGCGCTTGTTCGCGCGGCTTCGAGCCGAGTTCCCGACCCGGTCCACCAACGACGACGCGCTGCTCTACGAGGCGCACGTCCACGCCGAGCGCGGCGACCATGACGCCCGGGAGCGCGCGCTGCTCGCGATTCTCGACGGCGCGCCGGACGGGGACATGCGCCACGACGCCGCGTTCCTGCTGATCTGGGATCACTGGCGGGCGGGCGACGTGGCGGACGCGCTCGCGGCGGCGAACCGGGCCCTGGCTGCGGTGCCGGACACCGGGCCGCTCTGGTCCCACGGTCGCCTCCACTACTGGCGGGCGCGGGCGCTGGTCGCGCTGGGGAGAGCACCCGACGCCCTGGAGGACTACCGCCGCGTTCTCCAGGACTGGCCGCTCAGCTTCTATGGGCAGCTCGCGCTGGCTCGCATCGCGGAGCTGGATGGGCCGGGGGCGGTGCAGCGCGAGGTGGGGGCGCTGGAGGCCCTGGCCCGCTCCGAGCCGGGAATCGGGGGACGCGCTCCGGGCGGTGCCTGGAGCTCATCGGCATGGGTTCAAGGGGTGGCGCTGGCGCGCATGGGCCTGTATGACGGGGCGCGGCGCGCCTTCGGTGGGATCCCGGGAGCGAGCGAGGAGGACGCCGAGTGGATGCTCGCGCTCCTCGCCGACCGCAACGGCGCCGTGACCGTGACCGTCCCCATCGCGCGCCGCCTCCAGGAGGGCCTCTTCAGGCGTTACCCGGCCGGTGCCCACCGCGTCCGCTGGCAGGTCGGCTACCCCCGCCCCTTCGAGGATCTGGTGCACAGGGCAGCGGGTGCGGCTGGCGCCCCGGAGGAGCTCGCCTACGCCATCATGCGCGAGGAGAGCGGCTTCCATGTGCAGATCGAGAGCTGGGCCAACGCGCTGGGGCTCATGCAGCTCCTGCTCCCTACGGCGCAGTGGGTGGCGACGGCGGGAGACGGTCGCATCGACCGGAGCGCCCTGCTCCAGGCGGGACCGAACATCGCCCTCGGCACGCGCCTGCTCGGGCGGCTGCTCCATCGCCTGGAGCACCCGGCGCTTGCCGTAGCCGCCTACAACGCCGGGGAGTCCTCGGTGCAGGGGTGGCTGCGGGAGCGTGGGGCCATGCAGCTCGACGAGTTCGTGGAGGCGATCCCGTTCGTCCAGACCCGGCGATACACCATCCGCGTCATGTCCACCTGGGCAGCCTACCGGACGCTCAGGGATGGCGCGCCGCCGCTGCTCGACCTGACGCTCCCTCCGGCGAGCCGCTTTGCCAAGGGGCAGTGAGCCCTGAGCGCAGCGCCTGGGCCAGATCCTCGATGCGGAGGCTGGCTGGTCACGGGTCGGTAAGCGCCGAGCGGAGGGAGGTCAGGTGACGGGGGGCGAAGGGCCCCTCGGGAGAGGACGCTACGAGGGAGTGACCAAGCGCGTCCGCCGTCAGGGCAGCGGCACCACGTTGTCGACCCAGGACTTCATGGTGCCGGGGCTGCACCCGAACTTGTACTGGCCCTTGCCCTTACCGAGGAGGTCCAGGATCTGGGAGCACGAGCAGCCGCCGGTGTCCTCGAGCGTGAAGGTCTGAGTGGCCCCCTTGCCCTTGCCGCCGCTCGCCTGGAGGAAGACGCCGTCGGGCCCCAACGCGTAGTGGTTGGGGAGGAGCGTCAGCAGAGGGGCGGTCTCCACGGCCGTGCCCGGGCAGTAGTCGTAGCCGTCCGGGATGCCGTCCTCGTCCGCGTCGGCCCAAGGTGCGTCCGGAGCGTCATCGTCGCCGGACTCGTCTCCGGGCTCATAGTCGTCGCCCGGCTCCAGAGCTCCACCGGGCTCCGTGGTGTCGCCGGGCTCGTCGCCGGGCTCGTCGCCGGGCTCGTCGCCGGGCTCGTCGCCG
>BTVJ01000120.1:0-19492 GCA_045863395.1 Myxococcales bacterium
GACGCCGGCTACGCGCAGAAGGTGGCGGCCTTCCAGGCGGAGGTGCTCGCAAAGGCGGAGTGGCTGGCGACGCTGTCCGACGAGGAGCGCGGCGAGGCCTACGGCAAGATGAAAGAGGCGGCGCTGGGCGAGGGCGGTGCGAAGGCGGAGCCTCCGAAGGAGGTGACGCCATGAAGCTCACCCCTGTGCTCGCCATCCTGTGTGTGGCTGGTGTCTGGAGCGATTGGAGCGACGGGAACGACGCCCAGGCCGCCACGGCCAATGACGACCGGGTCTTCCACGTGGAGCACGCCGGTCGCATCTATACCAAGCTGGTGGCAATCAACTCGACGGCGACGTGGCGTTTCCGCACGTCGGGAGCGACGGGCGGCCTCGACACGGTGCTCCACGTGTGGAACCGCAGCACCGGCGCGTGGATCCGCTCCAACGACGACGTGGCGGGCGGCAACTGCACCGACCTGTTTCCCACGTCAGAGCTGACATCCTGCCGGGACATCAGCCTTACCTCCGGCACGACGGTCATCGTCTTCGTCCACCGCAGGTCCAACGCGACCACCGGCACCTGCCTCTTCGAGGCGGGCGTGAAGAACGGGACCCCGGTGGTCAGCGAGACCATCGAGCCGGGCGGAGACATCACGAGGCGGTGGACCATCACCGACCCCATCGAGTGGGACGAAGGCGACAAGCTCCAGTTGGCGTACACGGCCGTGCGCCCCCTGCCCAACCAGGACATCTGGACCCACGGCATGCTGCTCCCCGGCGTCCTCGCGCTGGCCGGGACCGAGAAGCTCTACGGCTACGCGTTGTCCGGGACGGCGCCCTTCGGGGACCCGTCGATCGACCCGGGGATCTGGGGCCAGCCCGCGCTCCCGCTGGCGGCCAGCTCCTCGTCGATCACGCCGTACCCGAGTGGGACCTTCGCCTTCGGCTACGTGGTGGGCCACTCGTACTGGGACACGAGCCTGTATGGGAATGGGACGGTGACCCTGTACCGCAACGACGTGGCGATCTCCGGGCGAGATCCAGACCACGACTACTTGGGCACTGAGCTGGAGATGGCGCTCGGCACATGTTGGGAGGATACCGAGTGCCCGGACGGGAACCCGAAGGACACCGACGGCGACGGCCTCCGCGACGACTGGGAGACCATTGGTGGCTGCACCTTCTACGGCTGCGAGGCACACACGAGCGATGCGATCAACCTCGCGTACTACGGCGGCGACCCGCTGGTCCAGAATGGCTTCTTCCAGGTGGACTGGCCCCAGATCGGCGACCAGGAAGTGGACGCGTTCGGGAGGCTTGCACCCGCGCTCGCACAGATCGCTGCCGCATACGGACGTGAGATGGCCTCGACAGGAGCTTCGAAGAGCCCGATCAAGCTCTTCTTCGACTACGGCCAGCTCGCGCAGGGCGGGACTGGCGGGAACATCGGGCCGGAGAACCCGAACTTCTGCATCGCCATGGAGCCTCATCGGGAATGCACGGCGCTGACGGCCTTCCCCTGTGAGGCCGAGCCCATCGTTGACCCGCCGCCCGGCACCTGCGTGGGGAACTGCGGGGCCAACGACTCCGAGGCGGAGTGCTGGTGCGACGCAGCTTGTCACTATATGGGCGACTGTTGTGATGACGTCTGCGACGAGTGTTCGGAGAACTGTGAGTTCGATGTGTGTCTCGATGGCTACACCTGTCAGAGCCTGGGAGAGGGCCAGCCGGATGCTTGCCTACCTACATCGAGCTGTACCGGAATGAACTGCTCCTCCGGGAACGTGTGCAAGGAGATGTTTGACGGCGGGCCGACTGTGTGTGTTCCCGAGGGACTCTGTGAGACGCCGTGCGCGGCCGATCCCACAGTCCACCTGGACCACGTGGGCGAAGGCGCCACTCTGACTCCCTACAACCTGCAGCACGTGATGCGCGGCGACCCCTCGCAGCCCTATGCGTTCGTTCCGCGGAACCGCCGCGGCGTCTTCGGGGAGGTCTGGCTGCAGAACCAGTTCCCCGGGGAGGGAGCCACCAGCATGGGAGAGACGATGTTCGCCGACTACTCGTCCTGCTGCCTCCTGGGACAGGGCTGCGACAACCCCTACCCCGGCTGCAAGGACCTGTTCCCCGGGTGGGTGGCGCTCCATCAGCCTTGGGTGGCATTCGGTGCGTCCTGGGGCGACGAACGCTACTTTCGCGTTCGTGCCTTCCACGAGTTGGGCCACATCTTCGGTCTGCTGCATGGCTGGATCGAGCAGGACGCCCAGGCAGAGTGCACCTTCGACTATGAGTGCACCGGTGACTTCGGTGTCTGCCGTGGCGGGCTATGTACGCGCGGCGTGTGGGACGTGGTGAACTTCATCAGCGTCATGTCCTACGAGTTTACGGGACCCGATGGAATCGACCTACAGGGAAAGTGGGACGCGAGCTATCTTCCCACATTGGACTACTCCAGCGGGGTCCACCAGACCGTACAAGGTTTCACGGACCGCGGCGTGAGCTGCGAGGACTCGGAGTGCCCGGACAAGGACGACGCGGAGTGCCCGATTCCGGTTCTGGATTGGGTGGAAGGTGACAAGTGCTGCCTGGAGGGTGTGTGCGTGGTCGGTGCTTTGTCGGAGAACGATGGCATCGGGGACACGTTCGGCTTGGACGTGGATCCGGGCGACCACGACGAGGCGTACATCGACAACCGTACCTTCCAGCTCTTCTGGGCCGGCTATTGCATCCGGAACCACCAGGGGTATCCTGGTGCGCCGTACTACCCGGGGGAGTGGGGGCCGGTGCCGTTGGATATCAACGAAGCCACGCACCACATCGACTGGAATGAAAATCACGACCTGGATGAGGACCCTGTCGGTGCGTTCCTGTTCTGGAAGGACCACTGGGATGAGCAGATCGGATACTGGCAGGGCTGTGGGCCTTGGCATGCGGAGTCGAACCCCACTGTGCTCGGTCAGTCGAATGTGAAGCCCTACCGTGACACCGACGAGTGGAACTTCATGTCTCTCCGAGGCTTCCGCCACTTCGGGCTGAACCAACAGCCTGAGATGGTCTTCTCGCCTGTGTGCGGCGAGGACGAGGACATTGACTGCCCATCGGGCTTCGATTGTGAGTACGGGAGGTGCACGGTGTCCCAAGAGGGCTACTTGCCGCGGGGCTTCCCGCCCCCGGAGCCGTAGCCATGGCGCCGTCACACGTCGCGACCAGGCTCGCCGTGTGGTTGCTGTTGGCCCTGACCCCTACCGGTTGCCGCAAGGATGCGGCGCCGGAGGGGGCGGGTCCGCTGCAATCGACGGCACAGCCAGCCACGTCAATCACCGAGACGACGTCTGCGCCGCTCGCCCTGACCGACACTGCGGTATGGCTACAGGTCCCGCTGCGATGGCGGCTGTTGGAGATAGCGTCCCCGCTACCGCTGCCACGCGACGCTCGGGGCGGTGTCGCCATTGACTTCGCGGGAGATAGGTTGGTCGTCGTCGGGGGCTACAAGTTCAGCCCGGCCAACACCGGCCCGCTCCACGGAAACGACATCTGGACCCTCCCCTTTGAGCCGGAACTCCAGTGGGCCGAGCTTCCTGCGAGCGACCCGAGACCAACGGGGCGCATGGGGCAGGTGGTTATCGACCCCGGCAGAAGTCGAGTGATTCTGACGCTTGGGCGCACCTCGCTCATCCCGAACACCAAGTTTCTCAATGACCTCTGGACGTACGACCTCAGCTCACCAAACGCGTTTCTCCCTCTTCGGGCTCTTGCGCCGAGGCCGTTGCCGGTCAGCCCATCGCACGGAGCATTCGTCCCCCCGCGCAATGCGCTGGTCTTCCACGGCGGTGTCAGAGACAGCAAGGTGCTCTCCGATACCTGGATGCTCGAACTCGCGGAGGAGCTGCCCCGGTGGCGCCACCTGTCTTCTGGAAGCGCGGGGATGGGATCGCGGACGTCCGGGTTCCACTACTACGACCCCAAGCGCGACATGCTCATCGTCGTCGCGGGAATGAGGTGCTACCAAGGGCCGTGCAAGGTGCGCGGACCACTGGACGCTTGGGCGCTCACAGGGCTCTCCACCCCGGGAGGGGAGGAGTGGGTACAGCTCGCCCTCGACTCGGAGCTGCCCACGTCGGCCGTTGGCGGCCGTTGTGCCTACGATCCGAAAGCGGACCGCGCGGTCTGCCAGGGTCTGTGGCTCTACCCCGACTGGCCGACCAGCGACAAGTACGTCGATGTGTTCGAGACATGGACCATCGCCTCCACGGGCCCTCGCTCCGTGCGGATGCGCCGGCTCGACGTAGGTGGCTCCGAGCCCCCGATCAACATGACGGACGTCCACTACGACCCCAAGCGAGACCGGTTCGTGTTCTTCGGTGGCTGGAAGAAATACCCGAAGTCGACCTCCACTACCAACGACACGTGGGTACTTGAGCGACGTCCTGACCTGGCCTCATGCACGACGGCCGCTGCGTTGGGGGAGGTGGCGCCATGATCACGAGCACCACGAAGTCTGTACGGTCGGGTGGACCACTGAGGCTGATTCGCCACATCTCAGCAATCCTGGCTGTTGCAGCCCTCGGCCTCCTTCCGTCGCTCGCGACCGCGGCCAACCCGCCCGAGTGCTCCTACTACACGAAGAAGCAGCTCGAGATGTGCAGCAACCCCGCACTGCAGTGCACCTGGTACGAGACGCAGATCCTCGCGCCGAGCTGTGAGGGGATGCCCAAGGCGGGCTGCTGCAGCGGAGACTACCGCGTCTTCTGCAATGAGGAGGGCTCGACGCTCTGCGCCGCCGACTGCACGAACTACTGGAGCCCCGGCCCCTGCAAGAAGTCGCTGAGCGGCCCGGCGGAATGCGCGGGCCTGCCTATTCAGCCCGGCGACCCTCTCGACTGCGCCGTGGTGCCCGCATGTGCCTGCGGCGAGCAGGAGTGCGGTGTTGGGCCGTGCCTCAAGGACTGCGGGGCCTGCCCCTCGGATCGGCCCGTGTGCACCTTCGACGGAAAGTGCGTGGAGTGCGCCCCCAAGTGTGACGGCAAGGCGTGCGGCCCCGATGGGTGTGGCGGCCCGTGCGGGCCGTGCCCGACCGGGCAGGTTTGCGTCGAGACCACGGGCGCGTGCTGCACGCCGGACTGCGCCGGCAAGTCGTGCGGCCCCGACGGGTGCGGCGGGAGCTGCGGGAGCTGCGGCGGCGCGGTCTGCACGCCAGAGGGATCCTGCGCGCCACTCGGACCCGGCTGTACGTCCGGCTCGGGCGCCGGCTGCGGCTGCGACTGCGAGGGCTGTGTCTGCGAGGAGGACCCGTTCTGCTGTGCCGTGACCTGGGACGCGCTGTGCTCAGTGGAGTGCGCAACCTGTGGTGCCGCCTGTCCCCAGGCGGCCTGCGTCCCCAACTGCGCCGGCGCGGTCTGCGGCGACCACGACGGCTGCGGCGGCTCCTGCGGGAGCTGCCCCCCAGGCACGTTCTGCGGAAAGAACGGCGGAAAGTGCCTCCCGTGCACCTGCGAGAACCGCGAGTGCGGCGACGACGGCTGTGGACACCCCTGCGGCTCGTGCCTGGGCCCAAAGAGCTGCTACAAGGGCCAGTGTGTCCAGCGCGGGTGCACAGAGGCGCCAGGGGCAGGCTGCGACGGCTGCCCCTGCGAAGACTGCGTCTGCGCGCTCGACCCCTACTGTTGTGACGTGCAGTGGGACTCTCTCTGCGCGCAGCACTGCACGATGCAGTGCGGCGTCGCCTGCCCCTGTATACAGGTGTGCGGAGACCGGGAGTGCGGAACCGCCCAGTGCGACTTCAATCCCCACGACGCCTCCTATACGAAGTTCTGCGGCACCTGCCCCAAGCCCGAAGTCTGCATGCCCGACGGCTGGTGCTGCGCGCCGAGCTGCGAGGGCAAGGAGTGCGGCTCGGACGGGTGCTACGACTTCTGCGGGGAGTGCGGCCCCAATGAAGTCTGCGCCGAGGGGAACTGCGTCTGCATCCCCACCTGCTGGGGGAAGGAGTGCGGGTCGAACGACTGCGGAGACCCGGACGGCTGCGGGGTCTGCCCCTCCGGCGAATTCTGCGCCGAGGGCACGTGCGTGCCGCCGTACCCGGCGTCCTGCCTGGGCCTCGAACGGTCGAGCGCCCCCGACTGCCCGGACGGTCTCAGCGAGGCGGGGTGCTGCGACGGTGCGGGCCGGGCGGTGTGGTGCTCCGAGGGCCGCCTCTACTGCGAGGACTGCCCCTCGTGCTCCCAGGTCTGCGGCTCCGCGCCGCAGGACGGAGACTCCCCTCCGCCGTCGTCAGGCGCCCAGCGCTGCGTCCTCCCCGAGCTCCGCACCACCGGCGCCCCATCCCTCGCCTGCACCGGGTGCTGGGCGGGCTGCCCCGCCGGCACCCGGTGCGAGGGGGGCCAGTGCGTGGCTCCCGATGACGTGGCCGGCGGTGACGTGGGCGTCGCGGACGGCGGCTCAGGGGACTTGGATGCCGCGGCGCCTGGCGACGGCGGCACCTCGATGGACGTCGCCCCGGGCGCGGACGGTGGCTCGACGGACCAGGACGCCGCGGTGCTCATCGACGCCGGCAGTCCGATGGACGCCAGCCCGAACGCGGACGGAGCCCCGCTGCCCTCGGACGCGGCGGCGGACACGGCGACCCCATCCGACGCCCCCGGTTCCGCTGCTGACGCTCCACCCGCGACGGAGACCGCTCCCGTCCCCGACGCGGCCAGTCCCGCCTCGGATGCCGCGCCCGACGACGTCTCAGGCTCCTGCGGAGGCTGCCGCGCCTCCGGCGGTCCCCCGCTGGCGCTGCTGGGCCTCCTCTTGCTGGCCGTGGCTCGCCGCAAGCGCGAGAGGCCGGCCCCCGAGCACCTCGACGCTTGACGCCCCGCTCTCCGGGTGGCATTCCTGCGGGTCCCATGGCCGAGAACCGCATCCACGTCCTCCCCGATGACCTCGCCAACCAGATCGCCGCTGGCGAGGTGGTGGAGCGCCCGCTGTCCGTGGTCAAGGAGCTCCTGGAGAACGCCATCGACGCGGGCGCCCGGCGGGTGATCGTCACCATCGGCGACGGCGGGCGCAGCCTCGTGCAGGTGACCGACGACGGCTGGGGCATGACGCGGGACGACGCGCTGCTCGCCGTGCGGCGCCACGCGACGAGCAAGGTGCGGTCCGTGGACGACCTGCGGGCCATCTCGTCGTTGGGCTTCCGCGGCGAGGCGCTACCGTCCATCGCGTCGGTGTCCCGGTTCACAATCACGACCCGGCCCCACGACGAGGTGGTGGGCACCGAGATCCGCATCGAGGGGGTCACGCCTGATGTGCGCGACGCGGGCTGCCCGGCGGGCACCACCGTGGCCGTGCGCGACCTCTTCTACAATGTGCCGGCGCGCCTCAAGTTCCTGCGCACGGTGGGCACCGAGATGGGGCACATCGGGGGCGTGGTCACCAGCTTTGCGCTGTGCTACCCGGAGCTGCACCTGCGCCTGCTCCACAACGGGCGCCAGGTGGCCGACCACCCGCCCGAGAAGGACCTCAAGGCCCGCATCTACCAGGTGCTCGGCGCCGAGACCTGCCGCCGCCTCTACGAGGTCTACCTGGACGGCGACGCCTGGGTGTCGGGCTTCATCGCCGAGCCCACGTACACGCGGCCCGACCCGACGGGGCTGTACGTGTTCGTCAACGGGCGCGTGGTGCGGGACAAGACCGTGCTGCGGGCCGTCTCCGCCGCCTACGGGGGGCTCATCGACCGGGGCCGCACCCCCCACGGTGTGCTCTGGATTCGCGTCCCCCCCGCCGACGTGGACGTCAACGTCCACCCGACCAAGAGCGAGGTGCGGTTCGTCCGCTCCGGGGTCGTCTTCGAGGCGGTGCAGCGGGCGTGCAAGCTGACGCTGGCGTCCACGCCCTGGGTGACCCAGGACCGGGTGCCGGACACAGGCGTGCGCGACGGCGTGCGTCCCGGCGAGCCGGAGCGGCGGCGCGGCGTGTTCAAGCCGTCGAGCCTCACCGCGGCGCTCGGACGCCCCCAGGACGCGCGCAACCTGTCGCTGGACTTCCGCCCCTCCTACCGCGCCCCGGACCCGGGCCTGGAGCGCCCCGGGCCGCGACCGGTGCCCCCCGGGCCCACACGCGACACGGAGCCCTGCGCGCCGCCCCCGGCCCCCTCGACGAGCGCCGCCCCCGGAGACGGGCGCTTCTTCTCGGCTCTGGCCTACGTAGGCCAGGTGCGCAACACGTACCTCGTGTGCCAGACCCCGGACCGGCTCGTGCTCATCGATCAACACGCGGCCCACGAGCGCGTCGCCTACGAGCGCATCAAGGAGCAGTGGGCGGGCCGGCACATGACGCCCCAGCGCCTCCTGTTCCCGGAGACCATCGAGCTGAGCCACGCCGAGGCCCTGGCGGTCGCCGAGCACGGCGACACGCTCCGCGCCCTCGGCATCGAGCTGGAGCCCTTCGGCGGCACCACCTTCGCGCTCCAGGCGGTGCCCGAGGCCATCGCGGGCCGGGACACCCGCGCCACCGTGCGTGACATCGTGGCGGAGCTTGCGGCGACGGGCTCGACCCGGGCCCTCGATGACCGCCTTGACCACATCTTCGCCACCATGGCCTGTCACAGCGTGGTCCGCGCCGGCGACCCGATGACCGCGGACGAGGTCCGCCGCCTGCTCGCCGATATGGACCGCATCTCCTACAGCGCCAACTGCCCCCACGGCCGCCCGGTGCTCGTGCCCATCCCCTTCGGCGAGATCGAGAAGTGGTTCCACCGGGCGTGAGCGTGACGGAGTCAGCCGGCGGCGCGGACGCCGCCAGCGGGGCCGGGGACCTGACGCCGCTGGTCGCCCTCGTGGGCCCCACCGCGTCCGGCAAGAGCGCCCTCGCCCTGGAGCTTGCCCGCCGGGGGCGCCTGGGTCCCGTGACCATCCTGAGCTGCGACTCCATGCAGGTCTACCGCGGCCTCGACATCGGCACCGCCAAGCCGAGCGCGGAGGAGCGCGCCGCCGTCCCCCACCGGCTCCTGGACCTGGACACGCTGCCCCTCGCGGGCGCCACCTGGCAAGGCATCGACGCCGGAGTCTGGGCCCGCGCCGCCGATTCTGTCCTCGCCGAGGAGCGTGCCGCCGGACGCCTTCCCCTGGTCGTGGGAGGCACCGGGCTGTGGCTGCGCGCCCTCCTGTGGGGTCTGGCCGAGGTCCCATCCGTGCCGCCGGAGGTCCGCGCGCGCATCACCGCAGCCCTCGCCGCCGAGGGCCTGCCCGCGCTCCACGCCCGCCTCCGCGAGGTGGACCCCGAGCTCGGTGCCCGCCTGCCGCCCCGCGACACCCAGCGCATCCTGCGCGCCCTGGAGGTCTACGAGGCCCACGGCACACCTCTCAGCCAGCTCCAGCAGCGCCACGGCTTCGCGACGCTGCGCTACCGCCCGCTGATCCTGGCCCTCGACATCCCGAGGCCCACCCTCGCAGCTCGCATCGACGCCCGGGTCGATGCCATGCTCGCTGCGGGCCTCGTGGCCGAGGTCCGCCGCCTCCTCGAAGCCGGGGTGGACCCGGACTGCCGCCCCCTCCAGGCCCCCGGCTACCGGGACGTGGTCGCCCACTTGCAGGGCTCGCTCGACGCGGCGGCGATGCGCGCGGCGATCCAGCTCGCCCACCGGCGCTACGCCAAGCGGCAGCTCACCTGGCTCCGCGGCATGGAGGGCGTGACGTGGGTGGCGCCGGACGCCAGCGACATCGAAACGCGGGTGGCGCACTTTCTGGGGGTCGAAGTCTCGCGGTGACGCGCAGGCCGAGGCCCCCGCTTTGCGGACCCACGGCTTCGCGTCCAAACTGCGTCGTGGGGCCTACTTCTCTGGCAGATCCTTGAACTTGTCCTTGAACAGGTCGCCCAGCGTGCCGAAGCCGCCGCCCTTCGGCGCCGCGCTCATGCGGTCGTCCGGGCGGCGGTCGTCCCTGTCGAAGCGGTCACCACGCCGGTCATCCCGGTTGTCGCGGCGGTCGGGCCGGGCGCCAGGCCGATCACCTGGCCGCGGGCCACGATCACCGGGCCGCGGGCCCCGATCACCCGGCCGCGGGCCCCGGTCATCCGGCCGCGGACCCCGGTCATCCCGCCCTCGCTCCGGCCGGTCCGAGCGCCCTTCGGGCCGTCCCCCCGTCCGCTCCTGGTACTCCCGGAAGTCCGCCCGCTCCGCCCCCGACTCCAGCGCCTTCCGGCTCAGCGTCAGGCGGTGGCCCTCCTCGTCCACCTCGAGCACGGCGGCCTTGATCGCCGACCCGACCGGGAAGTCCCGCCGGTGGTCCGTGTCGCGGGGCGTGTTCATCTCGCTGTTGGGGATGAGGGCCGTGATGCCCGCCTCCAGGCTCACGAACACGCCGAACTTCTCGACCTTCTCGACCGTGCCCTCCACCGCGGCGCCGCGGGTATACCGCTCCGCCACGCCGGCCCAGGGGTCGCCGCCGAGCTGCTTCATGCCGAGCGAGATGCGCTTCTTGTCCCGGTCGATGTTCAGGATCTGCACCTCGACGTGGTCCCCCACCTTCACCAGGTCGTGGGGACGCCGGACGCGCCGGTCCCAGGTCATGTCGCTGACGTGCAGCAGGCCGTCCAGCCCCGCGCTCAGCTCGACGAAGGCCCCGAACTCCGCCAGGCGCACCACCGTGCCGCCGTAGCGCTCGCCGACCACGAAGCGATCACCCGCCAGGCGCCACGGGTCCTCTTGCGCCTGCTTCAGCGACAGGGAGATACGGTCGCGCTTCCAGTCGAGGCCGATCACCTTGACCCGGACCTCGTCGCCGACCTTGAGGATCTCGTCGGGCTTCTCCACCCGCGCCCAGGACAGCTCCGAGATGTGCGCCAGGCCCTCGACGCCGCCCAGGTCCACGAAGGCGCCGAACTCACGCAGGCGGTCCACCCGCCCCGTCACGACGTCCCCCTCCCGCAGGCGGGCCTTGAGCTCCCCCTTCTTCTCGGTGCGCTCCCGCCGGATCAGGTCGGCGCGCGACACGACGATGCGGCGCGTGGCCTCCACCAGCTCCTTGATCAGGAACGCGAAGGTCTTGCCGACGAAGCTGTCGGCGTCGGCGTCCTCGACCCGCGCGGCGTCGATCTGCGAGATGGGGCAGAAGGCGCTCTGGCCCGCCACCTCCACGTCGTAGCCGCCCTTGTTGCGCCCCTTGACCACGCCGTCGATGGGCACTCGCGCCTCGTAGGCGGCGCGCAGCCTCTCCATGCCGCGCTGCGAGGTCCCCATGTGCAGCGACAGCTTGACCCCGCCCTCGAAGCCGTCCGTGTCGATGACGGTCAGGTCGGGGACCACCTCGCCCACCTTTGCGATCAGCTCGCCGTCGTCGTCGACCAGCTCCAGCTTGTCCACGATGCCGGTGCTCTTGCCGCCGATGTCCACGAGCACGCTCTGGTCGCCGATGCTGATGACGGTCCCCGTGACGCGGTCGCCCCGGCTGAACCGCACCGGCGCCTTGTAGGACGACTCCAGCATGGCTGCGAAGTCCTCGTCGGCGGGAGCGGTCGGCGCCTGCTTGGGCTGCGCTGCCGGCTCCGCGGCCACCGCCGGCTCCGCGGGCACTTCCGCCTCTGCGGCCACAGCCGGCTCCGCGGGCTCGCTGGCCTGGGTCGCGCCTTCTGCGCCCGGAGCGGGGACTGCGGCGGCCTCCGTCGGCTGCACGTCGGGTTTCAGCGTCTCGGTGTCGTGGCTCATCGGCTCGGTTCCTCGGGCCCGCTGCGGGCCTCCATCATCGGTACAGGGCGCCAACAGGGCGCGCATCATAGCCGCGACCTCCCGGGGGGTCAATCGGCTTCTCTCGCGCACCCGACCGCGCTATCATGCGTCCCCGTGTGGCGCTCCCTCCCCATCCTTCTGTGGCTCGCGGCGTGTGCGTCTGGGGCGAGCCCCGCCTCCGCACCCGACGTCCCCGCCGCGGCGGCCGACGTTCCGGCTGTGCCGGACGCCCTTGTCCACGACGAGGTCAACGGCCAGACAGACACGCGGGACGACGCAACCGGACCATACGACCTCGATGCGCCCTCCGATACGACGACGCCAGACGACTCCCTGGACGCCCTCGACGCGACCACGCCTTCCGACGTCCCCGATGTCGCTCCCGCCCCCTCAGATGCAGCCGCCGACGGCTCCGACGACACCCCCGCGGCGCCCCAGCCGGTCTGGGACCTCCCGCCCTGGGTCGACCAGCACCACATCACAGGCGTTCCCCTCGACGGGGCGGGCGAGTCGCCGGATCTCACCTTCACGCTTCCTTCGGGCCACCACACTTTCCTCATCGTCGTCACGTCTGGCGAGCCCGCCGTATGGCACATGCTCGCCAAGCTGGTGACCCCGCAGGGCAAGCCCGTCGTGAAGCCCAGCGGCGGCTTCGACTGCATCCCGTGCCAGAACCGCGTGGTCGGCACCCACACCGTCGCGACCTTCCTGTTCCCCACGACGCCGGATCTGGCCGTCAAGTCGGGCAAGTACGTGCTGCGGCTCCAGGCGTCGATCCCCGGCCCTGCCGCCTTCGATCCCTGGCACGGAACCGTGGACGTCGCCATCCTCATGGCCAAGGGAGACGATCCGCCCCCCATGGCAGAACTCGACCTGGCGCTCCGGTTCACCGGGTCCGGCACGTTGACAGCCGAGACGGCCCCCTCCGATGCGCGCCTCCAGCAGGCCCTCACCGAGCTGGCCGCCCTCTACGCCACCGCGGGCGTCGCTATCGGCGACGTGACCTACGCTGCCGCCCCGCAAGACCTCCAGCTCATCGAGACGGTGACCGGTCCCGAGTCCGACCTCGCGCAGCTCCTCTCACTGGCGACCGCCCCCGCGGGCGCCGTGGACGTGTTCTTCGTCGATCAGATCCACGTCCAGAAGGAGGACGGCGCGAGCATCGTCCTCGGCATCGCCGGCGGCATCCCCGGCCCCGCCCTCGTCCCTGGCACGGTCCACAGCGGTGTCGCCGTCTCCACGCTGCCCCCCTTCGGCCCCGTGGACCATCTGGGCACGGTCATCGCCCACGAGCTGGGCCACTACCTTGGACTGTTCCACGTCGTGGAGGACCCCGCCGGCCCCTACGTGCCGGACCCCCTCGCCGACACGCCCGACGACGACCTCTACAACGTCATGTGGTGGACCGCCGATGGCCTCGTGGAAGAGTCCGCAAAGCACTTCACTCCCCACCAGGCGGACGTGATCCGGCGCAACCCCGCGACGCGCCCCACCCCTTGACGCGCTTGCGGCCCCGGTGCCCCTGTGGTAGATGCGCCCCCCATGAACCAGCCTCCCAGCAGCTTCAAGAGCGGCTTCCTCACCATCGTCGGGCAGCCCAACGTCGGCAAGTCGACGCTGCTGAACCAGATCCTGGGCGAGAAGATCGCGATCACGTCGCCCAAGCCGCAGACGACGCGCGACCGCATCGTGGGCATCAAGCACCTGCCCGGCGCGCAGATCGTGTTCCTGGACACCCCGGGCATCCACGACGCCAAGAGCTCGAAGCTCAACGAGGTCATGGTCCAGCAGGCCGTCGCCACCCTGTCGCAGGTGGACGGTATCCTGCTGGTCATCGACGCCGCCTGGCAGGTCGCCAAGGATCCGGCCACCCCGCTCGCCGGCGACGTCGCGATCCTCGACGCCATCCGCGCCGCCGGCAGCCGCCCCGTGATCCTGGTCCCCAACAAGGTGGACAAGGTAGACAAGGCATCGCTGCTCCCGCTCATCGACGGCTGGCAGCGCCTGCACCCCTTCGCCGCCGTGGTGCCCCTGAGCGCCAAGGACGGCGCCAACGTAGAGCGCCTCCTCCCGGCGATCACCGCGCTCCTCAGAGAAGGCCCCCCGTTCTACCCGGACGACATGGTCACGGATCGCTCCCTGCGCTTCCTGATGGCTGAGATCATCCGGGAGAAGGTCTTCCTCCAGCTCGGCCAGGAGCTGCCCTACGCCATCGCCGTCGAGGTGGAGGCCTGGGAGGAGACCGACACCCTCGTCCGCATCAGCGCCGCCATCCACGTAGAGCGCGAGACTCAGAAGAAGATCGTCATCGGCGCCAAGGGGGCCCGCGCGAAGGCCATAGGCACCGCGGCCCGCCTCGACATGGAGGCGTTCCTTGAGAAGAAGGTCTTTCTGGAGCTCTACGTGCGCGTAGAGGAGGACTGGACCCAGAAGAGGCGCTCCCTGGACCGCTTCGGCTACGTCGTGGAGAAGAAATGAAGTCCTCGGCTCTGCCCATCGTGGCCATCGTCGGCCGGCCCAACGTGGGCAAGTCCACGCTCTTCAACCGGCTGACCGGCACCCGCAAGGCGATCGTCGAGGACACGGAGGGCGTCACCCGCGACCGCAACTACTCCGACGCAGAGTGGTTCGGCAAGCGCTTCACGCTGGTAGACACGGGCGGCTTCGACCCGGACGCGACCGAAGGCATGCTCCCGCTCATGCGCGAGCAGGCGACCCTCGCCATCGAGGAGGCGGACGTCATCCTCTTCCTGCTCAACGCCCGGGACGGCCTGACGTCGGCGGACGTCGAGATCGCCCGCATCCTGCGCATGACCGACAAGCCGGTCCTCTACGTGGCCAACAAGGTCGAGGGCATGGCCGTAGAGGCCGAGGCCGCCGAGCTGTACGCGGTCGGCGCCGACCAGATCCATATGATCAGCGCGGAGCACGGCACGGGCATCTACGACCTCATGGAGGTGGTGGTCGCCCCCATGCCGGAGTCCCCGCCCGAGCCCGTGTGGGCCGACGACGAGCCGAGCGAGGAGCCCGCCGAGGAGGAGCCCGACGCGGACCAGGAAGCCGGCGACGCCGTCTGGGAGGCCCCGCCGCGCGAGGACAACATCCTGGTCGCGGTGGTCGGCAAGCCCAACGTGGGCAAGAGCAGCCTGATCAACCGCCTGCTGGGCGCCCCCCGCCTGCTGGCGAGCGACGTCCCCGGCACCACCCGCGACAGCATCGACACGCAGCTCGACGTGGAGGGCCGCCGCTTCACGCTCATCGACACGGCCGGTATCCGCAAGAAGAAGGCGATCAGCCTCCGCCTCGAGAAGTTCAGCATCATCAAGGCGCTCCAGTCCATCGACCGCTGCTACGTCGCCGTCCTGGTCATCGACGCGACGCAGGGCGTCACCGATCAGGACTGCAAGATCGCGAGCCTCATCGCCGAGAAGGGCAGGGCGGCGGTCATCGCCGTCAACAAGTGGGATCTTGTCGAGAAGGACGACGCGAGCGCCGGGGCCTTCGTGAAGGACGTCTGGCAGAAGATGCCCTTCTTCACGTGGGCTCCGATCATCTTCATCAGCGCGCTGACGGGCCAGCGGGTCACCAAGGTCCTCGACCTGGTGGAGACCTCCCGGGCCAACGCCCGGCGCCGCCTGCCGACCGGCCCCCTCAACCGCTTCTTCGAGGCCATCGTCGCGCGGCAGCCCCCGCCCGTCTACCGGAACCACAACGTCAAGCTCTACTACCTGCGCCAGGTGTCGGTGGCGCCGCCGGCCATCGTCGCCTCGTGCAACACGCCGGAGGGGGTCTCCCCCGCTTACGAGCGCTACCTGGCGAACCAGCTCCGCCTGACCTTCGGCTTCGAGGGCACGCCCATCCGCCTCTACTTCCGCGGCCGCCAGAAGCGCACCCGCCGAGGCTGACCCCCCTGCTCAGGGCAGGTAGAACACGACCCGCACGCCCGCGGTCACGTAGGCGGGCAGGGTGTCGAGCCGAGTGACCAGCGCGTGGTAGCGCCCCTCGATGCCGACCGCATAGCCCCTGGCGGGCCTCCAGTCGAGCCCCCCCCCTGCCGCGATGGCGAAGTCCCCTTCCACGACCCCGCCTGCAAGGAGGGCTCCCCCAACCAGCAGGTCCACGTGGGGCACCCACTCGAAGGCGTCGATGCTATAGCGGATGCCGGCGAGCAGGAGCGCCACGTCCACGTCGGTCGTCCCGAAGTGGTGGGACCACGATCCCTCCGCCACGAGCCCCCAGTAGTCGTCGATGCCCCACTCCCACCCGACCCCGAGCCCGGCGCCGTGGAGGTCCTCGCCGCTCGTCACCTCAACGGCGTACCGCGGGGTCAGGGCGATGGCGTGCTCCCCCTCCTCCGCCAGCGCCGGATGTGACAGAAGCAGCAGGACCAGGGCGAGCCGCGACATGGCGCGCAGTGTGCCCGACCCCCCCCACACCGTCAACGTTGACAGGGTCGAGCCCCCTCGACTATAAGAACGCGCTCCCGACCACCCGGGACAGCCCAGGAGGTGCCTGCCGTGGCCAAGACCCCGACGACCCGACGCCGCATGACCCGTGACGAGCTGACCCAGCCCGACGAGGTCATCGGCAAGCTGCAAGACAGCTACGACTGGCTCAACCGCTACCGCTGGGTGATCCTCGGCGGCGTGGGGGCCCTGGTCGTCATCGGCGCCGCCTGGTCCATCTGGTCGAGCATGAGCTCCGGCAAGGCGGAGGTCGTCTCCGCGGCCTTCGACAAGGCGCTCTGGACCACCGCCGCCCCCGTCCTCACCGGCGACGAGGAGGTCCCCGACGTCATCAAGCAGCAGGGGATCCAGACCTTCAAGACGGAGGACGCGCGGGTCCAGGCGTCCATCGCCGCCCTCGAGGCCTTCCTGAAGGAGCACGACGGCACGTCCCTCGGTGACATGGCCAAGGCCCTCCAGGGCGCGGCGAAGTTCGACAAGGGGGAGTTCCAGGCGGCGGCGGACGCGGTCAGCGCGTGGCTCGCCACGAACGAGAAGCACCCCATGGCCCTCGTCCTCCACGAGGAGGTCGGCATCGCCCTGGCGGCCCTGGGCAAGACCGGGGACGCCGCCTCCCACTTCGAGAAGCTGGTCGCCGCCCCCGACTGGTGGTTCAAGGCGAACGGCCACATGCGCCTCGGGGACCTCTACAGCCCGCTGCTCGACGCCAAGGGCGCCGACAAGGCCAAGGCCATCGCCAGCTACAAGGCCGCCGTGGAGGCGCTGCCCAAGGTCGGCGACGACGACGACATCGACGTGGCCATCGCCCCGCGGTTCCTCAAGGAAGAGCTGGAGAAGCGCATCTCCATGCTCCAGTAGCCCGATGAGGGCTCTCGCACTTCCACTCGCCGCCTGGGCGCTGTGCGCCTGCACCGCAGGGGCGGGCAACTTCGGGTGGCACTCCGGCCAGGACGAGCCGGTCCCCTCGCCCCTCGTCCCCGCTTGGTCGGCGCGCCTCTACGAGCTCGGGCCTATCCCTTACGATCCCCAGGACCACGCCGCACCAGCGACCGACCGCAAGGGCGAGGTGGTCGTCTCGGGCGCCGGGGACGGCATGGTGCGGGCCTGGGTCGCGACCTCGGGCCGCGAGCTCTGGTCCTACGAGATGCACGAGGCAGTCGTCTCGGCTCCCCTCGTCACGGGCGACACGGTGCTGGTCGGCTCCCTGGACGGCTACGTGGCGCGCCTCGATCTGGAGACTGGCGCCGAGGCCTGGTCCTACGACACACAGGGCGCCGTCCGGGCCACCCCAGCGGAGATGGGCGGTCGCGTCTTCGCCACCAATGACCTGAACCGGGTCATGGCGGTGGACGGGGAGACCGGCAAGCACCTGTGGCACAAGCAGCGCCCTCACCAGCGCGAGTTCACCATCACCGGCCACGCAGGCGTCCTGGCCCACGGCGGCGTCCTCTACACGGGCTTCTCCGACGGCATGCTCCAGGCCCTCGCGCCCGAGGATGGCGCCACCGTCTGGAGCCGCTTCCTCGGCGAGCGCCAGGACGAGTTCGTCGACGTGGATACGACCCCGGTCCTCGCCTCGGGCACCTTGTATGCGGCCGCCTACCGCGGTGGCCTCCACGCCCTGGACCCGGCGACTGGAGACGTGCGGTGGCGCCACCCGGTGGAGGGCTGCTCGGAGCCCGTCGTCCGGGCAGGCCGCATCTACGTGACGACCGCGGCGCGTGAGCTCCTGGTCCTCGCCGAGGCGGACGGCGCGCTCCTCGCGCGCACCACCTTCCAGACCGGCAGCCTCTCTCGCCCCGTGGTGGTGGGCCCATGGGTCCTCGTCGGGACCGGCGGGGCCCTGGCCGTGGTCTCCTCGGGCACGGGCCGCGTCCGCGACCTGTGGACGACCTACGACGGCATCTCGGCGCCCCCGGCCACCGCGCGCGGCCGCCTGTTCGTCGTCAGCAACGGCGGCATGCTCCAAGCCATGAACATCGTCCGCCCCTAGCGGTGGAGGCACCATGACTCTGCGACACGTGGCCCCGTTGGTCCTGCTCCTGGCCTGCGCCGACACGACGACCGACGCCCCCGGGGCCAGCGGCGGGCAGGGCGACGCCATCACGGGCTCGGACGCTGTCTACGGCGCGGACTCCCCAGGGGGCGACGACGCCCCCGATGCCCCCCCGGGCACGGACGCGGCGACTCCGGCTCCCCTCTGCTCCGCCCCGGAGGACTGCGAGCCCGCTCAGGTCTGCGACTGCCACGGCGCCTGTGTCCCGAAGGGCGTCACCCCTTGCGTCGAGCACAAGAACTGCGGCGCGACCGCGACGAACTTCTGCGACCCCTGCACCGGCTACTGCGGCGTCCGCAAGGGCGTCTGCCAGCCCTGCGAGAAGGACTGGGAGTGCGAGGGCGACGGCAGCGCCTGCCTCGACCTGGCGTCCGGCGGTCGCGTGTGCGGCGCCGCCTGCGTGGCTGATCCGGGCTGCCCCAAGGGCTTCCTGTGCCAGGCGATCCCGAACGTCAAGCAGAAGCAGTGCGTGCCCCAGTCCGGGAGCTGCGAGAAGCCGGGCGACTGCGCCAAGGACGCCGACTGCCCCTTCCCGACGATCTGCAACCTGGACCTTCTTGTCTGCGCGGAGGGCTGCCCCGACGACGACGCGTGCCCCAACGGCCTCGTCTGCACCGCCGGCCGCTGCGTCCCCCCGTGCGACGACGCGACGAGCCCCTGCAAGGCCGGCCAGGAGTGCATAGCCGGCCACTGCAAGGTGCCCGGCGGCTGCCTCGACGCATCCGAGTGCCCCCTCGCCGAGACCTACTGCGACCCGGAGGCCCACACCTGCAAGCCGGGTTGCCTGACCGACTTCGACTGCAAACAGTCGGCGAAGCGCTGCGACGGCGGCAAGTGCACCGAGAAGGGTTGCCCCGGCAACTTCTACTGTGCCTTCGGGGAGGTGTGCAGCAAGGGGAGCGGCAAGTGCGAGGCGGCGCAGGGCCCCTACTGCGATCCGTGCGACCAGCAGGCGGAGGGCCAGTGCGGTGGGGGCCAGAACCTGTGCATCGGTTTCCAGGACCAGGACGGCAACGCGCTTGGCGACTTCTGCCTCGTCGAGTGCGGCTCGGACCCTGACAACCCGTGCCCCCAGGGCTACGCGTGCGAGATCCTGGAGCTGGAGGAAGGCGACAAGCGCAACCTGTGCGTGCGCAACTGCCCGGTCCCGGCTGTCGGCGGAGGGGGCCCTTAGAGGGTGTATTCCAAATGGCCCTGCTACGTGCGCGGTCGCATCGTGCCTGGCTGCGTCGCGGGCCTCCCGACGAGGGGACGAGTACCACAAGTACGCGCCCCCTCGTCGGG
>BTVJ01000121.1:0-19387 GCA_045863395.1 Myxococcales bacterium
GAGAGAGAGAGAGAGAGAGAGAGAGAGAGAGAGAGAGAGAGAGAGAGAGAGAGAAATGGCGCTTTTGGACAGTGCCGGTGCTCGCGGCGCTGCTGATGTTCTGGAGCTGTGACACAACGCCAACCACGCAAGAGGCGGGGACAGGAGAGCTGGCGTCTACCGGCGCACCTCCCGCCGTTCCGGAGCCAGGGCGGCTTGCCGGGGCGCTCTCCACGACCGCCGAGGTTATGGGCCTGCTGAGCGACGGCGTCGGGGTTGGGGAACCGGCAGCCATCATGGCGGAGGCGACGGAGGTGCCCTGGATCATGCCCGAGCTGCTCTCCTCTGGTGACGATGAGGAGCCCGACCCAGGCGCCAAGCTTCCGGGCGTGACCAGCCCGGAGGACCAGGTGCTGAAGGCCGTCGCCGGCCTTGTGCCGACCACGCCGGTCCGCATCGCAGTGAAGCTGCCGGAAGTTCAGCCCAAGGCCGGGTCGCTGGCCGCGCTCGACGACGAGGCGCGGCTCCTCTGGGTCGAGGCTCGCAAGGAGGAGCTGAAGCCGTCGCAGCAGCCTGTGTTGGAGCAGCTCCTGGCCCTCGGGGCTACGGATGTGAGGTCGCACTGGCTCGTGAACACCATCATGGCCACCCTTCCCGCGGGCGCAGTTCCGGAAGTCGCAAAGATCCCCGGCGTCACGCTCGCGCTCGACAGCGCGGCGGGGGGTAGTGGGGTGGCGTACTCGGGCCGGGAAGGTCGCGGCGCGATGCTGACGGACGAGCTCTTGAACCACGGCTACGATGGGGGGAGCGGTGGCCGCGGGGGAGGTCGCACGCGCATCGGCATCATCGAGTACGGCGAAAACGACTTCTCCGGTGGCGGGACCAACTGGGTCCACTGGGACCACGTGGGGTGGCTGGACACCCCAGGGGGCGCCTCCCGGCTACTCCAGTATGACTGTCGCACGGGGACTTGCGCCATCTCACCGTTCCTGCCCACAGTCCCCACACATGGCACGGCCGTCACATGGGCTGCGGCCGGGAGCATCGAGGAGGGCCAGGATCCGGCCCACCCAGGGGCGGGCACGGCCGCCCAAATCATGCGGAGCGGTCAAGCCCGCGAGGCCTCCGTCAACTACTACCTCATCGACGACTGTTCCGACGTCGTGGCGGCCCTGGAGCGCGCCACCCTGGATGGAGTCGACGTGGCCAACCTCTCGATCTGGATGGGGCTCCACGGCTCGCCGGACTGTGACGACAACGCCAGAACCTACGACTGCGGCGGCATCAATGGCGCGATCGCTGCCGCAAGGACCAACGGCATGCTGGTCCTCGCGTGCTCGGGCAACGAGCCTGAGCCGGGGCCGGGGTGCAACATGTGGTATCCCGGCTGGCGCACCGACACCTTGGCGGTCTCGGGCCTGCTCACCGATCCAGCGGCCGTGGATTACAACGCATCGTCACTCTCAGACGACGCGCCCGCCGGCTTCGTGCCCGTGGCACTCTGGAACACGGGAGCCGTCCACCGATTCGCCGGCATCGATCTCTGTGCGCCTGGTCACTGGAGCTACAACTTCATGATCGGGCCGAGCGGCTACAACACGCAGGGAGTCATCAACGGGTGTTCGTTCGCTACGCCGGCGGTTGCCGGCAGCGCTGCGCTCCTTCGGGACGTGTACCATGACCTGGGGTTTGCCTACACGGACGCAGGTCGCCTCTTCGTGTCCATGGTGATGCTCGGCGATGCCTGGTCGGGGGTCGGAGGGACCGACCTGAGCACCGGGCTCTCGTACTACTCAGGCTTCGGGCGGCTCCACATGCACTACCCATCCGATGACAACCTGGTTGCGCCGTGGGAGTGGTTCGTCGGCTCGGCGGTCATAAATAGCGGTACGACGACCGTCTTCCAGGTGGGAGGGACGGCGGCGCCTGAGCCAGTCAGCCTCCAGCAGCTCAAGTGGGCCGTCGTGTGGTTCGAGCCCGACATGAACGCCGTGGCCGTCATCCGCACGGCGGTGGTGGACACCTGCGACCCAAGCGGTCGGGACGTGGTCATTGCTTCGGACTCCGACATCAACAGCCTGATGCGTCGCCGGATCCGGCTCGAGGGTCACCAGATCATGGGACGCTGTCTGGAGCTTCGCATCGCAGGGTCCAGCGTACCGCCCGCCGGCCGCAGGGTCTACACGGCGTGGTATACTCACTCCGGCAACCCGGCACAGCACTGAGGTGAGCACCATGAAATGCCAAAGCCTGATACTGAGCCTGCTCGTTGCGACCACGGGCTGCGATGCGGCGTCGCCGGGAGCGGAGACCGCGAGTGAGAGTAAGGCTGGGTCCCAGACGACATCGGAGCTGGGTCCCCTGGAGTGCCCGCTCCTCCCCGACGAGACCTGCCCCGAGGGCTGTTGGCCGCTGAAGTTGCTCGGCGTCGATCCCGAGGCCGGGTGCCTCAGCAAGGACCCCAGCTTCAAGCGAATCCTGTGTAGCCACGCCGAGGGTGGTGGCGGCGCTGTCACTTGTGGTGTCTGGCTGGAGACAGGTTCGCTCCACAGCTTCCCGACGCTGGGATGGGCGGGCTTCCATGGTTGGGGACCGTGCACCCTCGAGCAGGAGGCGATGACTCAGAAGCACTGCACGCCCACCGTCTACCCGCCCCTTGAGCCCGAGCCCGAGTAGGCGCTCCCCCTTCCTGCGGCTTCGTCGGTGTCTTCACGCCGCGTCCGACGGGAGCTACGGCCGCGGCTCGATGCCGTACAGGCGGAGCTTGACGTATAGCTGCTTCCGGGAGATGCCGAGGACACGGGCGGCCATGGAGACGTTGCCCCGCGCCTCTTCCATGACCCGCGCGATGGTCTCGCGCTCCGCGCCGCGCAGCGTCTGGGGGCGCTCCACGTCCGGGAGCGCCTCGTCCTCGGCGAGGGGGGGGAGATCCTCGACGCGGATCAGGTCACCCCTGGCGAAGGCGCAGGCCGCGTGGACCACGTTCTCCAGCTCGCGGACGTTGCCGGGCCAGGAGTGGAGCGAGAGGCGGTCGAGGGCGGCGGTGCTCAGGGTCTTGCGGAGGCTCGCCCGCTCGAGGAAGTGGGCGACCAGCATGGGGACGTCGTCCGCGCGATCCCGGAGGGGTGGGACCCGCAGCACGAGGCGCGCGAGGCGGTAGTAGAGGTCCCGGCGGAAGCGTCCGGCGCGGACCTCGGCCTCCAGGGCCCGGTTCGTGCTGGCGACGACCCGGACGTCCACCGGGATCTCGCGGGTGTCGCCCACGGGGCGCACCGCGTGCTCCTGGATGAGCCGCAGTAGCTTCGCCTGCACGTCCGGTGGGATCTCGGTCACCTCGTCCAGGAAGAGGGTGCCGCCCGCCGCGGACCGGGCGAGGCCCGGCCGGTCGGTGTGGGCCCCGCTGAACGCGCCCTTGCGGTGCCCGAACAGCTCGCTCTCCACCAGCTCCCGGGCCATGGCCGCGCAGTTGACCGCGATGAAGCGCTCGGGCGGGTCGCCGCTCTCCGCATGGATCGCTCGGGCGATCAGCTCCTTCCCGGTGCCGGTCTCGCCGCAGATCAGCACCGTCTCCCGCCCTCGTGCGCACAGGGCGACGTGCTCGTAGAGCTCCTGCATGGGGCGGCTCGCGCCACGCAGCGCGTGGAACGACGACCGCCCCCGCGTCGTCGCCAGCTCCCGGGTCAGCGCGGCGCCCACCTCGCGCGCGGCCTCCACCTCTGCGTCGTAGTAGGCGTTGGCGAGGAGCATCACCCGCACGTGGCTCAGGCGGTCCAGCGACAGGTAGGCGTCGAGCACCTGGTCGCCGGACAGCCCCGCCGCCCGCAGCTCGTCGACACACGCCTGCTCGAACAGGTGCACCGACGCGACCACCTCGGCGAACGGCACCCCCGCCTGCTGGTGCCTCCGCCCCTCGGCGCACAGCCACGCGATCAGGTTCCCCTGGTCCAGGTGGTCGAGCAGCCCGCCCAGCTCCTCCGCGAAGCGCCGCTCGTCCTCCCGCGGGTCGGTCCCCTCCCAGGTCGCGGCGTGCGCGGTGGCCCACCGCCGCGCCACCGCGCCGATGTGCGGCCGCAGCAGCGCCCCCACCTCGACGACCCGCTCGAGCCCCTCCCCACGCAGCAGCACGAGCCCCGCCGAAGCGGCCGCCTCCCCGCGGATGACAGTGTGGGGGTCAAGTATACTCATATCTCATATCGTCGCGTCCTGGTCGTCGCCACGCGGTCAGGCGGGAAGGCCCACACGTCTCGCATACGGGCTACTATACCCATCCGCTCGCGGCCGTCGCGAGATATGAGATATGAGTATACTTGACCCCCCGCCACTGCTCGCGGCCGTCGCGAGATATGAGATATGAGTATACTTGACCCCCCACGTTCTGCCCCCCCACTTCAAATCGCTGCGGTGACCTCGTCCGCAGCGCGGACCGCCGCCGCCACCGCGTTCTCGAAGGCGGGGAGGCCGTCCACGTCCGTGTTGGCGAAGTGGATCGCGCCTTGCGGGAGCTGCGCCCCGACCCGCGCCTCGCCGAAGACGAAGCCGCGCTCGGGGGCGAGCATGGCGTGGCCCCAGCGGTAGATGTCCACCGCGGTCACGGACTCGACGATGCCGGGGAGCACGCGCTCCAGGTCGCCGAGGATCGCGGCAACGTACTCGTCCATGGGCGTCGTCAGCATGGCCTTGCGGGCGCCGGACTCCAGGCGGGGGCAGTAGGCGGTCAGCACGTTGGGGCGCCCCTCGCTGGCGTTTGCCGGATCCGTGTGAGCGGTCCAGTCGGCGACGATGATGTCGGTGAAGAAGGTGTCCCCGTAGAACCAGGTGTCGTAGCCCAGCTCCTTGGGGGTCCGCGTGACGTGGATCTGCGCCACGATGTAGGGGGTGTAGCGGAAGTGGGTCTGCTCGTCGCGGCCGGCGACCGCCGCCAGCTCCGGGACCAGGCGCCGCGCCGTGAAGCGGGGCGCCGCGAAGATGGCGCGGCGGGCCCGCACCGTCACGGGCTCCCCGTCGAGCAGGTACGTCACGTGGACCTCGCCGTCCACGTTGGCGATGCGCGTGACGAAGGCGCTGGTGCGGATGCGCTCGCTCCCGACCAGCTCCTCCAGCTTCTCCGCGATCCAGGCGTTGCCGCCGGGTTGCGTCAAGATCGGCAGGAACTCGGACCCGAGGAAGTTGATGGCCGCCCAGCAAGACAACCTGTCATGCGTCGTCCCGAACGCAGACCGCGCATAGGGGTCCCAGAACTCGCTCACCCGTGGGTCCCAGCCCTTGCTCGCCACCCACTCCGCCAGGGTCACCTCGTCCAGGGCGCGGATCTCCGGGTCCGTCGTCGAGGCGTCCGAGGGGGTGTCGAAGCCGGCTGCCCCGTCCGCCCCCTCGTAGTCGTAGAACTCCTTCATGGCGTCGCGAAAGGCCTTGAGCTCCTCGACGACCTTCGGGGGCCTGGGCACCTTGTCCATGCCCTCCTCCCAGGCGTCCTCCACCCACGTCCCCTCCATCCACGCGTTGTTGGCCGGAGCCTTCGCCAGGAACTTCGGGTCCACGATGGGCTCGCCCTCGTCGTCGGTGCCCGTGATCGCCCCGAGGTCCGTGTAGAGCTCGATGAGCGAGTCGTTGTACGGGAAGACCGTGTACGCCGTCGCCTGGGAGAACGAGTGCGGAGGTGCATCGTCCCTGCGCGACAGGCCGCCGGGCCTTGCCTCCTTCTCGAGGATCAGGAGGTCGTCGACCCCGCTCTTCCGCAGGCGCCACCCGGCGACCAGCCCGCTGATGCCCCCGCCCACGATGACGCAGTCGAGGAGCGGTCCGTCCGGCTCCGGCGTCGCCCATGTCTGGCCGTCGCGCAGGGCGTGGCACAGGTCCCACTTGTCGCCCCGGTCCGCCCCGGGCGGGATGACCAGCGGTGTGCCCCCACCGCTGTCCGCCGCACCTGCGTCGGCCGCCTTGTCGCACCCGAACAGGAGGGAGCCCGCCCCGAGGCCCGCCGCCCCGATGAGCACCCCCTCGAGGAAGTCCCGCCTCGTGATCTCGCGCATCCTGCGCCGCACCCGGTCCTGCCCGTCCACCATGTCGCCGCTCCGCTGCACGCCGGCCCCTGCACCATCGGACATTGAGGGGGAGAAGCCGGATTTTGCGGGACCATAGCGCATCGGCGGGCGCGGCGGAAGGAGCGATTGTGGTGGTTGGTGTATCCGCGTTGGGGGGAGGGTCACCCCCGGAGCGATCCAGGGACCGAGCAGCGGATCTCAGCGCGCCCAGAGGAAGATCCACGCGACGCCGCTCTGCCCGTAGCTGATCTGGGCGGCGCCGCTGACCCCGATCTGGAAGGCACCTGGGTAGTACGTGAGCCAGACGTTCCCCGAGGTCGCCGTACTGATGTCCCAGCCGTTGCTCAAGCCCCCGTGCCCCTTGCAGTTGGCGCCGTCGCCCGTGCACCAGAACCGGTCGGTGTACCAGAACATGCGCGTCGCCGACGGCGTGTAGAGGATGTCGGCGCTGCGGCTCCCCCAGGCGAAGTCGAGCGTGGAGCTCCCGGTCGGGTGGCGCTTGTGCACCCTGACGGTCGTGGCTCCCGTGCCCGCCATGAAGCGGTTGACGTTGAGGCTCGCCAGGCGCAGCGTGCCGAGGTCCACATCCGGCTGGTAGGTCGCGAGCGCCCCCAGGTTGATGTCCTGCACCCCGAAGCCCGCATGGAAGCTGCTGTACTGGTTGCGCTGCGCCACCAGGGTCCACCCGCCCCCGCTCATGTCGCACCACACCTCCACCGGCATGTTGGGTTCATCGTAGGGCACGATGGTGTATGTCCCGCTCCCGGTGCTCTTCCCCGCGTCGAGGATCGCCTTGCAGCTCTTGTAGCTCGTCGCGCCGATGGATCCGCTCCGCGCCCAGACGTAGATCCAGGCCACGCCGCCCTGGTTGTACCCCACCCCGGACCCGAACCCGTTGTCGTGCTGGAAGCCGCCCGGCCAGTAGGTGAGCCACTGGTTGGTCGAGCCCGAGTGGCTGATGTCCCACCCGTTGCCGAGCCCCCCGTGGGCCTTGCAGTTCGCGCCGTCCCCCGTGCACCAGAAGCGGCTCCCGTACCAGAACATGCGTGTCCCCGTGGGGTTGTAGGTCAGGTTCGACGACCGCTGCGGCCAGTCGAAGGTCATGGCCGTCGCCGGTGCCGTCGGGTGGATCTTCTCTACCCTCAAGACCGTGTCCCCCGACGCCGCCATGTACGCGTTGACGTCCAGGCTCGCCATGCGCGCGGTCCCCAGGTCGACGGTCGGCTGCCAGGCGGCCAGGTCCGGGATGTCCATCTCCGCCGTGGTCCAGGCGGAGTTGAAGCTGCCGTACTGGTTGCGCTGCGCCACGAGGGTCCAGCCGCCTCCGTCCGTGGTCATGTCGCACCACACCTGCACCGTCTTGCCGCTGGCCCCGGTGGGGTTGATGGTGTAGGCCCCGCTGGTCGCGCCCGGGTCCGCCAGCTTGATGGCCGAGCAGCTCTTGGGCGCCGGGGCCCCCGATGCCCCACCGCTCAGCGGGATCCACTGGCTGCCGTCACAGCCCCGGAAGGTCTTGTCCTGGCTGTCGTAGTAGATGGCGCCCTCGTTGGCCCCGCTGCACGCAGCCGGCGCGCCGCTCGTCGGTGCCACGCGGAGCCCCGTCACCGGGCCATCGAAGCGCGCCGTCCCCGCCACGTGCAGCAGCGCCTGCGGGCTCGCCGTCCCGACTCCCGTCGCCCCGTCGTGCTGCACCACCAGCCGTGTGCTCCCCGCCCGCGCCTCCAGGAGCGGCGTCGCCCCGCTGCCCGTGCCCGACACCAGCAGGCCCGTGCCCGGTGCGGCCGCCCCAAGCCCCGCCGCCGCCGCCGTCAGCCCCCCCTGCACCGTCGTCGCCCCCGCCGAGAGCGGCGCCCACGCGGACCCGTCCGCGCTCCGCACCTGCAGGGCGTCCGTCCGCACCTGAGCCTGGGCACCCCCGGTGAGGCGCGACGCGCCGAGCTGCACCCCACAGCTCCCTCCGGTCCCGTCCGCGCACGCGACCACGCTCTGCCCCACCGTCAGCGTCCCCCCGAGCGCCAGGTTGGCCCCCAGGTCCGCCGACCCCACGCAGCCCGTACACGCGACGTCCGTCGCCGCCCCTCCGGGGCTCGCGCCTGCGGCCCAGCTCACGCCCAGCTTGTTGGCCGTCACCGAGCCCGTCTGCAGGTGCAGCGCGCCGACGGCCCCACTGGCCAGATCCGCCGCGTCCACGCACGCCGGGCACTCCAGGTCCGCCGCCGCCCCGCCCTTGGTCGCCGCTCCGGCGTAGGCGAAGCCCACGTCCCCCGCGCCCACGCAGCCGCTGCACTCCAAGTCCGTCGCCAGCTCGGCCCGGGCCGCGATGATCGCATACGGCGTCGCCAGCAGCGGCCTGCGCGGGAGCGGCGGCTCGCCGGCCACGCTCACCTCCAGCCACAGCGGGCCCGAGGCGCCCAGGACCGCCGCGGTCGCCGGTGTGATCTGCACGTCGAACACACCGCCGGCCCCGACGACCGTGCCCGGAAACGCCTTGGTCAGCGCCGCCGTCCCCCCGGTCTGGGACGGGAACAGGCGCATCTCCAGGTCGTAGGTGCCGCTGACGGCCACGCCGGACGAGCTGAGGAGCTGCCCTTGGACCTGGAGCCCATCCGGGACCGCCGCCGCCGTAGAGCAGAAGAACACGGCCCCGAGGAACGCGAGCACCCGCATGACACACCTCCGATTCCAGTCCCCGGATCCTGCGATCTTCGGAAGCCCAGAGCAACGAGATTCTGCGGCTTCCTGGCCCATGCGGACGTCGTCGTCCCTCCCGGCGTCGCGCGCGTCGTGCCCTCCGCTGCTCCCTCGGTTGACCGCGCCCGCCTGCCCCCGTAGGCTCCGCATTCGGGATGCGGAGGTACGAAATGAACGCACGCACGGCCCCGGCCTTCCTCCGGTGGCGCACCCTCGACGGACGGCACCTGATCACCAACGAGCACGGCGAGTGGCACTGGCTCCCGGAGGACGACCTGCGCGCGCTGCTGGCGGGGCGCCTCCCCACTTCGTCGCCCCAGTACGAGGCGCTGTCCCGCAAGGGCTTCCTCGCCGCCACCTTCGACGCCTCCCGCGCCCTGGAGCGCCTCTCCCGGCGCATGCGGGCGGTCCGCTCGGGCCCCAACCTGCACGTGCTCGTCGTGACGCTGCGCTGCAACCACTCCTGCCAGTACTGCCACGCCAGCCGCGCCCCCATGGACCGGGTCGACACGGACATGAGCCCCGAGACGGCCGACCGCGTGCTCGACGTGATCTTCCAGTCGCCGAGCCCGGCGATCACCATCGAGTTCCAAGGCGGGGAGCCGCTCGCCAACTTCCCGGTCATCCGGCACGTCATCGAGGGGGCGCGCGCGCGCAACGATGGCCGCGCCCTCTCGTTCTCCCTCGTGACCAACCTGAGCCTGATGGACGAGGAGAAGCTCGCGTACCTGATCGACCGGCGGGTCCAGATCTGCACGAGCCTCGACGGCCCCGAGGACATCCACAACCAGAACCGCAAGTGGGCGGGCGGCAACTCGTTCCAGACCGCCCTCTCGTGGGTGCGCCGCATCAACCAGGCGTGGGACGAAGCGGGCCTCGACCCCACCCTGTACCGCGTCGAGGCGCTGCCCACCGTCACCCGCGCGGCCCTCCCCCGGTGGAAGGAGCTCGTGGACACCTACGTCGCCGCGGGCTGCCGCTCGCTGTTCCTCCGCCCCTTGGACCCCTTCGGCTTCGCCAGCCGCACGGGCGACCGTCTCGGGTACCGCATCCGCGACTTCCTCGACTTCTACGCCAACGCCGTCACCTACATGATCCAGCTCAACCTGGAAGGCGTCGAGGTCCTGGAGCGCAACGCGGGCATCTTCCTGACCAAGATCCTGAGCGGGGAGGAGCCGAACTTCCTGGACATCCGCAGCCCCTGCGGCGCGGGCATCGGGCAGGTCGCCTACAACCACGACGGCCAGGTGTTCACCTGCGACGAGGGGCGCATGGTCCACGAGATGGGCGACCCGGCCTTCCTGATCGGCGACGCCCGCGACGACTCCTGGGCGAGCATCATCGCCCACCCGACCGTCCGCTCCCTGGTGATGGCCTCGACCCTCGACGGCCAGCCCGGCTGCTCCACGTGCGCCTACAAGCCCTACTGCGGCGTCTGCCCCGTCGTGAGCTACGAGGAGCAGGGGAGCATCCACGGTCGCACCCTGGAGACCACCATCTGCCAGAAGCACATGGGCATCCAGGACTTCCTGTTCCGGCTGCTGCGGGACGCGGACCGGCCCACCCTCGACGTCCTGCGTCGCTGGACCACCGTGCGGGAGCAGACCCACTTCATCCAGGAGTGTGCCCGCTTGTAATCCACGCGCGTCCTGCAGCGCCATGGACGTTGTACCCATCCACGCTCGCCGCCTATCATGCGCCGCCAGTGAAGCGGAGGACCCGTCATGCACGCACACCCGACCAACATCGTTCCCAACCTGCTCGCCGCCCACAGGGCACAGGACGCCATGCTCACCGAGCTGCGCGCGGCCCTCGTCGGCGGTCAGACGGGCAGGGCGAACGACCTTCTGCGACAGGTCGACGGCAAGCTGCGGCGCCACTTCCAGTACGAGGAGGAGCTGCTGCTGCCCGCCTACGAGGCGCGGCTCGGCTCCGAGCTGGCCGGCAGCGCCTCGGAGCTGATCTGCGTCGAGCATCGCCGGGTGGAGGAGCTCCTCGACCGGGCGCGCGTCCTGCTCGATGGGCTGAACGACGCGACCCCCGTCGACCAGGTCCTGGCGCTGGCCGACGCCATCGCCCGCATGGAGCACATCCTCGAGCACCACGATCGGAGGGAGGCGGACGCCTTCGACCCCCTCCTCGACGACCTGCTCGAGCTGGACGAGCGCACCGAGATCCTGCGGACCATCGGTATGCGCGAGGTGGGCGCGCTGCTCGCGGAGGTCGGGCTGCCCTGCCACGACGACGCCATCGGCTATGCCCACGCGCCGGAGCTCCCCCCCAACGACGCCCCGGGCCTCGACGGGGCGCTCGACGCCTGCGCCGCCTGGCTGTGCGCCTTGCGCTACATGCTGGCGACGGACGCCGCGTCAGACCTGCCGCACGCCATCGACGGGGTGAGGCTCGCGCTGGATGCCCTGGATGCGGAGACGGCCGGCGTGGCGAAGCGCGCCGACGAGCGCTTCCGGAAGCTCGTGGAAGGACAGCGCGAGAAGATGCGCATGCACCTGGGTCGCGTCAGCGCCTGTGTCGCGGCGGGGCTGCCGCAGGACCCCCCGTCCCGCTGGGCCTCCTTCGTGAAGGCCTACGGCCCGGCGACGACGCTGGCCGGCCTCCTCGACAACCACGCGGTCGCCGTGCGCAGGCAGGCCAGCGCGTAGCCGCAGCTCAGTTGCAGCCGGTGCAGGTCGCCTCTTTCAGCGTCCACGCCGTGAAGCTGTGCTCCCACACGTTCACCGCGTGCAGGTAGACCACCAGCGCCTCCACGTCCTTGACCGCCGTCACGGCGCCCCCACCATCCCGCTCCACCATCCCCGAGAACAGGATGGTCGCCTGCCCGGGGAAGTTGAAGTAGACCGTGAAGGAGTCGCCGCTGCCGGTGATCGGCGCCCGCGAGTCACCGGGGACGCCCGTCTCGCAGTAGCTGGTGTTCCACCCGTTCGACTCCTCCTTGGCGTCGTGGAAGCAGATGGTCGTGTCGATGGGCGACCCGGTCGGGCGCGCGTTCTCCGCCTTGTCGATGGAGCCCTTCACGTTGAAGACGCCGGAGATGGGCGGCGGCGAGTTGCCGAAGTTCACGGTGAAGTCGTTGTCTGCCACCGCCTCCTGCACCGCCGGGTCCTCGACGATCAGGTCGCTCTCCTCGCTGCCCGTGACCGTGTCGTTGGTGGGCTTGGCCTCGACGGGTGCGCTGGCCGGCAGCTCCACCTTCGGGGGCTCCTGACCCGCGGGGATGCAGTACTTGGCATAGCGGGTGCTCGACGCCTTCCAGCAGTCGTTGATCTGATCGCAGGAGGACTCCTCGATGCACTTCATCTGGCAGTCCGAGTACCCGAGCAGCGCCCGGTTCTTCGTCTGTGCGCAGTTCTGTGCGCAGTCGGCGCCTCCGATGCCGGTCTCCGTGTCCGTGCCCGCGAGCAGCCCCTTGGGCTTGGGCGGCGCGGCGTTGCTGCACGCCTGGACATTGCCGCACACGCCCGTGCAGGACAGCGCGCCCGAGGTGAGCTCCTCCGCCTTGTCACAGCCCCACAACACCACCGAGGCAGCCAGCGCTGCCGCCAATCCAATCACTCTGTTCACTTCGGTCCTCCCGTCCACGTGAGATGTGTGGCCCGCGGTTCGTCCCGCGCGCGTCGCCCCCGTGTATCACGAATCACGGCCGGGGTGGATGCCCCTTCTCATGCGGTGGAGCACTTCTTGTTCGCGGCGGTGCCCTCGACTACAGTGGACTGTCCACCCCACCGCCGTCGTTCTTTCCCTGCGGCTGGGGGCAGGCCGCACACGTCCCGCGGAGACCCGATGGCTGACCCGACCCGCCGCCCCGCTGCCCTGGACGCTCTCCGTGAGGCGGGAGGGCTCTCCCCCGGGGTGGCGCGCCAGGTGGCGCGGCAGACCGGGGTCCCCGAGGCCCACGTCTGGGGCGCCGGCACCTTCTACCACCTGCTCGCCGAGCCGGACGTGCGGGTGCGCGTCTGCCAGGGGCTCTCCTGCCGCCTCGCTGGCGCCGAGGCGGTGCTCGTCGCCGCCGTCGAGGCCGGCCTCCCCGCGGCGGGGTGCTCCTGCCTCGCTGCCTGCGACCGGCCCGTCGCCGTGCTCCGGGACCGGCGCGTCCTCCCGGCCGTGACCCCCGATGACGTGAGCGTCGCGGACTGGCGCGCCGTTCGGTCCTCCGAGGCGCCCGACGACCAGTGGCGCGGGCACGTGGGACCAGCGCTCGATCCAGACAAGGCCGTCTTCGCCCTCGCGTCGCCTCCCGCGTGGGAGGGTGCGGCGTGGGCCACGGCACAGGCGCTCGGGGACGCAGCGCTCGTCGACCAGATCGCCGCGTCGGGCCTCCAAGGGCGCGGCGGCGCCGGCTTCCCCGCCGCGGTCAAGTGGCGCTCCGTCCGGCAGCAGGCGGACCTGGTGCGCCACGTGGTGCTCAACGCCGACGAGGGGGAGCCGGGCACGTTCAAAGACCGGGAGGTGCTGCTGCGGCGCCCCGATCTGGTCGTCGAGGGCCTCGCAATCGCCGCGTGGGCGGTCGGCGCGGCCGACGTCACCTGCTACCTGCGCGGCGAGTTCGAGCAGCCCTGGGCGGCGCTGAGCGACGCCATCGAGCGCCTGCCCTTTCCCGGCATCCGGTTCCACCTGCATGCGGGGGACGGCGCCTACATCTGCGGCGAGGAGACGGCGCTGCTCGAGGCCCTGGAGGGCAAGCGCGGCATGCCCCGCCTCAAGCCGCCGTTCCCCACCGAGCGGGGCCTGTGGGGGCACCCCACCTTGATGCACAATGTGGAGACCATCGCCGCGGTCCCGGCCATCGTGCGCAACGGCGGCGCGTGGTTTCGCGCCCTGGGCCGGACCGCCCCCGGCACGAAGCTCTACTGCGTCAGCGGCCACGTCGCGAGGCCAGGCACCTACGAGCTGCCGCTCGGCGTCACCCTCGACGAGCTGATCGACGCCGCGGGGGGGATGGTGGGCACGCTCCACGCGTTCTCTCCCGGTGGGGCGAGCTCCGGCTTCCTGCCGGCGAGCGAGCGGACCCGCCCCCTGGACTTCAAGGCGCTCGCCGAGGTGGGCTCCATGCTCGGGTCGGCCGGGGTGGTGGTGCTCAACGACACGGTGGACATGGCCGCCGCGGTGCGCGACCAGCTCGCCTTCTTCGAGGCGGAGAGCTGCGGCCAGTGCGCCCCCTGCCGCATCGGCACCCGCTTCCAGCGAGAGGCGCTGGACCGCCACCGCCAGGGGATCGCTGGCGCCTTGGCGCAGGTCGACGAGGTGGCGTGGCAGATGGGGGAGGGCTCGATCTGCGGGCTCGGGCAGGCGGCGTCGTTGCCCCTGACCAGCGCGCTCCGACACTTTCCGGAGGACCTCCGATGAGCACGCTGGACCGGGGACTCGATGCCCGAGCGTCCCGTGAGGTGATCACCGCCCGCATCGACGGCGCCGTGGTGCTCGCCCTCGCTGGGGAGACCATCCTGGACGCGGCGGCCCGCGCCGGCGTCCGCATCCCCACCCTGTGCCACGATCCGCGCCTGGCGCCCGCCGGTGCGTGTCGGACGTGCCTGGTGGAGATAGACGGCCAGCGGCGCCTCGCCCCCGCCTGCGCCACGCAGCTGACCGACGGCATGAGCGTCACCACCATCGGCGAGCGGGTGGAGCGCCACCGCAAGAGCCTGCTCGCCCTGTACCTCACGGACCACCCGCAGGACCACGACGCCTGCGAGACGGGCAAGCCCTGCGAGCTCCACCGCATGGCCGCAGAGGTGGGGGCGCCCACGCACTGGCCGTCCATGGCGCCCGTCCGCAAGGGGCGCCCCGACCGCAACCGGTTCATCGCGTTCGACCCGGCGAAGTGCATCCTCTGCGCGCGCTGCACCCGCTACTGCGACGAGGTGGAGTCGGTGAGCGCCATCACCCTGGCCGGGCGGGGCTCCGCTACCACCATCGCGACGGTGGAGGGGGCCTCCCTCCTCGACACCACCTGCGAGATGTGTGGTGGCTGCATCGACACCTGCCCCACCGGCGCCATGGGCGAGAAGCTCCCGCAGCTCTGGGGGGCACCACCGGAGCGCGCGCTGGAGAAGGTGCGCACCACCTGCAACTACTGCGGCGTGGGCTGCCAGATGGATCTCAACGTGGACAGATCTGCCAACGGGGGGCGGGGCAAGGTGGTGAAGATCACGTCGCCCCCACCGGGCACCACCACCAACGACGGCAACCTGTGCGTCAAGGGGCGCTTCGCCTACGAGTTCGTGGAGCACGCGGACCGGCTGACGGTCCCGCTCGTGCGGGACGGCGGGGCGCTGCGGGAGGCCACGTGGGAGGAGGCGCTGTCGCGGGCGGCCGCAGGGCTTCGCGGGGTCGCCTCCCGCCACGGGGCAGACGCGCTCGGCTTCGTGTCGTCGTCGCGCTGCACCATGGAGGAGAACTACCTGGTCCAGAAGCTCTCGCGGGCGGTGTTCCACACGAACAACGTCCACCAATGCGCTGCGACGTGACACGCTCCCACGGTGGCCGGTCTGGTCACCACGTTCGGTGCGGGCGCCATGACCAACTCCATCGGAGAGATCCGGGACGCCGACCTCCTGCTCGTCATCGGGAGCAACACCACCGAGGCGCACCCCATCATCGCCATGGAGATGAAGCGCGCCGTCCACCGCGGCGCGACGCTGGTGGTGGCCGACCCGCGGTCCATCTGGCTGACGACCATGGCGGAGCGCCACCTGAAGCTGCGGCCGGGGACCGACGTGTGGCTGCTCAACGCCATGGCCCACGTGATCATCGCAGAGGGGCTCACCGACGAGGCCTTCGTCGCCGCGAACACCGAGAACTTCGAGGCGGTGCGGGACGCGGTGGCGGCGTACACCCCCGAGGAGGCGGAGCGCGTGACCGGCGTCCCCGCCGAGGACATCCGCTGGACCGCGCGGCGCTATGCGACGACGCGGAAGGCGGGCATCTACTACACCCTCGGCATCACGGAGCACGCCCACGGCACGGACAACGTCTATGCGCTGTCCAACCTGGTGCTCATGACCGGGCATCTGGGGGTCGCGGCCGCCGGCATGAACCCGCTGCGCGGGCAGAACAACGTGCAGGGCGCCAACGACGCGGGCGCGAGCCCGGTGTTTCTCCCCGGCTACCAGCGGGTGGACGACCCGGCCGTCCACGCGAAGTACGAGGCGTCGTGGGGTGTGGAGCTGCCGCCGCGCCCGGGCCTGAACCTCAACGAGATGATCAAGAAGGTGGGGAGCGGCATCCGGGGGCTCTTCGTCATGGGGGAGGACATCGTGCTGTCCGAGCCCAACGTCTCGCGCCTGGAGGAGGGCCTCAACCGTCTGGAGTTCCTGGTGGTGCAGGACATCTTCCTCAACGAGACGTGCCGGTGGGCGGACGTGGTGCTGCCGGCGGGGTGCTTCGTGGAGAAGGACGGGGTGTTCACGAACTCCGAGCGGCGGGTGCAGCGCGTGAGGAAGGGGGTGGAGCCGCCCGGTCAGGCGCGAGCGGACTGGCAGATCCTGGTGGATCTGGCCCGCGCGTGCGGCGCGGCGTGGGACTACGACGGCCCGGCCGCCATCTACGACGAGCTGGTGCGCGATGCGCCCAAGTTCGCGGGAATCTCGCATGGGCGCATCGACCGCGAGGGGGGCCTCCAGTGGCCCTGCCCCACCCCTGACCACCCGGGCACGCGCTTCCTGCACGAGGGGGGGGTGCTGCGGGGCAAGGGGCTGTTCCGTGCGGTCCACTACCGGCCGCCAGTGGAGGAGGCGACCGACGAGTGGCCGCTGGTGTTGTCTACGGGGCGCACGCTGTACCACTACAACGCCGCCACCCAGACCCGTCGCTCGGAGGGCCTCGACACGAAGCAGCCGGAGGCCTTCGTCGAGCTGCACCCGAAGGACGCCGGGGAGCGGGGCATCCGCGACGGGGACCTGGTCCGGGTGACGACCCGCCGGGGCGCGGTCCGCTGCCGGGCGATGATCTCGAAGCAGGTGCGCCGCGGCTGCATCTGGATGCCCTTCCACTTCGCCGAGGCGCGGGCCAATCTGCTGACGACGGACGTCGGGGACCCCGAGACGGGCACCGCGGAGTACAAGGTCTGCGCGGCGCAGGTGGTGCGGGAGGACGGCGACGCCGGGCGCGGCTTCCCCGGCGCGTACTATCGGGCGGAGGCGTGATGCTGGAGCGGGACCCGAGCGACTGGACGGTGGGGCGCGTGCTGCGGCGGCGAATCGCGGTGGGGGAGCAGCCCGCTGGCGCGCCGAGCGCGGTCCGCCCCGTGGTCCACTGGCGGCGGGGCCACGGCCCGCGGGACGAGGAGCGGGGCCTGGTGCGGGAGGCGCCGCTCGTCATCCAGCTCGTGGGCCACGGGAGCTTCACCATCATGCGCACGCCGGGCCACGACCTGGATCTGGCAGTCGGCTTCCTGCTGGCGGAGGGTGCCATCGAGGGCATGGGTGATATCGTCGAGCTCCGCGCCTGCGAGGGCGGAGACACCGTCAAGGTGTGGCTGCGGGAGGGGCTGGCCGGCACGATTCACCGCAATCTGGTGGTCCAGTCGAGCTGCGGCCTGTGCGGCCACGAGGACGCGGGCGCCATCGTCTCAGGCCTGGACGCCGTCTGCGGTGGTCTCTGTGTCTCGGTAGACCTCCTCTACGCCATGCCTGCCCGCCTCCGCGCCGAGCAAGGCCTCTTCGAGCAGACCGGCGGCTGCCATGCGGCGGCGCTCTTCGACGTGGACGGGAGCATCCGGGTGCTGGGCGAGGATCTGGGGCGGCACAGCGCGTTGGACAAGGTGCTCGGCCACGCCGCGCGCTTTGGCGTGCCCACCGCGGACGCCGGCGTGATCCTCTCCGGCCGCACCAGCCTGGAGATGGTCGTCAAGGCGGTGCGAGCGCGCATCGGCCTCGTCATGGCGATCAGCGCCCCGAGCGACGCTGCCGTGGACGCGGCAGACCGCCTCGGGGTGACCCTCTGCGGGTTTGCGCGGGGCGACGAGGTCGGCGTCTACTCCCACCCGTGGCGCGTGCGGGGCTGATCGCGGAGCAGCCCGGGGAGCTGGCGGAGCGCCGCGCGGGCGAAGGGCAGGGAGGGGCACGCTCGCATCACCGCGAGGACGTCCGACGGGGTTCCCACCTCCGACAGGAACCGCACCACCGCGTCCGCGGGGGCCTTGGAGAAGAGCGAGAGGAAGAGATCGGGGGCGCCGTCGGGCGAGCGGGCCAGGTGATCGAGGAAGATCCGGTCGAGGCGCTCCGTGGTGCGTGAGTGCGCCTCCACGCGGGGATGCGCCGTGCCGCTCAGCACCTGACGTGCCAGCTCCGCCGCCGTCCGCTGGATGGCCAGGAAGGCGTAGCCCGTCGACGGGCGAGCGGCGCCGCCCCGGAGCCCGATGGGGACCACTCGGAGTCCCGGCGGGGCGAGGCGCTCCGTGGTCATGGGGAGGACGCCCCGCTCCTCCCCGAGCACCTCCCACCGTGAGGCCCCCGCCCGGCGCAGCCACTCGTCCATGTGCTGGTCGTAGCTGGCGCCCGGGGTCGCGGTCATCCACGTGTCCTCGACCAGCGCCGTGTGCTCGTCGAAGGGCAGGGCATACATGAAGTGAGCGCCGCGTAGTGGCAGGTCGAAGTCCATCAGGGTGACCGTGGACGGATCGAAGATCGGCTCCTCGGTGCGCACCAGGCGACCGCCGAAGTGCTGGAGCAGCCGCACCTCGCCGGCAGGGGCAGGAGGAAGGCGCAGGGGCCGCCCGTCGAAGGCCAGCTCACAGCGGATTGCGCCGGCGGTGGTGTGGGCGACGATGCCTGACGGGTCTTCGCGCAGCGCCTCCACGCCCACGCCCAGCCGCACGGTGATGTCCGGCTCGCGGCCGAGGCGGTCCAGGGCGGCTCGGTAGAAGGCATCGCCAGGCAGATGGCAGTAGGCGTGCCGCGTCGAGGTCGCGACGTGCGTGCCGCCCGGTGCGGCCACACGCCACCGGGACCAGCGGTGGCTCACCGCGTCCTCGAAGGGGTGGCGCGCGACGTCCCAGAAGCAGAACGTGCGATCCCGCCCGTGGGAGAGCCGTGGGTCGACGACGAGCACCCGGCGCCCGGCGAGGCCCTGCGTCGCGAGCTGGACCGCCAGGGACAGGCCCGCGCACCCGGCGCCGGCGATCAGCAGGTCGAAGCGCTCCATGTGCCGCATTTCTGCGGAAGTTGCACACCTGTGTCAACCCGCGCACGGCGGTGCTGCCGCAGCCTCGTTGTCTCGGCGGTCCTCGGAGGCGTACACTGCGCACCAACCTGGAGGTCTCCCATGCGTAGTCCCGCTCTCCTGCTCCTCGCCACCCTCGCCTGGCCTGGCGCTGCCGTCGCCCAGAACACGGACACGGGGAAGGACTGCCCCTCGGGGCTCGACGAGGTGGGCCGCTGCCAGGGCTCGATGGTCCAGTGGTGTGAGAACGGGAACCTGCACGAGCTGGACTGCGGCAGCTTCCAGATCTGCGCCTACGACTACCAGGCTGGCTGGTACGACTGCATGGACGACGTCGGCGGGAGCGGCACCTGCGAGGGGCACTGCGGCGAGAAGACCGAGGGAGGGTGCTACTGCGACTCCGAGTGCCACACGAACGGAGACTGCTGCGACGACGTGTGCTCCGTGTGCGGCCACTGCAACGGCTCGGGCGGGTCGGGCGCCGACGCGGGTGGCTCGGG
>BTVJ01000122.1:0-19182 GCA_045863395.1 Myxococcales bacterium
CGCCGGTGCCGCCCGTGCCGTCGTTCCCGCCCGTGCCGCCGGTGCCGCCGGTGCCTCCCGTGCCGCCGGTGCCGCCCGTGCCGCCGGTGCCGCCGGTGCCTCCCGTGCCGCCGGTCCCGCCCGTCCCTCCGGTCCCGCCCGCGCCGCCCTTGCCCTTGAACATCTTGCTCAGCGTCCCGCCAAGGCCGCCGACGCCTCCACCGCCGCTGCCATCGCCGCTGGTGGCGTCGCAGGCGGAGAACGTGACCAGGGTGAGGGACAGGATGCCGAGACCGCCGAGGAACCTGAGTGTGTTGCCGCGCATGATGTTCTCTCCTTGCTGTGAGCTTCTCCCCGTCTCCGGGTGACCCAACCCGCTGCACCGGGCGTGCCAACCGCCGTCGCCCAGCCTTCGTCCGCGCCGTTGCTTGCTGCGGCGGCTGCCGGGCTCCCCCGGAGTTTGCCGCGCGGCGGCGTCGGCGACCGTCGCCGACGGTCTGGACGGTCCTGCGTCGGTGCGCGTGGAAAAGGATGCACGCACGGGGGTGCCAGGCAAGCGAAAGCGTCGAGAACGAGGCGGGCGGTTACGTGGCTGACCTGTCCAAGGCGTAGGAGGCGCGCCAGGCCTCCCGCGCGGCGAGGCCGTGGCGCTCGAGCCCCGGCAGGATCACGGTGTCGACGGCCTCGAAGAACAGGCTGCGAGCGTCCCGGCCGTCGCAGACGCCGACGGCCGATGCCTCGGCCGTCGGCAGCGGGTCCACGGGCAGGTGCCGGAGCTCGTGCTCCCGCAGGTGGTGGAGCGCCACGACGAGGTACTCACCCAGGCGCCCCCGGAGGTCCGCCGGCAGCGGGCCCAACTCCCGCAGGACCCTCCACCCGAAGCGGGCGTGCTGGACCTCGTCCGCCAGGATGCGCCCCAGGGTGGCGGTCATCTCGGGGGGGCGCACCTCCTGCTGCTCCGCCCGGATCAACGCCACGGCAACGGTCTCCGAGAGGCAGGACACGCTGATCAGGTTTCGGAGGAAGGCCTCCAGCGGGCTCGCGTCCTCGTGGAGGGGCACGAGTGGGAGCTCCGGGAGAGGCGCCCAAGCCTCCCCTCCGAGCGCGTGGACCACGGCGGCGCACTGGCGCCCGTGGCGCAGCTCGTCCTGGATCATCACGGCCACGTCGTGCTGCCAGTCCGGGTCCAGGCCGGCGCTCATCATCTGGGGGATCAGCGACGCGAAGACCCGCGCCGAGATGTGCTCGTTGACCATGCGGCCCTTCCAGGTCGCGATGGCGCGATGGCGGTCCTGGTCGGTCAGGGGCACGCCTCCGCTCAGCTCCAGACCGTCTGCGGCGGCCTGGCGCCGCAGGTCGAGCGTGGGGCTCACGCCACGCTCCGCAAGGCGCGGCGGGCGGCGACGCGGTCGAAGGCTGGCGGCGCCGGGGGACCCCAGGGGTTGCAGCCGGGCGCGGCAAACTCACCCGCCTGGTACTTGGCGTTGCAGCACGCCTGAGCCGTCTCGTTGGGCGTGATGTCCATCTCGGCGCACTGGCCCTCGAAGCAGGCCAGCACCTTGTCCGTGGGGCAGGGGTCAGCGACGCTGCACGGGACCCCGGTCGGCTGGAGGCAGCCCATGGCGCTGCCGGCGTCCGCCACCTGCGTGTCGGTGGGCTGCACGGCGTCGGTGCCGGCGTCGGCCGCCACGTCGGCGGGCGTCGCCGTGTCCGTGGTCTCGGCATCCTGCGCCACGTCCACGTGCGCCGCGACGTCGGCCGCGTCGGGGGGGGAGGCCACGTCAACCGGCGCCGCTGCGTCTCCCGCGACGTCCCCCGTCGCTGCCACGTCCATGGGAGCTGCCACGTCCGCGGCTCCGTCGAGACCGCGCGGTACGTCCGCGCCAGGCCCCGGCGTGTCCTCGCCGAGCACCAGGTCCGCCAGGTCGGCGAGGATGTCGCCGTTCAGTGAGGTATCCGCGAGTGCGCCGGTGTCGCTGCCCCCCGCCGTCCCGCCGTCCGGGCACCCAGCCAGCAGCGCCAGACACGCCGCGAGCCGGGCTCCGCTCCGCCCGAACACGACGCTGGCCGCGGATCGCAGGGCCCTCTCGCGCGTCCTGATTCGCATGGCGCACCTCTTCATCTAGAAATGGAGACCAATGAGGTCCACCATCCTACCCGTGCCGCGTCTGGCGAACAAGGCTCTGCGTCACCTATACCGCGTCCTCCTGCGCCCCCGCCGCACTCCTTCCCAGATCTTGCGAGTATCGTGGACAGGCACGGTTCGTATTGACACGGCCGCTCTGCGTGGGCACGCTCGCGGCACACAGGAACATCTCCCGGTCAGGATGGGAAGCCGTCCTGGCCCGAGGCGGACAAAAGGAGACCATCGAATGCTTCGACGGATTGGAGTGCTCGCCCTCGCGGTGGGTGTGGCGGTGTTGGGGGCCGGTTGCAGCGACGAGGGCGGCTCGGGGGCCCCCACCGGGGTGGACAAGGCGCCGAAGAGCGGCCTGCACATGGTCGTGAGCGGCCTCGCCAGTGACGTCGCGGGCGTCCTCTACGAGGTGACCTGCGCGGGCGGCTTCACGGCGACCCAGTACGTGCCCTTGGAGACCGAGGGCCTCCCGGCCCACGTGGACCAGACCCTCGCCGGCTCCCCCTTCGCCGATCTGTTCCTGATCGTGCCTCCCGGCGCTTGCACGGTGAACGCCACCGCAATGCTGGACCCGAACACGCCCGCGCCCGACTGCACGCCGGTCAAGCAGGACGTGGTCGTGGTCGCGGGCAAGACGACCGAGATCGTGCTGGTCATCGAGTGCAAGGCCAAGCCCACCGGCGCGCTGGACCTGGTCACGGTGATCACCGACAGCCCGTCCATCACGAACGTCACCTACAGCAGCTCGAAGTTCATCGTGAAGTGCGAGCCGGTGTCCATCACCGTCGACGCGGAGGGCGGCAACGGGCCGCTCACCTACACCTTCACGGTGACGGGGCCCGACGGCGCGGTCTACGAGTTCACCTCGAAGGGGCCCGTGCTCACGTTCTGGGCCGAGACGCCGGGCGAGTACACCGTGACGGTGACGGTCAGCGACGGGACCAACGAGTCCACCATGACCTTCCCCATCCACGTCGGCGACGACCCGGACATCGAGCACTGCCAGGAGGTGTGCTGCAAGATCGACGACCACCTGGCCATCGCGAGCAAGCCGGGCTGCGAGGGCAAGGGCGGCGTGGCGGTGCCCCTGGAGCAGTGCTACGTGGAGGTCTGCTGCAAGACCATCGACGGCGTGATGACCGTGCCAGCGCTGGAGTGCCCGCAGGGTCACGTGCTCCCCGCCAAGGAGTGTGAGGCGGCGCAGCAGGTGTGCTGCCGCATCGGCAACCAGTCAACGACCTGGGCGCCGAGCCAGGCTGCGTGCAACCAGCAGGGTGGCACGGTCGTGCCGGAGGCCGTGTGCAAGCAGGAGGTCTGCTGCAAGACCGCCGCGGGGAGCCAGGTAGTGCCCCTCGCCCAGTGCCCGAACAGCCAGATCCAGCCGATGGAGCTGTGCGTGCCCCAGGATGTGTGCTGCTCGCTGCCCGGCGGCCTCTTTGCCGTAATCCCGGAGTCGGAGTGCATCGTCCAGGGCAAGGTCGTCGCCATGGACCTGTGTCTGCCCGCGGTGTGCTGCGTCGGCCCGGACGGGCAGGCCAGCGTCACGCCACAGACCACCTGCGAGAAGGTCGGCGGGCAGTCGCTGCCCGAGGAGAAGTGCAACGAGGTCTGCTGTCAGGTCCAGGGGCTGAAGGACCCCGCCAAGACCCTGCTCTACCTCTGCGAGCAGCAGGGCGGGGTGGTGCTCGACCCGTCCAAGTGCTCGAAGATCCAGCAGGTGTTCGACATCGGCGCGACCGTCGAGCCGGGCCAGACCTGCGAGCTGGCGCCGTACCTGGTGGTGCCCTCCAGCGGCGCCAGCAAGCTGGCGGTCTACGATCTGACGACGCTGGCGCCCCTGGCCACGTCGCCGTTCGCGACCTGCGCGAACCCGAGCCGCATCCTGATGGACGGGAACACGGACGTGTATGCGACCTGCCGCAACGACGGGAAGGTGGCCAAGCACACGCGCGACGGCGTTCTGCTCTGGTCGACTCAGCTCCCCGTCTGCGCGTCGTCCCGCGGCATCGTGCTCACGGGCAACGGCCGCCTCTTCGCAGGGTGCAGTGACTTCCCGGGCAACGTCTTCGAGTTGAACCCCGCCACCGGCGCCGTCCTGGGCTCCGTGCAGACCGACATGCAGGTCTACGGCCTCGCCGCCGACTCCACCGGTGTCTACGTCAGCGGCTACTTCAGCGGCAAGGTGGGCAAGTTCGGGGTCAATGGCACGGAGAACCTGCAGATGCTGTGGAGCTGGAACCACTCGCTGCCCTACGGAATCGCAGCCGACCAGATCGGCGGTGTCTGGATTACGGGTTCCACCCTGCGTCTGCTCGACGGTTCGACGGGTCTGCTCGTGGACACCGCGCCCACCCCCAACTTCTTCATGTGCGGCGTGCAGGTGGGCTTGGATGGCCGCGTCTATGCCGCTGCCTACAGCGCGAACAAGGTGTACCGCTACGATCCTGGTCTCGACGCGACCACCGTCCTGGATCCGCAGCCCGGTGTGAGCGACGTCCACGGCCTCACGCTGGATGCCCAGAACAATGTCTACACCATCAACCAGAACACCCACAATCTGACCAGGATCACGCCCGCCAACGTGGCGACAGGCTTCGGCGGCGGCATCCTCGTGAACCCCTACGGCTACTCGGGCGACATGACGGGCCTCACGTCCCAGTGCATGTCCGCCTCGACGAGCACCTGGGTCTCCGCGCCGATCGACTCCGGCAACGCGGCGACCCAGTGGCTGACCATCTCGTGGACGGCGATCACGCCGCCCGGCAGCGGGGTGGCGGTCTACGTGCGGCTCGACGGCGGCGCGTGGACGCAGGTCACCAACGGTCAGGCGCTCGGCCTGGTCGGCCAGACCCTGGAGGTCAAGGCGCTGCTCTCGTCGACCATCGCGGGCAACGAGCCGACGTTGGTCAACCTGACCGTCGTCTATCAGCCGTAGGGGGTGGTGGTGGTCCGCAAGAGCCCGCTCCTGCTCCTGCTCGCGCTCGTGGCCTGCGAGGCCGCCGGTGACGGGCAGGAGCCCGAGAGCACCGGCGTCATCGCCCTCGGCCTCAGTCAGGCCCCCGCTGGCGTCAGCGGGGTCCTGGCGCGCATCACGTGCGGCGACGTGGTCGTCGAGCGCTATGCGCCCCTGGAGTCCGAGGGTCTCCCCGACCACGTGGACGCGCAGCTCGCCGGCCACGCCTTCGCCGACGCCTTCGCCGTCGTGCCCGCGGGCACCTGCAAGGTGGACGTGTGGGCGATGGCCGACGAGGCCACGCTCGCGCCGTGCGGGTCTGCGTCGGCGACGGTGGACGTGGTCGCGGGCAAGACCAGCGAGGTGTTGCTGGTGCTCGCGTGCGACCCGGGCCCCACGGGCGGCGTCGACGTGGCGGTGGTCATCGATCAGCCTCCGGTCATCGAGGCGCTGGTGGTGGCACCGGGGCTGGAGGTGCCCGCGTGCACCGCGGCCATCGTCCGCGTCGAGGCGAGCGACCCGGACGGCGACGCGCTGGCGGTGACCTTCGACGTGGACGGGCCCGCGGACGGTGGTTGGGACGCGAGCCAGAGCGGAGACGACCTGGTGCTGGTCGCCCAGACCGAAGGGAGCTACGTGGTCACCGCCACCGTGAGCGACGGGCTCATCGACGTCAGCGCCAAGGTGAAGCTCAACGTGGTCGCTGGGTCCTGCGCCCCCTGACCGCGCGCTCCCCGCTCTCGGCGGCCCCCGGTCAGGGCCGCCCCCAGCCAGCCCCGCCCCACTACCACGCGCTGTTGGGCGCCCCCGGGGTCCCGTAGCCTCCGGGCCCGTACTTCACGCTCGCCGCCTTCCAGTTGCCGACGGCCTGGTTGTCCGCCGCCGGGTCGATCAGCTCCAGCGAGCGCCCCGAGACGAAGTCCCACGGGTCATACGAGGCGTAGCGCGCCTGGTCGATGAGCTGGCCCTTGTCGTTGTAGATGAGGACCGCGCCCTCGCCGTTGGGCAGGTAGAACCCGTCGCCCCAGGCCGCGTCCACCTTCACGCCGCCGTTCAGCTCCGTGTCCGTCGAGGCCCCGATGACCGCGAAGGCTCCTGGAGCCAGGGCGACCGCGGTCGGCAGCGGCACCATCCACGCCTGGAAGGCGCAGTCCTTGAGCGTCAGGCCGGCGATGAGGATGGCCACCTCGCTGCGGTTCTGCACCTCGATCCACTCGCGGGGGCCGTCCTCGCCCGCCGGGTCGGCCATGATCTCCGTGACCACCAGGCTGCCGAGCTCGGGGGCGTCCGCCGCCGCGATGCAGTCGGTCTTGATGCACTTCGAGACGGCCGTCCCCCCCGGCGTGAGGAGCACGAGGTCGGGCAGGATGCGTGGCTCCAGCTTGAAGTTCCCGAAGGCGTAGTTGAGCACGCCCGTCAGGTCCTTGAGCTCGTCGCCAAGGTGCGCCACGAAGGGCAGCATCGCCATGTCGTCGACGCGCAGGTTGTCGTCGACCATGAACTCCCCGAACTCGTGGGGGCAGTCGGGCTTGGTGTTGACCACGGTGGACACGCCGTCGACGCGCACCAGCACGCCCTCGTAGGGCTCCGCCCACTCGCCGCCGGTCGCGATGAGGCCCGCGATGGGGATGGCGGCGGGGGTCGCCGTTGCGCCACCGCCGAGGCGGGTCACCTTGGTCGCGTAGATCTGGCTCAGGCCGTAGTACTCGCGGAAGCTGCCCTCCACCGACACACGGTCGCCCAGCGAGAGCTGCTGGAAGGGGTCGCCCTTGGCGTTGAGCGCGTAGATGCCGATGCCCGACCAGGGGCCGCCTTCTTCCTCTTGCGCGAAGAACTGGTCGCCGAAGACCGCCGTCACGACGAGACCGGTGACGGTCACCTCCAGGACCTCGCCGGGGGCCAGCTCCGCGTGGTCGGGACACGCGGGGTCTTGCAGGTCGTAGACGTTGACGCCGCCGCCAGGCTCCGTGCAGCGATCCACGTAGGGCAGCTCCGGTGGGGGGCCCGCGTCGGGCGTCCCGAGGTCGACCGGGACATCAGGCGCCTCGGGGGCGTCGGGCACGTCCGCGGTGTCGGGGGCGGCCACGTCGGCGACGTCCGGCAGGTCCTCCGGCACGTCGCTCGGGGGCGAAGCGTCGGGGAAGCGCCGCCAGTCCACCGAGTCCGTCGCGTGGGAGATCACGTCCACCGCGTCGTCGGGGGCGGCCGCGTCCACCTGCGGCCCGGAGTCGGCGACCACGTCTGTCGCGGGTGTCGGGGTGTCGCCTCCGATGGCGACGGCGTCTCCGTCTGTGCCTGCATCCGAGCAGGCCGTCAACGCGAGGGCGAGGGTCAGGGAGATGCGCTTCGATGCCATGGAGCACCAGCGGACGGGTGCCTCCGGGGGGCCGGCGCCCATGCCGGTCCGGGGCGGCCCGATCCGCGGTGCATCATGCTCTTTGCGCGCAGGAGTTCAACGGTTCGGTGCTTCGGAGGGTGACGATTTGTCGCCGCGGGGCTCGCCGTTGTCGACTGCCTCAGGGGAACAGCCCCTCGTCCCGCCGCCGCGCGGGCTTGTAGAGCTTGCCGGACGCGGCGCACTCGTGCTCGGCCGCGGCCTCCAGGTCGCCCATGTTGATCGGCCGGTCCCCCGCCGCCGCGCGGTAGGCGGCGCGCAGCACGGCGTTCTTGACGCCGCCGCCGGACAGCTCGAACCGGAAGGCCAGCTCGTGGAAGTCGATGTCCCGCGCGGCCGGCGCCTTCGACGGGAGCAGCGCCCGCCAGATGCGCTCCCGGTCCGTGGCGTCGGGGAACGGGAAGTGGACCTTCCACCCGATGCGTCGCTCGAAGGCCTTGTCGATGCCCTGCTTGAGGTTGGTGGTCAGCACCACGATGCCCTCGTGGCGCTCCATGAGCTGGAGCAGGAGGTTGATCTCCAGGTTGGCGTGGCGGTCCTGGCCGCTCTCCACGTTGACGCGGCTCGCGAACAGGGCGTCGGCCTCGTCGAAGAGCAGGAGGCTCCCCGCCGCGCGCGCCTCGGCGAAGACCCGCGCCAGGTTCTTCTCGGTCTCGCCCACATACTTGTCGAGGACCTGCGCCACGTTGACCCGGTGGAGCGGCATCCCCAGCTCCGCCGCCAGGATCTCGGCGCACTGGGTCTTGCCCGTGCCCGGCTCCCCGTCGAACAGCGCGCCGATGCCCAGCCCCCGTGAGAGGCGCTCCGCGAAGCCCCACTCTCGAAGGACGCGGGTGCGGTTGCGAGCGGCGGCGAGGATCTCCTCGATCTGGGCGCGGACCGGGCTCGGGAGCACCAGATCGTCCAGGGTCAGCAGCGTGCCAGGGTCCTCCGCATGGGGGCTCGGGCGGCGGCGCACCTGGAGCCGTGCGGCCTCGTCCACCTCCCGCGCGCCGGCGGCCCCGCCTCGGCCCGCGGCCAGGGCAGCGGCCACGGCGACGGCATTGCGCACGTGCGCCCCGGCCAGGTCGTAGCGCAGCGCCAGGTGGTCGAGGTCCGGCTCTGCGAGGGTCAGGCCCGCGTCGGCCAGCGCGAGCTGCCACAGGCGCCGCCGCAGCGCCGCGTCGGGCACCGGCAGGTCGAGGCGCAGGAACACGCGGCGGTCGAGGCCCTCGTCGAGCAGCGCCGGGCGGGTCGTGGTCAGGAGCACCGTCCCCTCGAAGCGGTCCAGGGCGGCGAGCCACGGCCCGGTCAGGGTGCCTCCGAGCTCCCGCGCCCGCAGCACGGACTCGCAGTCGTCGAGCAGCAGGGCCGCCCCGCGAAGCCGCGCCTCCCGCAGCAGGTCTGCGAGGCGCTCTTCGGGCGAGCGGCGCAGATCGAGGAAGCTGGGCGCCTCGACGGCGAGCACAGCGAGGCCCATCGCGCCCGCGACCGCCCGCGCCAGCAGGGTCTTGCCCACCCCGGACGGTCCAGCGAACAGCAGGACCGTGGCCGGCGGGCCCTCCCGGCGAGCGGCGAGCAGGCCGCGGACCAGCGCCTCGTGCGCGCCGCCGAGCACGACACGGTCCAGGGGCGTGGGTGGAAGGAGCCGGGCGCCGGCGTCCTCCCCGTCCGCCTGGCCGAGCAGCTCTCCGACCAGCCGATCCGGTAGCCGGATGGTCGCATCCAGCAGCGAGGCGCCCGGGTCCAGTTCGCCGCCCAGCGTGATCAGGTGGTTCCTGAGCAGCGGCGCCCCCTCGGCGAACCGCGCGCGCCCCTGGACCCGCTCTCCGAGGCCCCGCGTCCACAGCGCGAGCACGAGATCGACCGTGGGCCCACCCCGCGCCCGCCCACCAGTGGCGCCCTCCATCCAGGTGAGCGCCTCGTGGTCCAGCGCCGGCGCCAGCGCGGTCAGCAGCGTCGCCTCGTCGAGGGGCGAGAGCCCGAAGCGCTCCGCCAGACGGTCGAGGGCGAGCACCCCCATTGGAGTGGCGGCGCGGCGCTCCACGATGCGGGCCTCCGCCGCCTCGCGCTCCTCCCGCACGACGGCCAGCGCCTCCTCCATGCCGGGGGTGCGCGCCAGGGCCAGCTCCTGGAGTCGAAGCCGCAGCCGCGCGAGCTCGTCCTCCGTGCGCTCCAGGTCGTCTCTCCACCTCATGGCCGGGAGGCTACCCCGCCCGCCGCAGAGGGCGCAAGCGCGCAGAGTGCTCCGATCTGCGACGCGGGCCCGGGTCCGTCGCTTGATCCCACCGCCCCCCCGCCCCTATCTTGACCGAGGCGCCCCAGCGCGCCCCTCAACAGGAGCCACACATGCGGGTCTCTGTTCGCGTCATCGTCGCGGCCGTCTCCTACGCCGCGGCGCTCGCCCTGTTCGCAACCATCGAGTTCGGGGACCGGGGCTTCCACTTCCGCACCGACGGCGAGGCCCAGGCGGCGCAGGGGGCGGAGGGCGCCACCCCGCCCGGCGAGGATGGCTACGACCTCCGGGACCTCAAGCTGCTGACCCGCTGCGTGGGCTACATCCGCAACAACTACGTGGACCCGACGCGCATCGACCCGCGCCGCATGCTGGTCGCCGCCCTGGAGGAGGTGCAGCGCGGAGTCCCGGAGCTGCTCGCCGAGCCGTCGCGCAGGGACACGGGCCAGATCGTGGGGGTGCGCGTGACCGTCGACAAGATCGCCCAGGACTTCAAGCTGGACAAGGTCGACGACCTCTACGAGATGACCTGGAAGCTCCGCGACATCTTCGATCTCGTGTCCCGCAACCTGCCGCCGGACGTCTCCCGCGCCGACATCGAGTACGCGGCGGTCAACGGCCTGCTGTCGACGCTCGACCCCCACAGCGTCCTGCTGGCGCCCGAGATGTACGCCGACACCAAGGTGGGCACGGCGGGGCGCTTCGGGGGCCTCGGCATCATCATCAGCAACCGCAACGGGGACCTGACCATCGTCACCGTGCTCCGGGACACCCCCGCCTGGGACGCCGGTGTCAAGAAGGGGGACCGCGTCGTCCAGATCGGCGACGAGAGCACGGTCAACATGAACCTCAACGACGCGGTCAACCGCCTGCGCGGGGAGGTGGACACCAACGTGACCATCACCATCGCCCGCGACGGCTGGAAGGAGCCGCGGCCCTTCACCATCAAGCGGAAGGAGATCAAGATCGAGAGCGTGGCCAGCACGGACCTGGGCAAGGGGGTCGGGTACGTGCGCATCAAGAACTTCCAGTCCAGCACCGCCGACGACCTGGAGACGCACCTGCGCAAGCTGGAGGAGGCGGGCAGCGCCCGCAAGGGCCTCGTGCTCGACCTGCGGGACGATCCCGGGGGGCTGCTCGACCAGGCGATCCGCGTGAGCGACGCCTTCGTGTCGTCGGGCACCATCGTGACCACCGTCGCCGAGGGGGCGCGCACCCGCGACGAGAAGAAGGCGACCCAGGCGGGGACCCGGGCGGAGCTGCCCCTGGTGGTGCTGGTCAACAACGGCAGCGCCAGCGCCTCTGAGATTGTGACGGGGGCGCTCAAGAACAACGACCGGGCGGTCGTCCTCGGCGACCAGACCTTCGGCAAGGGCTCCGTGCAGGTGCTCTACGAGCTCCAGGACGAGCTGGGGCGCGAGGCGGCTCTGAAGCTGACCATCGCCCAGTACCTGACGCCGGGGGACGTCTCCATCCAGTCGGTGGGGGTGGTGCCGGACATCATGACCTACCCGGTGACCATCGCCGCGGACGAGATGGACCTGCTGGTCACGGAGAAGGATCTGCGCGGCGAGAAGGACCTGGACAACCACCTGGAGAGCCAGCGCGCCAAGGCCGGGAAGCCCTCGGACATCGTCAAGTTCTGGGAGCCGCCGGCCACGGAGGACAAGCCGGACGCGGAGTACGGGGACATCGAGGAGGACTGGCTCATGAAGACCGCGCGTGGGCTGCTGCTCGCGGCGGGGTCGGCGACGCGCTCGGCGACGCTCCAGAGGGCCAAGGGGTTCCTGCAGAAGCTGGAGGAGACGGAGGAGCGCAAGATCCGCCAGGAGCTGGACAAGTTCGGCATCGACTGGACCCCCGGGGGAGGGGACGGGAGCAAGCTCGTGGCCGAGCTGCGCACGGAGCCGGCGGACGGGGTCGTGAAGGCGGGCGAGGAGCTGAAGGTCATCGGAAGGGTGACCAACAAGGGGGCGTCGCCCGTCGCGCAGGTCCACGCCGTGACCGCGTCGGAGAACGGGCTCCTCGACAACCGCGAGCTGGTGTTCGGCCGCCTGGGTCCCGGCGAGTCCCGGGAGTGGACCATCCCGCTGTCCGTCGGCAAGAGCGCCGCCACGCGCCGGGACCCGCTGTCCATGGAGATCTGGGCGGGCGAGGTGCGGGCGGCGAAGAGCGTTGCGACCGAGGTGGAGGTGCGCGGGCTGCCCCGGCCCCAGTTCGCCTACTCCTGGCGCATCGACGACAGCAAGGAGGGCAACGGCGACGGCCAGGTGCAGCGCGGCGAGACCTTCGACCTGCTGGTGTCGGTGAAGAACGTGGGGGACGGGGACGCCTTCAAGACCCGCGCCTACCTGAAGAGCGCGACCGGCAAGGGAGTGAGCCTCAAGTCCGGCAAGCAGGAGCACCCGAAGCTCGCGCGCGGCGAGACCGCCAGGAACGAGTTCCGCCTGCGCGCCAAGAACGCGGCGACCGACCCCATCGAGCTGGAGCTGTCGGTCGTCGACCTGACGCTTCGCGAGTACGTGTCCGACACGCTGCGCATCCCGGTCGGGGATCAGGCGGCGGCTCCTGGCGGCAAGGCGCAGCTCGCGTCCCTGGACGTGCCGCCCCTCCCCGAGGCGCCCTGGACCGTGCCTGCCCGCATCGTCGTCCCCGACGCGGACAAGAGCCTGCTGATGCGCAAGGAGTCACTGCCCTTGTCCGGCGTCGCGGTGTTCGAGCCCTCCGACGAGGCTCGCCGCTACGTCTACGTGTTCCGCAACGACAAGAAGGTATTCTTCAAGTCGTCCCCCGCCCGCGCCGATGAGAGGGTCGAGCTTGCGTTCGACACGGCCATTCCGCTGGAGAAGGGCCCGAACACCATCACGATCTTCGCTCGGAGCGGCACCCGGTCCCCCTCGCAGAAGACCCTGCGGGTGCACCGCCTCTGAGCGCCTCACGCGGGGCCCCTCTCATGAGGAGTGGGGGCCCGGAGGTGGCCCATGCGTGTGCTCCTGCTCCTCGCTGTCGTCAGCGCCCTCTTCACGGTCCCCGCCGCCGCCTTCGAGCCCACGGAGGCCGACTTCTCGGCGGCCGACCGTCACATGCGCTCCGGCTACGCATACGTCCGGGCCAAGAAGTACACCGCGGCCCTGCGGGAGTATCGCAAGGGGCTCGACCTTCTGCCCGGCAACATGGACCTCCTCTACAACCTGGTGGCGGTCGCCAAGGCGGGCGGGTCGTGTCCCGACGTGCTGCTCTACGGCAATGCCTTCGCCGGGGTCGCCGGGCGGTCCAAGGAGATGGGCGAGGTGCGCGGCCTGATGGACGGCTGCGCAAAGACCGTGGACAGCGGCCGGCTGGAGCTCGAGGGCGCCCCGGTGCGCGCGGAGGTGTGGGTGAGCGGCGTGTTCATGGGAAAGGCGCCCCTCAAGGACCTGACGCTGCCCGCCGGAGACTGGCCCGTGCGCGTGACCCAGGAGGACCACGACGACTGGTTCGGCACGGCGACGGTGCGCTCCGGGGAGGTGGCGAAGGTGCCGGTCTCGCTGGTCGCACGCATCTACACGGGCTATCTCCAGGTCAAGACCGTCCCGGAGGAGGGAGTCCGCGTGTACGTGAACGAGAAGCTCGTCGGCGTCACCCCGATGGGACCCATCGCGCTCGACACGGGCAAAGTCCTGGTCCGCTTCGAGCTGGACGGGTGGGACCTCTGGCACCGCTACGTGCGCATCGAGCGCGACGCCACCGAGGTCCTGGAGGCGACCCTGGAGCGCACCGAGGACCAGCACGCCAGCAACGACGCGTCCCGCTGACCCCGCCTCTTTCTGGTTGACGGTTCCGGCTTCCTCCGGGTACTCAAGCGGTCGAACCTGACGACCACCGGAGGAGGCCATGGCAGAGGCGTACATCTTGGAGGCGGTGCGCTCCGCCATCGGAAAGCGCAACGGCGCGCTGGCGGACACGCGGCCCGACGACCTGGCGGCCATGGTGCTGCGGGGGCTCGTCGACCGGGCGGGCGTCGACCCCGCCGAGGTCGAGGACGTGGTCATGGGCTGCGTCACGCAGATCGGCGAGCAAGGCTTCAACATCGGGCGCACGGCGCCGCTCATCGCTGGGTTCCCCGTGTCGGTGACCGGCACCACCGTCAACCGCATGTGCGGGTCGAGCCTCCAGGCCGTGAACTTCGCGGCGCAAGCGGTCATGGCGGGGCAGGCGGACCTCGTCGTCGGCGCTGGCGTGGAGAGCATGACCCGCGTCGCCATGGGGTCGGACGGGGCGCCGCTCAGCGACCAGCTCGCGGAGCGCTTCGACATCGTGCCCCAGGGCATCTCGGCGGAGCTGATCTGTGAGCGGTGGGGCCTCGGCCGCGCGGAGCTGGACGCCTTCTCGCTCGCGAGCCACGAGCGGGCGGTCACGGCGGCGGAGGCGGGTGACTTCCACGACGAGATCCTCCCGCTGCGTGTGACCAAGGCGGGGGACCTGATCACCTTCGACACCGACGAGGGCCCGCGGGCGGACACCACCCTGGAGCGCCTCGCGCGCCTCAAGCCCGCCTTCAAGAGCGACGGGATGGTGACCGCCGCCAGCTCCAGCCAGATCTCCGACGGCTCCGCCGCGGTGCTCATCGGCTCCGCGGAGAAGGCCCTGGCGCTTGGGCTTCGCCGCAGGGCCCGCATTCGCGCCACGGCGCTCGCCGGGGTCGACCCCACCATCATGCTGACCGGCGTCATTCCGGCGACCCACAAGGCGCTGGCGCGGGCCGGGTTGCGCATCGGGGACGTGGATCTCTTCGAGGTCAACGAGGCCTTCGCGCCCGTGGTGCTCGCCTGGGCGCGGGAGACCGGGGCGAGCCTGGAGAAGACGAACGTCAACGGCGGGGCGGTGGCGCTCGGGCACCCGCTCGGGGCGAGCGGCGCGCGGCTCCTGACCACGCTGCTTCACGCCATGGAGAGGCGCGACGCGACCATCGGGCTCGCGACGCTGTGCATCGGCTTTGGCATGGCGGTCGCCACCGTCATCGAGCGGGTCTAGGAGGACACCATGGGGCTTCTCGACGGAAAGGTGGCGGTGGTCACGGGGGCTGGCGGTGGGCTCGGGCGCGCCCACGCCATGGCGCTGGCGGCAGAAGGCGCGGCGGTGGTCGTCAATGACCTCGGCGGCGCGCGGGACGGGTCCGGGGGCGGTTCGGCCATGGCGGATGCGGTCGTCGCGGAGATTCGCGCCGCTGGGGGCCGGGCGGTCGCCAACTACGCGAGCGTCGCCGACGCGGACGGCGCGGCGAGCCTGGTGGCGACGGCCCTCGACGCCTTCGGGCGCCTCGACGTGGTGGTCAACAACGCGGGCATCCTGCGGGACCGGACGCTCCTGAAGCTGTCGGACGAGGAGTTCGACCTGGTGGTGGCGGTGCACCTGCGGGGCACCTACCTGTGCACCAAGGCGGCGCTGGCGCACCTGCGCGAGGCGGGGCACGGCGGCGCAATCATCAACACGTCGTCCTACGCGGGGCTGATCGGCAACTTCGGGCAGTCCAACTACGGCGCGGCCAAGGCGGGCATCGCGGGCTTCACCCGGGTGGTGGCGCTGGAGGCGGGGCGCATGGGGGTGACGGTCAACGCCATCGCCCCGCTGGCCAAGACCCGCATGACCGAGGACATCGCCGCGGTGCCGGCGGACATCACGCCGGAGCAGATCGCGCCGTTCGTCGTGTTCCTGGCCAGCGATCTGGCGAAGGCGGTCACGGGGCGCATCTTCGGCACCCACGGGCCGCAGATCTTCGAGTATCGCCAGATCATGACGCCGGGCGTCACCAAGACCGACGGGCCCTGGACGCCGGACGAGATCGCGCGGCGCCTGCCAGACATCGCCGCCATGCCCGGGGCTGCGCCCAAGGCGGCGGACGACACGGTGGAGAAGGTGCGGGCCCTGTTCTTGGCGATCCCGCTTGGTTTCCGGGCGGACAAGGCCGGCGATTGGGCGGCTACGCTCCACTTCAAGCTTGGCAGCGGCGGGGAGTACACGCTGCGGGCCGGGGGAGGCAAGGCGGAGGCCGTGGAGGGCCTCGACGGGAGCCCGACGGCGACAATCACCATCGACTCGGGGGAGACGCTCCTCGCCATGGCCAAGGGCGACCTCAAGCCCGAGCAGGCCTTCATGGCGGGCAAGATCAAGGCCGACAAGATGGGCGAGCTCATCAAGTTCGGGCAGTTCTTCAACCTGAAGAAGGTGGCGGCGGGTGGCGCGTCCTCGGGAGCCCCCAGCGCCACTGCGGGGGCCTCGACGGAGACCGCAGGCGCCAACCGCGCGCTCATCGGCAAGCTCTACAAGGGGCCGGCCCGCCATGTGCGACCGGAGGATGCCATCGCGTACGCTCGTGCCACCGACGACCTGAACCCGCGCTACGTCGAGGGCGACACGGCGCCGGTGCTCTTCGCGGTCAAGCCCGTGATGGACGCCATCGCGCCGCTGGTCACCGACCCCTCCCTCCACGTGGACCTGCTGCGCCTGGTACACGGCGAGCAGGAGATGTGGTTCCACCGCCCGCTCCGCCACTGGGATCTGGTCTACCCGACAGCGAGCCTGCTCTCCGTGGAGGACAAGTCGTCCGGGCAGCTCCTCAAGGTGAAGCAGCGCCTGCTGGTCGACGGCGATCCCGTGGTGGAGATCGTCAGCGGCTACTTCGTCCGCGGCGAGAAGCGGGGCGGTGGTGAGAAGAAGGAGGCGCCGCCGGCCCCCGTGAGAGAGCTCATCCTCGATGCGACGCAGGAGGTGGCCGCCGACCAGCCCATCCGCTACGGCCACGCGAGTGGCGACCGGAACCCCATCCACATGGACGAGAAGGTCGCCCAGGCTGCGGGCCACCCGACGACCATCCTCCACGGCCTCTGCACCATGGCCTTCGCCGCCAAGGCGCTGGTCGACGGCCTCTGCGGCGGCGACCCGGCCGGGCTCGCGCGGCTCTCCTGCCGCTTCACGCGCACGGTGCTGCCGGGCGACCGCCTCACCACCCGCGCCTGGCGCGAGGGCGAGGCGTTGGGGGTGGAGGTGGTCAATCAGCGCGGGGAGCTGGTCCTTGCCAACGGGTCTGCCACGCTGCGGTGAGGCGTGCCGGCGGCAGGGGAGCCCGTGACCTGCGTCGGGGGGCTTCCACCGCGCAGGGGGGCCCATCGGCTGGATGGTCGCCCCGCGCGGGGGCTATCCTGGCGGCATGGAGGTGCCCGCCATGACCCCGACGGAGAGCGCCCGGCAGGAGCCAGGACGTTCACCGGAGACGAGGTCCTGCGGATGGTGGAGGCCGGGATCCTCCGGGAGGACGAGCCTCTCGAGCTCGTGGAAGGGGAGCTCGTCGTGATGTCGCCTCAGGGGCCGGTCCACGGGTCGACGAACGTCCGCCTCCATCGCGCGCTGTCCCGCGTGTACGAGCCTGCAGCCCACGTCCAGGTGCAGAGCCACGTCGAGGCCGGCCCGCACGACCTGCCGGAGCCCGACGCTGCCGTCATCCGAGGAGCTGGCGTGTCGTAGCGGCAGGGCTCCGGGCAGCGTGGATGATGCCGTCAGCTCCGGTCCAGGAGGGAGCAGTTGACCACCACCACCTCGTCGATCTCGCCCCGGCTGTCGGCCTTGGAGTTGATGAAGCGCCGCGCCCCCACCCGGTCGACCCGGACCGGGAGGCGTGCCGCCATCTCCTCGTAGAGCGCCAGGATCAGCGGGGCAGTGGAGTTGGAGAGCATGCAGAGGACGCCCCGCCGGGTCAGCTCCTCGAAGAGGACGGCCAGGCGGCGCTGGTCATCGCCGGTGAAGCCGTCCTTGGAGTAGGCGGTGAAGAAGCTGGTGGCGTTCAGCGGCTCGTAGGGAGGGTCGAAGTAGACGAAGTCGCCCGGGCGCGCGCGGTCCAGGAGGCCCTCGTCGAAGGGGCGCACCTCGATCTCGACCCCTTGGAGGGCGCGGCTCGTTGCGCGCAGCGACGCCGCGCGCACGATGTTCGGGTTCTTGTAGGCGCCGACCGGTACGTTGAACAGCCCGGAGGAGTTCTCGCGGTAGAGGCCGTTGAACCCCGTGCGGTTCAGGTAGATCATCAGCGCGGCGCGCTCGGTGGACGCGACCCCGCGGAGCGCGTTGAAGCGGTCACGCGCGGCGTAGTAGCCCGGGCCTGGCTCATACGGGTCGTGGGCAGCATCCAGCGCTCGGAGGTGTTCGATCACCGCCTCCACGTCGTCGCGGACTGCGCGCCAGGTGGCGATGACGGTCGGGTTGACGTCGGCGAGGCGGGCCTCGCCCCGGATGGCGCCGCGGCGGACGAGGTCGAAGAACAGGGCGCCCCCCCCGACGAAGGGCTCATGATAGCCTTGGACCTCGGGGGGCATGCGGCCGGCCAGGGCGGTGAGGAGCTGACCCTTGCCGCCGGCCCACTTGAGGAAGGGCTGAGGCTCGGGGTCGTCTTCGAAGATCCTTGGTGGACGTCCCATGGGGGCGCACGCTACATGGTCGCGTGAACGGCCGCAATCGAGGAGTGGAACCATGGGAGATGTTCTGGAGCTGGTGTTGGTGACGGCGACCGCCGAGCTGCGCGACATGGAGGCGGTGCGGAGCGTCCTCGATGCCGCGGAGGAGTATGTGGGGGTCGTGCAGCAACAGGACGCGTGGCTTCGCATGGACGAGCACGGCGGCGGGCTCCTGGTGCGCAGCTCGGCGCTCGGGATGCACGCGGTGGTCGAGACCATGCGCCAGGACCGGGGGCCCGTGGGATTGGAGCGGCAGGTGCTGACGCCCATCGACGACGCACGGTGTCCACCAGCGCCTTGGGACACCATGGAGCCGCTGGTGGTCGTCCGACGGGGGCGGGAGGTGTGGCTCGCGGACAACGTGCGCCTGTACCTCGACTCCATGCCCGGAGTGGGGCAGTTCTTCCGCATCGAGGCGGTGGTGGATGCGGATCACCCCCCGGACCGGTGCCGCGAGGCGCTGCGGCGGCTGCTGCGACAGGCGGCGGTCCCCCTCGATGCGCTGCAGACGTCGAGCTACGGTGAGCTGGCGCTGGGGGCGGTGCCGGAGCCGGACGCGGGGCGGGCCGCGGAGATCGAGCGGATGAAGGCGAAGATCGAGCTGCTGCGGCCCATGGGACCGGAGGGCTCCCAGGGGCGCGGTTGACACGACGGGCGCCTTGGGCTATTCCCCGGGCCGCGGAGCGCTGCGGCTGGGGGCGGAGGTGTGGGCCATGAGTGACGGGGAGCTGAAGTCGAAGACCGTGAAGGAGCTGCGCGCCCTTGCGGCGTCGCTGGGGATCTCGGGGGCGGGCAGGCTCCGCAAGGAGGAGCTGGTGGAGCGGCTGGTCGCGGCCGGCGAGGCGCGGGCCAGCGGGCCCACGGACGGAGCGGTGACCGTGCCCCCGGTTCTGGCGCCCACGCGGGAGCGCGGCAAGCCGTCGTCGGGGGCGGGCGTGGCTGTTCCAGAGAGATGTCCCGAGTCTCCTGCCGTCGCTTCGAGCGAAGTGGCCGTCGCTTCGAGCGAAGTGGCCGTCGCTTCGA